>NZ_AYXG01000104.1 GCF_000564855.1 Actinokineospora spheciospongiae
CATAGGGGCCCCGGCCAAACACATCCACCCAGCCGGGCACACCCACCAAACCCCGGGCTCTAAACAGAGCACACCCACGACAAGCCCACCATCAGCGGACCTCGACCGCCCCCTCCTCGTCGGCGAACTGCGTCCGGTACAGCTCCTCGTACCGCCCACCCCGGCGCAGCAGCTCCTCGTGCGTACCCCGCTCAACCACCCGACCCGCCTCCACGACCAGGATCTGGTCAGCGGCGCGGATCGTCGACAGCCGGTGCGCGATGACCAGCGCCGTCCGCCCGTCGAGCGCCTCGGCCAACGCCTCCTGCACCGCGGCCTCCGACGTCGAGTCCAGGTGCGCGGTGGCCTCGTCCAGGATGACCACCCGCTGCCGGGCCAGCAGCAGCCGGGCGATGGTCAACCGCTGCCGCTCACCGCCGGAAAGCCGGTAGCCGCGCTCGCCGACGACCGTGTCCAGCGAATCGGGCAGGCTGGCGACCAGGTCGGCCAGGCGGGAGCGGCGCAGGGCGTCCCACAGCTCGTCCTCGCCCGCCTCCGGGCGGGCCAGCAGCAGGTTGGCCCGAATGGTGTCGTGGAACAGGTGGCCGTCCTGGGTGACCATGCCGAGGGTGGCGCGCACCGAGTCGGCGGTCAGGTCGCGCACGTCGACCCCGGAGAGCCGGACCGCGCCGGAGTCGACGTCGTAGAGCCGGGGGGCGAGCTGGGCGATGGTCGACTTGCCCGCCCCGGACGTCCCGACCAGGGCGACGGTCTGGCCCGCCTCGGCGCGGAAGGACACCCCGTGCAGGACCTCCACCCCGGCCCGGGTGTCGATCGCGGCGACCTCCTCCAGCGACGCCAGCGACACCTTGTCCGCCGACGGGTAGGCGAAGCGCACGTCCTCGAACTCCACCGACACCGGGCCGTCGGGCACCGGGCGGGCGCCGGGCTTGTCGGAGATCAGCGGCGGCAGGTCCAGGACCTCGAAGACCCGCTCGAAGCTGACCAGCGCGCTCATCACCTCGACGCGGGCCCCGGCGAGCGCGGTCAGCGGCGAGTACAGCCGGGTCAGCAGCAGCGCCAGCGACACGATCGACCCGGCGTCGAGCGAGCCCGTCACCGCCAGGTGGCCGCCGAGCCCGTAGACCAGGGCCAGGGCGAGTGCGGAGACCAGGGTCAGCGCGGTGACGAACACCGACTGCACCATCGCCGAGCGCACCCCGATGTCGCGCACCCGCCGGGCCCGCCCGGCGAACTCCCGCGACTCGTCCGCGGGCCTGCCGAACAGCTTGACCAGGGTCGCGCCGGGCGCGGAGAACCGCTCGGTCATCTGGGTCAGCATCGCCGCGTCCAGCGCCGCGGCCTCCCGGCGCAGGTCGGCGACCCGGCGGCCGATGCGGCGGGCGGGGATGACGAACACCGGCAGCAGCACCAGCGCCAGCAGCGTGATCTGCCAGGAGATGCCCAGCATCACGACCAGGGTCAGGGCCAGCGTGACCACGTTGGTGACCACCCCGGACAGGGTGTCGCTGAACGCCCGCTGCGCGCCGAGGACGTCGTTGTTGAGCCTGCTGACCAGGGCACCGGTGCGGGTCCGGGTGAAGAACGCGATCGGCATCCGCTGCACGTGGTCGAACACCCGCGACCGCAGGTCGAGGATCAGCCCCTCCCCGATGCCCGCCGACAACCACCGCGACACCAGGCCCAGCCCGGCCTCGGCGAGCGCGGCCCCGGCGATGAGCAGCGCCAGGACGACGACGACGCCGTCCGGGTCGCCCGCGACGATCGCGTTGACCACCCGGCCCGCCAGCACCGGGGACAGCACCGCCAGACCGGCGAGGACCACCCCGAGGACCAGGAAGGCGAGCAGGCGTTTGCGGCGGGGTTTGGCTATCTCCAGGATGCGTTTGGCGGTGACCCTGGTGGGCATCTTGCCCGCGGGGCCGCCGGTGCGGGCAGCGCTGTAGAGGGCGCTCCAGGCTGTCATCTCCATGCTCATGGGGGTCCTCCATCGTCGAACAGGTGATCAGCCTGAGGATAGGACCTCCACTTTGCTCGAGGTCAACCGCGATGCGGGCGGCGGGGTCCCCGCGGGTGGGTTCGCCTGGCGCGCTTTTCAGGCGCGGGGTTTTGGTGGGTGTGCTCGGCCGGGCTGCCCGTGCGCTTCGGCTCAAGCCCCGGGTTTTGCGGGTGGTGCCAGGCTGGGGCATGACCGGGCCGGCGGTTTCGGGGTGGCTGGTGGCTGCGCTGGTGGGGTTCCGGCCTGCGCCGGGCCGGTGGGGTTCGGGGTGGCTGGGGGCTTGTGGTCCGTGAGTGGCCGAGTGGTCCGGTGGGGACGCCCTAGACTGCGCGCGTGATCAGGATTGTGCGGGACTTTGGGACGGGGATCGGGCTGCTGGGGCGGGGGTTCCGGTTGGTGCTCGGCAACGGCGGGCTGCTGGTGCGCGGGGCGTTGCCCGCGTTGGTGACCAGCGTGGTCCTCTTCGCCGCCCTGGTCGGGCTGGCGCTGGGCATCGGTGACCTCGTCACCTGGGCCACGCCGTTCGCCGATGAGTGGGGCGAGGCGTGGCGCGGGGTGTTCCGCACCGCGCTGGGGGCCGGGGTGGTGATCGGGGCGGTGGCGCTGATGATGGTGCTGTTCTCGGCGCTCACGCTGATCATCGGCGGACCGTTCTACGAGAGCATCGCCGAGGAGGTCGAGGACCGGGAACTGGGTGGGGTGCCGCAGGCGCAGCGGATCGGGTGGGGTCGCTCGGCGTGGATCGGGTTGCGCGACGGGCTGCGGTTGGCCGGGTTGGCGATCCTGTTCGCCGTGGCGTTGTTCGCCGCCGGGTTCATCCCGGTGGTGGGGCAGACCGTGGTGCCGGTGGTGGCGGTGTTCGTCGGGGCGTGGTTGTTGGCGGTCGAGATGACGGCCATCCCGTTCGTGCGGCGGGGGCGGAGCCTGCGGGAGCGGCGGCGGGCGCTGGGGCGCAGGCGGGCGATGGCGCTGGGGTTCGCCGTGCCCGTCTACCTGCTGTGCCTGGTGCCGCTGCTGGCGCTGGTGGTCTTCCCGGCGGCGATGGCGGGCGGGACCCTGTTGGCCGCCAGGCTCACCGACGGTCAGGACTTGTAGGCGACGACCCCGACGACGGTGTGGTTCATCGGGGCCAGCGGGGAGAACCTGGGGCCGTCGGGCCACCAGTCGTGCAGGGGGACCAGGCCGGGGGGGACTCGGGTCAGGCCCGCCAGGAACCCGTCGATCTGGTCGCGGCCCCGGTGGGCGGTGGCCAGGGGGGTGTCGCGCAGTTCGCGGTCGAGGCGGTGGGCCAGCGCGCTGGGCTCGCCGCCGTCCTCGGGGTCGAAGTGGTGGGTGAGGACCAGGTAGGAGCCGGTGGGCAGCGCGTCCAGCCAGCCGCGCACCACGCCGAGGGCGGTGGCGTCGTCGGTGATGTGGTGGACGACGTCGCACATCATCAGGGCCACCGGGCGGGTCAGGTCCAGGTGGCGGGTGAGCACCGGGCTGGCCAGGGCGGCGGCCGGGTCGGTCAGGTCGGCCTCGGCGACGTGGGTGAGTTCGTTCTCCTCCAGCAGCGCCCGGCCGTGGGCCAGCACGATCGGGTCGTTGTCCACGTAGAACACCTTCGCCTCGGCGTTGGTGCGCTGCACGATCTGGTGGGTGTTGTCCGCCGTCGGCAGGCCCGCGCCCAGGTCGAGGAACTGGTCGACCCGGCGCTGCACGGTCAGCATCCGCAGGACCCGGCCGACCCACTCGCGGTGCTCGCGGGCGACCGCGCGGGCCTCGGGGGCGATCCGCAGCAGCCGTTCGACCAGGTTGCGGTCGGCGGTGTAGTTGTCCCGGCCGCCGAGGAGGGCGTTGGAGAGCCGGGCCTGGTTGGGCGCCTCCAGGTCGAGCCGTGCGCGCATCTGCACGTGCTCGACGCTCATGGGCGCTCCAAAGACTGGGTGACAACGGTTCGTGCTCACCGTAGTACAGACGGTCGCCTGTGTTCCATCATCAGCCGTACGGCGCACCCGTTCAGGGCAGCGATACCCACCGGTTTGCGGCTTGTCACGCTCCGCCACCGGACCGTTCGGTCGCCGGGTTCGACCGTCCCGGGGACGTGACTCAGGGCAACAGGGACCGGGCCGCGCCCAACTCCGCGAGGGTCGGGGGGTTGGCGCCCGCGCGGGAGCAGGTGATCGCCGCGACCGCGTTGGCGAAGTCGACCGCGTTCTCCAGTGACCGCCCGGTCACCGACGCGATGGCGGTGTGGTTGCCCGAGAGCAGGCCCGCCCGCGACAGCCAGTGCAGCAGCCCCGCCGTGAACGCGTCGCCCGCGCCCACCGTGTCGACCACCGTCGTCGGGGGGCCGGGGCGGGTGGTGGCGTGGTTGCCGGTGACGGCGTGGGCGCCGTCCGCGCCCAGGGTGACCACGACCAGGGACGGTCCCAGGGCCAGCCAGCGCACCGCCCGCTCGACCGGGTCCTCGCCGGGGTAGAGCCAGCCCAGGTCCTCCTCGCTGACCTTGACCACGTCGGACAGCGCCACCTGCCGCTCCACCCTGGGCCGCTCCTCGGCGGGGGTGCCGGACAGCGACGGGCGGACGTTCGGGTCGTAGGACACCGTGCGCTCGGTGCGCATGGCGGCTTCGACGACCCGCGCCCCCGGCTCCAGCAGGGTGGCCAGGGAACCCGTGTGCAGGCACTCCGCGCCGTCCAGCGGGGGCAGGGCGGTGATGTCCCAGGTGATGCGGAAGTCGTAGCGGGCCACCCCGGCGGCGTCCGTGGCGGCGAAGGCGACGCTGGTGTCGGAGGTGGGGGCGGGCAGGGGGCGGACGTCGACCCCGGCGTCGGTGAGGTGGGTGCGGACCAGGGTGCCGAACAGGTCGTCGCCCAGGCGGGTGCCCAGGACCGACGCGGTGCCCAGGCGGGTGAGGCCCAGGGCGACGTTGGCGGGGCTGCCGCCGGGGTGGGCGGTGAACGTGCGGCCGTCGGCGGCGGCGATGAGGTCGGCCAGGGCCTCGCCCACAACGGTGATCATCGACTGCTCCCGGCGGCGGTGTCGGAACTGGTGCGGGGCCAGCCTGCCACAGCTCGGGCGGGGTGCGGCGCGGCTGCGCGGCGGGCGGCGGCCCGGTGCCCGCAACCGCGCCCGGGGCGGTCGGGGCGCGTGCCCGGGAAGTGCCCGGAGGGAACAGGCCCCGGGTGGCCCGGGGCGATTTCGCCGAATCCGCCCGCGAGTGCCCAGGACAACCCTGAGCTGCGAACACCCGGAATGGGAATGGCGGACACGGCCGCGGGATGTGTGCCCGATCGGGGCGCGGTTGCCCATTCCCGGTGGCACGGACAGCGCGTTCCCGCTCGGAACCCCGGCGATCGGTGACCGAGTGGGGAGAACTCAGCCCGCGCGGGTCCACCGGGCCCGGCCCGGCCCCGCCGCGGGCCTCAGTTGGCGGTGGTGTCGTCGGGCAGGTGCCAGGCGTGCATGGTGATCTCCATGAGGAACCGCTGCTCGGGGTCGTTGAGGCGGTCGCCGAGCAGTTCCTCGATCTGGTTCATGCGGTAGCGGACGGTCTGCGGGTGCACCGCGAGCCGCGACGCCGTCTCGTTGATGTCGCCTCGGGTGTGCAGCCAGGTCCGCAGGGTGCTGGCGACCCGCTCGCGCTGCTTGTCGGTGAGGTCGGCGAACGCGGCGCGGATGGGCTGCGCCACGTGCGTGACCAGGGACTCGTCGGCGAACATGAGCAGCGTCGAGAGGTTGCGCGAGCACCAGGTGACGGCCACCTCGGGCAGCACGCCGCGGTGCACCAGCGACATCGCCTGCCGGGCCAGCCGCTGCGAGCGGTGCGCGTCGGCCAGCGGCACGGTGGGGCCGACCGCGGCGCGGCGGCCCTGCAGTTGCCCCTCCAGGTTCGGGAGCTGCGCGCGGGGGGCGGGCAGCACCAGGCACGGGTCGCCGCTCTCCAGGTCGACCAGGACGTCGCGGCCCAGGGCGGGGACCGGCAGGTGGTGCTGGTCGGTGCGGTACTCCAGGACGACGACGGCCACCTCGTCGGGGATCTGCCAGTCGGCGGCGGCGGCCAGCTCCACCAGGGACTGGGTGGGGGCGGGCGGGTCGGACAGGATGAGCTTCATGAGCTGGCGGCGCCTGCGCTCGTAGGACCCGCTGGCCTGCGCCTGGGCCTCGGTGTACCCGGCGACGGCGACCACGCACAGGTCGTCGACGTAGGCGAAGATCGCCTCGGCGACGGTGAGCAGCGTGTCGGCCGGGATGCCCAGCTCCTGGCCCGCGACGCTGACGTGCCGCCACACCGCGCGGGCGCCGACCCGGACCGCGGTCTGCAGCGAGTCCATGGTGCGGCCCTCGAGGAACTCCATCCGGCCCGCGTAGCGGAAGGCGGCCAGCCAGTCGGAGCGGTCGGCGGTGGGGTCGGCGATGAACTCGAAGCACTGCATGATGGCGGCCTGCACGCTGCCCAGCAGCACCTCGCCGAACTTGCCCTCCACCGGCTGGCGGTAGGCGGGCACGGCCTCCTGGATCGCCTCGACGGCGTCCTGGATGAGCGTCCTGGCCAGCGGGCGCACCCGGTCGGCGATGCCCGGCACGACCGACGCCCAGATCGGGACCGCCGTGACGCCGGGCCCGGGCTTGTCCGATCCGCTGCCGACCGGCCCGCCCCGCTGCGTCACCGCCATCTCGCCCTCCACCCGCGCGATATCGACACCCCCGCACGACTTCGTGTCCATTGGTGTCCTCGAACACTAAAGAGGGGTCAAGGGGCTGTCAATCGTCCACGCAGGCCGGTTGCCGCACCGGTGGACGGGTTTGCGTGCCGGTGGCAAGCCGCGAACGCCCGAACTGTTCATACCTGCACAATTCCGCTCGCCCGTGACAATGCGACCCGAAGCCGTTCTATGCTTTGCCGAAAATCATTCGGGAAAGGTGCTTCGATGGGTATTTCGGCGCGCGAGGCCGTGTTGCACGGCCGCCGGATCGGCTACCTGCACCTGCTCCCGGAGGGCGCCCCGACCGACGACCCGCTGGTGCTGGTGCACGGGTTGGCGGGAACCAGCGCCACCTGGAAGCCGCTGCTGGCCGAACTGGACCGCCGCGGCCGCACCCGCGAGGTGATCGCGGTCGACCTGCCCGGGCACGGCCGCTCGCAGCGCCCGCACGGCGACTACTCGATCGCCGGTTACGCCAACGTAGTCCGGGACCTGCTCGTCGGGCTCGGGCACCGGCACGTGACCCTGGTCGGGCACTCGCTCGGCGGCGGGGTGGCGCTGCAGTTCTCCTACCAGTTCCCGCAGATGTGCGGCCGGGTCGTGCTGGTCGACAGCGGCGGGCTGGGCACCGGGGTCAGCCGGGCGATCCGGGCGGCGAACCTGCCGGGCACCGCGGTGGCGCTGCCGCTGATCGCCAACCGGCTGACCGTCGCCCTGGCGCGGGCGGTCGTGGGACGGCGGGTGGAGGCGCGCGAGCTGGTCGAGCACTTCGGCACGCTGGCCTCGCGGGACGCGCGGACCTCGTTCGTGCGCACCGTGCGGGCCTCGGTGGGGCTCGGCGGGCAGCGGGTCTCGGCCACCGAAAAGCTGTACCTGGCCGAGGACCTGCCGTCGCTGGTCATCTGGGGCACCGAGGACCGGGTGATCCCGGTGGGGCACGGGCGCCGCGCCGCCGACCTGATGCCCGGTTCGCGGCTGGTGGAGCTGGAGGGGGCGGGGCACTTCCCGCACGTGGCCCAGCCCGCGTGGTTCGCCGACGTGCTGCTGGGGTTCCTGGACGAGACCACCCCCGCCCGGCTGGACGTGGAGGACCTGGCGCACCACGTGGACGCCTGAGCACCGGTGGGGGTGGGCCGTGCCCACCCCCACCGGGGGCTACAGGCCCAGGTTGGCGGTGAGCCAGGGCCAGGCGGTCCGCAGTTCGCGCTTCCAGTAGGGCCAGGTGTGCGTGCCCTGGTAGAAGTGCTCGGTCACCGCGATCCCCTGCGACCGCAGCTTCCACACGAACGACTGCGAGGACGCGAAAGACGCCGGTTCCACCGGGTCGGCCGCGCCGGGGAAGTCCAGGGGGCCGAAGATGCCGTTGCCGCTGGAGACGTAGAGCGCTGTGCCCCGCAGCTTGTCGGTGTGGTCGTACGGGTTGTTGTCCGACCACCGCTGCCGCTGGAAGATCTCGTCGCCCCACAGGTCCAGCGGGTTGTAGCCCTCCATGGTCACGAGCCCTTGCAGGACCAGGGGGACCGTGGGCAGCAGCGTGTTGGGGGCGCCGCTGAAGGACGCCGCGGCGACGAACATCCCCGGGTGGCGGAAGGCGTAGGCCATCGCGCCGTAGCCGCCGACCGACAGGCCCGCCACCACCCGGCGGGTGCCGCTCTTGTAGCCGCGCTCGACGATCTGGCGGACCTCCTCGGTGTGGAAGCGGTCCCAGTCCTGGCCGTCGCCGCGACCGGAGTTCCACCACTTCGAGTACATGCCCGCCTTGCCGTCCGAGGGCTGCACGACGATCAGGTCCAGGGGCGCGGCGAGGGCGGCGATGTCGCTGTAGGCCGACCAGGACCGGAAGTCGGCGTTCTCGCAGCAGCCGTGCAGCAGCCACAGGGCGGGCCAGGTGCGGGTGGCACCGTCCCAACCGGAGGGCAGCAGCAGCCGGACCCAGCCGTCGCCGCGCAGGGCGGGCGAGGCGATGCGCAGGTCGAGCGTGCGCTCGTCGACCCGGACCTCCTCGACGACCCGGGCGCCGTCGTCGGCGGTGACCGCCGCCGCGGCGGCTTGCGGTGCGGGCAGGGTGAGGGGGACGGCGACGGCCGTCGAGGCGAGCAGGGCGAGGGCGAGCAGCCATCGCGTGCGGCGGTGTGCCAAGGGGTTCTCCGGCGGAAGGGGTTGTGCGGGGTTCATACCCGGACCGGTGCCTCCAGGGCTCGGGCCAGGTGTCGGGCCAGGGTGCGGACCCGGGGTGGGTCGATCATGCTCAGGTGGTCGCCGGGCACCCGGGTGACCCGCAGGTCCGGGCACAGCGCGTCCCAGCCGAGCGCCTCGTCGGTGCGCAGGTAGCGCGGGTCGAGGGTGGCGGTGAGCGGGTGCGGGTCGGTGGCGCGCAGCAGCAGCACCGGACCGGCGTAGGGCCTGGGCCGCCACCGCTCGCCGACCCGGGCGTCCACGTAGGACGTGTACTGGTGGCGCAGCGCGCCCCGGCCCAGGTCGGGCACGGCGGCGAGGCGGTCCATCACCACGTCGACCTGCTCCTCCTCGTCGAGGGCGGCGAGCACCTCGCGCGGCAGGTCCAGCGCCACCCCGTAGGTCCGCTCGACGTGCTCGGCGAACCGGTCGAAGCGGTCCAGCACCAGGTCGGCCGGGTCGGCGCCGGGCAGCGGGAGGACGGTGTCGATGAGCACCAGCCGGTCGACGCGCTCACCCTGCTCGGTGAGCAGGCGGGCGACCTCGTAGGCCAGGCAGCCGCCGAAGGACCAGCCGCCGAGCCGGTAGGGGCCGCTGGGCTGCCGCTCGCGCAGCAGGCTCGCGTAGCGGGCCGCCTTCGACTCCACGGTGGACTCGTCGTCGAGCCGCTCGAAGCCCAGGACCGGGTAGGACGTCGGCAGTTCGGCCACCAGCGGCTGGTAGACCGTGGTCGGGCCGCCCGCCGGGTGGAACAGCGCCAGCGGCGGACTGCCGCCGCCCGCGCGCAGCACGGTGACCGGCCCCGGGGCGCCTTCGAGTTCGTCGCGGACCAGGTCGGCCTGGGCGGCGATGGTGGGGCGGGCGAACAGCGAGGTCACCGGCGGCACCTCGGCCAGCCTGGCGGACAGGGCCGCGTGCACCCTGGCCGCGGCGGCCTCGTCGCCGCCGAGGTCGTAGAAGCCGGTGTGCACCCCGGTGGGGGCGCTGCCGAGGGCGTCGGTCCACACCACGGTGAGCCAGCGCTCGGTCGGGTCGCGCGGGGCGACCCCGTGCGGGCCGGGGGCGGCGACCGCGGCGGGCAGGCCCAGCTCGTCGCCTACGTGTCGGGCGACCTCGGCCAGGCTCGCGCCGCGCAGCAGCAGGGCCACCGGGAGGGCGACGTCGAAGTCCTGCCGCACCGCGGCGCGCAGGCGCGCGGCCATCAGCGAGTCGATGCCGAGGTCGGTCAGCGGGGCGGCGGGGTCGACCGTCGCCGGGTCGGCGCCGGTGAGCCGGGCCAGGCCGACGACCAGGTGCGCCACCAGGGCACCGCGCGAACCCGGGCCGCGGGTGAGGGCAGGCGCCGGGAGCGCGGCGGGGGCGGCCGAAGCGGTCAACGCGGACAGGTACGGCCTGCGGGCGAGGGCCGGGAACAGCGACAGGGCGCGCGGCACGTCCAGGCGGGCCACCCCGAGCCCGGACCGGTCGTGCGCCAGCGCCCCCGCCAGCGCGGCCATCCCGTGCGCCGGGTCGACCTCGGCGAAGGCCGCGTTCGGGCGGTCGGAGCGGGAACCGTCGTCCCGGGCCCAGGCACCCCAGTCCAGGGTGACCGCGGGCAGGCCGCGGGCGCGCCGGGCCTCGACCAGGGCGTCCAACCAGGCGTTGGCGGTGGCGTAGGCGGCCTGGCCGGGAGCGCCGACCAGACCCGACATGGAGGCGAAGGCCACCCACCAGTCCAACTCGAGCCGCTCGGTGGCCTGGTGCAGCCGCAGCCCACCGAGCACCTTGGGCCGCCACACCCGCGCGATGGCCTCCCGGCTCAACCCGGCCACCGGGTGGTCGGCGAGCACCCCGGCGGCGTGCACCACCCCGCGCAGCGGCACCCCGCCGCGCTGAGCGCGGGCGATCAGGGTCGCGGCGAAACCCGGCTCGGCCAGGTCACCGAGCACCACGTCGACCTCCACACCACGGGCGCGGGCATCGCGGATGCCCGGCTCGGCCCCCGGGCGGTGCACCCGACCCGCCAGCACGACACGGGTGGCGCCACCGTCGACCAGCCAGCGGGTGAGCCTGCGGCCGAGTTCCCCGGTACCCCCGGCGACGACGTAGGCACCCGCCCGCACGACCGGGGGGCGGCCGTCGGCGGAAGGGGTGGTCGCGGTGATCAACCGGGCGCGCAGCCGCCTGCCCGAACGCCAGGCCACCTCGTCGTCATCGCGCCCGGCCCGCAACTCGGCGGCCACCGCGGGCGCACCGGAGGCCAGGTCGACGTCGAGGAGGGTGGCGTGCAACTCCGGGTGCTCGAAGGCGAGCACCCGGACCAGGCCGCGCAGGCACGCCAGGCCCGGCTCCCCCGGCTCGGCACCCGGGACGGTGGCACCGCCGGTGGTGACCACCCACAGCCGGGGCGGGTGGTCGCGCCGGGCGAGCAGGGCGGCGATCGCGGTGACGGTGTGCACCAGGGCCTCGGCGTGACCGGGAGCGCGGTAGCGGGCGGTGGGACCCGCCACCACGACCACACCGGTCGCGGCCTCACGCTCCAGACCCGCGACGGTGACCTCGACGACCTCGTCCTCCTCGGCGAGGACAGCGGCGAGGCCGGGCAGACCGGGGAGCGCGACATCCCCCTCCGGCACCAACACCCAGCGCCGCCGGGGCACGAGGACCGGATCACCAGCGGCCCGCGCGGCGGAGAAGATCGGATCGCCTGCGGCCCGCACGACCACCTCGGCAGCAGGCACCGGCTCGCCCGCGGCTCGCGCAGCCACCTCGGCGGCGGAGGCCGAGTCGCCCATGGTCCGCACGGCCACCTCGGCAACGGAAATCAGGTCGCCCGTGGTTTGCGCAGCCATTTCGGCGGTGGGGATCGAGGCGCCTGCGATCCGCGCAGCCACCTCGGTGACAGAGAGCGGGTCGCCCGGGGCCCGCACGGCCACCTCGGCCGTGGGGATGAGGGCACCCGTGGTTCGCGCGGTGGCCTCGGCGGCGGGGGCCGGGACACCTCCGATCCGCACGGCCGCCCCGGCGGGGAGCGGGGGGTCCGTGGGTCGGTGGGTGGCGGCGGGGAGTGGGGCCGGGTCCCAGCGGCGTTCGACGGCTGGGCCGCCGCTCCCGGCCCGGTCGGGGGCGGGGGCGCGCACGTCGAGCAGTTCGACCAGGACGGAGCCGTCGGCGGCGAGCAGGCGGACCGTGCCGAGCAGGACACCGGGGGCGGTGACCTCGGCGGTGGCGACGCAGTGGGTGCCCAGGGCCGGGTCGCCGGGTACGCGGGTGCGGGCGACCCCGTCCGGGATGTGGTGGCCCGCGGCGCCGGGGAGGCCCGCGGCGGCCGGGACCAAGGCTTGCAGGCAGGCGTCGGCGAGGGCCGGGTGCAGGGCGAAGCCGTCGTCGCCGCCCGCGGCGGCGGGCAGGTGGACGCGGGCGGTGGCGGTGCCGGGGGTGGCGCGGACGTCGGTGAGGCCGCGGAACGCCGGGCCGCGCTGCTGCCCGGCGGCGATCAAGGCGGCGCGCAGGTCGAACGGTTCGCCCCCGGGCGGGTGGGCCACCGGGGCGGGCGGGGCGGCGGTGTCGGGCAGGACCCGGGCGGTCGCGTGGGTGACCCAGCCGCCGTCGGCGTCGCGGGAGCGCACGGTGAGGCGGCCCGCCCGGTCGAGTTCGGTGGTGAGGACGGTGTGCGGGCCGGGGGTGAGCGGTTCGGTCAGCGCCAGGTCCGCCACCAGCACCCGGGGGCCGAGCGTGGTCCGACCGGCGGCCAGCGCCAGCTCCAGGAACGCGGTGCCGGGCAGCGCGCCCGACCCGTGGGCGCGGTGGTCGGCCAGCCACGGCAGGCGCCGCACCGGCAGCGGCGCCTGCCACACGTGCCTGCCGTCGTCGGGGAGTTCGACGTGCGCGCCGAGCAGCGGGTGCGCCGCGGGGACGGCCGGGGCGCGCTCGGGCACCCAGTGCCTGCGGTGCCGCCAAGCCGGGCCGGGGAGGTCGACCACCGGGCCGAGCGGGTAGCGGGTGCCCAGGGCGGTCGAGTCGCCGTGCACGTGCAGGGTGGCCTGTGCCCGCAGCCACTCGGCCACCGCCGCCCCGCGCCGCAGCGTCGGCACCACCAGCACCGGTTCCGCCCGCCCGTGCGCCTCGAAGCGGTAGGCGGCCACGGTGTCCCCGGGAACCGCCGCAGGCGCAACGGGAACCGCCGCAGAGGCGGGGGAAGCCGCCTCGGGCGTAAAGGAAACCGCCTCGGGCATGACAGGAACCGCCGCAGGCGCGAGGGGAGCCACCTCGGGCGCAACGGGGACCGCCGTAGGCGCAACGGGGACCACCTCAGGCGCAACGGGAACCGCCGCAGGGGCAGGGGAAGCCACCTCGGGCGTGACAGGAACCGCCACAGGGGCGAGGGAAGCCGCCTCGGGCGGGCCGGAGACCGCCGTAGGCGCGAGAGGGATCGCCGCAGGGGCAAGGGAAGCCACCTCGGGTGTGACGGGAACCGCCGCAGGCGCGAGGGGGGCCACCTCGGGCGTGGAGGGAACCGGTGGCGCCGGGGTGCGTCGGGCGACGGCGAAGTCCGGCAGCACGGGCGGCAGGACTCCGATGCCCGTGGCGCTGGTGCGCGGGTTCGCGGCGTTGTGGGCGGCGGCGGTCTGCTCGACGGCGGTCAGCGCCACCGGGTGCGGGGCGACCTCGACGAAGCGGGTGTGCCCGGCGGTGAGGGCGGCCGAGACCGCCCGGGTGAAGTGGACCGGCTGCCGCAGGTTCGCCGCCCAGTAGTCGACGGTGCCCAGGGTCGGGGTCCCCGCGTCGCCTGCCACGCTGGAGTGGAAGGGGATCTCGGGTGGGCGGGGGGTCAGGCCGGTCAGGGCGGCGCGGAAGGCGGGCAGCGCCGGGTCGATGGCCGCGGAGTGGGCGGCGGCGCGCACCCGCAGGGGTCGGGCGAAGCCGCCGCCGGAGTCGACGTGGGCCACCAGGCGGGCGACCTGCGCGGCCGGGCCGCTGACCGTGCACAGGCGGGGCGCGGCGTGCACCGCGATGCCGACACCGGGGTGATCCGGTGCCAGCGCGGCGAACTCGGCGTCGGACAGCTCCAGCGCGGCCATGGCGCCCGTGCCCGTCGCGTCCAGCTCCGCCAGGACCTCGGTCCGGGCGGTGACCACGCGCAGGCCCTGCTCGGCGTCCAGGACGCCCGCGACCACGGCGGCGCTCACCTCGCCGACGGAGTGGCCCAGGACCGCGGCGGGCAGCACGCCGTGGGCCCGCCACAGGCCCGCCAGGGCGAGCTGCATCCCGTACAGCGCCGGGGCCTGCACGGTGAACGGGGCGGCGGCCGGGTCCCGCAGCGCCGCGCGCAGGGAGAAGCCCGCCGCCGCGAACAGCGGTTCCAGCCGGTCGACCTCGGCGAGGAACGCGGGTTCGGCGGCCAGCAGTTCCCGGCCCATGCCCGGCCAGTGCGAGCCGAAGCCGGAGAACACGAAGACGGGACCGGTGTCCGGCGCCGCCGCGGTCGGGACCCGGCCCTGCACCGCCGCGGCCGAGGACGCGCCGGAGGCCACCGCGCGCAGCGCCTCCGCCAGTTCCTCGCGGCCGGTGGCGACCACGGCGGCGCGGACGGGCAGGTGTTCGCGGCGGGCGGTGAGGGTGGCGGCGACGTCGGCGAGGGGGACCCGGGCGCCGTCGGTGGTCTCCAGCCAGTCGACCAGGTCGGCGGCGCGGTCGCGCAGGGTGGCGTGGGTGCGGGCGGACAGGGCGAAGACCTCGGGGCGGGGGGCCACCGGGTCCGGTTCGCGCGCCGCGGGCCACTCCTCCAGCACCACGTGGGCGTTGCTGCCGCCGAAGCCGAACGCCGACACGCCCGCGCTGGCGGAACCGGAGTAGCGCGGCCACGGGGTCGTCTCGGCGGTGACCCGCAGGCCGAGGGCGTCGAAGTCGATCAGCGGGTTGGGGGTGCGGTAGTGCAGCGTCGGTGGGATGCGGCCGTGGGTGAACGACAGCACGACCTTGATCAGGCCGACCACCCCGGCCGCGCCCTCCAGGTGCCCCAGGTTGGTCTTGACCGAGCCGACGAGCAGCGGCCGGTCGCGGCCGCGGCCCGCGCCGAGGACCGCGCCGAGCGCGCCCGCCTCGATCGGGTCGCCCAGCGGGGTCCCGGTGCCGTGCGCTTCCACGTAGTCCACTGTGGAGGGATCGATGTCGGCGGCGGGGTAGACCCCGGCCAGCAGCGCCGCCTGCGCCTCCGGGTTGGGGGCCATCATGCCGTTGGAGCGGCCGTCGGAGTTGGTTGCGGTGCCGCGCACGACCGCGAGCACCCGGTCGCTGCGGGCGCGGGCGTCGGCGAGGCGGCGCAGCACGACGACCCCGCAGCCCTCGCCGCGGCCGATGCCGTCGGCCGCGGCGTCGAAGGCCTTGCAGCGGCCGTCGGCGGCCAGCACGCCGGAGCGGGCGAAGGTGCCGGTGACCGCCGGGGTGAGCATGACGTTGACCCCGCCGACCAGGGCCAGGTCGGTTTCGCCGCGGCGCAGGGCACCGACCGCGTGGTGCACGGCCACCAGCGACGACGAGCAGGCGGTGTCGACGACCATCGACGGGCCGCGCAGGTCCAGCAGGTACGACAGCCGGTTGGCCACCGCGCTGGCCGCCGCGCCGGTGCCCGACCACGGTTCCACCGCCTCCGGGTCGGCCAGGCTGAACAGCCCGTACTCCGAAGCGGACACTCCCATGTAGACACCGGTGCGGGTGCCGCGCAGCGAACCGGGGGCGATGCCCGCGTGTTCGAGCGCCGCCCACGCCACCTCCAGGGTGATGCGCTGCTGCGGGTCCATCACGTCGGCCTCGCGCGGGGTGATGCCGAAGAACTCCGCGTCGAACCCGGCGACGTCGTCGAGGAAGCCGCCGGTGGTCGGCAGCAGCCGCAGCACGTGCGGCGGGGCGTTCCAGCGGCCCGGCGGGCGCGGGCCGATGGCGTCGGCGCCGCGGTCGAGCAGGTCCCAGAACGCCGCCGGGGAGTCGATGCCGCCGGGCAGCCTGCACCCCACGCCCACCACCGCGATCGGTTCCTCGGGCGAGGGCGGCGGCGGGGGCGCGGCGGGAATGGCGCCCGCGGGCAGGACGGGGCGGGCGCCGGTGACCGCGGCCGCGAGCGCGGCGACGGTCGGGTGGCGGTAGCCGAACGTGGGCGGCAGCGACCGGCCGGTGCGCCTGCCCAGGTCGCCGACCAGGCCGACCAGGTCGCGGGAGGACAGCCCGTACTCCAGCAGCGGTCGCTGCGGGTCGATCGCGGCGCGCGGCAGCGCGGCCGCCTCCGCCACCCGGTCGAGCAGCCAACCGACGAGGTCCTGCGCCCCGTCGGGCACCGTCATGACGGACCGGTCTCGGCCAGCGAGTCGGCCAGGTAGCGCTCGCGGCAGGCGATCCGCGACAGCTTGCCGCTGGAGGTGCGCGGCAGGCTGTCCGGCGCCACGATCTGCACCTCGCGCAGGGTCAGCGCGTGCCGGTCGGCGACCGCGGCGCGCACCGCGGCGGCCACCGCGGAGTGGTCGAGCCCGTGCGCGGGCACGGTCTTGGCGCGCTCGGCCAGCACCACCGCGCGCTCGCCGTCGGCGCCGGAGACCGCGAAGGCCACCACGTTGCGCGGGCGGATCGCCTGGTGCGCGGCCTCGACGGTGCGCTCGACGTCGTGCGGGTAGTGGTTGCGGCCGTCGACGACGATGAGGTCCTTGATCCGGCCGGTGATGTAGAGCTCGCCGTCGTACCAGACGCCGAGGTCGCCGGTGGCCAGCCACGGACCACCCGGGGCGCCCGCGCCGTTGACGGAGTTGCGGAAGACCCGCGCGGACTCCTCCGGCCGGTTCCAGTAGCCGCTGCCCACGTTCGGGCCCGCCACCCACACCTCGCCGACCCGGCCGGGGGCGCTGGGCACCCGGGTGGTCGGGTCCACCACGAGCACGCCCTGCTCGATCGGCTGCCCGCAGGACACCAGCCGCACCACGTCGGCGGCGTCGTCGTCGACGGTGACCGCGCGGCCCTCGGCCAGCGCCACCCGGTCGAAGCGGTGGTCGACGGCGGGTCTGCCCGGTCTGCTGGCGGAGACGAACACGGTCGCCTCGGCCAGCCCGTAGGACGGGCGGTGCACCTCCGGGCGCAGCCCGCACGGGCCGAAGGCGGTGTGGAAGCGCTCGATCACCGCGGCCTGCACCGGTTCGCTGCCGTCGATCAGCGCGGTCACGGTGTCCAGCCGCAGCCGGGACTTCTCCCAGTCCGACACCTTGGCCGCGGCGTAGGCGTAGGCGAAGCTGGGGGCGGCGCTGATCGCGCCCGGGTTCACCGACAGCGCGCGCAGCCACCGCTCGGGGCGCTCGACGAAGGCCAGCGGGTCCATCAGCACCGTGCGCACGCCCGCCACCAGCGGGGCGGCCACCGACAGCACCAGGCCCATGTCGTGGAACAGCGGCAGCCAGCTCACGGTGACCGAGTCCTGGCGCATCCCGTAGGCGCGGTTGGCCTGCCGGGCGTTGGCCACGACGTTGCCGTGGGTGATCATCACCCCGCGCGGGTCGCCGGTGGAGCCGGAGGTGTACTGCAGGTAGGCCAGGTCGCCCGGCGCCAGCGGGACCGGCTCGAAGTGCGCGGCGATCGCCGAGGGCAGGGTGTCGACGGAGATGACCTGGGCGACCGGGAGCCGGTGGGTCTCCACGAACGCGGTGACCGACGGCGCGGCGTCCTGGGTGGTGAGCACGGTGGAGGAGGCGCAGTCGCGCAGCACCGCGGCGAGCCGGTCGCCGTGCCCCGGCATGTCCGGGGTGAACAGCGGGACCGCGGCGGCACCGGCGCGCAGCGCGCCGAGGAAGGCCACCACGTAGTCCGGTGTCTGTCCGATGAGGACGGCCACCGGGGCGCCCTTGCGCACCCGGCGCTGCAACCAGGCCGCGACCGCGCCGACCCTGGCGTCGAGTTCGCGCCAGGTCCAGGTCGACTGGGCGCCGCCGCTGTGCGAGCGGAAGTCGAGGTAGCTCAGCGCCACCTCGTCGGGGTTGCGCGCCGCCCAGGCGCCCAGCAGACCGGGTAGGTCCTCCGCGGCGGGCAGGCCGCCGTCCTTGATCGCGGAACTCATCTGCACAGTCCTCACCAGGGGGCCACGTCGACACCGGACGAGAAAACGTGAGTCTCCTTTTCCGCCGGTGGGTGGAAAAGGCGTTCCGATCACGGTAATGCCGATGTTACTGGTGAGTCAACATAGAAATGTGATGCGGCTATCGCAACGAGGACTGGTGCGGGGCGCTCCTGTCAGGGACCTGCGCGGAGCCGGAATTCGTTTTGTGCCTGGGCGACAAGTACGGGGTCAGCTTCGGCGAGAGCAGCACCGCCACCACCTGCAGCGCGGCGGCGGCGAGCAGGGTCCGGGTGTACCCGTCGGCGAGCGCCTCCCCGTCGGCCACTCCCCCGCCCATCAGCGCCGCGGTCAGCGCCACGCCCAACGCGCCCGCGAACTCTCTGGCCGCGCTGAGCACACCGGAGGCAACCCCGGCCACCCGGTCCTCGACGACGTCGAGGGCGGTCGTGGTCAGCGGGACGGTGAACGCCGAGCCGAAGCCGATCAGGACCAACCCCGGCAGCCGCGGCAGCACCGCGGGCGAGCCGTTGACCACGGCCACCAGCACCAATCCCAGCGCCACCACCAGCATCCCGCCGCCGACCGTGCGCGACGGGCCGAACCTGGCCAGCACCCTGGGCACGAACGGGGCGGTGAACACCAGCGCGAAGGCGACCGCCACCAGCGGCAGCGCCGCGGTGGCCGGGTCCAGGCCGAGCCAGCGCTGGTGCACCAGCGGCGTCACCACGGTCACGCCGGTGACGCCCAGGCCCCACAGCGACTGGATGATCAGGGCGGTGCGGAACACCGGGTTGGCGATGAGCTGCCTGGGCAGCACCGGCCGCGCCGAGCGCCGGTCGCGCATGGCGAACGCCACCGCGGCCAGGGCGGCGGTCAGGGCCAGCGGCGCGGCCCACCCGGGGGCGTCGGCGATCACCAGCAGCGCGCCGGTGACCGCGAGCATCGCCGCGGCGGCCAGCGCGGTGGACAGCGGGTCGGCGCCCTTGGCCACCGACCGCGGCCCCGGCGGCGGCACGATCAGCCAGCTGAACAGCAGGAACGGCAGGAAGCCCCAGAACACCCAGCTCCAGTGCACGGTGGCGGCGATGAACCCGCCCAGCGCCGGGCCCAGCGCCAGCGCCGAGGCCAGCGCCACCGTCCAGGTGGCCGCCGCCTTGGGCCGGTCGTCGGGGGCGAGCCGGGTGCGCACCAGGCTCAGCGTGGCCGGGACCAGCACCGCCGCCGCCAGCCCCTGCACCACCCGGCCGGCCAGCAGCAGCTCGAACGAGCGCGCGCTGCCCGCCAGCAGCGTGCCCACGGTGAAGGCGAACAGGCCCAGCCGCAGCATGGCCCGCTCGCCGTAGCGGTCGACCACCGGACCGGCGGCGAGCAGCAGACCGGCGAAGGGCAGCATGTAGGCGACGGTGATGCCCTGGGTCGCCGCGGTGCCCAGCCCCATCTCGACCGCGACCGACGGGGCGGCCGCGGAGACGACCGAGTTGTCCGCCGAGCTGAGGAACGCCACCGAGGCGATGGTCGTGAGCACCCGGCCGCGGTCGCTGATCCAGACCGAAGCAGGCGCGCGGTGCATGTCAACGGCTCCGGGCGGACGCGGCCCGCGCCGCGACCGCCGGGGGCGGGAGCGCGCGGCGTCGGAGAGACATGACGGGAACGTTAACGTCGGGACATTATCGATGTCGACGGGGTGGTGCGTTCTTCGTGACAAAGGAGCACTTCGCGCACCGATGTTGTCACCACCGTCCAGAAACCCACCCGGTGGATTCCTGTCACCATCGGACAAATCACGGTTCGAATCCCACCGGACACCGCCGATCGGGCGCACCCCCCGGTATGGTCGCCAACGTCCGGTCCCGCAGCGCGAAGGACTCGTCCATGCCACGGCCCCGCATCGAGGTCATCGGTCTCGGCAAGTCCTACGGCCCGATCAACGCCCTCAACGACGTCACCCTCCAGGTCGACCCGGGGGTGGTGCTCGGCGTGCTGGGCCACAACGGGGCGGGCAAGACCACCCTGATCGACATCCTGGCCACCCGGTCCACCCCCACCAGGGGCACCGCCCGGGTGTGCGGCTGGGACGTGCGGCGCTCGGGGCACCAGGTGCGCAGGCACATCGGCATGACCAGCCAGTTCACCGCGCTGGACGAGACCATGACCGGCCGGGCCAACCTGGTCCTGCTCGCCCGGCTCCTCGGCGCCTCCCGCGCCCAGGCCCGCGCCCGCGCCGACGAGCTGCTGACCACCTTCGACCTCACCGAGGCCGCCGACCGCAAGATGGCCACCTTCTCCGGCGGGATGCGCCGCCGCCTCGACCTGGCCGCGAGCCTGCTGGGCGCCCCGGACGTGCTGTTCCTCGACGAGCCGACCACCGGCCTGGACCCGGTGAGCCGCACCGGCCTGTGGGTGATGGTGGAGGCGCTGGCCGCCCGGGGCACCACGGTCGTGCTCACCACGCAGTACCTGGAGGAGGCCGACCGGTTGGCCAAGGACATCGTCGTGCTGGCCGGGGGCCACGTCGTCGCCTCCGGCACCCCCGCCAGCCTCAAGGCGGGCATCGGGCAGCGCACGGTCTCGGCCACCTTCGCCGACGCCAGGGCCACCCACCACGCGGTGACCACGCTCCAGTACGCCGGGATGCAGCCGCTGGCGGACCCGGCGCAGTGCGCGGTGCAGGTCCCGCTGGCCGCCGCCGGGGAAATCGCCGTCCTGGTCCGCGCCCTGGACGCGGCGGGCGTGCCGATCCTCGACCTGACGGTCACCGAACCCACCCTCGACGACGTGTACGTGGCCCTGCACCGGTCCGCGCAGGAGAAGGCGGCGCAGATGGGGTGGTCGGCGTGAGCAAGCACGCCGCCCCGCGCGGGCGCGGCTCGGCTTCCGAGCAGACCGTGCGGCTGTCCGCCGTGGACATCGCCGCCGGGCGCCGCCAGCGGCAGGACGGCTGGTCCCCCAGTTCGCTGTGGACGCAGATCTCGGTCCTCACCGGACGTTCCCTGGGCTCGGCGTTCAGCGACTACCGGCTGGTGTTCTTCGGCCTGCTGCAACCGATCGTGATGCTGCTGCTGTTCAGCCAGGTGTTCAGCGGGATCGGCCAACTGCCCGGGGTCACGCAGTACTCCGGCTACATCAACTTCCTCATGCCCGCCACCCTGGTCAACATCGCCATGACCACCGCCATGAGCTCCGGCGTGGGCCTGCTGACCGAGATCTACACCGGGTTCATCGGCCGCCTGCGCGCCATGCCCATCACCCTCGGCGCCGTCCTCGTCGCCCGCACCCTGTCGGACTCGGTGCGGCTGGTCGTGCAGTTGGTCGTGTCCGTGCTGGCGGCGGTGGTCTTCCTGGAGTTCCGCCCGGGCGGCGTCCTCGGCATCACCTCCGCGCTGCTGCTGACCGTCGCGGTGGGCTGGGGGCTGAGCTGGATCTTCATCGCCATCGCCACCTGGCAGTCCAAGCCGGAGACCATGCAGGCGGTGTCGTTCATCGTCATGTTCCCGCTGATGTTCGGCTCCAGCGCCTACATGCCGGTCGAGGCCATGCCCGGCTGGATTCGCGTCCTGTCGACGATCAACCCCATCACCTACGCCATCGACGCCACGCGCGCGCTGTCACTGGGGATGCCGGTGGGGTCGGCGGTGTGGGCGGCCCTGGGCCTCGCGGTCGGCACGGCCGCCCTGGGCGGCTGGCTCGCCTCCCGCAACTTCCGCCGCGCCCGCTGACCGCGCGGCGGCACGCGGCGGCACCCGACGGCGTCCGGCCGCCGGGCTCTCAGGGGCGCGGCAGCACGCCCACGAGCGACGTGGTGATCGCGAGCCGCAGGGCCGGCCGCAGTTCGACGCGGTGGACCGCCAGTGCGGGCTCGGACTCGTAGACGGCGAGCAGGCTCGGCGGCGGTGAGGTGTAGGCGGACAGCGCGCCCGCCACCAGCAGGGCGGTCAGGCAGAACTGCTCGGCGTGGTCGCCGACCTCGGGCAGGCACCGCCGGACGAGGCGGGCCATCACCGCGAGGTTGTCCAGCGAGGCCCGCTTGTGCCTGCGGACCGCCTCGACCGAGACGTTGTGCTCGAGCACTCCGCCCTGCGCGCCGTAGAGGTCGCAGAGCGCCGTGTGCGCGGCGAGCGACCGGCTGAGCACGTCGGCCACCTGTTCCGCCCGCCGCACCGCGGGCAGGTCCGGGTCGACACCGCGGACCAGCTCCTGCTCCAGTTCGGCCAGCCAGCTCGCCGTCCGGTCGTCCATCAGGTCGAGCAGCACCGCCTCGCGGGACTCGAAGTAGCGCAGCACCGCCGTCTTGGCCAGGCCGACCCGCCTGCTCAGCTCGTTCAGGGTCACCGCGGCCACCGGCATCTCGTCGAGCATCGCCGAGGTCGTCTCCAGGATCGCCCGGCGCCGGACCTCGCGCTGCTCCTCGGTGCGCGCCCGCTGGAACGTCATGGGGTCGAGCATAGCTTGTGTACCGCCGGTACCTTGACAGCGTACCGGCGGTACATTACCGTTCCGACCATAAGTTACCGACGGTACATTAGGAGCTCGCAATGAAGTGGACCGAGCAGCAGATCCCGCGCCAGGACGGCCGGGTGGCCGTGATCACCGGTGCCAACACCGGATTGGGCTTCCAGACCGCCCGGCGGCTCGCCGAGCACGGAGCAGCGGTGGTGCTGGCCGTGCGCGACATCGAAAAGGGCAGGTCGGCCGCCGCCAGGATCAACGGCGACGTCTCCGTGCGGGAACTGGACCTGACCTCGTTGGAATCGGTGCGCGCCGCCGCGGCGGACCTGCGCGCCACCCACCCGCGGATCGACCTGCTGATCAACAACGCCGGCGTGATGCACACCCCGAAGCAGACCACCAGCGACGGCTTCGAGCTCCAGTTCGGCACCAACCACCTCGGCCACTTCGCGCTCACCGGGCTGCTGCTCGACCTGCTGCTGCCCGTGCCGGGCTCCCGGGTGGTCACGGTCAGCAGCACCGGCCACCGCATCCGCGCCGCCATCCACTTCGACGACCTGCAGTGGGAGCGCTCCTACAGCCGGACGGCCGCCTACGGCCAGTCGAAGCTCGCCAACCTGATGTTCACCTACGAGCTGCAACGCAGGCTCGCCGCGCACGGCACCACCGCCGCGGTGGCCGCACACCCCGGTCTCTCCGACACCGACCTGGCCCGCAACACCCCGCCGGTCGCCCGCCGATTGATCACCTGGCTCGCTCCGGCGATCACCCAGCCCGCCACGGCGGGCGCGCTCCCCACCCTGCGGGCCGCCACCGACCCGTCCGTCCTCGGCGGGCAGTACTACGGACCCGACGGTCTGGCCGAGCAGCGCGGCCACCCGAGGCTGGTCACCTCCAGCGCGGACTCCTACGACTCGACCGCGCAGCAACGCCTCTGGGCCGTCTCGGAAGACCTCACCGGCGTGCGGTTCCCGGTCGGTCGGGCAACCGTCGCGGCATGAGCTGCGCCGGGGGACGCCACCCTTGTCCTCGCACTGTTGTGCGCGAGCGAAAGCCTCAGGTTCCGCGGGCGGCGGCGCCCGGCCTCGGGGCGAGGACCGGGCGCCGCCGGGCGATCAGGAGACGGTGTGCACGATCAGGACGTCCACTGAGGACTTGCGGGCGGCCTCGGCGGGGACCGAGCCGAGGATGCGCCCGGCCAGGGTGTTGAGGCCGCGGTTGCCGACCACCAGCAGGTCGGCGTCGCGCTCGAAGACGACCTTGGACAGGACCGAGACGGGGTTGCCGTCGCGGACGAGGGTCTCCACGTCCTTGGCGCCCTGCTTGGCGGCGCGGTCGTGGGCGGTGCGGACGGTGTCCTCGGCCGGGTTGGCGCCGACGACCTGGTAGCCGACGTCGTCGCCGAGGCGGTCCTGGGCGGCTTCGACCTTGCGCGGGTCCGGGGCCTGGTAGGCGCACACCACGAGCAGCTTCGCCCCGGTGTCGGCGGCGAGGGCGGCGGCGCGGTCGACGGCGCGGTAGGAGGAGTTCGAGCCGTCGGTGCCGACGACGATGGTGCGGTAGGCGGTCATGGGTTCTTTCCTGTTCGTTGTCGACTGCGGGCGGACGAGGCGGGGTGGCGGGTCAGCGCCAGGAGGGGAGCCAGAGTTCGGCCTGCCAGTGGCCCTCGGTGATCACGTCGCCGTTGAGGATCGGCCACAGCCACACGAAGTTGGCCATAACCAGGACGAGGTAGGCGCCGACGAGGACCCGGCCGGTGGTGCGGCCGGTGGCCTTGAGCAGGTCGGACAGGACCAGGGTCAGACCCAGGACGAGGAAGGCGGCCATCGGGGTGGCGTAGAAGAAGTACATCTGCCGGTCGATGTTGGCGAACCAGGGCAGCAGGCCCGCCAGGTAGCCCACCAGCACCGCCGCGTAGCGCCAGTCGAACCGGCCCAGGGCCCGCCACAGCGACCAGCCAAGGAGCGGGAAGGACAGCCACCACAGGGCGGGGGTGCCGACGAGCATGGTGGCCGCCACGCACCGGGCCTCGCCGCAGCCGGTGAGGCCGCCCTCGTAGTAGTAGAGCATCGGCCGCAGGCCCATCGGCCACGTCCACGGCTTGGACTCCCACGGGTGCGGCTTCTCCGGGGTCACCAGCGACTCGTGGAAGTCCAGGACCTTCGACGAGTTCTGCCACAGCGACCCCAGCGCCCCCTTGGCGATCGACAGCGGGTCCGAGCCGCCCGTCTCCACCAGGTGCCGGGCGAACGCGGTCTCCGAGGCGAACCAGCCCCAGTAGGTGGTCAGGTACGCGGTGGCGCCGACGCCCACGAACGCCCACAGGCCCGGCAGCACGTCGCGGCCGAGGGCGCCCAGCCACGGGTGGCGCACCCCGGTCGCCCGTCGGGCGGTCACGTCGAACAGGACGGTCAGCAGGCCGAAGGCGGCGACGAAGTACAGGCCCGACCACTTCACCCCGCACGCCAGCCCGAGCAGGGCGCCCGCACCGAGGCGCCACCAGCGCACGCCCAGGCGCGGCCCGAGCCCGGATTCGTCGGCCCAGCCCTCGGCGACCGCCACGGTGAGGCGGGCGCGGACCTGGTCGCGGTCGACCAGGACGCAGCCGAAGGCCGCCAGCACGAAGAAGGCCAGGAAGATGTCGAGCATCCCCATCCGCGATTGCAGGTGGGACACCCCGTCGGCGATGAGCAGCAGGCCCGCGACCGCGCCGAGCAGGGTGGAGCGGGTGAGCCTGCGGGCGATCCGCACCACCAGGACGATCATCAGCGTGCCGCACAGCGCGGCGGTGAACCGCCACCCCCAGCCGCTGTAGCCGAAGAGCCACTCGCCGAGGGCGATGAACGTCTTGCCCAGCGGCGGGTGCACGGTCAGCTCGTAGCCGGGGTTGTCCTCGACGCCGCCGTTGCGCAGCATCTGCCACGCCTGCGGGGTGTAGTGCTTCTCGTCGAAGACCGGGGTGCCCTTGTCGGTGGGCGAACCCAGGTTCTGGAACCGCACGATCCCGCCGACGAGCCCCAGCACCGCCGCGACAACCCAGCCGCGCAGCCGGTCGGTGGGGGCGGGGTCGGCGGCGACGGCCGGGGGTGGCGGTGGGACGACCGGGTCGGGGCTCGGCTGGGCGGTCCGCTCCGCGGTGGCCTCAGCCGACATGGGCGGGCTCCTCGGGCGCGGGGCGGGCGAGGGGGACCACGCGGAAGCCGCGCAGCCGCCAGCGGTCGGGCTCGTCGGCGGTGACGCCCGCGATCGGGTCGCCCACGCCGTCGACGCGGACCCGGTCGCGCTCCGGGCGGTGGATCTCGCGCACGACCAGCGCGCACAGCAGCAGCAGCGCGAGGTCGCGGGCGATCACGGTGTAGAGGAACGGTTCGGCGGGCAGGCCGTCCGGCCCACCCATGAAGTACAGCATCCGGGGGAACCACACCGCGGCGTCGACGAGCATCCACGCCAGCAGCGGCTTCCACCTCGGCAGCGCCAGCACCGCCAGCGGGACCAGCCACAGCGAGTACTGCGGGCTCCACACCTTGTTGGTGAGCAGGAAGGCCGCGATGATCAGGAACCCCAACTGCGCGACCCGCGGCCGCACCGGCGCGCTCAGGCCGACGTAGGCGATCACCAGGCACACCGCGAGGAACAGCAGCAGGCTCACCGTGTTGAGCACCTCGGGCCCCTCCCCCGGCGGGAACGGCGGGGTGTCGAAGCCGGGCCACGGGGTGAGGGTGCGCAGCACGTAGTAGATCGAGTCCGGGTCCATGTCGCGGGTGGTGTTGAGGCGGAAGAACTCGCCCCAGCCCGCCTTGGTCTCCGGCAGCAGCGCGATGGGGGCGTTCACCGCCACCCACGTGGTGACCGTGGCGGCGGTGGTCGTCCAGAACTCCGACATCCGCCCGGCCCGCAGGCACGGGATGAGCAGCGCGCCGAGCAGCAGCAGCGGGAACAGCTTGAGCGCGCCGCCGATGCCCAGCAGCACCCCGGCGAGCACCGGCCTGCGCCGCGCCCAGGCCAGCAGGGCCAGCACGGCGGCGGCGACCGCGAGGGTGTCGAAGTTGGTGAAGGCGTGCACGACCACCAGCGGCGACGCGGCGATGAGCAGCGCGTCCCACGGTCTGCGCGCGGTCAGCCGCAGGCTGGCCCAGACCGCCGCCAGCCAGGCCAGGGCCAGCAGCACGGCGGTGATGTCGAAGTAGGCGATCACCGGCACCTCGGCGCCGACCGCGTCCAGCCACACCAGGGTCAGGTGGGCGTTGAGGTACATGAACAGCCCGGTGAGCACCGGGTACTCCATGTACCGCGCCTTCGGCTTCCCGCTGCCGAGGTCGACCCAGCGGGTGGCGTAGGGGAGCGCGCCCTCGGCGAGGTGGTTGTACGAGTAGAGCGGGACGGTGTCGGAGTAGCAGAACCGCTTGTACTGCGACCCCTCGCGCCAGTCGAGCTGGGCGACGCCCGCGCCGTCGACGTAGGTGCCCAGGCAGGGGGCCTTGGCGCCGAAGGCCAGCCCGAGGGCCAGCACGGCGATGACCATCATCAGCTTCAGGGGGGAGAGCGCGCGAGCCCGCGGCGTCGTCGCCGCGGGCTGGTCGGACCGCTCGGAACCGCGCTCCGGTCCGGGTGGAGCGGGTGGCGCGGTCGGTTCGGCGTCCGCCCCGGGCCCCGCCGGGGTCTGCTCCATCACCTGCCCCCGAGCAGTCGGGCGGCGTCGAGCAGGACCTGCACCGGGTTCGGCACGATCGACCGGGTGCGCCTCGGCTCGGTGTCGGCCGCCCGCTGCGTCCGCTCCGGCTGCGCCTGCCGCGCGGGGGCCTCCCGCTCGACCGGGGGCGCGGCCGCGGTGGTGGGGGCGGTGACGACCTCGCCGGTGGCCACGCGCGGGCCGACGACCTCGGTGGCGGCCACCGTGGTCGGCGGGACGGGGGTCTCGGTGAACGGGGTGGAGCGCCCCGGTTCGGCGGAGACCCCGGTGTGGTCGGGGGCGAACTGGTCGTGCAGACCCCACAGGGCGCCGACGACGACCGCCGCCCCCGCCGCGGTCTTGAGGACGCGGCGGGGGCGGTCGGCGCGGCGGCGGACGGCGGGGTCGTCACGGCCCTCGCGGGTCAGCACGTCGGCGACGGGCACCGACCGGACCCTGGACTCGGGACGATCTGTCACGCGGCCACCTCCGAAGGGGTGCGGGGACTGCGGCGCGGGGCCTGGGGCACCGGCAGGGTGCCACACCCGGAGCCGGACCGGCAGGCCCAGGAGGTCGGGATCAGGAGGTCGGGACCGCGCTGGCGGACTCGGAGTCGACCTGCTTGCACCCGGGGGCCTGCTCGAACGCGGTGTTCAGCTCGGGGTTCGCCCGCAGGTCCTTGAGCGGGCCGTCGGTGTTGTCGAGGGCGGTCAGGCTGGGCGCGAGCTCCACCAGGGCCTGCTGGAAGGCGATCGGGTTCGCCGTGTCGATGTTCGCCAGCTTGGTCTGGGCCGAGTCGACGGAGGTCTTGGCGCCGTCGATGGTGGCCTGCGCCTTGTCGACGGTGGCCTGGCCGTCGGCCACGGGGGGCACGCCCGCTTCCTTGAGGCCGTTCGACAGCGCGGTCAGCGTGCCGGAGAAGTTGGTGAAGAAGGTGATCAACCCCTCCTTGGCCGCGGCCGGGTTGGCGGGGTCGACGGCGGGCATCTGCGACAGCTTCTGCCCACCGGTCACCATCGTCGCGCAGACCTTGTCGATCCACTGCACCGCGGGGCTGGCCTGGGGGGTGTTGCCACCCTCGGGCGTCGACCCGGAATCCGAACCGCAGGCGGACAGGGTGCCGATGGCGATGGCCATCGAGGCGAGCGCAGGAACGACACGACGACCGATCATTAGTCTGCTTCCTTCTTGGATCGCAAAATAGAGAACGCGCCGAAAGCATTGGTCCCGGCTGCGAATGTCCGACCCCGGAGCCACCGGGCGACTACTGCCTGAAACCCTACTGAAACAACCGGCCCGGCGGCAAGAACCCGTCGGTAACCAACCTCGAAAACCCTTGGTTTTGTCAAGGTGACACAGTTCTCACCGGTGGGTTTTGTGGGAACGGTCAGCTCGTCACCGTGGGCATCCGCTGGGCCGTTCGGGTGAACAAGTGTCAGTCACAAGCCCTGACGTGGGAAAATCTTCCCGAACAGCACGGTATCCGGTGACCCTGCGTTGATGCTACTGCGCGGACAGGTGACGGAGCGTTCCCTGTTTTGTCACAGACCCACAAGATGGGCATCTCGGTTCCACCACATCCATTAAAACGGACCGAAAACCCTGGACCAATCGAGTGTCCGGGACGTCACGTAACGGTTGCATTTGACACCGCGCCGCCTCCGAACTTATGGTCGTCGTCACAAAATGGCGCCCGCCCGACGGCGCGCTGCGGCGGAGTTTTGTGAGCGACAAGGGGACGAGAATGCCAATAGAACTGGGCAACCGACCCGCACCCTCGACCATCCGGAAGGACCAACGCAAAGGAAGCCACCCCGCGGTTCCGGCACCGGCCGGGGCGGGTGGGCGCCTGTCGGTCCAGGACGACCGTGCGACCGCACTGTGGGCCAGCCTGCCCCGGGAGTTGGTGGCGCGGTTCCGACCCATGGTCGGGCAGCTCACCCAGGACATGATCCGCGAGATCCAGCGCGCGGTGCCCGCCTACGCCCAGCCCCTGGAGGGCCACTTCGGCGCCATCATGGTCGCCGGGGTGGAGCAGTCGGTGCTGCGCATCATGGACACCATCGGCATCGGCGGCACCCCGGACGAGAACTGGGCCAACGTCTTCCGCCAGCTCGGCCGGGTGGAGTTCGGCGAGGGCCGCAGCCTGGACTGCCTGCAGACCGCCTACCGGGTCGGCGGCCGGGTCGCCTGGCGGCACCTGGCGGCCTGGGGCCAGCAGCAGCGGCTGCCCACGGCGATGCTGACCGTGGCCGCCGAGGCGATCTTCGCCTACGTCGACGAGATCTCCACGCTGTCGATCGAGGGCTACACCGCCGCGCAGGCGCAGTCGGTCGGCGTGATCGAGCGGTGCAGGCGCAGGCTGGTCGAGCTGATCCTCTCCGAGCCCCCCGCCTCCATGGCGACCATCACCAAGCTGGCGGCCACCGCGCGCTGGCGGGTGCCCGACCAGGTGGCCGTGGTGGTCATCGAGCCCGCCGCGGACGGCGGCGGCGACGAGCTGACCGGCCCCGGCCTGCACGAGGACGTGCTGACCGACTTCGACGGCGACATGCCGTGCCTGGTCATGTCCGACCCGCAGCGGCAGCTCCGCGGGCTGCGCGAGCAGCTTCGCGGGCGCCGGGCGGTGATCGGCCCGATGGTGTCGCTGCGCGAGGCGGCCACCTCGCTGCGCTGGGCGCGGCGGGCGATGAGCCTGGTGCACCGCGGCATCATCGACGACGGCCCGGTCACCTGGTGCCGCGACCACCTCTCGACGCTGTGGCTGCTGGCCGACGAGTTCCTGGTGCGCGAGCTGCTCAAGCGCACGCTGGCCCCGTTGCAGGACCTGACGGTCAAGCAGCGCGCCCGCACCGCGGAGACGCTGCTGGCGTGGCTGGAGACCCGCGGCAGCGCCCCCGAGATCGCCGAGCGGTTGGCGATCCACCCGCAGACCGTGCGCTACCGCATGCGCCAGGTGGAGAAGCTGTTCGGCGACCAGCTCGCCGACCCCGACTCCCGCTTGGACCTGGAGATCGCGCTGCGCGCCCACCGGCTGCTGTGGCCCACCGACCGCGCCCCCGAGGCGGGCCGCCCGGAGCGCCGGGAGGTGCCCGCACGGGCCAGCTAGACCCCACCGGGGCGCTCCTCCACCGGGTCGGGGCGTCCCTCCGAATCCCCACCGCCGACGGCCGGTCCCGCACCCGCGGGGCCGGCCGTCGGCGCGTGCGGTGCGGGAGCACGCCCCGCCACGGTCGGGGGGCGGCGGGACCGGGGCGGGCGACCTTCAAGTACCGCTCAGTACCTGATTCTGCTCCGCTGCGCCGCAGAAGCGCACACCCCGACTGTGGCGTGATGACAAAGTTCCGCGCGCGGCCCGCCACATTCCAGAATAAATGTGGAAAAAGTTCCGGCGAACGCTGTGGCGATGTAGATTCCAGGACGTGCGGCGCTGATACCAGACAAGCGTCGGCGCACTATTCGTGCCCTATTGCAGGCGGCAATCCCACCGACGCGGTCGGGATTGCCACGCCCCGAGGAGGCGACCGTGTCAGAGCAGCGGGACGAACCGGACGGGCTCGCCGAGTTCCCGCTGCGGATCGCCTTCGACTCCCTGCTGTCCCCGGCGAGCACGGCGACCGACCGCGACGACCAGGACGTCACCTCGATCGACCTGTGGTCGTTGCTGCCGTCGGACCTGGCGCCGCTGTTCCGGCCGGGCGTGCAGGACCTGACCGAGGAGATCCGCAGCGAGCTCAGCCGGGCCATCCCGGCGTTCAGCAGGCGCATGGACGGCCCGTTCGGCAAGACCGTGACCGAGGGCATCCAGCAGGCGGTGATGCAGTTCATCGACCGGCTGGCCGACCCGGCGGCACCGCAGGACGACCGGGCGCAGCTTTTCCGGGACATGGGCCTGCACGACTTCTACGACGGCCCGATCCTCGACGTGCTCCAAACCGCGTACCGCATCGGCGCGCGCGTCGCCTGGCGGCGGATCGCGCAGGTCGGCGACCGGGCCGGGGTGCCCACGGCGACGCTGTGCCTGCTCGCCGAGGCCATCTTCGCCTACATCGACGAGCTCTCGGCGCTGTCGGTGGAGGGCCACGCCTCCGTGCGCGCCAGGGAGATGGGCGCCCTGGAGCGGCGGCGCAGGCAACTGCTGGAGGTCATCCTCTCCCCCGCCGCGGCCACCCCGCAGGCGCTGACCAGGCTGGCCGAGGCGGCCCGCTGGCCGGTGCCGGAGCGGATCGTCACCGTCGCCCTGGAACTGCGCGACGAGCACTCCGAGCTGCCCGGGGCCAACATGGACGGCCGGGTGCTGGTGGACCTGGAGGGCAGCGAGCCGTGCCTGGTCCTCGCCGAGGAGCACCGCGACCTGCTGCACAAGCTGCCCGAGGAGCTGCCCGGCTGGCGGGCCGCGGTGGGCCCCACGGTGCCGGTCACCGAGGCGGCCGAGTCGCTGCGCTGGGCCCGGCGGACGCTGGTGCTGGTCGGGCAGGGCGCGCTGCCCGACACCGAGGTCACCTGGTTCGAGCGGCACATGTCGGTGCTGTGGCTGCTCAACGACCCGTTCCTGGTGCAGGAGATCTCCGAGCGGGCGCTGGCCCCGATGGCCGAGCTGACCGGCAAGCAGCGCGACAAGCTCAGCGAGACGCTGCTGATCTGGCTGGAGACCCGGCGCAGCGCCCCGGAGATCGCCCAGCTCCTCGACGTGCACCCGCAGACCGTCCGCTACCGCCTGCGGCAGCTCGAGCGGCTGTTCGGGGCCTCGCTGGACGACCCGGACCGGCGCTTCGACATCGAGGTGGCGCTGCGGGCGCGGCGCACCCTGCGCGGGGTCGAGCTGACCCGCTAGCGCCCGGCAGAACCGCGAAGGCCCCCGGTGTCTGTACCGGGGGCCTTTGACTGCGCGAGGGGGTTCGTGGTGCTGTCGGAGCTTCGGTGGTCCGCCGCCGCGCCGCGGCGGTGGACCGGGGCCGGGCACACGGGAGGGCAGGCGCGGTGCGGGCGCCTGCCCTCCCGGGCGGATGCTCGCCCAACAGCAGCCGGGGCCTGAACCACCACCGGGGCATCACGCGGGTGCGGGCACCGTTGCCCGCGAACTCCGGGTGGCGGCACCCGCACCCACCCGGGGTGCGGAGCCATTCCACTCGGCAGCGCATTTGTGTGAACCGTCCGCCCGAACGAGTGAGTTTCGCCGGACAGGGTCGACTTTACCCATTTCGTCAATTACTGGACAATAGCCGGGCGGTAATTCACCGGTTGCCGAGTGGACCGGTCGCCGGAATTGTCACGACCGCGGCGTTCCCAAGCCCGCTAGTACGGGTCGATCGAGGAAATCCGCCATACCCCGTCCACCCGCTGCGCGCCGACGGCCAGTTGCGCGCCGCCCACGGTCGCCTCGCCGTTGTCGCCGCGGGTGGAGGTCTGGTCCATGAACACGAGCATGGTGGCGTGGTCCCCGTCGAGCTGGGACACCCCGGACAGGACCACCTTGGACTTGTGCACCAGCTTCTGCGCGGGTGCCAGTTCCCGGACCTTCTTGAACAGCTCCTCGTACTGGCTCGACGCCTTGCCGACGAGGACGGTCTTGGCCGCGGCCTCGGTCAGGGCGGTGTTGTCGTAGCGGTAGGAGAAGACCTGCTCCAGCGCCTCGCGCACGGCCGTGGTGACGGCCACGGTCTGCCCGGCGTCGACCACGGCGACGTTGTTGCCCGCCGCGTCGTCGATCCGCTCGGCGCGCAGCCACAGGAACAGGCCGCCCGCGGCGACCAGCAGGGCCGCGACCAGCAGGACGACCGACAGCCGGGTGGAGAAGGCGGGGGTGCCCACGTCGTCCGCGTCGTCGGGGTCGTCCGGGCCGTCCCGGTCGTCCAGGTCGCCGGGGTCGGCCTCGGGAGCCTCGTCCGCGTCCGGCTCGTCCGGCGTGGCGTACCCGGCCGCGGAGGTCTCGTCGACCTCCTCGACGCCGACGGTGTCGGGGGTGTCGGGAGCCTCACCGGGGGCCGGGTCGACGTGCGGGGCGGGGCGCGGTCGGCTCGTGGGCCTGCCCGCCACCCGGCGGCCCGCCACCCTGGGCGTGCGGCCCCGGGTGGAGGCGTCGCGGCGTCCGGTGCTGCTCATGGGATCTGCTCCTCTGCCTTCGCCCGGTCAGGCCGTCTGGATCTTGACCAGGTCGAGCGACGAGAGCAGCCACCCCTGATCGGTCCTGGTCAGCGTGCCCTGCATCCGGATGCGCTTGGACGACTCGGCGCCGCCCTCCGGGGTCACCGCCGTGAGCACCGAGGCGATGAAGCCCGCGGCGCCCCGGTCGGCGTCGAGTTCGGTCAGCGCGGCGTCGACGACCTCGCCCCGGGTCACCGTGCGCCCGGCGGCCAGGTTCTTGACCGTCACGTCCTTCTCGGTCTCCAGCAGGTCGTGCAGGTCGCCGGTGGACTGGGCCAGCCAGCCGTCCATGGCCGCCGGGGCGTTGCGGTAGTCGAAGGTGTTGAACTGGCCCACGATCGACTTGGCCGCGCGCAGCGCCTCGTCCCGGGCGGTGGCGTCGGCGGCGCGGACGTCGTCGGCGCCGAGCAGCCGCACACCCGAGACGCAGGCGAACACCACGGCCAGCACCAGCAGCACCACCGAGGCCACCCGCAACGGCCCGCCCGCTCGCCTGGTGCGGGTGTCCTCGTCGGTCTCGCTCATCCGGTGCTCCAGCTCCTACGGGGTCAGCGCGAGCAGCTCGTCGAGCGAGCTGCGCATGTTGTCGGTCCCCCCGGGGGCGTTGTTGTCCTGCTCCGGCAGCTCACCCCCGGGACCGAAGTCCGCGGGCTTGACCGCCGGGGGGACGCCACCGTTGGGCGCGTTCTGCGACCCCCGCACGTTACCGCTGCCCGGGGCGAGCACGCAGCGCGCGTTGGTGTTCAGCGGCGCCCCGGAGGTGTCGAGGCCGTTGCGGTAGCGGGTGCCCTCGTAGCCCTGGGTGCAGGGCATGGGGTCGAAGAAGGTCGCCGACAGGCCGAAGTTGGCGCCGTTGGGGGTGATGACGTCGCGGGCCGCGGCGATGGCCTGCGGGGCCACCACCAGCAGCTGCTCCAGGCCCGCCTGCCGGGTGACCAGCACGTTCGAGGTGGTCAGCAGGTTGGCGAACACGCCGCCGAGGCTCTTGCCGCTCTCGCGCAGCAGGCCGGAGATCTGCTCGGCCGCCGCCGGGGCGTTGGCCAGGATGGTGCGGATGTCGCCGTCGGACTTGCTGAGCTGCTCGGCGATGACCTTGGCGTTGACGCCGAAGTCCTGGATCGCCTGCTGCGACTCCACCTGGGTGGTCAGCACGGTGCCCGCGTCGGTGATGAGCTGCAGGGTCTGCGGCAGGTGCTCGGTGGCCAACTGGGTGAAGCTGCTCGCCGAGTCCAGCAGGACCTGCAGGCTGGGGCCGGTGCCCTGGGTGGCCAGGTACAGCTCGTCGACGACGGTGCGCAGCTCGTCCTCCGGCACCGACTCGACCAGCTTGTCCAGGTTGAGCAGGACGGTCTCGTTCGGCAGCGGCAGCGAGGTCGCGTCCTTGGAGATGACCGAGCCCTCGGTCAGGTAGGGCTGGCCGTCGCGGCGGGGGCGCAGGTCGAGGTACTGCTCGCCGACCGCGGAGCGGTTGGCGACCACGGCCTCGACGTCGGCGGGGACCTGCGGGGCGTCGTCGCGGATGCGCAGGTCGACCTCGACGCCGTCGTTGACCAGGTGCAGCTCGTCGACCCGGCCGATGCCGACGCCGCGGTAGGTGACCTCGGCGTTGGTGAAGATGCCGCCGGAGTCGGGCAGGCGCACCTTCACGATGTAGCCCGCGGCGCCGAACATGGTGTCCAGGCCCGCGTACTTGGCGCCGACGTAGCTGATGCCCGCCAGGGCGATCAGCACGAAGACGGTGATCTGGACTCGTACCCGTCGGGTGATCATCAGCCGTTCCCCTCCGGGGCCTGGTCCGCCGAGGGCAGCGACAGCGGGGCCGAGGCGGGGGCGGCCCCCCTCGACTTCGAGTCGAAGTTCAGGTACACGTTCAGGTAGTCGCCCTTGATCGCGTTCAACGCCGAGTCCGGGAACGGGAACGTGAACAGCAGTTCCATGGCCTGCGGCAGGTTCTGCCCGGCCTCGTTGAGCTTGCGCAGCGTCGGCTCCAGGGCCTTGAGGTCGGCCACCAGGTCGTCCTTGCTGGCGTTGACCACCCCCACGGCGGTCGACGACAGCGAGTCCAGCGACTTGAGCATGGTGACGAACTGCTCGCGCTGCTGCGAGAGCACCTCGATGCCCGGGCCGAGGCCCTCCAGGAGCTGGGCGATCTGGTCCTTGCGCTGCCCGAGCGAGCCGGAGAGCCGGTCCAGGCCGTCGAGGGCCCTGGTGATCTCGGCGCGGTGCGCGTCCAGGCCACCGGCGAAGGTGTTGAGGTTGGTCAGCAGCGCCTTGATGTCCTGGGAGTTGCCGCCCAGCGCCGCGTTCAGCTCCTTGGTGATCAACTGGATCTGCCCGACGCCGCCGCCGTTGAGCAGCATCGACAGCGCGCCGAACACCTCCTCGATCTCCGGGTTGCGGTTGGTGCGCTCCAGCGGGATGTTGGCGCCGTCGGCGAGGGTGCCCTGCTTGGCGTCGTCGCTCGGGTCGGCCAGCTCGACGAACTTCTCGCCCAGCACGCTGGACTGGCGCAGCCGGGCCACCGCGGTGCCCGCGAGCTTGACCGAGCCGTTGACGACCATGCTGACCCGCGCGCTGCGGCCGTCGGGGGACAGCTCGATCGCCTCGACCTTGCCGATGGCCACGTCGTTGACCTTGACCCCGGACTGCGGGACCAGGTCCAGCACGTCCTTGAAGTCGGCGGTGACGTGGTAGGGGCGGTCGCCGACGTCGGCGCCGCCGGGGAGGTCGACGTCGTAGAGACCGCCGCCGCAGCCCGCGAGCACGGTCATCCCCAGCCCCGCCGCCACAGCGGCGCGGAGCCCGGGGAACAGCCGGGTGCGCATCAGTTGCCTCCCTGCGCGTTGGCCGTGGCGGGCAGCGGCAGCAACGAGAACTCGTTGAGGTTGCCCCGGCCGTCGAGCGTGCGGGTGTTCGGGTCGTAGGCGTTGAGCAGGTTGCTCAGCGCCAGCGGCGTGGCGTCCAGCGCCTCCGACAGCGAGGCCCGCTGCTGCGAGAGCAGCGCGGTGGTGCCCGCCAGCTTGTCCACGTTGGTCTTGATCAGGCCGCGGTTGTCCTTGATGAAGCCCTGCACCGTGCCCAGCGCGGAGGCCAGTTCGCGCAGCGCCTCGTCGAAGTTGCCGCGCTCGTCGGCGAGGTTCTTCGACACCGACGACAGCAGGTCGTCGAGCTGGCGGACCTGGCCGTCGCTCTGCGCCAGCGTGGTGGTGAACTTCTGCAGCCCGTCGACGGTGGCGAACAGGTCGTCCTGGGAGTTGCCCAGGGTGCGGGCAAGGTCGCCGAGGTCGCGCACGGTCTGGCCGAACTCCGCGCCGTTGCCCTCGAGGTAGGTGGCGCCGGTCTTGAGCAGGTCGCTGAGCGCGCCGTCCTTGTTGGACCCCTCCGGGCCCAGGGCGGTGGTCACGTCGTTGAGGCTGGAGAAGAGCTGGTCGATCTCGACCGGGACGACGGTGCGCTCCAGCGGGATCGTGGTGTCGTCGGCCAGCCGGGGGCCGTTGGTGTCGACCGGGCTGAGCTGCACGTACCGGTCGGCGACCAGGCTGGGGGTGACGATCAGCGCGTTGGCGCCCTGCGGGATCGGGGCGTCGGCGTCGATGGTCATGGTGACCTTGACGTTGGGGCCCTGCGGCTCCACGGTGTCCACCGAGCCGATCTTGACGCCGAGCGCGCGCACGTCGGAGTCGGTGTAGAGGCCGACCGCGGCGGTGAAGTACGCCGTCACCGACTTGGTCTTGCCCGCGTTGAGCAGCGCCCAGGTGCCCGCGGCGACCAGCAGGACCGCCGCCGCGCCGATGGCGATCGCGCGGATCAGCTTGTAGCGGGTCTTCGTGGCGGCCATCAGCGTCCTCCTGCCTTGGGTGGCACGCAGCCCGCCGAACCGTCCGTGGACGGGATCAGGCCGCAGATGTAGCTGTCGAGCCAGCGGCCGTTGCCGACGGCGTTTCCGATGAGCCGGTAGAACGGGCCCGCCAGGCGCAGCGCCTTGTCCAGGTTGTCCTGGTTGCGCTGGAGCACGTCGGTGACCCGGTTGAGCTGTTCCAGGGCGGGGCCGATCTGCTGCTGGTTGTCGGCGACCAGGCCCTGGAGCTGGCGGGACAGGTCGCGGGTGCCGACCAGCAGGTCGTGGATGGCCTGGCGGCGGCGGTCGAATTCGCCGAGCAGCGTGTTGCCGTCGTTGATCAGCGCGGTGAACTGGTCGGAGCGGTCGGCGATGGTCTTGCTGACCCCGCTGGAGCTCTCCAGGAGCTGCTTGAGGTCCTGGTCCCGGGAGGAGATCGTCTTCGACAGCGACGAGAGGCCGTCCAGGGCGCTCTTGACGGTCTCCGGGGTGGAGGCCGAGAAGGTCTGCGCCAGGGTCTTGAAGCTCTCCGCCAGCCGGTCGGTGTCGATCTCGCCGGAGGTCTTGGCCAGGTCGGCGAACGCGTCGTTCACGTCGTAGGGGGTGATCGTGCGCTCGCTCGGGATCGGGTTGTCCGGGTCGAGTTCCTCGGTGCCCACCGGGTCCAGCGCCAGGTTCTTCTGGCCCAGCAGGGTCTTGATCTTGATGGCGGCGACGGTCTGGTCACCCAGCCACACCCCGCGCGCCCGGAAGGTCACCTTGACGTAGGTGTTCTCCAGCTCGACCGCGGTCACCTTGCCGACCTTGACCCCGGCCACCCGGACCTCGTCGTCGGGCTTGAGCCCCGCGGCCTCCTTGAAGTGCGCGGTGTACTCCCGGCCGCCGATGATCGGCAGCGAGTCCCAGGAGAAGATCAGCAGACCCACCAGCGCCATCAACGCGATGCCGACGAGGCCGACCTTGACGGTGTTGCGTTCGCGGAACGGTTTCACGACCGGCACCTCGCAGCGGTGTTCGGCAGGCCGATGTCGCCGGGACCCTGACCGGGTGCGGGGTCGACGTCGGTGGTGGCCGAGCACAGGTAGAAGTTGAGCCAGGACCCGTAGGAGGCCATCCGGCCGATGGCCTCGTACTTGATCGGCAGGTTCTTGAGGAAGGACTCGAACTGCGGGGTGTTGTTCGCCAGCGTGTTCGAAAGCTGCCCGAGGGCGTCGATGTCGCGCTTGAGCGGCTCCCGGCCCTGCGCGAGCAGGTCCGAGGTGCTGGTGGTCAGCTCGGCGATGCTGGAGATCGCGTCGCCGATCGGCTTGGCGTCCTTGGCCAGGCCGGACACCAACTGCTGGGTGGTCAGCAGCAGCGACGAGAGCTGGTCGCCCTGGGAGTTGACCTGCCCGAGCACGGTGTTCAGGTTCGTGATCACCCGACCGATGACGTCGTCCTTCTGCGCCAGCGTGGTGGTCAGCGAGGCGACGTGGGTCAGCAGGTTGTCCACCGTGCCGCCCTCGCCCTGCAGGACCTGCACGACCTCCAGCGACAGCTTGTTGACGTCCTCGGGCGAGAGCGCCTGGAACAGCGGCTTGAACCCGTTGAACATCGCGGTCAGGTCCAGCGCGGGCCGGGTGCGGTCCAGCGGGATGACCGAGTCCTCCGGCAGCGTGCCGGAACCGGTGCCCTGGTCGATGGAGATGTAGCGCTGGCCGATCAGGTTGCGGAACTTCACCGTGGCGATGGCCGTGGGCGACAGCGCCCAGCGGCGGTCCACGCTGAACTCCACCTGGCTGAACTTGCGGTCCACCACCTCGATGTCCTCGACCTGCCCGACGCGCACACCCGACATGCGGATGTCGTCGCCGGTGTTGAGCGAGGTGACGTCGGTGAACTTCGCCGAGTAGCTGATGGTGTCGCCGCTGCCCTTGTTGGCGATCGTCACGCCGAGCACGATCGTGGCCACCAGCGTGACCACCGTGAAGATCAGGCCCTTGACCAGCGGTCCGGTCACGGACTTCATGACAGGTTCACCTCAGCTCCGCGCAGCAGGGGTCCGACCAGCAGGCTGCTCCAGTCCGCGAGGTCGGCCGGTGCCAGGTTGTCGGTGGTGGGGGCGATCAGCTCGTTGATGAACTGGCTCTCCTCCGCCGAGTTGACGGTGCCCAGCCCGTCGGTGCCGCTCGCCGTGTCCATCGCCACCGCGGGGGTCGCGCCCCCGGAGAGCCCGCCGGGGTAGCAGCGGGGGCCGCTCTTGGCGGTGAAGGCCGGGCGGTCGCGGCCGGGGACGTAGGCGCCCCGCGACTGCTTGACGACCAGGTTGACGTGCATGCCCGGCTCGTTGGTGCCGACGCCGAGCGCCCGCTCCACGTCCGGCTTGACGTTGACGACCGCCTGCGCCAGGCAGGGGAACTCCGGGGAGTACCTGGCCAGCAGCTCCAGCGTGGGCCTGCTGCTGTCCGCCAGCCCGATCAGCGTGTTCGCGTTGCCCCGGACGAACTCGCCCAGGTCGTTCGACGCGGTGGTGAGCGAACCGAACAGGTTGGTGAGCTGGTCCTTCTGCTCGGCGATCGTCTTGCTCGTCGTGGTCAGCTCGTCGAGGGCGTCGATGATGTCCGGTGCCGCCTTCTCGTAGACCCCGACGGTGTCGGCGAACTTGGTGATGTCCGCCTGGATCTGCGGCATCTGCGGGTTCAGCTCGGCGAGGTACTTGTTGAGCGAGACCATGGTCTCGCCCAGGGTCTTGCCCCGGCCCTCCAGCGCCTGCGACAGCGCGCCGAGGGTGGAGTTCAGCTTCTGCGGCTGCACCGCCTGCAGTACCGGCAGCAGGTCGCGCAGCGCCTTCTCCAGCTCGACCGAGCGCTCGGAGGTGTCCTGGTTGATCGCGTCGCCCTCGCGCAGCGGGCGCGCCGGGCTCTCCGGGACCACCAGGGCCACGTACCGCTGGCCGAAGAGGGTCTTGGGCAGCAGCCGGGCGGTGACGTTGCTGGGCAGGAGCTGCAGCTTGTCCGGCTCCAGCGCCAGCTCGATCGCCACCCCGTCGCCGTCGGTGACGATCGAGTCGACGGTGCCCACGATCATGCCGCGGACCTTGACGTCGGCGTTCTCCTTGAGCTGGTTGCCCACCCGGTCGGCGTGCAGCACGACCCGGGTGGAGCTGACGAACGCCTTGTCGTAGATGGCGATCGCCAGCCAGCCCAGCAGCAGGATGATGACGAGGAAGAAGACACCCATCGTCTGGTTGCGCAGTCGCGTGTTCACCCGGCCACCCGCACCGTCGTCGTCGCGCCCCAGATCGCGAGGCTGAGGAAGAAGTCCAGGACGCTGATGATCACGATCGAGGTCCGCACGGAGCGGCCGACCGCGACACCCACGCCCGCCGGGCCGCCGCTGGCGCGGTAGCCGTAGAAGCAGTGCGTCAGGATGATCGCCACGCTGAAGATCAGCACCTTGACGAACGACCACACCACGTCCTCCGGGGGGAGGAACAGCGAGAAGTAGTGGTCGTAGGTGCCCGCCGACTGCCCGTAGACGCTGACGGTGATCGTCCGCGCCGCCAGGTACGACGTCAGCAGGCCGATCGTGTACAGCGGGATGATCGCCACGAACCCGGCGATGATCCGCGAGGTCACCAGGTACGGCATCGACCGGATCGCCATGACCTCCAGCGCGTCGATCTCCTCGGAGATCCGCATGGCGCCGAGCTGGGCGGTGAAGCCGGAGCCGACCGTGGACGACAGCGCCAGGCTGGCGGCCAGCGGGGCGATCTCGCGGGTGTTGAAGTACGCCGAGAGGAAGCCCGCGAACGCCGAGGTGCCGATCTGGTTCAGCGCCGCGAAGCCCTGCAGGCCGACGACCGTGCCGGTGAAGACCGACAGGCCGACCATGACGCCGATGGTGCCGCCGATGACCGCCAGCGCGCCGGAGCCGAAGCTCACCTCGGCCAGCAGCCGGATGATCTCCCGCAGGTAGCGGGTGAGCGCGAACGGAATCCAGGCCAGCGCGCGGGCGTAGAACACGAGCTGGTCGCCGAGCCGTTCCAGCGCGTTGAACGGGCGCTGGAAGGACACCCGGCCCTTGCCGCGGAGCGTTACCACGTCACGCTCCCTTCGCGGGGACGAGCTGCAGGTAGACCACGGAGATCACCAGGTTCACCAGGAACAGCAGGAGGAAGGTGATGACCACGGACTGGTTCACCACGTCGCCGACGCCCTTCGGGCCGCCCTTGGGGTTCAACCCCCGGTAGGAGGCCACCAGGCCGGCGAGGAAACCGAAGATCACGGCCTTGAGCGTGCCGACCCACAGGTCCGAGAGCTGCGCCAGGGCCGAGAAGCTGGAGAGGAAGGCACCGGGGGTGCCGCCCTGCACGACCACGTTGAAGAAGTAGCCGCCGCACACGCCGACGACCGAGACCATGCCGTTGAGCAGCGCGGCCACGCCCATGGCGGCGAGCACGCGGGGCACCACCAGGCGCTGGATCGGGGAGACGCCGAGCACCATCATCGCGTCGATCTCCTCGCGGATGGTCCGCGAGCCCAGGTCCGCGCAGATCGCCGAGCCACCGGCACCGGCGACCACCAGCGTGGTCACGATCGGGCTGGCCTGCTGGATGACCGCGAGCACGCTGGCCGCGCCGTTGAACGAGTCGGCGCCGATCTGCGCGGTCAGCGACCCCAACTGCAGGGTGATGACCGCGCCGAACGGGATGGCGACCAGGGCGGCGGGCATGATCGAGACGCTGGCGATGAACCAGAACTGCTGGATGAACTCCTTGGCCTGGAAGGGCCGCTTGAACATCTGCACGATGACGTCGAGCGCCATGGCGAAGATGTTGCCGAACTCGCGCATGGCCCCCGTGGCCTTGGCCGCGACCGGGGCCAGCGGGGAGGTCTTGCGGGACGTGCGGGTGCTCACTGGTCCCCCTCCTCGCGGCGCCACGGGCGGGGCCGCGGGCGCATGGGCGGGGACTGCTGTGGCTGCTGCGGGGCGGGCGGGCGCGACTGGGCGACCGGGCGCGGGATCTGCTGGGTGGGCTGGGCACCCGCCGCGGGCCGGGTGGGCAACTCCTGGCTGACCCGGGTCTGCTCCCGGGTGGCGGTGGCCGTGCCGGTGGTGCCCGGGCCCGAGGGCATCGCCATGCCGGTGGTGCGGCGGCGCCACTCCTGGTAGCGGTCGTAGTCGTCGCGGCTGAGGCTGGCCAGGATGCCGTGCTGGGCGGACTCGGGCAGCGTGTGCAGGATCTGCATGACCCGCTGGCGGCGGCGCCGGGCGGCGTCGCGCGGCGGCAGCCCCGGGGTCGGCTCGAGCTGCGGGACGACCCCGCGCATGTCCTCCTCCAACGAGCCGTCGCTGTGCCCGGCGTCCAGGTGCGCCTGCTCCTGGGCCATCTGCGCCTGGTCCTTCTCCTCGGACATGCCGATGGGACCGATGCGGCGACCGTTGAGGAACTGCTCGACGACCGGCTCCTCGCTGGTCAGCAGCACCTCGCGGGGCCCGAACATCACCAGTTCCTTGCGGAACAGCATCCCCAGGTTGTCCGGGACGGTGCGGGCCACGTTGATGTTGTGCGTGACGATGAGGATCGTCGCGTCGATCTGCGCGTTCAGGTCGATCAGCAACTGCGACAGGTACGCGGTGCGGACCGGGTCGAGACCGGAGTCCGGCTCGTCGCACAGGATGATCTGCGGGTCGAGCACCAACGCCCGCGCCAGCCCGGCGCGCTTGCGCATACCACCGGAGATCTCCCCCGGCAGCTTGCCCTCCGCACCGAGCATGCCCACCATGTCGATCTTCGACATGACGATGTCGCGGACCTCCTTCTCGCTCTTGCGCGTGTGCTCGCGCAGCGGGAAGGCGACGTTGTCGAAGATGTTCATCGACCCGAACAGCGCACCGTCCTGGAACAGCACGCCGAACAGCTTGCGGATCTCGTAGAGGTCGCGCTCCGGGCAGGAGCACAGGTCGACCCCGTTGATGACCACGCGGCCCTTCTCCGGCTTGAGCAGCCCGATCAGGCACTTGAGGAACACCGACTTGCCGGTACCGGACGGCCCGAGCAGCACGCTGACCTCACCGGAGGGCAGCGTGAGCGTGACGTCCCGCCAGATGGCCTGCTTGCCGAACGACTTGCTCAGGCCCTCGACGGCGACCTCGACACCCATCACACCTCCTGTGGAAACAAGCTTGTTGGTGATTCTGCCCGGGTGGCCCGGGTGGCCCCGCCTACTTGGGGCAGCCGATGCACAGCGACTTGAGGTGGATGAGCACCTCGGTCCCCGGACCGGAGACCAGACCACTGAACAGCCTGCTGAGGTCCTCACCGGTCTTGCCCCGGCAGCCGGTGAACGGGGGGACCGTGGCGGTGCTCTTGATGTCGGTCTCCACACCCTGCCCGAGCCCGATGTTCCCGGTGATCGGCACCTCCATCGGACCTGCGGTGTGGCAGTCGACGCCCGGGTCCATCAGGTGCACACCGGTGCCGGAGGCGGTGCCGCCCTGCCACACGTTGTCCACCCGCAGCTTGACCCGGGACACACCGTTGGTTTCGCCGACGGGCGAGGCGCCCAGGATCACCTTGACCTTGCCGCTGACAGTGCCCTCGGTGGCGTAGATGTCGTTGAAGACCGGCATGAACCGGAAGACGACCAGGTAGGTGTTCTTCGCCGGGTCCAAGAGCAGTTCGCCGGTCATGTCGTTGCCGTCTGGCGGTACCGGGAGCGTGATGGGCAGCAAGGTCTTCAGGGTGCCGCGCAGGGTGATCTGCGCGCCCTGCAACTTCGGCGGCTTGGCCACGACGGTGACCTCGAAGTTGACCCGCAGGGGTTCCGGGTCGGCCAGGGTGCCGACGCCGGGGTCCGGGAGGGCTTGGGCCTGTGCCGGGGGCGCGGCGGGTGCGGGGGCGGCGGCCGTCACGTCGAAGGTGCCCAGCGCGCCGGAGTCGGTGGTGGCGGTGCAGGTGATCTCGGTGGTGCCGACGAGCATCTGCGCCGTGAGGCCGGTCAGCTCGACCTGGGCGGTGCCCGCCGCCTTGGGGGTGAACGCGACCGGTGCGCCCTCCAGGGTGAGGTTGAGGTCGCCCTGGGCCGGGAGCGTCATGGCCTTCACCGCGAGCGGGGTGGCCTTGAGCTCGGTCCTGGTGGTGCCCTCGACCAGGGTCATCGCCGGGGTGAGGCTGGCGTCCAGGGCGGTCTCGCCGCCCGCGCGGAGCTTGTCCACCGCGGTCGCCGGGAGGACGATCTTCGCGCTGGGCTTGGCCGTCACCTGGGTGCCCGCCGTGGCGGTGTTCGGGATGCCGACGCCGAACTCGATCGGGACGTCGACCCTGTCGCCGCCGGGGAGCACGCAGCCGAAGGCGGCGCCGACCGGGGTCTCACCCGCCGTCGCCGCGCTGGTGCTGTAGTAGATGCCGCCGCCCGCTGCGCCGAGGACGACCGCGGCCAGGGCGGACTTCACCGCGAGGCGACGCCGCTTGCGCGTCTCGGAAACGTTCATGAGATGACCACTCACCTGCCGATGAATATACGGGCAAAATGACGTGAAGGACACGCCGCGAGCACGGGCTCGGACGTTACCAGCGTGTCACCACCGTGACAACAGCGCTTTCCATACCGGCCGGTAACGCTTCTGTTGTTGTCACCCCCGGCGCAGGTCGGCAGGGGTGGTTTGTGGTCCACTGGCAACATCATCTAACACCTCTACCAGCGGATAAACACGTTCGGGCCACCGAGTTGTCCGGAGTTGAGCATCCGTCAGGGCAAACTTGTCACCGTCGGGTGAACCTGGGGCCCGGGTGGTCATAAATCGGATCGATGCCTTTTCGCAGTGCTTTGCCGTCTGCTTTGTTCGGCCGAACGCGGGTCGGCGGAATTTCCGGTCATTGCTCCGGTGGGGGTCGCTAGGCGCCTTCGCGGACCATTCGCAGATCGTCGCGGCTGTCGCGGATGAGGGCGCACGCCTCGGTCAGGTCCAGCGGGTGGCGGGCGGCGTCGAGCAGGCGGGCCGCCTCGGCGTAGGCCAGGGCGGAGCGGCGGCGCTGCTCGGCGACGATGCCGTTGCAGCGGCGCGGGACCGAGGCCAGTTCGTCGGCCAGCGCGGAGATCTCCAGGGTCACCTCGTCGAGCACGAGCCGGAACCGGGCGCGCGCCCGGCGGGCCCGCCACCGCAGCAGGCAGCGGGCTCCGACAGCGCCGGACAGGAGCGGGACGACGGCGGTGACGGTCCACCACCCGGCGCTCACGCGGCGTCGCCGTCGCCCGCGTGCTCGAAGAGGTCACCGTCGGTCAGGACCCGCTTGAGCACCTTGCCGGTCTGGTTGCGCGGCAGTTCGTCGACGAAGATGACCTCGCGCGGCACCGAGAACCGGGCCAGCCGCTGGTGGACGTAGGCGCGGATGGAGTCCTCGTCGAGCCGGGCGCCGGGGCGCACCACCACGTAGGCCACCAGGCGCTGCCCGTACTCGCTGTCCGGGACGCCGACCACCGCGGCCTCGTCGACCTGCGGCAGGTCGACCAGGACCTCCTCCACCGGGCGCGGGAAGACGTTCTCGCCGCCGGAGACGATCATCTCGTCGTCGCGGCCGGAGACGAACAGGCGCCCGTCGGCGTCGAAGTAGCCGCGGTCGCCGGTGTCCATCAGGTCGTGCCGGATCTCGCGGCCCTGCCCGTCGGTGTAGCCGTCGAAGAGCATGTCGTTGCCGACGAAGATGCGCCCGACGACCCCGGGCGGCACCGGGTCGCCGTCCGGGCCGAGCAGCCCGATCCGGGTGCCCTGCGGCGGGCGGCCCGCGGTGGTGGGCGCGGCGCGCAGGTCGGCGGGCCCGGCCACGGTCGCCGAGGAGACCTCGGTGGAGCCGTAGAAGTTGTAGAGCACGTCGCCGAACTCGTCCATGAAGCCGGTGACGAGCTGGCGGGGCAGGGCCGAGCCGCTGGAGGCGACGATGCGCAGCGAGGAGGTGTCGTAGCGGGCCTTGACCTCGCGCGGCAGGTTCAGGATGCGCTGGAGCATGATCGGCACGGCGAACAGCGCGGTGCACTTCGACTCGGCGATGGCGCGCAGGGTGCCCTCGGCGTCGAAGCGGCGCTGCACCACCAGCCCGGCGCGCAGCGGCATGGCGATCTGCAGCGCGGTCAGGCCCCAACTGTGGAAGATCGGCGCGGCCACGAAGATGCGGTCGCCCGCGCGCAGCGGGATGCGGGAGAGCACCTGGGCGGAGTCGGCCAGGCCCGGGGTGGGCCTGCGGGCGCCCTTGGGGGTGCCGGTGGTGCCCGAGGTGAGCACGATCAGCCTGCCCGGCTCCGCGGGGGCGGGCAGGGTGGTGGTGGCGCCCTCGTCGATCAGCTCGTCGATGGTGGTGTCGGTGTCCTCAGTGGGCCGCCCGGTGCCGATCAGCGGCACGTCCTGGGGCAGGTAGCGCAGCAGCGGGACGAACTCGTCGTCGGCGACGAGGGCGGCCACGGTGTGCCTGCGCACCATGTCGTCGATCTGCGACCCGGCCAGGCCGGTGTTGAGCAGGACGGCGTCCGCGCCGAGCTTGCCCAGCGCCACCAGGGTCTGCACCAGGTAGCGGTGGTTGCGGCAGAGCACGCCGACCTTCTTGCCCGTCCCGGCGCCCAGCTCGGCCAGGCCGTGCGCGAGCCGGGTGCTGCGCGCGTCGACCTCGGCGAAGGTCAGCTCGCCCTCCTCGTCGCCGACGGCCAGCGACTTCGGCGAGCGGGCCGAGGCGGCGCAGTAGCCGCCCGCCAGGGTGGCGCCCCACTTGAACAGGGCGTGCAACTGCCGGACCGTGCGGTCGGGGCGGGCCGGGGAGAAGATGCCCGCGCCGACCAGGGTCTTGGCCACGTGCAGCTTGGTGCCGCCGGGCTCGCGGTGCCGGTCGGCGCGCGCGTCGGGCACCCTGGCCAGGAAGTCGCAGACCCGGCGCAGGCCGTCGCGGGCCCAGGTGCGGATCTCCGACTCCGACCAGGTGGCGCCGCGCTCGTGGCGCAGCATCGGCTTGAAGAACACGATCTTGACCTGGGTGCGGCCGGTGCCCGCGTCGGACAGCCGCAGCGAGACCCAGCCGCCGGTGTCCGGCACGCCCGCGAGCACCAACTGCTCGTCGCGGCGGTTGATCACGGTGCGCAGCCGGTGCTCGATGACGGCGAAGTCGCCGAGGCAGGCGCGCAGCGCGTACTCGTCCGGCGCGCCGTACTCGTCGGTGGCGAGCTTGTCGCAGCTGCTGATGCCGCGGAAGAACCGGGGGTAGCGGTCCGGCTCGCCGAGCACCTCCCAGAGGGCGGACCGGGAGTGGTCCACCGTCATGTCGAAAACCACGCAGTCGGCAGCCATCACAACCGTCCTCGCCTCGCGTCCGCGGTCCGATCGCACCTCGGTTCACCGAATGAATCACCCGAATTAACCCCGGGTCAAGGGCGCGCGCGCAGCTACGGGAAAAGTACTCGGTGAACGCACAATCAGCGGGGGTTTTTGTACCCGGTGGACAGTTCGCCGATCTTGGACCGCGACTGGGTTCGCGGCGGCGACCTGCGGCTATGCCGGGGTGCCGGAGGCCGGGGTGTGGGCCGTACGGAGCAACGCGTCGGCGGCCGTGCGCGCTCCGCCCGCCGCCCGCAGCGACTCGGCGACCGCTTGTGCGTTGGCACGGTATCGAGGTTCCGCGAGAATCCCGTCGAGTGCTTTTCCGAGGTGCCCGGCCCCCGCGCGCGCGAATCGCACCCGCACCCCGGACCCGGTCGCCACGACCTGCTCGGCGACCACCGGCTGGTCGTCGCGGATCGGGGCCACCACCAGCGGCAGCCCACGGGCCAGCGCCTCGCACACGGTGTTGTGCCCGCCGTGGCAGAGCACCGCCCCGCCGGTGGCGGCGGCCCGGTCGAGCACGGCCTGCTGCGGCACGTGCGGCAGCGCCAGCACGTTCGGCGGCGGGTCGGCCAGCGCGCCACCGGGGTCGACCACGACGGCCTGCAGGCCCGGGCGCTCGGCCAGGGCGGCGGCGCACTCGCGCAGGAACCGGTCCCCCGCGTCCGCGCTGACGGTGCCCAGGCTGACCAGCACCAGCGGGCGGTCGTCGAGGCGGTCCCAGGGGAAGTCGGGGGCGGGGACGTCCGGCCGGGGCACCTGCCCGGCGAAGGTGATCGCGCCGCCGCCGGGGTTGCCCACCGGGCCCGCGAGCGCGGGGCTGGTGAAGGCCAGCAGCAGCAGCGGGGAGAAGCGGGGGTCGGTGGTGGCGGCCGGGTCGCCGAAGCGGGCGCGCAGGTCGGCAAGCTGCCCGGCCACCCGCTCGGCCACCGCGGGCACCAGCGCCAGCGGGTCGGTCAACTCCGCGGAGGTGCTCGCCGAGGTCACCCAGGGCAGGCCCGCGCGCTCGGCGGCGAACGCCCCGGCGAAGGCCTGCTGGTCGGCGACCACCAGGTCCGGGGCGGTGTCGGCGATCGCGCGCTCCACGCCGGGGGCCATCGCCTCGGTCAGCGGCACGAAGACGTGGTCCCACAGGTGCTTGAACGCGGCGAAGCCCGAGGCCGCGGGCCTGGGCACGTCCGGGTGGGACCGGCAGGGCCGCACGACAGCGCTGTCGGGCAGCATCCGGCGCAGCAGGTCGGGGTCCCCGGCCCAGACGACCTCGTGGCCGCGCGCGCCCAGCTCGGCCGCCACCCCCACCAGGGGGCTGACGTGGCCGGTGAACGGCGGCACGACCAGGAGGAGACGGCTCACGCGGCCGCCCGCTCGTGCAGCGAGTCGACCCAGTCGAGCACCAGCTCGCGGACCGTGCGGTGCCGCTCGACGAGCACCGAGTGGTTCTGCCCGGCGATGACCTCGGTGCGGCAGTCCGGCAGCAGCCGCCCCACCGCGGCCAGGTCGTCGCTCTGGAACCCGTCGCTGCCCAGGATCGACAGCACCGGGCAGCGGATGGCGGCCAGGCCCTCGGCGTCGAGCAGCGGGCCCGAGGGCACGTCCTCGACGATGCTGGTGGCCCGGATCATCGCCGCCGCGCCCTTGGCCAGCCGGGCGTGGTGGGCGCCGAAGGTCTCCGCCAGCCAGCGCAGGTTGTCCTCGTCGTCCATCGCGGCCACGGTGTTGCGCAGGGTGCGCGCCATCTTCGCCGACCAGTCGCCGGTGGCGGGCTCGGCCTCGATGGACACGATCCCGGCCACCCGATCGGGGTGGCGGGCGGCGAAGCTGAAGGCGATGGTGCCGCCGAAGCTGTTGCCGACCAGGTGCACCGGCCCGGCGACCCCGGTCCGGTCGAGCAGTTCGGCCAGGTCGTCGACGAAGTCGTCGAGGGTGTAGCCGGTGGCCGGACGCTCGGAGCGGCCGTGGGCACGCAGGTCGTAGGTGAACACGTCCATGCCCGCCTCGGCCAGCGGGGCGGCGAGGGTCAGGTAGAAGCTGGCCAGGCTGTCGTAGCCGAGGCCGTGCACGAACACCACGGTCGGCGGGGTCGACGCGCCCGCGTTCTTCGCGGGCATCCGCTGGTAGTGCGTGCGGACGCCGTTGACCTCGATCATGGCCATGTCAGTGCCCCGCGGTGTCGGACCCGGCGGTGCTGGATTCCGAGGTGCTGGACTCCACGAAGGACACCAGGTCGCCGACGGTGATGCCGATGACGTCGTCGAGGTCCTTCTCGGCCAGGAAGGCGGCCAGGTTGACCTGCTCGCCGTAGTGCTCGGCCAGCATCTGCCCGACCGCCACCAGGTCGATGCTCTCCAGCCCGAGGTCGTCGTGGAAGGTGGTGTCCTCGGTGATCTCGGAGTCGTCCAGGCCGTACTGGTCGAGCACCTTCTCCAGGACGTCGGTGATCACGGCAAGGATCTCGGTGCGGGTCTCCCGGCTGACCGGCGTGCGGAACTGGGTCACTGCTGCTCCCTCGGGTTCGGTCGGGCCGTGTGCGCCACGGCGTACCTGCGGTCCGGCAGCCCGGGCGGGCTGCCGACGATCTCGGTGGTGGCGGTTCCCCGCCCGGCCCGGGCCAGGGCGGCCGCCTCGGCGGTGGCGGGGTCGCCGGTCACCTCGACCACGGCGACCACCGGCCGGGTGCCGGGGTCGGCGACCACGGCGACGCCCAGCTCCCGGCAGGTCGCCACGGCCAGGTCCAGGGCGGGCAGCTCCAGCCCCTGCCTGCCGCGGGCGACGAGCCCGCCGTCGGCGCCGGTGGCGATCTCGACCTCGGCGGGGAACAGCGGCCCGAAGCCGGTGTCCCACAGCCTGCCGCGCACGGCGTCCTTGAGCACGATCCGGCCCAGCAGCCACTCGCGGCGCTCGCGCGGGGGGCAGCGCTCGTACTCGGCGCGCTCGGCGGCGCCCAGGTACTTGCGCAGGTAGAACTCGCGGGAGGCCAGCGACGCCCACCGCTCGTCGGCGCGCCACCAGCCGCCGTCGTGCCGCCGCGAGAGCGTGCTGGTCTCGGGGAAGCGGTGCACGGCGCTGATGTCGGGGTCGCTGTCGAAGCGGTGGTCGACCCACCCCTCGATGTCGACGACGGTCCGCCCGCCCGCGCTGAGCCGCAGGTCGACCGTCGCCTCCCGGTCGTCGACCGACACCAGCCGCAGCGCGCAGTCCACAGTGGAACCGGCAACGGGTTCCGGGGCGTGGAAGCGGATGCGGCGCACCGACACCGGGAAGGCGATCCAGCGGCGCGGGTGGCACTCCACCAGCCACTGGCCGATGAGCTGACCCGCGTTGTCCAGCAGCGCCCCCGGCGCGGCGGGAGCGGTCAGCTCGGCGCGGGCGGAGGTCTCGGACATGCCCACCGTGCGGGTGATGCCCTGGTAGGCCGGACCGTGGAACAGCCAGCGCTCGTCGTAGAGGCGGGCGGCGGTCAGCGCGGGCGGGCGCTCGTCGGGGGCGGGCTCCCACGGCAGCGGGCCGGGGGCGTACTCGTCGCCGAGGAGGACCAGGGCGTCGGCGTACTGCCCCACGCGGACCTGGAGCCGGTCGGTGCCCATCGGGCGGACGGTGATGGTGAGGGTGTGCGCGGGGGCGGCGACGAGCCACTGGTGCAGCCGCAGCCCCTCCACCCCGGTGACCACGCGGCCGGGCGCGGCGGCCTCGGCGGCGCGCACCATGTGCCAGAGCACGGTGGTGGCGGGCATGACCGGGCGGCGGTCGGTCTCGTCGGTCCAGCCGGGGCGCTGGTGGGCGAAGCAGTGGTCCAGCAGGTACGGCATGTCCCGGGTGGACACGGTCAGGCTGGTCTCCAGCACCGGCTCGGGCACCGCGGCGGCCGGGTGGGCGGTGGGTGCGGCGGCGTGCGGTGCGGTGCTGCGCGGGGCGGCGGTGCTGTGGGCGGCGGCGAGGACGGCGGTGATCGAATCGGCGGTCTCCCGCACGAGCGCGTCGAGTTCGGCGAACGCCGGGTAGCGGTCCGCCAGCGCCCGCAGGTCCGCCAGCGCGGAGACCCCCGCCACCGCCGGGACGGGGGGCGCGGCGGCGGGAGCGGACCGCCCGCCGGGAGCTGCGAAGCCCGCACCGGGAGCGGTGGGCAGGGCGGCGGACGCGGCGGAAGCCGGGGTGCCGGTTGAGGCGGGGGCGGCAGCCGGGGTGGCTGAGGCTGCGGTGGTTGTGGTGGTGGCGGAGGCCGGGGTGGCTGAGGCTGAGGCTGGGGTGGTTGTGGTGGTGGCGGAGGCCGGGATGGTTGAGGTGGCCAGGGCGGCGGTGCCTGCCGAGGTGGCGGCGGTGCCGGTCGAGGTCTGGGCGGCCGGGCGTTGGGCGGACTCGATCCGGGTGGGGGCCTGGTCGAGGGCGGCGAAGTCGGGGGCGGCGCCCTCGACCCAGAGGGCCAGGGCGGTGCGGCGCAGTTGGCGCATCCCGGTGGAGCGGGCGGCGTTGGCGGCGACGGTGAGGTGGTCGTGCTCGCGCAGGGTGTCGTCCACCAGCGAGCCGAGCTGCCCCGGTCCGGCCTGCACGAAGGCGCGGATGCCCTCCGCGTGCAGGTCGAGCACCAGGTCGCGGAAGCGCACCGGCTCCAGCAGGTGCCGCACGCACAGCTCGCGGGTGGCGCCGGGGTCGGCGGGGAAGGGGCGGGCGGTGGTGGCCGACCAGACCGGCACGTGCGCCGGGTGCACGCGCAGGCTGGGCACCCCGGACTCGCGGAACGGCGCCAGGTAGGGGGCGAGCATCGGGGTGTGGAAGCCGGAGCGGAAGGGCATGACCTGGCAGATGACCGAGCGGGCGCGCAGGTCCTCCACCACCCCGGCGATCGCCTCGGCGGGCCCGCACACCACGGTCTGGTTGGTGGAGTTCTCGTGCGAGACCACCACCCCCGCCACCCCGTCGACCGCCTCGGCGGCGCGGTCGGCGGGGCAGCCGAGGACGGCGAACTCGACCCCGGGGACGCGCAGCGCGTCGAGGTCGGTGCGGGTGAGCATGGCGTCGAAGTCGGCGCCGGAGAACAGCCCGCCGCAGATCATGGCGGTCCACTCCCCCACGCTGTGCCCGGCGACCGCGGCGGGGGTGATGCCGAGCCTGCGCAGCGCCGCGTCCAGCAGCCTGCCGACGGCGACGACCGAGGCGCCGTGCCTGCCCAGGGTGTCGGTGCTCAGATCCGGGCGCGGCACGCCCAGCCAGTCGGCGACGTCGTCGACGCTGGGGTCGAACTCGGCCTCCAGGCCGGGGTAGAGGAAGGCGATGCCCGCGCCGCCGGGCAGCAGCGGGGCCGGGCTGAACCAGATGTCCTTGCGGGCGCGCCACTCCCGCCCCTTGGCCACGACCTTGCGGGCCAGCGCGAGCCGTTCGTCGGTCGGGTCGAGCAGGCCGAGCCGGGGGCCGGGGGCGGAGGTGGGGCGGCTCGCCCGCAGTTCCACCCCCGGGCGGTCGAGCAGCTCCACCAGCGCCGCGGGGGTGGGCGCGGCGAGGAGCAGGTGCTCGGTGCTCATGCCCGGCTCACCACCCCGAGGCCGTGTAGACGACCGAGCGGACCGACGGCGAACCCCAGGCCAGTTCCGCCAGCAGCGCGGCGACGCCGTCGGCGGGGGCGATGAGCTTGATGCCGCGCTCGGCGTAGGAGCGGCCCAGTTCGGCGCTGACCATGCCGCCGTGCTCGGCGTCCGGCGCCCACGGTCCCCAGTGGACGGTGAGGGCGCGGTGGCCGGTGCGCAGCGCCCACGCCGAGGACAGGGTGTCCAGGGCATCGTTGGCGGCGGCGTAGTCGGCCTGGCCGCGGTTGCCCAGGGCGGCGGCGATGCTGCCGAAGGACACCACGAACCGGGGTGCGGCGCCGACGTCGTCGAGGCCGTCGAGCAGGGCGGTGAGGCCGTCGACCTTGGTGGTGTAGACGCGGTGGAACGACTCCGGGTCCTTGTCGGCGATGAGCCGGTCCTCGATGACCCCGGCCGCGTGCACGACGCCGTCGATGCGGCCGTGCTCGGCGTGGAGCTGCTTGACCAGCCCGCGCACCGCGTCCGGGTCGCGCACGTCGAGGGTGTGGAAGTCGGCCTGGGCGCCCGCCCGGCGCAGGCCGTCCAGGGTGGCGGCCACCTCGCGGCGGGCCAGGATGTCGCGGGCGGCCCGGTCGACCGCGGCCGGTCCGCTGTGCCCGCCCAGCCCGGCGAGCGCGGCGCGCAGCCCGGCCAGGTCGGCAGCGGCGGCGGTGGCCGGGTGCTCGGCCGCGGTGGGCGGCCCGGTGCGGCCCGCGAGCACGATCCGGCAGCGCGCCGCCGTGGCGAAGGCGGTGGCCACCCTGGCGGTGATGCCGCGGGCGCCGCCGACGAGCAGCACCACCGAGTCCGGGGTCAGGCCGATGGCCTCGGCCTCGGCGTCGCCGGTCCCGGCCGGGCCCGCGCCGGTGGCGGCGAGCGCGCCCAGCGGGGTGGGCACCAGGTCGAAGGCGAGCCTGCTCGCCCCCGCGACCACGACCGGCTCGGCGCCGGGGGTGAGCAGTTCGCCGATGATCGCCCCGGCCGCGTCGGCGGGCAGCCCGTCCCACTCCACCAGCCGGGACGTGGTGTCCGGGTACTCCCGGCGCAGCGTGCGGAAGAACCCGCGCATCCCCGCGGTGCGCGCCGGGTCGCCGTGGGCGACGCCGAGGAGCCAGCGGGGCCGCCGGGTGAGCACGGACCGGAACATGGTGAACGCGGCGGGCAGCAGCGGTTCCTCGGTGGGCAGGCAGACCAGCCCGTCGACCCGGTCGACCCACTCGGCCAGCTCGGGGAACCCGGTCAGCGGCACGGCCAGCGCCCCGCGCGCCGAGAGCTGCCCGGCCAGTTCCTCGACCAGTTCCGGGGTGCCGCCCGCGATGAGGACGGAGCAGCCGAACAGCGCCGCGGGGTCGTCGGAGGGCACCCCGGCCGCGTCGACCAGCCCGAGCACGTACCGCCCCGGCGCCTCCCCCGGCACCTCGGGTGCCCGCACCGCGACGGGGGTGGGAACCGCGGCGGGTGCCTGGGTGGTGGGCGGGGCTGCGAGCAGCGCGGCGAGTTCCGCCGCGGTCCGCGCCCGCACCAGTTCCTCGATGTCGGCCGAGCCGCCGAACCGGGCGATCAGCTCGCCCGCGATCTCGGTCCGCTTGATGGAGTCGACGCTCAGGTCGGCTTCCAGGTCCAGCCCCGGCTCGACCATCTCGACGGGATAACCGGTGCGCTCCGCGATCACGCCGAGCACCGAGCCCAGCGCGTCCTCGACCGGGGCGGCGGGCGCGGCGACCGGGGCGGGCGGCGGGCCCAGCAGCGCGGCCAGCTCCGCGGCGGTCCGCGCCCGCACCAGCTCCTCCACGTCGACCGAACCACCGACCCGGGCCACCAGCTCCCCGGCGATCTCCGTGCGCTTGATCGAGTCCACGCTCAGGTCGGCTTCCAGGTCCAGCCCCGGCTCCACCATCTCCACCGGGTAACCGGTCCGCTCCGCGATCACGCCGAGCACAGTGGACAGCGCGTCCACTGCGGGCGCCGCGTTCCCCACGAGTCCGGTGGCACCCTGCGGCACAGCGGCGCCCACCGGCGCGACGGTGGCCGGTGCGAGCAGTGCCGCCAACTCACCCGCCGTGCGGGCGCGCACCAGGTCCTCGACGTCCGCGCCGCCGCCGAGGCGGGAGCGCAGTTCACCCGCGATCTCCGTGCGCTTGATCGAGTCCACGCTCAGGTCGGCTTCCAGGTCCAGC
>NZ_AYXG01000105.1 GCF_000564855.1 Actinokineospora spheciospongiae
GTCACATGATCGCCACCCCCGGCCAAACACATCCACCCACCCGGGCAGTTGGCTTGCCGGGCCGGCGGTTTGTTGGGTGGTCGGCTGGCCGAGCACATCCGCCCGCCCGGGCGTTTGCTTAGCCGGGCCGGCGGTTTTCGGGGTGGTCGGCTGGGCCGCTGCGCCGGTGGGGTTCGCGGGGGCTGGTGGTTGGTGGCCGGGCTGGCGGTTGGCGGGGTGGTTGGCTGGGCGAGCGCGTCCACCCGCCCGGGTATGTGCTCGCCGGGCGGGCGGTTCGTGGAGAGCCTGCTTTGAGGGCTGGGTCTAGCCCTTGCCGGGTTCCTCGACCAGGCCGGTGCGCAGTGTCTCCAGCGTCTTGGTCAGCAGCCGTGACACGTGCATCTGCGACACGCCGATCCGTTCGGCGATCTGGGTCTGGGTCATGTTCTTGAAGAACCGCAGCAGCAGGATGGTGCGCTCGCGCTCGGGCAGCCGCTCGATCAGTGGGCGCAGCGACTCGTGGTCCTCGATGCCCAGCAGTCCGGCGTCGTCCTCGCCGAGGGTGTCCGCCAGGGGGTCCGAGCCCGGCTCGCCCGCCGACAGCGCCTCGTCGAGGGAGACCGACTGGTAGACCTGCCCGGCTTCCAGCCCCTCGTAGACGTCCTCCTTGGGGATGTCCAGGTGGGCGGCGATCTCACTCGGCGTCGGCGCCCGGCCCAGCCGCTGCGACAGCTCGTTGCCCGCCGCGGAGATGGTCAGGTGCAGCTCCTTGAGCCGCCGGGGCACCCGCACCGACCAGGCGGTGTCGCGGAAGTACCGGCGCACCTCGCCCATGATCGTGGGGACCGCGTAGGACAGGAAGTCGATCCCGCGCGCGGGGTCGAACCGGTCCACGGCGTTGATCAGCCCCACGGTGCCCACCTGCACCAGGTCCTCGCGGGCGACGCCGCGGTGGGAGAAGCGGGTGGCGATGTGCTCGGCCAGCGGCAGGTGCCCGGTGACCAGGGCGTCGCGCACCGCCTCGCGGCGCGGGTCGCCCTGGGGCAGCTCGGCCAGCTCGGCGAACTTCGGCGCCAGGTGGGTGTACTCGTGGGTGCCCGATCCCTCGGGCGCGGTGGGGGCGGCACTCATGCGGTACCCCCCGTCCGGCCTCTGGCTATGTAGATGTGCAGGGTCGGTTGGCCGTCGGGCCCGGGGCCCGCCCAGGAGTCCACCCGGTCGGTCAGCGTGGTGAGCACCCGCCAGCCGAAGGATGAGGTGTCGACGACGACCTCCGCGGCGGTGGTGGCCGCCGCCTCGAAGCACACCAGGTCGCCGTCGCGGACGAACGAGCACTCCAGCTCGCTGCCCGGCACCGCCCGGGTGATCAGGGTCGAGCACACCTCGTCGACGGCGAGCTTGAAGTCGGAGATCGCATCGATGTCGTGGTCCTGCAACGCGGCCACGGTGCCCGCCACGGACCGCACGACCGGCAGGTTCAGCAGGTCGGCAGCGAACCGCAGCCTGATCCGGTCGTCGACCGCGGGCGTGAAGCCTGCCCGCGGCGCGGCCGTCGCCGCCCGGTTGTCGGGCACCCCGCCGTCGTACACCCCGCGATCACTGTCGGTCATCGTGCTCGAACTCCCATCCTCGGCTCGGCGCACCCTCCCGGGCGGCCGGTCCATCGTCGCAGGCCCACCCCGACCCCCGCCCCCCAAGGGGGCGCAGGCAGGGCTCACCGGCGCTCGCCCGCGATCGGGCCCAGCACCTCGTACGGCGGGACCCAACCCCGGTCGAGCAGCAGGCGGTACAGCTCGTGCAGTGCCCGGGACCTGGTCGCGTCGTCCTCGGCGGCCACCAGCGCCCGCACCGCGGCGAGCAGCCCGGGGTCGGCGCGCATCGCGTCCGCGTCCGCGTCGACCTCCGGCCCGGTCTCGTCCGCGCCCGTCTTGCGCCGCAGGTACGCCTCCAGCGGCTCGGCGCCCGGCTCGGCGAACATGCCCACCACCAGGTGGGCCACCCGGTGCAGCTTGGTGTTGTACTGCTGCGACAGCCGGACCAGCGCCTCGAACGCCTCGTTCGGCGAGCAGCGGCGCAGCACCACCAGCACGCCCATGGCCTGCTCGATGGTGGCCCTGGTGCGCAGGGCCCGCCGCAGACCGTCCAGTTCAGACCGCAACTGGTCGACGGCACCGTCATTCCCGTCGGTCATCGGCGCGCACCACCGCGTTCCGGACCGCCGCGCTCTGGGCCGCGCACCGGCGATCTTCGCGCCGCACTGCCCATCCTCGCTCCTCCTGGCTCGAATCCCGGTCTGTGGCCGTGGGTTCGCGCGGGCGAGGAGGACGCGTCGGACAGCGCCGACGCGGGTGCGGGCCGGGCAACACGCAGCTACTCGCTTCACGCGAGCGCCGGAGCCGCCAACTGGTGTCGTCCCCGACGCGCTGCGGCTGCTTGCTCAACCGCTCCGCACCACTCTAAAGATCACGCCGAGGCGGGCACAAGGCAGGGTCCCGCCGCCCGGCCTGCGGGACGCCCGGAGCCCCTCTACGGTGGGTCGCGCAAGCCGCACGACGAGATGGGAACGCGACCGGAGGGCGATCCGGCCCCGGTCGACACGGAAAGGAGCCAGTGCATGCTGGCGGTGACGGAAGCGGCAGCGGACGCGATCAGCGCCCTGACCCAGCAGGACGGGATCGCCGATGAGGGCGGTCTGCGCTTCACCCTCGTGGAACCCGAGCAGCCCGACGGCGCGCCGCTCGCGGTGGCCCTGGCCCCGGCGCCCACCGACGGCGACCAGGTGGTGAGCCCCAAGCCCCAGGCCAACGTCTTCCTGGAGCCGGGAGCGGCCGACCTGTTGTCGGACAAGGTGCTCGACGTCCAGCAGGACGACGAGGGGCACCTGAACTTCGCGGTGCTGGAACAGCCCGCGACGGGCTGAGGTTCCCGGCGGTGCCGCAGTGCGAGATAGGCCACCATCGCACGGTCGGGTGATTGAATCCACCCGTCCTGGGTAATACCACCCTCAGGGTGGGCGAGACCAGGAGGCTGATGTGCGGCACGAACCGCTGGCGAGTACTTCCACGGCGACCATCCCCGCGACCCCGTTGTGGCGCGGGCTGGACTACGGCCCCGGCATCGTGGTGCTGGCACCCCGCGACGGGGAGCCCGAGGTGCCGCGGGCGTGGCAGCCGCTGGAGCAGCGCTACCAGCTCGCCTGGTGCGCGGTCCCCGACGAGGTGGAGCTGCTGCACCGGGTCGAGGACGTGCTGGAGACGCTCGCCGACCGCAACACCCGCACGCACGTCGTGGCGCACGCCGCGCTGGTGGACGTCGCCGTCCGCCTGGTCGCGGAGTTCCCCGGCACCGTGCGCGGGATCGTCCTGGTCGGCTCGGGCCCCGAGCCCGGGCCGACCGGGGTCCCGGTGCGCCGCGTGGCCGCCGGTGCGGCGGACCTGTCCGACGCCGCCGTGGTCCGCGAGGTCCGGCGGGCGCTGGAGGCCGGCGACGACGTCGAGCCCGCGCACCTGCGCCTGAACCTGCCGTTCGCGCGGTCCGGTGCTGCCTCTGTGCTCACGGGCCCGTACGCACCGTCGACGGCCGCCCGCGGCTGAGGCGCCCCGCCCGCGCCGGACCGGCGCGGGCAATATCGTGGGGGGCATGAGCACACACTTCGACGTGGTCGTCCTCGGCGCGGGTCCCGGCGGGTACGTCGCGGCGATCCGCGCCACCCAGCTCGGGCTGTCCGCGGCCGTCATCGAGGAGAAGTACTGGGGCGGGGTCTGCCTCAACGTCGGCTGCATCCCGTCGAAGGCCCTGCTGCGCAACGCCGAACTCGCCCACCTGGTCCAGCACGAGGCCGAGGCGTTCGGCATCGAGAACGCAGGCGGGGTCCGCTTCGACTACGGCGCCGCGTACCGCCGCAGCCGCTCGGTCGCCGAGGGCCGGGTCAAGGGCGTGCACTACCTGATGAAGAAGAACGGCATCAAGCAGTTCGAGGGCCGGGGCACCTTCACCGACGCCAACACCATCGAGGTGGCGCTGGGTGACGGCGGGACCGAGACGGTCACCTTCGACCACGCGATCATCGCCGCGGGCGCCACCACCAGGCTGCTGCCCGGCACGTCGCTGTCGGAGCGGGTGGTGACCTACGAGGAGCAGATCCTCGCCGACTCCCTGCCGGAGAGCATCGTCATCGCCGGTGCGGGGGCGATCGGCGTCGAGTTCGCCTACGTCCTGCACAACTACGGCGTCAAGGTCACCATCGTCGAATTCCTCGACCGCGTCGTCCCCCTGGAGGACGTGGAGGTGTCGAAGGAACTGGCCCGCCGCTACAAGAAGCTGGGCATCGACATCCGCGTCGGCACCCGCGTGGAGAAGATCGACGACTCCGGCGACAAGGTCAGGGTCACGGTGTCGAAGAACGGCACCGAGGAGGTCCTGGAGACCGACAAGGTCATGCAGGCCATCGGCTTCCAGCCCCGCGTCGAGGGCTACGGCCTGGACAAGACCGGGGTGGAGTTGACCGAGCGCGGCGCCATCGCCATCGACGGCCGCTGCCGCACCTCGGTCCCGCACATCTTCGCCATCGGCGACGTCACCGCCAAGCTCATGCTGGCGCACGCCGCGGAGTCCATGGGCGTCATCGCCGCCGAGACCATCGCCGACGCGGAGACCATGGAGCTGGACTACGCCATGATCCCGCGCGCCACCTACTGCCAGCCGCAGATCGCCAGCTTCGGCTACACCGAGGCCCAGGCCCGGGAGAAGGGCTACGACGTCCAGGTCGCCAAGTTCCCCTTCACCGCCAACGGCAAGGCCCACGGCCTCGCCGACCCGGTCGGCTTCGTCAAGCTCATCAGCGACAAGGAGCACGGCGAACTCCTCGGCGGGCACCTGATCGGCCCGGAGGTGACCGAGCTGCTGCCGGAGCTGACCCTGGCCCAGCAGTGGGACCTCACGGTGCACGAGGTGGCCCGCAACGTCCACGCCCACCCCACCCTGGGCGAGGCCGTGAAGGAAGCCGTCCACGGCCTCGCGGGACACATGATCAACATGTAGTCCGACCGGCTTCGACCACATCGAGCGGCCCCCGGGGAGCAGTGCGCCCGGGGGTCGTCCGATTTCCCGGTGCTCAATTTGGTTGCGCACAACTCAATCGAGGGCTACTGTTCTCTTCGTACCCGAAACGAGGAGGCGGCTGTGAAGGCTCTGTACGAGGCTCAGGCGACGGCGACCGGTGACGGCCGCGGCGGGCACGTGCGCTCGTCCGACGGTGTGGTCGACACCGACCTGTCGGTGCCCAAGGGGCTGGGCGGTCCCGGTGGGGACAAGACCAACCCGGAGCAGCTCTTCGCCGCCGGGTACGCCGCCTGCTTCCACGGCGCGTTGCAGGTCGTGGCCCGGCAGGCGAAGCAGAAGATCGACGGGTCGCAGGTCGCCGCGAAGGTGGGCATCGGTTCCCTCGACACCGGCGGGTTCGGCCTCGAGGTCGCCCTGGAGGTGACCATCCCCGGTCTGGACAGGGACACCGCCCAGGACCTCGTGGAGAAGGCGCACCAGGTGTGCCCCTACTCCAACGCCACCCGTGGGAACATCGACGTTCAGCTCACCGTGGCCTGAACAGGAGCATGTGATGACCGAGCGTGACGCCGTTCGGCTGGAGCAGCAGCTCTGCTTCGCGCTGTACTCGGCGTCACGCGCGATGACCACCTGCTACCGGCCGCTGCTCGAGGACCTGGGGCTCACCTACCCGCAGTACCTGGTGATGCTGGCCCTCCTCGAGCGCGAACCGGTGACGGTCAAGGACCTCGGCGCCACGCTGCGCCTGGACTCCGGCACCCTGTCGCCGCTGCTCAAGCGGATGGCGGCGGCAGGGTTGCTGACCCGGTCGCGGAGTGCGGTCGATGAGCGGAGTGTGGTGGTGTCGTTGACCGAGGCGGGGGAGGCTTTGCGGGGGCGGATCGCTGAGGTGCCCGCTGGGGTTCTGGCGGCTTTGGGGAGTTCGCTGGAGCAGATCGTGGCTTTGCAGGCTGATGTGACGGCGTTCCTGGCTCGGATGGAACGCGCGGTCGGGGAGTAGTCCGGTCTGCTTGCCTTGACCCGGGGTTGTGCCCCTGTTGTAGAACCCGGTCGTTTTGTGGGTGGTGCCCGGCTGGGTGGATGTGTTTGGCCGGGGCCCCTATGGCG
>NZ_AYXG01000106.1 GCF_000564855.1 Actinokineospora spheciospongiae
AGGGGCCGCCTCGGCGCGGCTATCGCGAACACGGGCTTTCGAAACACGGCCTAGGCCGACCCGGGGAACATTTCCTCCAGTCGGTCCAGCGTCGCCCGGATGCCCTTGAGGTTCTTGGCCGGGAACTTGGCCAGTTCGATGGCGAAGGTGGACTTGGCGGTCGACCAGTCGAAGGTCTCGGTGACCCTGGTGGTGCCGTCGCCGAGGTCTTCGAGCTGCCAGCGCCAGCGGTGGCCCATGAAGTGGCGCCAGGCGATGCGGCTGCCCTCCTCGTACTCCACCACCGTGTTCTGGATCTTGTACGGCAGGCCCATCTTCATGTCCATGCCGAACTTCGACCCCAGCGCCAGCCGCTGCGCCCCGGGGCGGGCGCCGGTGACCGTGCCGGAACCGTCGATCACCGGGTGCTGGGCGGGGTCGGCGAGGAGGGCGAAGATCACCTCGGGGGTTGTCGCGATGACCCGGGTGTCGGAGACCTGCTTGGCTGCCATGACCGGAGCCTAACCGCGATCCGGGTCCGGCCGGGATCGAGACCCGGTGGCTCGACGCGCACCGTCGACCGGGTGATCGCTCTCGCTGCTCGGGGCCGCTGGGCTGCCCGCACGTCGACTGCGGGGGGGTTCTCGCAGTGCCTGTACCACCAGGGTCTCCCGGACGTCCACAACGCCCGTCAACCTGGTCGAGCCGGCTCCCAGCCGCACCGAGGAGGAAAAGAGACCGATGGCGGACAACCGATTCACCACCCACGCGGAACTCTTCGACCTGAGCGGGAAGCGCGCCCTTGTCACCGGCGGCACCCGGGGCATCGGGATGATGGTGGCGCGCGGCCTGCTCCAGGCGGGTGCCCGCGTCGTCGTCAGCTCACGCAAGGCGGACGCGTGCGCGCAGGCGCAGCGCCTGCTGTCCGAGTTCGGCGACGTCCGCGCGATCCCCGCCGACCTGTCCAGGCACGACGAGTGCCTGCGCCTCGCCGATCTGGTCGGGGCCGACTCGGAACGCCTGGACATCCTCGTCAACAACGCGGGAGCGATGTGGCGCGAGCCGCTGGAGACGTTCCCGGACGAGGCTTGGGACGCGGTGCTCGACCTCAACCTCAAGTCGCCGTTCTGGCTGGTGCGGGCGCTGCTCCCGGCACTGCGCAGGGCGGGCACCGCCGATGATCCCGCGCGGGTCGTCAACGTCGGCAGCATCGCCGCCATCCACGTCGCCGATTCGCCCAACTACTCCTACGCCAGCAGCAAAGCGGCACTGCACCAACTCACCAGGGTGCTCGCCAGGGAGCTGGGCCCGCAGCACGTCACGGTGAACGCGGTGGCTCCAGGGGTGTTCCCCTCGCAGATGATGGCGGCCACGATCGATGCCGTCGGCGACACGATCGCGGCGAAGGCCCCGCTGCGCAGGCTCGGCCGCGACGACGACATGGCGGGTGTCGCCGTGTTCCTCGCCAGCCGGGCCGGGGCCTACCTCACGGGCAGCATCGTCCCGGTGGACGGCGGCATCGCCACGACCGCGTCGGGCACCTAGCGGGCGTCGGGGTACCCGCAGTGCCTCCCTCGGACCGCGGGGCGGGCTTACGGTGAGGGGGTGGCCACGACGGATCTGCGCACCGACATCCGGGAGTTCCTCAGCTCGCGTCGCGCCCGCATCGCACCCGAGCGGGCGGGCCTGCCCGCCTACGGCGGCAATCGCCGGGTCAAGGGTCTGCGCCGCGAGGAGGTGGCGCTGCTGGCGGGGGTGTCGGTCGACTACTACGTGCGCATGGAGCGCGGCAGCCTCGCCGGTGCCTCCGACGGCGTGCTCGACGCGCTGGCCTCCGCCTTGCAGCTCGACGAGGCCGAGCGCGACCACCTGTTCCACCTCGCGCGGCAGTCCAGGGCGCCCGGCGGTCCACGCCGACGGCGACCCGCCGTGACGGTGCGTCCGGCGCTCCGACGGGTGCTCGACGCCATCACCGATGCCCCGGCGTGGATCTGCAACGGCCGTTATGACGTCCTGGCCACGAACCACCTCGCCCGCGCGCTGTATTCACCCGTGCTGGCTGGCACGCGACGGCCCGCGAACACCGCGCGGTTCGTGTACCTGGACCCGGGAGCGGCGAGGGCGTTCTTCGTCGACCACGACCGGATCGCCTGCGATGTGGCCGCGAAGCTGCGCATGGAGGCCGGCCGCGACCCGCACGACGAGGAGCTGATCGCCCTGGTCGGTGAGTTGTCGACGCGCAGTGAGCTGTTCCGGCAGCGGTGGGCGTCCCAGGACGTTCGGCTCCACCGGTCCGGGCGCAAGCGCGTGCACCACCCGGTGGTGGGCAGGCTCGACCTGGACGTCGAGTCGATGGAGCTGTCCGCCGAACCCGGCCTGCTCCTGAACGTCTACACCGCACCCGTGGACACGCCGACCGCTGACAACCTGGCGCTCCTGGCGTCGTGGGCGGCCACCCGAGAGGCACCGGCGACCGAGCGCGAAGCGCACAACGGGTAGTCCACCCCCGGCCCGGCGGCACCGGGCAGCGAGAGCGATCACCCGGTCGAGCTGCTAGCTGGCCAGCAGGAACACGAACCCGATGATCAGGATCGGGGCCAGCGCCCACCAGGTGGAGGTGACCGCCACGACCGCGACCACCCCGACGACGCCCACGCCCAGGAAGGCCAGCACGATCTTGCGGGTCCGCTCCGGGTCCGCGCGTTCCAGCAGCGGGTTGTGCTCGGGCTCGACCACGGCCACCTCGGCCCGCGCGGGGTTGTCGAGGACCGGGTGCGGGGCGGGCAGGTCGTCGAAGAGGTCCAGCAGGTCGGCGCGGGTCCGGGCGCCCGCGGCGGCCCCGCAGCGGGTCGAGTACTCGCCGACCTCCAGGCGCCCCTCGGCGAGGTGCACGCCCAACGCCTCCACCGCCCGCTCGCGGTCCGTGGTGCCGACCCGGAGTCGAGCCTCACGCCCTGTCCCCATGGTGCTCACTCTACGCAGGACACCCGGGTTGTGGTGAGTACCTATCCTGCGGTGGTGAGCACCTACGACGTGGCCCGCGTGCGGTCCCGGTTCCCCGCCCTGGCCGGTGGCACGGCCCACTTCGACGGACCGGGTGGGTCGCAGGTCCCGCTGGAGGTGGCCGACGCGGTGCACGCGGCCATGGTCGCCGGGCTGACCAACCGGGGTTCGGTGACCGCCGCCGAGCTGCGCGTGGAGGCCGTCGTGAGCGCCGCCCGCCGGGCGGTGGCCGACCTGCTCGCGGTGGACCCGGTGGGGGTCGTGTTCGGCCGCAGCATGACCCAGCTCACCTACGACCTGTCCCGCGTGCTGGCGAAGTCCTGGGGGCCGGGGGACGAGGTGGTGGTGACCCGGCTCGACCACGATTCCAACATCCGCCCGTGGGTGCAGGCGGCGGGCGCGGTCGGCGCGACCGTGCGCCGGGTCGACTTCGACCCGGCGACCGGCGAACTGCCCACCTCCGCCGTGGAGGCGGTGCTCTCCCCGCGCACCCGGCTGGTGGCGGTGACGGCGGCGTCGAACCTGCTGGGCACCCGACCCGACGTCCCCGCGATCGCCGAGGCCGTGCACGCGGCCGGGGCGCTGCTGTTCGTCGACGGGGTGCACCACACACCGCACGCCCTGGTGGACGTCGGCGCGATGGGCGCGGACTTCCACGCGTGCTCGCCGTACAAGTTCCTCGGCCCGCACCTGGGGGTGCTGGCCGCCGCGCCCGCGCTGCTGGAGACGCTGCGGCCGGACAAGCTGCTGCCGTCGTCGGACGCGGTGCCGGAGCGGTTCGAGCTGGGCACGCTGCCGTACGAGGCGCTGGCGGGCACCACCGCCGCGGTGGACTTCCTGGCCGGTCTGGTGCCGGGCGCGGGGACCCGGCGGGAGCGGCTGGCGGTCTCGATGGCGGCTGTGGACGCGCACGAGACCGCCCTGCGCGACCGCCTGGAGGCCGGTCTGCGCGCCCTGCCCGGGATCACGCTGCACGGCACCGCCGCGCGGCGCACGCCCACGGTCCTGTTCAGCGTCGCGGGAAAGGCGCCGCGCGAAGTGAGCGAGCTGCTGGCCGCGGTCGGGGTGAACGCGCCCTCGGGCAACTTCTACGCGCTGGAGTGCGCGCGGCACCTCGGGCTCGGGGACGCGGGCGCCGTCCGCGCGGGCATCGCCCCGTACACCGACGAGTCCGATGTGGACCGACTGCTGGCCGCCCTGGCATAGCACCCAGGCCCGTCCGGGACGCGTGTCCCGGGCGGGCCTGGGTGTGACCCGCTCCCGGTCAGCCGGTGGTCAGCGAGAGCCCGTAGGCGCTCAGGATCTCGTTGACGGGTTGGAAGTACGTGGTGCCCCCGTAGGTGCAGTCACCGGAACCGCCCGAGGTGACGCCCTGGGCCTGGCTGCCGCTGACCCACGAGCCGCCCGAGTCGCCCGGCTCGGCGCAGGCGTTGGTCCGGGTGAGGCCGCTGACGGTGCCCTCGGGGTAGTTCACCGTCTGGTCGGTGGCCTGGATGGTGCCGCAGTGCCAGCCGGTGGTGGAACCCGAGCGGCACACGCTCTCGCCAACGCCCGCCACCGACGAGCCGGTCACGGTGACGTTGCCGTTGCCGTACCCGTTCACCGTCGGGGACCCGCTCCAGGAGGAGTTCGTGCGCACCCAGGAGTAGTCGCTGCCCGGGAACGACGAGCCCTGGAAGGTGCCCATCGCCGAGTCGTCGTCGCCGGTGACGCTGTCGCCGGAGGAGCCGCAGTGCCCCGCCGAGACGAAGCCGCCGGACACCGAGAAGCCGACCGAGCAGCGCCCGGCGCCGTTGATGTAGTAGGCGTTCCCGCCGGTCACCGGGCCGCCGAGGGTGCGCGGCGCCGCGGTGGTCTCCTCGACCCGCACCGGGCCCGCGGCCTTGGCGCCGTCGACGAACGAGGTGACCTCGGCGCCCGACGCGCCCTTGATCACCGTGAGGACCACGGAGTTCGTGGTGGGGTCGACGAACCAGCCGGTGACGGCCTTCGGCGCCCCGGTGGCGGTGGCCTTCTCGTCGATCGCGGCCTTGGTGGCGTCCAGGGCGCGCGCGGTGTGCGCCACGACGGTGCTCCGGGCGCCGGTCGACTCGACCGCGCCCGCCAGGGCGGGGTCGGTCAGCGCCACCACGAGCGAACCCCGGTCGAACCAGGAACCGCCGAACGCGGCACCGGCGGCGGTCCGCGCGGCCGGGAGCAGGCCGCGGGCGGCGCTCTCCCGGGTGAGCCGCTGCTCGACCTGATCGGTGCTGAGGCCGAGGTCGCGTTGCAACGCCGGGACCAGTGCGCCAGGGGCGGCGCTCGCGGGTTGTCCGGCGGTGACCACGGCGGTGGCCGCCAACCCGACGAGACCCGCGACGCCGGCGAGACTTCTGCGCATGGGGACTTCCTCCTTGCTCGCAGGGACCGGGGCAGGCCCCGGGAAGCCGAATGGCGGTCCCCCGTTCAGCGGAACCCTCGCTGGGAGTAACCATCCGTTGGGGGGAACGCTAGATCGCGCTTGACCAGGTGGGGCACCCTACGAAAGTCGGTTCAGAAATTTTCCCACCGGATGATCAGCAAACGAGTAGGCGAATCCACTGACTGTCCATCGCTCGAACAGGCTCTTCAATTGACCTGTTCGGGTGAAGACCGCTAGTCGCGATGCCACTCCCGGTGATGAGCGTGTGGAGGTCGGGGGATGGGCATGGACGTCGTCGGGGGGTGGCCGCCGCCGGGCTGGATCATCACCTTCCACACCTGGGACCTGCACCGCGGCCGGGCCCGGTTCATCGGCATCGGCATGGTCGCGGGCCCGCCCCGGCGCGGACTGGGCCTGCCGCTGCGCCCGCTGGGCCCGGATGACGGGCCTGTCCCCGAGTGGGTGTCGCGGTCGGACATCATGGACGCGGTGCCGCCGCCGGAGTGACCGCGGCGGCCGGAGCGAAGCGGAGGTGGGGCGGGTGCCCCTGCACCCCCAGGTCCAGACCGTGTTGGCCGCCGCGCCGCCGCGCGAGGCCGTCACCGGCGAGTCCCTGCCCAGGCTGCGCGCGCTGCTGCGGGCGCAGGCGGGCGCGGTGTCCGGCCCGGGCACCGAGGTGGCCACCGTGACCGACGTGGACGCCGGGGGTGTGCCGGTGCGGCTGTACCTGCCCGGCGAGTCCGGTGAGTCCGGCGCCCCGGTCGTGGTCTACCTGCACGGCGGCGGCTGGGTCAACGGCGACCTCGACACCTACGACGCCGTGTGCCGCTACCTGGCCGCGCTGTCCGGTGCCGCCGTGGCCGCCGTCGGCTACCGGCTGGCCCCCGAGCACCCGTACCCGGCCGCGTTCGAGGACATCGACAACGCCGTGCTGTGGCTGCGCGGCAAGGGCGCCGCCGAGCACGGCCTCGACCCGCACCGCGTCGCCGTGGTCGGCGACTCCGCGGGCGGGCACCTCGCCGCCGTCACCGCCCGCCGCTGGCGCGACGTCGGAGCGGGCTTCACCAGCCAGGTCCTGGTCTACCCGGTGATCGACCCCACCGCCGACCGGTCCGCCGCCGCCGTCCCCGGCCTGCCCGAGGAGCTGCGCGCGGTGCAGGTCGCCGACGGCCGCTTCTGCTGGGACAGCTTCGCCCCCGAGGGCTTCGACCGCACCCACCCCGACCTGTCCCCGCTGGCCGCCGACCTGGCGGGCCTGCCGCCCGCGCTGGTCATCACCGCCGAGTACGACCTGCTGCGTCCGGAGGGCGAGGCGTACGCGCACGCCCTGGCCGAGGCGGGCGTGCCCACGGTGTCGGTCTGCTACCAGGGCCAGGCGCACGACTTCTTCCGCGGTCTGGTCCTGTTCGACGCCGCCCGCGCCGCCATCGCCCAGGTCGCGGCCACCCTCCGGGCGGAGCTGGCATGAGCGCCACCCTGGTGGCCAAGGGCCTCGCCGCGGGCCACGGCGACCGCGTGCTGTTCACCGGCCTTGACCTCGTCGTCGCCCCCGGCGACGTGATCGGCCTGGTGGGGGTCAACGGCGCGGGCAAGTCGACGCTGCTGCGCACCCTCGCCCGCCTGCTGCCCGCCGAGGAGGGCGAGGTCCGGCTGAGCCCGCAGGACGCCACCGTCGGCTACCTCCCGCAGGAACCCGACCGCCGCCCCGGCGAGACCGTGGCCGCCTTCCTGGCCCGCCGCACCGGCGTCGCCGAGGCCCAGCGGGTCATGGACGCCGCCGCCGAGGCCCTGGGCGCGGGCACCCCCGGCGCCGACGACGAGTACGCGGTGGCCCTGGAGCGCTGGCTGGCCCTCGGCGGCGCGGACCTGGATGACAGAGCCGAGGACGCCGCCACCGAGGTCGGCCTCGGCGTGCGCCTCGACCAGCAGATGGTCGCCCTCTCCGGCGGCCAGGCGGCCCGCGCGGGCATGCTGTCGCTGCTGCTGAGCCGCTACGACGTGTTCCTCCTCGACGAGCCCACCAACGACCTCGACCTCGACGGCCTGGCCCGCCTGGAGGCGTTCGTGTCCGGCCTGCGCGCGGGCGCGGTGGTCGTCAGCCACGACCGCGAATTCCTCGCCCGCACCGTCACCGGGGTGCTGGAACTGGACCTCGCCCAACAGCAGATCCGCGAGTTCGGCGGCGGCTACCAGGCCTACCTCGACGAGCGCGAGGTGGCCCGCAGGCACGCCCGCGAGCGGTACGAGGAGTACGCGGGCACGGTGGCCAACCTGGAGGCGCGCGCCCGCACCCAGCGCAACTGGATGGAGAAGGGCGTCCGCAACGCCCGGCGCAAGGCCCCCGACAACGACAAGATCGGCAAGCGCCTGCGCGCGGAGTCCAGCGAGAAGCAGGCCGCCAAGGCCCGCCAGACCGACCGCATGATCGAACGCCTGGAGGTGGTCGAGGAGCCGCGCAAGGAGTGGGAGCTGCGGATGGAGATCGCCGCCGCCCCCCGCACCGGCGCGGTCGTCGCCGCCCTCCGCGAAGCCGTCGTCCGCCGGGGCACGTTCACCCTGGGCCCGGTCAGCCTGGAGATCGGCTGGGCGGACCGGGTCGCCATCACCGGCGCCAACGGAGCGGGCAAGTCCACCCTCCTCGCCGCCCTGCTCGGCCGCGCGGAGTTGGCGGAGGGCGAGTCCCACCAGGGCCCCGGCGTCAAGGTCGGCGAGGTCGACCAGGCCAGGGCCCTCTTCCTCGGCGAAGAACGCCTCCTCGACGCCTTCGGCCGCCACGTCCCCGACTGGGAAACCGCCGACCTGCGCACCCTCCTGGCCAAGTTCGGCCTCCGCGCCGACCACGTCCTGCGCCCCGCCGCCACCCTCTCCCCGGGCGAACGCACCAGGGCGGCACTGGCCCTGCTGCAATCACGCGGGGTCAACCTGCTGGTCCTCGACGAACCCACCAACCACCTGGACCTCCCCGCCATCGAACAACTGGAGAGCGCCCTGTCCACCTACCCCGGCACCCTCCTGCTGGTGACCCACGACCGCCGGATGCTCGACGCGGTCTCGGTCAACCGCAGGGTGGAGGTCGCGGGAGGAACCGTCCGCGAACGGGACTGACCCCACAGCCCGGCGGCACCACCGGAATGAGGGATCGCCACCGAGCAGTGGGATCTCCCACCTCGGGGGCCGCGCCGTTAGACCGTACGGGCGTTCACCGGGCGCGGGGCGGACATCGTGGACGGGACTGTCCACGAAAGCGACCGGCTCGGCTTCCCCGCTCGCCACCCGGAAGAAAAGGAATCCTCGACACCGCAGGGGAACCTGCGCGAGCATCCGATCGGGACAGTGCGGGATCGCGCCGGGGTGAGGGATCGGGCACGCACGGTGGCCGGCGGGAAAGCGACCCTACCCGAAAGTAGGAACTCCGCGTCGTTTTACCGCTAGCGGCGCATTGGTGGCGACCATCATCCTCTACCGGGTGCATGAGGATTTTGATCGCTGCGTGCGTGCCGTTCGTTCCAAGGACGCGCGTTTCGACGGCTGGTTCTACACCGCGGTGCGGACGACCCGGATCTACTGCCGGCCCAGCTGCCCCAGTATGCCGCCCAAGGCGGAGAACATGACGTTCTTCCCCAGTGCCGCCGCGGCGCAGAGCGCGGGTTTCCGCGCCTGCAAGCGGTGTCGGCCGGACGCCAGTCCCGGTTCGCCGGAGTGGAACGAGCGCGCCGACCTCGCCGCCCGGGCCATGCGGTTGATCGCCGACGGGGTGGTGGACCGGGCGGGGGTGCCGGGGTTGGCCGCGCGGCTTGGCTACAGCGTGCGCCAGGTGGAGCGGCAGTTGCTGGCCGAGTTCGGCGCCGGTCCGCTGGCGCTGGCCCGCGCCCAGCGCGCGCAGACGGCCCGGCTGCTGATCGAGACGACCGCGCTGCCGATGAGCGAGGTGGCCGCCGCGGCGGGGTTCGGCAGCATCCGCACCTTCAACGACACCGTGCGCGAGGTGTTCGCGCTGCCGCCCACCGAGCTGCGGCTGCGGGCGGGCAGGCAGGTCGCCAGCCCGGGGGTGATCTCGCTGCGGCTGCCGTTCCGCGAACCGCTGTGCCCGGACAACCTGTTCGGCCACCTCGCCGCCACCGCCGTGCCCGGGGTTGAGGAGTTCCGCGACGGCGCCTACCGGCGGACGCTGCGGCTGCCGCACGGCAGCGGGGTGGCCACCCTGCGCCCCACCGCCGACCACATCGCCTGCCAGTTGGCGCTGACCGACCTGCGCGACCTGTCCCGGGCGATCAGCCGGTGCCGCAGGCTGCTCGACCTCGACGCCGACCCGGTGGCCGTGGACGACCTGCTCGCCGCCGACCCGGTGCTGGCCCCGCACGTGCGCCGCGAACCCGGCAGGCGGGTGCCGCGCACCGTCGACGGTGCCGAGCTCGCCGTGCGCACGGTGGTCGGGCAGCAGATGTCCACCGCCGCCGCGCGCACGCACATCGCCCGGCTGGTTGCCGAGCACGGCGACCCGGTGGCCGACGCCGGTGGCGGGCTGACCCACCTGTTCCCGCTCCCGGCGACCCTGGCCGCCCTGGACCCGGACCGCTTCGGGCTGCCCCGCGGGCGCCGGGAGTCGCTGGTCGCGCTGGTCTCCGCACTGGCGGGCGGGGCGATCGACCTGGGGGTGGGCGCCGACCGGGAACGCGCCAGGGCCCGGCTGGCGGTGCTGCCCGGTTTCGGCCGGTGGACCGTGGAGACCATCGCCATGCGCGCCCTGGGCGACCCGGACGCGTTCCTCGCCTGCGACATCGGGGTCCGCGCCGCCGCCCGCACCCTCGGGCTGCCGTTCACCCCGGCCACCCTGGCCGCGCACGCCGCCGCCTGGCGGCCGTGGCGGGCCTACGCCGTGCAATACCTGTGGTCTGTCAACGAACTCCAGGTGAACAACCAGCCCGCCTGAGCTTTTCCCGGGACGGGTCCGACCGGCAGGACAGTCTGGTTCGGACAGTCATCCGATGGTCCCACCACAGGGGTGTTCCCGGTGTGGCGCCCGATCAGAGCCTGCGGACGAGGTCTCCCTCCAGCACACCCCGGGTGTCGAGCACCGGCTGCCGGGTCAGCACGGCCAGGTCGAGGCAGCGGTGGTCCTGCAACAGCACGACCAGGTCGACCGGCGCGTCCAGCGCGGGTTCGACGGGCACCGGTTCGCCGTCCACGGCGAAGACCGGCGCGTGCGGGTCGTGGTAGGCCACCGAGGCGCCCAGCGCCCGCAGCGCCCGCACCACCCCGACGGCGGGCGAGTGGCGCAGGTCCGGCACGTCCGGTTTGTAGGTCACCCCCACCAGCAGCACGCGCGCCCCGGGCAGCGGCACCCCCGCCGCCGCCAGCAGGTCCTTCGCCCGGCGGGCCACGTACCCCGGCATCCCCGCGTTGACCTCCTGCGCGGTGCTCACCATCGAGCACGGCAGCCCCTCGGCGCGCGCCCGCGCGGCCAGGTAGCGCGGGTCCACCGGGATGCAGTGCCCACCCACCCCCGGGCCGGGCCGGAACGGCTCGAAGCCGAACGGCTTGGTCCCCGCGCAGCGCAGCACGTCCCACACGTCGATGCCCAACCGCTCGCAGAACACCGCGAGTTCGTTGACCAGCGCGATGTTGACCAGCCGGTAGCTGTTCTCCAGCAGCTTCGACGTCTCCGCCTCGCGCATCCCGGCGGCGGTCACCACGGTGTCCACCAGTTGCTCGTAGAAGGCCGCGCACCGCTTGGCGCACAACGGGGTCAGGCCGCTGACCACCTTCGGGGTGTTGCGCAGCCCGAACCGGCCGTTGCCCGGATCGACCCGCTCGGGGGAGTAGGCCAGGTTGAAGTCGATCCCGGGCACCAGGCCGCGCGCCGCCAGCAGCGGTTGCAGGACCTCCTCGGTGGTGCCCGGGTAGCTGGTGGACTCCAGCACCACCAGCGTGTCCGGGCGCAGGTGCTCACCCACCGAGCGGCCCGCGCCGATGACCGCGCGCAGGTCCGGCTCGCCGTCGACCAGACCGGTCGGCACGCAGATGACGACCGTGTCGGCGGCGGCGACGGCGGAGAACCCGGTGGTCGCGGTGAAGCGCTCCGGGGCCAGGACGGCCGGGTCGACGCCGGGCACCGGGCACCGCCCGACCCGCAACGCCTCCACCACCGCCGCGTCGGTGTCGACGCCCACGACGGTCAACCCCGCCGCGCAGGCGCGCGCCGCCAACGGCAGCCCCACGTACCCCAATCCGACGACCACCAGGTCCACGGCCACCTTCGGTGCTTCCCTCCGCTCGGTCTGGAACCGGTTGTCAGGCCTTGGAACCGTGCTGGGAGACGACCACCCGGTCCGGCGAGCCCCCGGCCGCGGGGGCGGCGGGCGGGCAGGCGGCGGCAGCGCTCGGCACGACTGCGCGGAGGTGCGGCATGGACTTCCTTCCCCGGCGGGAACAACTGGTGCGGCCATTCTCGTCTTCATTCTCCGAACACCGCAGTCGCTGACCCGGGTAGGACCCGTCACACCATTGATAGGTCTCCGGTCACCCTCCGCACATGCAGGAATTGTTCCCTTTCCCGCATGTATCGTCGCAGCTCAGGGCATGTGCGACTGGATCGGAAGTGCACCCGAAAAGGGGGTGTGAGACGTGCGCCGAATGTCGGGAACGTTGCTAGTGTCGATTTCCGGGGCGCGGGTCGCCCCGGACTTTCCACTGACTGCGAAGGAGCACGGTCGTGACCGCAAGTGTCCAGGACAGCAGGTTGAAGCGTCGTTTCCAGCTCTGGGACGCCAACGGCGACGGGACCATCGACCGGACCGACTACGAGACCGAGGCGCGGCGCCTGCTGCAGAACTTCGGCGAGCAGGAGGGTTCGCCCAAGGGGCGGAGGCTGTTCACGGCGTACCTGTCCATGTGGGACAAGCTGGCCGAGATGACCGGGGTCGGCCCGTACGGCGCGGTCACCGAGGAGCAGTTCATGCAGGCCGCCGACTCCGAGGTGGTCCGCGGCGGTGACGCGGGCTTCGACCGGAGCCTGCGCCCGACCATCGAGGCCATCGTCGACCTGTGCGACACCGACGGCGACGGCGAGGTCAACCCGCAGGAGTTCCAGCGCTGGCTCAAGGCGGTGGGTGTCGATGCCAAGCAGGCCGACACCACCTTCGAGCGCATCGACAACGACGGCAGCGGCCGCCTCACGGTGGAGGAGCTGGTCACCGCGGTCCGCGACTACCACCAGGGCAAGAACGACATCCCGCTGCTCGGCCGCTGACCCCGGCCCGAGAAAACTCCGAGCCGGGGTTCCCGGGGCCGTCGCACCACGGGTGACCGACCGGGTCGGGGTCGTCGCGGCGAGGCGCTCGGCTGGGACGTTCCAGCCGAGCGTTTTGCGCACCCGGGAACGATCGGTGTCCGTTGTGGACAGAGTGGGCAGTGGGCAGGGCGGTCAGCGGGTGAACCGGGAGCGGGCCTCGGCGAGCACGGCCCGGCCGAGGATGCCGGGGCGGCTCAGCGCCGAGGGGTGCGACCGCATGTTGACCACGTCGGTGAACTCCCGCGCCACCACGTCGTCGGTCCGCGCGGCCCGGCTGACCAGGCCGCTCACCGCGTGCAGGGCGCGCAGCCCGCGCGGCCGGTCCCCGGTCACGTGCGGCAGCCGGGTGTCCTCGATCGCCGCCACCTGCCACACCGCGTCCGCCAGCACCCGCAGCCGGGCGAAGAAGTCCGCGCTGTCGAGGTCCCCGCCCGCCCCCGCCCGCAGCCAGGCGTGCAGCGCGCCCGCGTGCAGCGCCGCCGACGGCACGCCCTGCCCGTAGACCGGGTTGCACGACACCACGGTGTCGCCCACCGCGACCAGCCCCGCCGGGAAGTCCTCGGCCAGGTGGAAGTCGCGCCGCAGGGCGTGCGGGAACCGGTGCACCGCGACGGGTCCGGCGGGCGCGCAGCGGCGCACCAGCTCGGCGAAGGCGGGCGCGGGCTCGCGCAGGCACCGCCGCCGGAACTCCGCCGGGTCCGCGGTCGGCCGGTCGGCGCCGTACCCGGAGATGCCGCAGACCCACCGGTCGGGCGCCACCGGCGCCAGCACCCCGACCCCCGGCGGGGCCCAGTCCACCGACCGGATCGAGTGGACCATGCCCAGGTCGTCCAGGCGCTGGTCGGGGGAGCGGTGGAACAGCGCGGTGGCGTACCCGAGGTCGAGGTTCAGCCGCCGCTTCGGCGGCGGCCGGTGCCCGATCCCGCGCAGCCACTCGCCGATCCGGGTCCCCCGCCCGCTGGCGTCCACGACCAGGTCGACCCCGGTGATCTCGCGCCCACTGGCCAACCGCACCCCGTGCACCCGGCCCGCGTCCGCGAGCAGCCCCACCACCCGCTCCCGGAACAGCCGGACCCCCGGCCGGGGCAGCACCTCCCGGCGCAGGTGCGATTCCAGCAGCCACCGCCGCACCGGCAGCGGCACCAGGCCCGGCGCGGGCGGCCGGGCCACGCCGTCGACCAGCATCCGGGCTTCCCCGGCGCCGCAGCGCACCGTGCCGTCGGCGGCCACCCGGTCGACGATCCCGGGGAACCACCCGTCCAGCAGCTCCTGGGCCATGGTGAGCAGCACGTGGAGTTGGTCGCCGTGGGCGATCCCGGTGCGCGGCCCGGCCCCGGCGGGCAACTCGTCCGCCTCGACCAGGTGGACGTCGTCGAACCACTCGTCGAGCACCCGCGCCGCCAGCAACCCGGCGACGCTCCCGCCCACCACCAGCGCCCGGCTCACGCGCACACCCCGGCGGACGGCGCGGTGCGGGTGGTGGGGCGTGGGTCGGGCATCGCAGTGGTCCTCTCCAGCTCTGCGGGCGCCGGACAGCCCACCGGTCCCCGGTTCACGCGCACACCCCCGAGGACGGCGCGGTGCGGGAGGAAGAGTCCCCGGTCGGTGCGGGGCGGTGCGGCTGGGGCATCGCGGTGGTCCTCTCCGGTTCTCCGGGGGCGGGGTCGGGCGCCGGGTGACCCCGGGTCACCCGAGCACCGTCGGCGGGGTCAGGTCGAGCGCGGCGGCGACCCGCTCCAGTTCCGCGTACAGCCCGTCGGCCAGGGGCACGCCCTCGGCCCGGGACCGGGCGCTGTGCACCGACTCGGGCAGGCCGGGGTAGGTCGCCCCGGCGTCGAGGACCGCGCCGAACACGCTGCCCGCGTCGGCGGCGAAACCGGTGCGCAGGGCGTCCGGGGCCAGGGCCAGTGCCAGGAAGCCGATGTCGTCGTCGGGACCGGTGCCCGCGGGCGGTCCCAGCCCGGCGCCGGGCAGCAGCGCGGCCAGCACCTCCACCGCCAGGCCCAGGCCGAAGCCCTTGTGCTCCGCCGGGCCGGGGGCGCCCAGCCAGGTCAGCCGGGCGGTGCCCGCGTCGAGCGCGGCCGGGTCGGTCACCGGGCCGTCCGCGTCCGCCAGCCAGCCGGGCGGCGCGGGCTCCCCGGCGCGGGCCGCCGCGCGGACCTTGCCGGTGGGGGCGGTGGTGGTGCTCATGTCCAGCAGGAACGGGGGGTGCTCACCGGCGGGGGCGGCCACCGCCAGCGGGTTCGTGCCCAGCAGCCGCGGTCCGCCGGTGGGCGCGGGGACGAGTTGCTGGTGGCCGCAGTTGGCCATGACCACGCCGATCATCCCCTGCCCGACCGCGCGCAGCGCGTGGTGCCCGGCGCAGCCGAAGTGCGTGCCGTTGCGCACCGACACCACCCCGACGCCGTAGTCGGCGGCGCGGATCGCGGCCAGTTCCACCGCCGCGCCCGCCAGCCACAGCCCCAGCCCGCGGTCGCCGTCGACCAGCACGGTGGCGCCCCGGTCGACCAGCCGCTCCGGTTTGGCGTCGGCCTTGGCCCGGCCGGACTCCAGCAGCGGCAGGTAGATCCGGGTCAGGTTGGCCACCCCGTGCGAGGCCATCCCGGTGAGGTCGCCGTGGCACAGCGCCTCCGCCGAGGCCCGCGCGTCCCCGGCGGGCAGGCCGTGCGCGGTGAACACGTCGGTGGTGAACGCCAGCAGCGCGTCGGCGTCGACCAGGGTCACGGCTCCGCCCGCCCGGAGGTCAGCGCCTGCAACGCGCTGCCCGCGCCCGCGTCGTCGTCGGCCAGCGTCAGCGCGCCCCGGTAGCCGTGCGCGGCGAGCAGCGCCAGCTCCGCCGCCAGCCGCGCCGACCCGACGTCGGCGACCCGCACGTGCGCGGTCCGCTCGGCGACGAAGGCGGTCAGCGGGCCCGCGCCGGTGGTGTGCAGCAGGCGCAGCGCGGGGGTGCCCGCCTCGGTGAGCAGGTGCCCGAGCCGGGCCTCGGCGCCGTCCGGCCAGCCCCCGGTGCTCGGGTGCAGCAGCACCAGGTCGGCCTGCTCGGCGCGCAGGGCCAGTTCGCGGAGCCTGCGCAGCACCCGGTACTCCCAGTCGTCGGCGTGCAGGCCGGTGTTGGTGGGCGAGCCGACGCGGACCTGCCGGGTGCCCAGGGCCGGGCAGCGTTCGGCCAGCACGCGCAGCTCCTCCAGGTCGGTGCCGAAGTCGTCGGTGATGGTGCCCGCGCCGATGGTCGAGTCGACGCACACGGTGACCAGGTCGCGCCGCTCGACGACCGCGGCCAGCTCGATGAACTCCTCCTCCGGCAGCGCCGCCACCGGGAAGCCCAGGTCGACCCCGCGCCAGCCGGGCCCGGCCGGGGGCGGTTCCGGGGTGGTCGCCAGGCGGGCGAGCAGGGTCACCGGGCGGCCCCGACCGGGACGCGGCCAGCCGCCAGCCGCTTGGCCCCGGCGAGCAGGGTGACGACCGCGGCGCCGGTGGCGGGCTCGTCGAGCATCGGGTTGGTGCCCTCGAAGTGCTGGTGGGCCCTGGCGATGAACGCGGTGAGCGAGTCGTCGCGGAACACCGAGTGCGACTGGGTGCCCCTGGTGCGCACCACGAGCTGCGAGTACTCGTCCGCCGCGCTCACCGGGTAGTGCCCGACCAGGGTGCCGTGCTCCAGCTCGACGGTGATCCGCCGCTCGCGCACCGGGGCGGTCAGGTCCGTGCGGATCTCCGTGCGCACCCCGGAGTCGTGCCGCAGCCGCAGCCACGCCCCGCCCAGGCCGGAGAACACGGCGTCGCCGAGCAGCATGTCGGTCAGGCCCGCGGCGGTCACCGCGGCCGGTCCGGCCAGCCGCAGCGCGACGGCGAGCGAGTGCGGCACCTCCACGTCGAACGCGCTGGGGTGCTCGTCGCCGGAGACGGTCCGGCCGAAGCGCGGCTTGCTCTGGGTGAACACGATCGAGCGCGGGGCGCCCAGTTCGCCGCCGCGCAGCACGGCGCGGACGCGCCGGGTCAGCTCGCTGCACCGCCACTGCGCCACCGGGACCAGGTCCAGGTCGGCCGCGGCGCGCAGCCGCAGGATCGCCGCCAGCTCCACCTCGTCGACCGCCAGCGGCTTCTCCACCACGATCCGCCGGAAGCCCAGGTCGGCCAGCTCGGTCAGCGGGCGCAGCCGCGCGTTCGGCGGGGTGCACAGGTGCACGGCGGTGCGCTCCGGGTCGACCAGCGCCGCCGCGTGCGCCAGGTTGGTGGCGACCAGCAGGTCCGGGGCCACCGGGACGACGACACCGGGGTCCACCACGACGATCGGGGGCCTGCCCAGGGCGCGGCCGCTGCCGTGGCCGAGCCTGCGCAGCACCGGCAGGTGCAGGCCGCCGCCCGCCCGACCGAGTCCGACCACGAGCGTGCCCAGCATCGGTGCGTGCCTCCAGCGGGGGTGTCGGGTTGCGCTTGGAAGGCTTGTCCCACCGGGCAGGCGTGTCAACGCGGGCCACTCGATCGTGTGGGTGAAATTCATGGTCGCCCGAGCGGTGGGCCGGGTGGATGTCAAAACGAACGGCGTCACACCACACGTCCGAGTGCTCTTTTGTTTCCCTTGCCGCGCAACGGATCAGCCGGGCCTACCTTGGGGGCCGTGCTGGTGCCCAGTCCCGAGAGGACAGCGATGGAGCAGGCCGCCACGGTCTCCGGCTCCCCGACAGCCCAGGGCGCGCGAGTGCCCTTCTTCAGCCAGGCCGCGGGCTTCGCCGCCCTGTGGCCCAGGGTCGAGCCGCTGCTGACCGAGGTCCTCGAACGCGGCAAGTACTCGCACGGGCCGCTGGTCGGGGCGTTCGAGCAGGCGCTCGCGCGGTGGACCGGGGCCCGGCACGTCGTCGGCGTCAACTCCGGCACCGACGCGCTGGTGCTGCTGCTGCGCGCCGCCGGGCTCACCCCGGACGCGGAGGTGGTGGTGCCCGCGTTCAGCTTCGTGGCCTCGGCGTCCTCGGTGGTGCTCGCGGGCGGGCGGCCGGTGTTCGCCGACGTCGACCCGCTGACCTACGCGATGGACCCGGACGCCACCGCCGCCGCGGTCACCCGGCGCACCAGGGTGCTGATGCCCGCGCACCTGTTCTGCCAGACCGCCGACCTGGGCGCGCTGACCGAGGTGGCCGAGCGGTACGCGCTGACCCTGCTGGAGGACAGCGCCGAGGCCATCGGGATGCGCTGGGACGGCGTGCACGCCGGGCTGGTCGGCTCGGGCGGGGTGCTGTCCTTCTTCCCCACCAAGACCCTGGGGGCCCTCGGCGACGCGGGCGCGATCCTCACCGACGACGACCGGATCGCCGAGACCGCGGCGGCGCTGCGCCACCACGGCCGCTTCGGGCGCACCGTCGACGACTTCCCGGCGATCAACACCGAGAGCGCCGTCCCCGGCCTCAACAGCAAGATGGACGACTTCCAAGCCGCGATCCTGCTGGCCAAGCTGGGCACCCTGGAGGCCGACATCGCCCGGCGCGCGGAGCTGGCGCTGCGCTACACCGAGCGGCTCGCGGGCTGCCCCGGCGTGCGCAGGCTGCCCACCGTGGTCCGCCGCGACGTGCCGAGCAACCCGGTGTTCTACGTCTACCTCGTCGAGGTAGACCACCGCGACGCGCTGGTGCGCCACCTGGGCGCGCACGGCGTCGAGACCGAGGTCTACTACCCGACGCCGCTGCCGCTGCAACCCTGCTTCGCCGACCTCGGGCACCGCCGCGGCGAGTTCCCCCGCGCCGAGCACGCCTGCGCGCACGCGGTGGCGCTGCCGCTCTACCCCGACCTCCCCGACGACGACCTCGACCGGGTGTGCGACCTGGTCCGCGCCTTCTACGGCGGGGGTGGCGCGTGAAGCTGCCGTTCTTCCCCCCGGACCTGTTCGCCGACGAGCACGCCGAGCTGCTCGACACCGTGCGCCGCGTCGGCACCGACCCGGCGCAGCGGTTCATCCTCGGCGAGCGCACCGCCGCGTTCGAGGCCGCGCTGCGCGAGCACACCGGCGCCGCCGACGTGGTCGCCTGCTCCAGCGGCACCAGCGGCCTGATCCTGGTGCTGCGCGCGATGGACGTCGGCCCCGGCGACGAGGTGGTGGTGCCCGCGTTCGGGTGCGCGCCGCTGGCCGCCTCGGTGATCGCCGTCGGCGCCACCCCCGTCTTCGCCGACGTGCACCCGTGGACCATGACCGTCGAGCCGTACGAGGTCGAGCAGGCCGTCTCCGGGCGCACCGCGGCGCTGATGCCCGCGCACATGTTCTCGGTGATGGCCGACATGCCCGCGATGCGCGAGCTGGCCAACCGGCACGACGTGCGGCTCGTCGAGGACTCCGCGGTGGCCCAGGGCGGGGTGCTCGACGGCATCCCGGCGGGCCGCTGGGGAGAGGCGGGCGTGTTCTCGTTCGTGCAGGTCAAGACCTTCGGCACGGTCGGCGAGGGCGGTGTGGTCATCACCGACGACCCGGAGCTGGGCAGGCTGGCGCGGATGCTGCGCAACCACGGGCAGCCGCCGGGCCGCCGCTTCGAGCACCACCTGGTCGGCTACAACAGCCGCTTCGACGAGATCACCGCCGACGTGCAGTTGCGCAGGCTGCCGGGCCTGGCCGCCCGGCTGGCCCGCCGCGCCGACATCGCCGACTACTACACCGCCCGGTTCCAGGAGGTGGTCGAGCGCGGCGTGCAGCCCCCGCCGCCGGGCCGCGAGGGCCGCTGCCACTACGTGTACTCGCTGCTGGCCGAGCGCCGCGACGACCTGCGCGCGCACCTGGCCGAGCGCGGCATCGGCAGCCACGTGTACTACCCGACCCCGCTGCCCGCGCAGCAGGCGTTCGCCCCGTACGCCAGGGCGGGCAGGCACTGGCCGCACGCCGAACTGGCCTGCGCCCGCACCCTGGCCCTGCCGATCTACCCGCACCTGACCGACGCCGAGGTCGAGGCCGTCGCCGACGCGGTCTGCTCCTTCCCCGGGGGCGCCCGGTGACCACCGCGCTGGACCGCGCCACCCTCGGCGCCTACGCCCGCCTGGCCAAGCTCGACGTCTGGGACTACTACCTGGCGCTGCCGCTGGCCTGGACGCTGGTCGGCGGGCGGGGCACCGGCACCCTGCTGCTCTTCGGCGTCGGCACCGTCCTGGTCGTCGCCGCCTCGGTGGCCCTCGACGACGTCACCGGGCACCGCGACGGCAGCGACGCGGCCAACTACGGCCCGGACGCCCCCGCCCGCAGGCTGGCCCGCAAACCGCTGCTGACCGGGGAACTGACCGACGCCCAGGCGATCCGCTTCGCCTGCGGCTGCGCCCTCGCCGGTGGCGCGGTGTGGCTGCTGCTCGGCCTCGCTGCTCCACTGTGGACGTTCGTGCTGCTGCTGGTGTGCCTGCTGTCGTCGGTGCAGTACTCCTGGGGGCTGCGGATCAGCTACCGCGGCGGGCAGGAGGTGTTCCTGGCCGGGTTCGGCACCGGGCTCGTCCTGTGCGGGGTGGGCCTGGTGACCGGGGAGCTGACCCCGCTGGTGGTGGTCGAGGCGGTGCTGTTCGGCCTGGGACCGCTGCTGTTCGGCGTGTACTCCAACACCGCCGACGCCGCCGGGGACGCGGCCGTCGGGCGGCGCACGGTGGCCGTCCTCGCCAGTCCCGCCGGGAACCGGGCGTTCATCACCGGGCTCTCGCTCGCCGAGGTCGCGCTGGTCGTGTTCGCGGCCGGGCTCGGCGTGGGACCGTGGTGGTTCGCCCTGGCGCTGCTGCCCGCCGTGGCGGTGCGGGTGGCCCAACTGCGGCGCGGGGTGGGGCTGGGCGACGTGCTGCGCGCGCGGAAGCTGGGCCTGCTGGCGCACCGGGTGACCGTGGTGTCCCTGATCGCGGTCAACCTCCTGGGCGGTGCGGCATGAGCGCCGACCTGGACGTGGCGGTGGTGGGAGCGGGGATCGCCGGGCTGGCGGTCGCGGGCGCGCTCGCCGCCGCGGGCCGGTCGGTGCACGTCTTCGAGGCGGGCGACCACGTCGGCGGGCGGATGGCGAGCGTGCGGCGCGACGGGTACGTGGTCGACACGGGCGCGGAGATGCTCGGCACCGGCGGCTACCCGGCCACCTGGCGGCTGCTGCGCGAACTCGGCCTGACCACCGACGACGTCCCGGTGATCGGCCGCGACATCGCGGTGTGGCGCCGCGGGCGGGCGCGGGCGCACCTGGGTGAACTGCGCGGCAGCGGGCTGAGCCTGTTCGGCCGGGCCGCCATGCTGGCCGCCCTGGGCGGGCGCAGGCTCGACACCGACGCGCCCGAGACCACCCCCGGGCACCTCCTCGCGGACGTCGGCACCCGGGAGCTGCACGACTACCTCGTCCAGCCGCTCGCGGGCGGCTTCTTCGGCTGGGACACCCGGCTGGCCTGCGCCGGGCCGATGCTGGCGCACCTGCGCGCCGTCGGCGCCCCCAGCACCTACCGCACCTACCGCGACGGCATGGACACCCCGGCGCGCAGGCTCGCCGCGGGCCTCGGCGTCAGCACCGGCGTGCCGGTCCGCGCGGTCACCACCACCCGCACCGGCGCTCGGCTGGTCACCGACGCCGCGACGCTGACCGCCCGGCAGATCGTCCTCGCCGTGCCCGCCCCGGTCGCCGCCGCGCTGCACCCGGCCGCCCCGGAGTACGTGCACGCCTGCGAGTTCCGGCCGATGGTGAAGGTCGGGTACCTGCTCGACCGGCCGCTGGGACCGCCGACCGACTCGTTCGCCCTGGCCGTGCCCGCCGTCGAGGACACCCGCGTCGCGGGCCTGTCCTTCGAGCACCGCAAGCACCCCGGCCGCGTCCCGCCCGGGCGCGGCCTGGTCAGCGTCGTGGCCACCCGGCCAGCCGACTGGCTCGACGCCGACGACCGGGAGGTCGCCGCGGCGCTGCTGGCCGGGGCGGAGCGGTACGTGCCCGGGATGACCGCCGCCACCCTGGGCTCGGTGGTGTCGCGGTTCCGGCACGGGCTGCCGATGCCCACCCCGACCGCGCTCGCGCTGCGGTCGGACTTCACCGCCCGCCCACCCTCCACGGTGGACTACGTGGGGGACTGGTACACCGCCCGGCCGTGCGCCGAGGGGGCGGTCCGGTCGGCCGAACTGGTCGCCGACCGGGTGCTCGACCGCAGGACCGCACCCGTGGGGAGCCCGACGTGACCGCGACGTACGTGTTCGACACCGGCTTCGCCGGGGAGGACGAGCGGCTGGTCCTCGGCGAGCAGCTCTGGGACCCGGGGACGCGGGTCCGGCTCGCCGCGCTCGGTGTGGGACCGGGCTGGCGATGCCTGGAGGTGGGCGCCGGGCGCGGGTCCGTCGCCGGGTGGATGGCCGCCCGCGGCGCCTCGGTCACCGCCGTCGACCTCGACACCGACCGCTGCCGGGTTCCCGGGGTCGCGGTGCACCGCGGCGACATCACCCGCGAGGACCCGCCCGGCGGCGACTACGACCTGGTGCACGCCCGGCTCGTGGTGCAGCACCTGGACCGGCGGCGGGTGGCGGTGCGGCGGATGGCCGACGCGCTCGCCCCCGGCGGCTGGCTGGTGCTGGAGGACACCGACACCGCGTCGCTGTTCAGCCACGCCGACGGCCCGTTCCACCCCGAGGTCAAGGCCGCCGCCTACGCGGTGATGGCCGAATCCGGGTACCACCCGCGCTGCGGCCTGCTCGACGTCGACCTGGCCGAGGACGCGGGCCTGACCGTGCACGCCGAGGGGCGCGCGGAGGTCGTGCGCGGCGGCACCCCCGCGGCCCGCTGGTACGCGCTGTGGCTGGAGCACCTGCGGCCCCGGCTGCTCGGCCGGGTCCCCGAGGCGGCCGTCGATGCCGCCGTGCGCGACTTCGCCGACCCCGCGCACACCTGGCTCTCGCAGGTGATGGTGACCGTCCTGGGCAGGAAGGAACTCCCGTGAAAGTGCGATCGCTGGGCACCCTGTTCGACGACGTGGTCGCCCGCGGCATCCGCACGGTCGTCCACCTGGACCGGCCGCTGGACCTGGCCCCGCTGCGCGGCACCCGGTTCGACCTGCCCGCCGTGGCCGCCCTCGTCCGCGAGACCGCGGGCGCGCTGCACGCCGCCGGGGTCGGACCGGGCGACTCGGTGGCGGTGGTCAAGGAGAACCACTGGGACTACGTGCTCATCGCCGCCGCGGCCGCCCGGCTGGGCGCGGTGCCCGCGCTGCTGTCGGACCACCTCACACCGGAGTCGTTGCAGATCCTGCTCAAGCGGCTGGAACCCACCGCGCTGGTGACCACCCGGGCGGTACTCGACGACGGCCACGAGCACGGCATCGACCTCACCAGCCTGGTCGGGTGCACGGTCTGCCTCGACGGCGAACAGCCCGGCGCGGTCAGCCTCGCCTCGCTGCGCGGCACCCCGCCCCCGCCGCCGGTCGAGCGCGCCCCCGACGCGCCGCTGGTGGTCAACCACACCTCCGGCACCACCGGGCTGCCGAAGCTGGTCGTGCACACCACCCGCACCCTGCTGCACGGCATCGCCGCCGCCGAGGCCACCCGGGTGCCGGTGGTGTCGACCCGCGCGTCGGACACGGCCTGCTCCGCCATCGCCTTCAGCCACGGCCGCGCGGTCCCGTGGACGGCCTCGGTGCTGTCGCTGGGCCCGCGCGAGCTGGTCGTGGTCTCCGACGCCGAGAACGCCGAACCGGTGCTGCGCGCGCACCCGCCGACCACGGTGGAGGCACTGCCGTCGACCTACGTCCGGTGGATGCCGATGACCGGCCCCGACGGCCCGTTCCGCGGGGTGCGGCTCTACGTCAGCACCTTCGACGCCATGCACCCGCCGACCGTCCGCGCCTACCTCGGCGCCACCGCTCGCCGCGGCCCGCTGTGGTTGCAGGTGTGGGGGCAGACCGAGACCGGCCCGCTGACCTTCCGGGTGCTCACCCGGCGCGCACTGGCCGCCGCCGAGCGCCGCCACCCCACCACCCGCGACCTCGGCCGCCCGGTGCCCGGCCGCACCCGGCTCAAGGTGGTCGACCCGCGCACGTTCGCCGAACTGCCTCCGGGCACCCCCGGCCTGGTACTGGTACGCACCCCGGTGGTCTGCGTCGGCTACGTCGGCGAACACGACCGCTGGCACGCCAAGTGGAACGACGGCTGGTGGAACACCGGCGACGTCGGCGTGCGCACCCCGCTGGGCGCCTTCCGGCTGCTGGACCGGGAGGTCGACCTGATCCCCGGGCACAGCGGGGTGGAACTGGAGGACGTCATCGAGGACCGGGTGCCCGGCGTCGTCGAGTGCGTGGTCCTCGGCACCCCCGGCACGACCCCGGTCCCGGTGCTGGTCACCCGGGACGGCACGCTGGACGTGTGGGCCTGGCGGGCCGCGCAGTACGACCTGCCCCCGCTGGCCGAACCGGTGGTCCTCACCTGGGAACAGGTCCCGCGCACCGGCACCGGCAAGGTGCGCCGGATGGAACTGCGCGAGGTCGTCCACCGCGGCCAGGACACCTACGGCACCGGCCTGTGGACGTAGCCCCGCGTCGTTCCTACGGGAGGAGTCGCTGGTCGAGTTCCCGGACGGCGGCGGTGTCCGCCCAGGGGCCCAGGGTGGCCCGGGTGGTGCGCAGGCGTTCGAGCAGCCGGACCGAGCCGTTCTGCGCCGTGGCCTCGGCCACGGTGCCCGTGATCGTCGCCGCGTCATCGATCTGCCGCAGCTTGATCTGCGCATCGGCCAGGTACAGCATCGTGTAGGCGTTGTCCCGCACGAGCGCCCCATCGCGGTGCGTGAGGGAATCACGCGCCTGCCGGGCGGCGTCAGCCGGTCGATCGAGATTGAGGAAGCAAGCACTCCTCGTGCTGGGCAGGTAGCTGTGGTCGAAGAAATAGGCAGGCGACTTCGACGACATTTCCGGGTCGGCTGTCGACAGCTTTCCCTCCACCTCCTCCAGTGTTGCCATGCACAGCGCTTCTTGGCCGTCCTTGGCGTAAGCGCGGGCCGTTTCGCTCGCCGCGTACGCTTGCAGTAGGGGGTCGTCGGCCCGTTCGGCGGCTTTGCGGGCGGCTTCGCCGAAATCCACCGCCTGGTGCAAGCGGTCCTGGTTCTTCGCGGTGTTGCTCATGCGGGCCAGGGTGAGGCTGCTGAGCGCCGGGTCGCGGGCTTCGTGGGCCAAGGCGCGCGAGCGCTCGAAGTGCTCCCACGCCTTGCCGTAGTCCGTGCTCTCGACGAGCAACCACCCGGCCAACCCGGCCAGTCCGCCGCAGGTCGACAGAAGTGCCTGCCGCAGTTGTGGTGGGCAACTGCCGATCAGTCCCTGTGCCAGGGACAGTTGGGCGAGCACCGTCGGGAGCACCGCCTGAGCCCCCAAGGTGTCGTCCTGCCGCCGGCACGTCTGGTACACCGTCTGGATGTGCCCGATGACCTGTTCATCGACCCGGCCGGGAGCGGCGATCGCTTTCACGACGCGTTCTTGCTCGTCCGGGTCGAGTTGGATCGCGGGTACGCCCGCGGTGGCGGTCATCCAGCCGAGCAGTCGGAGCAGGTCTCGACGGTTCATGGTGCCCATCAACTCCCACGCTAGGGTCCGAATGGGTTCGGGTTGCTCATCGCACCGCGCCATCCCGTCACGACACGGAAAGGAGCGGGCGCAGCTCGCAGGTGCGACGGGCGGCGGGTTCACGGGTTCGGGCGAGGGCAGGAGTGCGCTCAATTCCGGGATCGTCAGGCCGAGCACCTTGGCGATCTTTCCCCGCATCCACGGCTGCGGTTCGTGGACGCCCTTTTCCCAACGGCCCACCGTCTTGGAACTCACTCCCAACCGGTAGCCGAACTCATCCTGGAAGAAACCCAGTGCCCGCCTGGCGGCCCGGAGCCCGCTGTCGGAGCCGCCGCTTCCGCGCCCCACGCCACCTCCCGCGGCCCGGTCGTCCACCTGATGACCCGGTGGACGTGTAGCCGGGGATAGGTGTGGGCAGCCCGGATATTCAACCTGCCACCCATTTGGATTAAGCATTGCGACAACGGGCGTCACCGGTGCACTGCGCATTTCCGCACGTGGATCGCGTCGACGTCCGGTGAACGTCCGAAAATGCGTCCGGCGTGGCAGGAGGTTTTCGTCCTTTTCCTGCCTGCGCGCACGGCGTGTACTGGTGGCGGAAGACGCTCGCCCACCATGTCGGTTCCGTCGCGGAGGAATACGGGAACGACCCCTGGTGCGCCTGGAAGCAATGGAGATCGAACATGGGGATTCGTGGCAGGTGGTCGCGCGCAGGCGGTCAGCACGACAGCGGGCCGCCGTGCTGACCGCTCTCATCGCCCAACTCCAAGCGGTCCGCACCACGGCGGACCAGATCAGGCACGCGCTCGAAGTGGGCAGCCTCAACCCGGCCGACGTCCTGATCTACCCCCTCGACCGCCGCCACACCCCCGAGGCCCAGGAAATCCTCGATCGGTTCGCCATCCCGTGATCCGGAGTGGACACCCGTGCCGCCGCTCGGCGGCTGGGCCGTGGACCTGGTCTGCGCACCGCGTGACAACTGCGCCCGGTGCTTTTGCGCACCGGGTTGAGCCAAACATTCACCACTGTTCACAAGACCCGGGCAACGATTTACGGTCGACCCCAGCACGTGCCGCTCGACGCTGAGGAGCCGTTCCGATGACTGTTGCCCCCCGCACCGGGAGGCGGTCCCTGCGCGGACCGCTCGGCCTGCTCGCCGCCGCCGCGCTGACCGCCGGGGCCCTGGTGGGCGTGGACGCGTCCGCGGCGGAGAACCCGTACCAGCGCGGCCCGGAGCCCACGGTGCAGAGCCTGGAGGCCGCCGCGGGCCCGTTCGCCGTGGAATCCGCCCCGGTGCAGGCGGGCGCGGGGTTCGCGGGCGGCACCGTCTACTACCCGGCCGACACCGGCGAGGGCACCTTCGGCGGTCTGGCGGTCTCGCCCGGATTCCTGGAGGTGCAGGCGGCCATCTCCTGGCTGGGCCCGCGGCTGGCCTCGCACGGGTTCGTGGTCGTCACCATCGACACCCTGTCCCCGTTCGACCAACCCGCCGCCCGCGCCGACCAACTGCTGGCCACCCTGGACTGGCTGACCACGGCCAGCCCGGTCAAGGACCGGGTGGACGCGAACCGGCTCGGCGTCCTCGGCCACTCCATGGGCGGCGGGGCGTCGCTGGCCGCGGCCAAGAAGCGCCCGTCGCTGCTGGCCACCGTGCCGCTCGCGCCCTGGAACACGGTCAAGGACTGGGCGGCGGAGTCGGTGCCGAGCCTCATCGTGGGCGCGGAGAACGACACCATCGCCGGTGTCACCCAGCACGCCGAACCGTTCTACGAATCCCTCGGCGGCGAGAAGGCGTACCTGGAACTGCGCGGCGCCGACCACTTCGTCGTCACCGCCGCCACCCCCACCGTCGGCAAGTTCACCGTGGCCTGGCTCAAGCGCTGGATCGACTCCGACACCCGGTACGACCGGTTCCTGTGCCCGGCCCCGGCGCCCGACGCGGTGATCTCCGAGTTCCGCGAGACCTGCCCCCTGGGCTGATCCTGAACTTCGGCCCAAGCCCTGGGTTTTGGTGTGGGTGCCCGGGTGGATGTGCTCGGCCGTGCCTTCGCGAGTCCGGGCTTGCCGTGAGGTGCTCGACTGGGTGGGTGTGCTCTGCCTTCGTCGCCGGTTGTTTGTGGGTGGTGCCCGGCTGGGTGGATGTGTTTGGCCGGGGCCCCT
>NZ_AYXG01000107.1 GCF_000564855.1 Actinokineospora spheciospongiae
TCCCGGGCGTGTCCCGGGCGCGTCTGCCCCCGTCGCAGGGGAAGTTCGTGCGATCGGGGGGCGCGGCGCGGGGCCGTGATCTTGAACCCGGCGCTGTGGCGACTACTCTGCCCGTGTGGGTATCCCCGCTTGGGTGTGGTTCGTCATCGCGGTCGTCGCGTTCATCGCAGGCGGCGGCTTCCTGCTGCGCGACCGGGCGCTGCTGACGTCCAGAAACCGGGAACGCCGGAGGTGGGCGGGCCTGCGCGGCTGGCAGTTCGCCGAGACCGACCCGCTGCTGCCGAAGAAGTGGTCCGGTGGCGCGGTCGCCTACTACGGCGACGGCGTGGCCCGCGACGTGGTGGCCGGGTCGACGTTCACCGCCGACGGCAGGCGCAAGGTGTTCGTCTTCGACCTGGAGGCCGGTGGGCGGGTCAACACGGTGATCGCCGCCGTGCAGACCCGCAAGGTGCACCCGGTGGTGGTCGAGCTGTGGGTGCCGAGCACGCCGTTCCAGCGCGAGCACATGCCGGAGCTGCTGGGCCCGGTCGGGCAGCGGTACGCGTTCGTGTCCGACATCTCCGGGGCCCGCGCGCTGATCACCCCGGACCTGGTGGACGCCACCGAGGAGATCGGCCGCGACATCGCCGTGGCCTGGATCGAGGACGGGTGGGTGCTCGCCGCCGCCCCGCCGAACTCCAGCCCGTCGCGGCTGGAGCGGCTGCTGCGCGGCATCGGCGAGATCGCCGACGTGGTCGACCCGTTCGACGCCGAGGCCGAGCCCGCGGGCGGGGCACGGCCCGAGCAGGCCGGGGCGGAGCGGGTCGAGGCCGAGGAGAGCAGGGGTGAGCAGGTGAAGGCCGCGCCGGAGCCGGTCGCGGACGCCAAGGACGCCTGATCTTCTTCCGGTCCCGGTTACCAGTGAGTAGCGTGGCCCCATGCCCACCGCGCTCATCACCGGTGCCACCGCTGGCATCGGCGCCGCCTTCGCCCGCAGGCTCGCCGCAGACGGCTACGACCTGGTCATCGTCGCCCGCACCGCCGACCGGCTGAAGGCCGTCGCGCTGGAGCTGGCCGAGACCCACGGCGTGCGCGTGCAGGCCATGACCGCCGACCTGACCACCACCCGCGCCCGCAAGCGCGTGGAGGCCCGGCTCGCCGACCAGGACAAGCCGGTCGACCTGCTGGTCAACAACGCCGGGTTCGGCACCCGAGGCGCCTTCGCCGAGGCCGACCCGGACTGGTTGCAGAACCAGCTCGACCTCAACGTCACCACCGTGATGCGCCTCACCCGGGCCGCGCTGCCCGGGATGCTGGCCCGCGCCCACGGCGGCATCATCAACGTCTCCAGCGTCGCGGGCTTCTTCCCCGGCACCGGTCCCTCCTACGGGGCCACCAAGGCCTACGTCACGGCGCTGTCGGAGGGCCTGGCCACGAACCTGGCGGGCACCGGTGTCCGGGTCGTCGCCCTGGTCCCGGGCTTCACCCACACCGAGTTCCACGACCGCGCGGGCGACGACATGACCGACCTGCCGGACTTCCTGTGGCTCGACGCGGACCGGGTGGTCGCCGACTGCCTCGCCGACCTGGCCGGTGGCCGCAGCCGCTCGGTCCCGGGCAGGCAGTACAAGGCCATCGTCGCCATCGGCAAGCTCCTGCCCGCGGGCCTGCTCCGGTTGATCGAGAAGCGCGCCGCCGCGGGCCGCAACCGGGGGTAGCGGTAGCGGCCCGCTCACTCACCGCGAAGGCGCGGATTCCCAGGTCCGACCGGGCGCGGCGGAGTTAGGCTGCCGCGCATGACGAACCCGCAGCCCGGGTGGTACCCGGATCGCCCCGGCAGCCCGACCCTCCGGTACTGGGACGGCTCCCAGTGGACCAGCCACACCCAGCCCGCGCCGCAGCAGGCCCCCGGCCAGCCGCAGCACCCCGGCATGCAGTTCGGCGGGCAGCCGCACCAGCAGCAACCAGGTCAGCAGTACGGGGGCCAGCAGCACCCCGGCCAGCAGTACGCGGGGCAGCCGGGTCAGCAGTACGCCCCGGGGCAGCAGCAGCAGCGCAGCGACGCCTCCGCGTGGGAGCTGTCGCTCGACGGCGCGCACGACCCGAACAAGATCCGCGACCAGCAGCGCCGGGCGGGCGTCGGCCAGGTCGGCCAGGGCGGCGGGACGCTGTTCACCGAGCCGGTGCTGGTGGTGAACCAGAAGGTCAAGCTGATCGAGATGTCCAACGAGTACACCGTGTTCGACCAGCACGGGACGCAGGTCGGCGCGGTGGCGCAGGTGGGGCAGGGCGCGTTCCGCAAGGCCGTGCGGTTCCTCTCCAGCTACGACCAGTTCCTGACCCACCGCTTCGAGGTGCGCGACGCGCACGGCAACAACCAGCTCCTGCTGACCCGCCCGGCGAAGTTCATCAAGTCGAAGATGATCGTGACCAGGCCGGACGGCGCGCCGGTCGGCGAGATCGCCCAGGAGAACGCGATCGGCAAGATCCGGTTCGGGTTCCTCGTCGACGGGCAGAAGATCGGCGGCATCCAGGCCGAGAACTGGCGCGCCTGGAACTTCTCCATCACCGACAACACCGGCCAGGAGGTCGCCAGGATCACCAAGACCTGGGAGGGCTTCGCCAAGACCATGTTCACCACGGCGGACAACTACGTGCTCCAGATCCACCGGCAGCTCCCCGACCCGCTGCTGAGCCTGGTCGTGGCGTCCGCGCTCACCGTCGACACCGCCCTCAAGCAGGACAGCCGAGGCTTCGGCTGATCCGGCCGGGCGGCATGAGAGGGTGTGCACCCGTGCGAACTCCTGTTGACGCCTCGGTCCGGTCCGAGCTGGCGAGACTCGTAAGTGAGCTGGCCGTGGTGCACGGCCGGGTGACCCTGTCCTCCGGCGAGGAGGCCGACTACTACGTCGACCTGCGCCGGGCGACCCTGCACCACGCCGCCGCCCCCCTCATCGGGAAGCTGCTGCGCGGCCTCACCGCCGACTGGGACTACGTCGCCGCGGGCGGCCTGACCCTCGGCGCCGACCCGGTGGCGGTGGCGATGATGCACGCCGCCGCGGCGGCCGGTGAGGTGCTCGACGCGTTCGTGGTGCGCAAGGACGCCAAGTCCCACGGCATGCGCAGGCGGATCGAGGGCATCGAAGTCGCGGGCCAGCGGGTCCTCGCCGTCGAGGACACCTCGACCACCGGTGGCAGCGTGCTGACCGCGGTGGACGCGCTCACCGAAGCCGGGGCGACGGTCATCGGCGTGGTCACCGTCGTCGACCGGGGCACCGGGGCCAGGGAGGCGATCGAGGCGCGCGGGCTGCCGTACCGGTACCTGCTGGACCTCGCGGATCTCGGTTTGGTCAAAGGTGACTGACCAGTAGGAATTCCGGTGGGAAGACCCCGGCCCCGGGATACGGTGGAGGCATCCGCCGGACACCCGGCGGCCGGGGAGGTGCCGCATGATCGCGCTGCTCGTCGACGTGACGGTGGTCGTGCACTTCGCCGCCCTGATCTTCATCGGGTTCGGCGGCTTCCTGGCCTGGCACTGGCCGAAGGCGATCTTCGTGCACGTGTTCTTCGCGGCCTGGGGCGTCGTCGTCAACGTGACCCCGCTGCCCTGCCCGCTGACGACCCTGGAGAACCACCTCCGCCACCGGCAGGGCCTGGGCGACCTGCCCGGCGGCTTCAACGAGTACTACGTCTTCGGGCCGATCATCCCCGACGGCTATGGTCAGTACGTGGCTTTCGTGGCGGTGGCGGTGCTGGTGGTGTCCTACGCGGGCGCGTTCACGCGCTGGCGGAGCAGGCGGAGCCCGCTGGTCTCCGCCGCGAAGTGAGCGAGCAGGGCCCCACCGAGTGGGTGTTCGGCGAACCGGTCGGCGTGGGGCCGTGGCCGGGTGACCCCCCGGACGACCCGCGCTACGACCCGGCGCTGCTGGCCGAGGGCGACCGGCGCAACGTCGTCGACGCCTACCGGTACTGGCGGCGCGACGCCGTGGTCGCCGACCTCGACCGGCGCAGGCACGACTTCCACGTGGCCATCGAGAACTTCCAGCACGACCACAACATCGGCACCGTCGTGCGCACCGCCAACGCGTTCACCGCGAAGGCCGTGCACATCGTCGGCCGCAGGCGGTGGAACCGGCGCGGCGCCATGGTGACCGACCGCTACCAGCACGTCGAACACCACCCCACGGTGGAATCGCTGCTGACCTTCGCCGACGCCGAGGGCCTGGCCGTGGTCGGGGTGGACAACACCCCAGGGTCCACGCCGATCGAGCGCACCCCGCTGCCCCGGCGTTGCGTGCTGGTCTTCGGCCAGGAGGGACCCGGCCTCAGCGAGGACGCCCGCAAGGGCGCCGACGTGCTGGTCTCCATCGCCCAGTTCGGCTCCACCCGGTCCATCAACGCCGGTGTCGCGGCGGGCATCGTCATGCACTCCTGGGTCCGCGAGCACGCCGACCTCGACGCCGCCTGGTGACCGCTCGACCGCCGGTCGACCCCGACAGGGTGAATCCGGCCGGTCGGCCGGGCGGACCCGCCGCCGCAGCGGCGACCATCGGGGGATGAGCCGGTACGCCCGGGGCGCGGTGGCGCCCACCCTGTGGGCCGCGCGCGCCGGTGTCGCCGAGCGCGCCGTCCGAGACCGGCACCTGCGGCGGGTCTGGGGCCTGCCCGGCACCGCGCTCGGCCGCGCCGCCTGGCCGCCAGGGCCGGGGCAGCGCCTGTTCACCGAGTGGAACTACTGGTGGCAGGCGCACCTGCTGGACTGCCTGGTCGACGCGCAGCTCCGGGACCCGGTGCCGGACCGGGCCCGGGTCGTGCGGCAGTTGGTCCGCGGCATCCGGGTGCGCAACCTGGGGAGCTGGACCAACTCCTACTACGACGACGTGGCGTGGCTCGGCCTGGCGCTGCTGCGCGCCTCCGACCACCTCGGCCTCGACACCGGGGCCGCCGTCGCCCGGATCACCGAGCAGCTGCGCGCGGGCTGGACCGACCACGGCGGCGGCGGCATCTGGTGGCGCCGCGGCGACACGTTCAAGAACGTCCCGGCCAACGGCCCGGCCGCGATCCTGCTCGCCCGCGCCCAGCGCGCCCCGACCGGCGGCGACCGCGCCGACCGGCAGCGCGCCCGTTCGATGACCAACTGGATGACCCGCGCCCTGCGCGACCCCGAGACCGGCCTGCTCTTCGACGGCCTGCACGTGGCCCCCGACGGCTCGATCACCGACGTCACCCGCATCTTCTACCCCTACTGCCAGGGCGTCTACCTGGGCGCCTGCGTCGAACTCGGCGCCCACGACCCGGGCGGCGGCTGGCTCGAACGGGCCGTCGACGTCGTGTACGCCACCGCCGGGCACCTCGCCCCCGCCGGGGTCATCACCGCCACCCCGGGCGGCGACGGCGGCCTGTTCGCGGGCATCCTGACCCGCTACCTCGCGCTCGCCGTGCCCTACCTGCCCACTGATGCGGCGGACGTGGCCCGCGGTCTCGTGCTCGCCTCCGCCGATGCGGCGTGGCGCAACCGGACCGTCGCCCCCGGTGGCCCGGTGTTCCCGGCCGAGTGGGCGCGGCCCGCCGACCAGCCCGATCCGCACCGGCCGGAGCGGGCGCTGTCGGTCCAGCTCTCCGGCTGGATGGTGCTGGAAGCCGCTGCCCGCCTGGAAAGGCCCGCTTAGGCCGCATCCGGCGCGGCTATCGCGAACACGGACTCGCAGGACACGGCCTAAACTCCGGCGGATGGGTACCGGGATGGGTGTGGTCGTGGTGACCGGTGGCAGTCGGGGGATCGGCGCGGCCACCTGCGTTCGGTTGGCGCGGGACGGGTTCGACGTGGTGGTCGACTACGCGCGCGACGCCGCCGCGGCCGAGCGTGTGGTCGCCGAGGTGCGCGCGGTCGGCCGGGAAGCCGTGGCGGTGCGGGGAGATGTGGCCGACGAGGACGACGTGGCCCACCTGTTCACCGCGGCCCAGGAGCTGGGGCGGCTGACCGCCGTCGTCGCCAACGCGGGCATCACCGGGAACACGCCGGGGCGGCTCGACGAGCAGGACGTGGCGACCGTGCGACGTGTGTTCGACGTCAACGCGGTCGGCGTTTTCCTGTGCGCCAGGGAAGCCGTGCGCCGTATGTCCACTCGATACGGTGGGGCGGGCGGTTCGGTCGTCACCGTCTCCTCCACCGCGGCCGGGCGCGGGTCGCCCGGGGAGTGGGTGCACTACGCCGCGAGCAAGGCCGCCGTGGAGGTGTTGACCAAGGGGTTGGCCGCGGAGGTCGGGCGCGAGGGGGTGCGGGTCAACTGCGTCGCGCCCGGGATCGTCCACTCCGAACTGCACGCGGCGGCGGGCATGGCCGACCGGCCGGAGCGGTTCGCCGCCAGGGTGCCGCTCGGTCGTGCCGGTCAGCCCGAGGAGGTGGCCGACGCGGTGTCGTGGCTGCTCAGCCCCGGGGCGTCTTTCGTGACCGGGGCGGTGATCCCGGTGTCCGGTGGGTTCTGAATGCCCCGATCGGTGGGGTGTGACCGGTGCGGTGGCTGGGTACATCGCGGGACAACGGAGTCAGGGACGACCAGCGGAGAGGAGAACCGCCATGGCAGACGGGTTGGTGCTACAGGGCGAGATCGAGACGGACCTGTCGGCGGAGGTGCGCAGGCGCGCGGCGCGGACGGTCGCGTCGGTGGCCACCGACGCGCGCGAGTGCGCCGAACTCCTCTCCATGCTCGGGCTCGCCCCGGACGAGGGCGCGGCCGAGCGCGCGGCGTGAGTGGTGCGGCGTGAATGGTTAGGTCCCGAATGACCGGGTAAGTCCCAGTAGACCGTTTGAACCGGCAGACCGAGGAGATGTTCGCGTTGAGCACGATCACCGAATCCGTCGATGTAACCGTTCCGGTGACCACGGCGTACAACCAGTGGACCCAGTTCGAGTCCTTCCCCCACTTCATGGAGGGCGTCGAGCGCATCGACCAGCCCGACGACCGCCACACCCACTGGGTGACCAAGATCGGTGGGGTGACGCGGGAGTTCGACGCCACCATCACCGAGCAGATCCCGGACGAGCGGGTGGCGTGGAAGTCCGACTCCGGGCCCGACCACGCGGGTGTCATCACCTTCCACCGGCTCGACGAGCGCACCACGCGGGTCACCGCGCAGATGGACATCGACCCGGAGGGCTTCGCCGAGAACGTGGCCGACAAGCTCGGCCTCATCGACAGCCGGGTCAAGGCCGACATGAAGCGCTTCAAGGGTTTCATCGAGGAGCGCGGCGGCAAGGAGACCGGTGCCTGGCGCGGCGAGGTCGAGCGCCCGGGCCAGCTCCCCACCTGATCGGCACCCGGGGCTGACCGGAGCGGGATTCCGGTCGGCGCGGGTGGTCCCGAACGGGCCACAGTGAAAACGCAGGGCTTCGGCCCTGCGTTTCGCTGTTTCCAGTGCCCGCCGCGCCCGGTCACAACTCGGCGAAACCCGCCCCGGGAACCGCGGTGGGCGCCGGGGCCGGGCAGCCGCAGGAACCGCGGTGGTTGAGCACCGGCGGCAGCAGGACCGTCTCCGGCGGCCGTTCGCCGTCGTCGAGGCGGGCCAGCAGCAGGCGGACCGCGGTGCGGCCGATCTCGTCCACCGGGTGCGCCATGGTGGTGATGCCCGGGGGCACCAGCTCCGCCCAGTCCACCTCGTCGTGCCCGACGATCGCCAGGTCGCGGCCGACCTCCAGGCGGTGCGCCCGCGCCTCGCGGTAGGCGCCCGCGGTCATCGCCCCGTTGCCGGTGATGACCGCCGTCGGCCGCTCCGGGACGGTGAGCAGCCTGCGCAGCGCCAGCACCCCGTCCTGCGGGGACGCGCCGCCGCCCGCGACCAGGTTCGAGTCCCAGCGCAGGCCCGCCCGGCCCAGCCCCAGCCGGTAGCCCAGGGTGCGCTCCTCGCTGGCGCCCATCCACTCCACGCCGCTGATGAACCCGATCCGGCGGTGCCCGGCCTCGGCCAGGTGCGACACCAGCGCCGAGGTGGACTGGATGTTCTCCGCCCCCACCTGGTCCAGCTTGATCTTGTGCGACACCCGGTCCACCAGCACCGCGGGCACCCCCGTGCGCGCCAGCATCTCCAGCGTCGCGGTGTCGCCGGGGGCGGGGGTCAGCAGCATCCCGTCGACCCGGCGGGCCTGGAGCTTGCGCACCGTGGCCCGCTCGCCGTCCTCGGAGTCCAGCGTGTCGCCGAGCAGCACCTGGTAGCCGGCGGCGGTGGCCTCCGCCTCGATGGCGTGCACGAGCTGCGCCAGGTGCGGGTTGGCCAGCAGCGACATGGCCACGCCGATCGACCTGGTGCCGCCGGTGACCAGCGACCGGGCGATCGCGTTGCCGGTGTACCCGGTCTCCTCGATGGCCGCCCGCACCCGTTCGAGCGTCGACTTGGCCACCGGCCTGGTCTCGTTGACCACGTGTGAGACCGTGCTGATGGACACACCGGCCAGCTTGGCGACGTCTTCCATGGTGGCCACGGCTGGGTCACCTCCCTCAGCAGACGGCAAACGCTTGCGTCAACCCTACTCACCCGAATGGAGTTCCCGTGCGGCGGGAGTGGACCTTCTCCGAGTTGCTGGACCGGGCCGCCGCCCTCGCCACCGGACCCCGGCGGGTCCTCGGGATCTGCGGGGCGCCCGGCGCGGGCAAGTCGACCCTGGCCGCCCGCCTGGTGACCGCCCTGGGCGGGCGGGCCGCGCTGGTCGGCATGGACGGCTTCCACCTCGCCCAGGCCGAACTCGACCGGCTCGGCCGCGCCGAGCGCAAGGGCGCCCCGGACACCTTCGACGCGGACGGCTACGCCGACCTGCTCCGCAGGTTGCGGACCAGCACCGACGCGGTCGTCTACGCGCCCGAGTTCCGCCGCGAGGTCGAGGAGCCGATCGCCTGCGCCGTGCCGGTCCCCTGTGAGGTTCCCCTCGTGGTCACCGAGGGGAACTACCTGCTGCTCTGGCCCGCGGTCCGGCCGCTGCTCGACGAGGTCTGGTACCTCGACCCGGACCCCGGCGTCCGCCGCCAGCGCCTCTACCAGCGCCATCGCACCTTCGGGCGGACCGAGGACCAGGCGCGGGAGCGAACGGACGGATCGGACGAAACGAACGCCCGGCTGGTCGGGGGCACCGCCGCCGCGGCGGATCTCGTCCTGCGAAAGATCCAGTAACGCTCGTGCCGAGCGTCGCCCCGCTCGGGCATCATGACCAATGACCCGCCCCCGAACGGGTCAAGGAAGGACGGTCGGCGATGCCCGCTCTCACCGGCGCGCACCATGTCGCCCTCACGGTGACCGACGTGGACCGCAGCGTTCCCTGGTACGAACGCGTCCTCGGCTTCACCACCGAGGGCCGCGAGGACGACGAGGGCGACCAGGGCCTGCGGAAGGTGTTCCTGCACGGCTTCGGCATGACCCTCACCCTGGTCCAGCACCCCGGCGCCGAGCGCGCGGCGTTCGACGAGTGCAGGCCGGGCCTGGACCACCTGACGCTGCCGCTGGCCGACCCGGCCGCCCTCGCCACCTGGGCGCGGCGGCTCACCGACCTCGGCGTCTCCTTCACCGCCCCGGACGACTCCCCCACCCTGTCGCTGCGCGACCCGGACGGCATCCAGCTCGTCCTCGCCGCGGGCTGAGGCGGGTCACTCGGCCAGGGACACCTCTTCGGCGGGCTTGCGCAGCTCCCGGCGGTACCGCCGGATGCCCCACGCGGTGCCCCCGACGAAGAACGCCACGCTGGCCACCACCGCCACCGTCTTCAGCCACGGGAGCTGGTCGAGCAGCCCGGCCGCGTAGTACCCGCCGAGCACCAGGATCGGCACCCAGGCGAGCCCGCCCACGAACGTGGCCAGCGCGAACCGCCTCGGGTCCATCCGCGCCGCACCGGCCACCAGCGGGGCCAGGGTGCGGACCCACGGCAGCCACCTGGCGACCACGATGGCGAAGAAGCCGCGCTGGTCCAGGAAGTCGCGGGCGCGTTCCAGCCGCTCCGGGTTGAGCACCTTGCCGCCGCGCCGGGCGATGATCGCGTGCCCGGTCTTGGCGCCGATGAAGTACCCGGTCTGGTTGCCCGCGACGGCGGTCAGCGTGGCCGCCAGCGACAGCCACCACGCCTGGTGCTCGTGGTGGTGCTGGGCCAGGACCACCCCGGCGGCGAACAGCAGCGAGTCGCCGGGCAGGAACAACCCGACGATGAACGCGCACTCGGTGAACACCATCCCCAGCACGATGGCCCACACGAGCGCCGGGCCTGCGGATTCGAGCCAGTCGAAGATGAAGTCCACGGCCCCAGGCTACGTCCGCCCGCCCGCCGGGCCAGTCGATGCCGCACAGTTTCATCGAGCCGTGGCCCCCGGGTCACCAGGAACTTCCTCGTGCTCACCCGCGTTCACCGCCTGTGATCGAAGGGCGGGGACTGGGGGTCCGGTTCGGTGAGCGGTGGCTGTTCCGCGGGCTCGACCTGGACGTGCCCGGCGGCACCTGCGTGGTGCTGACCGGGGACAACGGGTCCGGCAAGTCGACGCTGCTGCGCTGCCTGTACGGGGCGCAGGAGCTGACCGAGGGCACCGTGACCGTCAACGGCGGGGCACCGGACGAGCGGCACGCGGACTTCCGCCGGGGCGTGTCGGTCCTGTTCGACGACTCCACCCTGTTCGACGCGCTGACCCCGCGCCAACACCTCGACCTGGTGGGCGTGGACGTCGACCCCGACCTGCCGGACGACCCCGCGTACACGCTGTCCAGCGGGCAGCGGCGCAGGCTGCTGCTGCTCGGCGCGATCCACCGCGAGCACCGGGTCCTGCTGCTCGACGAACCCGAGCGCGCCCTCGACGCCGGGCGCCGCCGCTGGCTGGCCGGGCTGGTCGACGGCGCCAAGGGGCGCGGGTCGGCCGTGGTCATCGCCTCGCACGACCCGCTGCTGGCCGGACTGGTGGCCGACCACGTCGTCGACCTGGGGTGAAGCGCCGGCCAGGGCCCGCCTGCCGCGAGCCCGGGGTCCTGGTCCTCGCGGCGTTCTGACAGCCCGGAGACGACGACGGCGCCCGCCCCGGTGGGGACGGGCGCCGTCGGCTCAGGTGGTCACTTCCACTCGTCGTAGCCGAGGGTCACGTCGTGCGTGCCGACCTCGCCGCCGCGCAGCGAGACCTGGTCGGCGGTCGGCGAGTAGCCGCTGGCGATCACGGTGTAGTCGCCCTCGGCCAGGTCGTCCACCACGTACCGGCCCTCGTCGTCGGTGCTGGTCACGGTGACCACACCGCCCGCGGCGTCGAGCACGGTGATCCGCGCGTCCGGCACCGGGGACCCGGTGGTCGTGCGGGCCACCCCGGACAGCTCCGCGCCGCCCACCAGCTCCACGTCGTGCCGGACCTCGCCGGTGGCCGGGAGGGTGAGCGGCAGCGCGGCCGGGCGGAACGTGTCCGCGCTGACCACCAGGGTGAACGAACCCGCGCGCACCCCGGCGAACCGGTAGCTGCCGTCGGAGGCGCTCGGCTGGGTCTCCACGACCTCGCCGCGCCCGTCGGTGAGCGTGACCCTGGCCGTGGTGACCGGGGTGTGCCCGTCGGCGGCCATCACGTACCCGTGCAGCACCGCCGCGCCGACCAGGGTCACGTCGACCGTGGCCTGACCGGCCCGCACCTTCACCGTGGTCGCCTGCGGCTGGTGGTCCGGGGCGGAGGCGATGAGCGTGTACGCGCCGGGCAGCGGCGCGTCGAGCAGGTAGCCGCCGTCGTGCCCGGTGCCGACCCGGCCGACCTGCTGGCCGTGCGCGTCGATCAGGGTCAGGGCGGCGCCCACGAGCGCGGAGCCGTCCGGGCGGCGCACCTGCCCGCTGAGCACCGGGGCGTCGCCGACCGCGCTCGCCCGCAGCGCCGAGGGCTGGAACGGCAGGAAGCCCTCGCGGTCGGGGTCCTCGGCCGGGAAGCCGCCCACCCCGTTCCCGTGGTGCCCGTTGCTGCCGTTGCTCTCGGAGGCGGCAACGGCGCCGTTCGCCCTGCCGTCCGCGGTGGTCCCGTCCGCGCGGTCGTCGTCGCGGTCCTCCTCGGTGGGCAGCATCGCCTCGCCGCCCTCCAGGGCCGCGGCGGAGACCGAGTTGGTCAGCCGCAGCGGGATCTCCTTGATGAACAGCGACACCACGAACGCCAGCACCATCACGCCCGCGCCCGCCAGGAACACCAGCTGGATGGACTCGGTGAAGCCCTGCTGGAACGGCAGCGCCAACCGCGGGTCGATCGTCTGCAGGAACGACGAGTCCTGGAGCACCCCGCCGCCCCCGCCGCCGTTGAGCGCGGCGAACACCGGCTGGTTGACCGGGTTGTCCCGGACCGCCGGGTCGGATGCCGCTGCCTGGAACGCCGGGTCCTGCGCGGCCCGGGTGAACGCCGAGGCGATGTTGTCGGCCACCGTGCTGAACAGCAGCGACAGGAACACCGCGACACCGAGCGTGCCGCCGAGCTGCCGGAAGAACGTGGCCGAGGCGGTCGCCACGCCCATGTCCCGCACCGGCACCGCGTTCTGCGCGGCGATCGTCAGCGTCTGCATGCAGTTGCCCAGCCCCAGGCCGAACACCGTCATGTAGACCATCGGCTGCCAGATCGGGGTGTCCACCTCGACGCCGTGGAACAGCAGCAGGCCCACCACCAGCAGCGCGCTGCCCAGCACCGGGAACACCTTGTACCGGCCGGTGCGCGAGGTGATCTGCCCGGACGCCACCGAGGCGATCATGATGCCGAGCATCATCGGGATCATGAACAGCCCGGCCTCGGTGGGCGTCAGGCCGCGCACGATCTGCAGGTACTGCGGGATCATCGAGATGCCACCGAACATGCCGACACCGATGACGGTGCCCGCGATGATCGTCATGGCGAAGGTCGAGGTGCGGAACAGCCGCAGCGGGATCAGCGCCTCGTCGCCCATCCGGTTCTCCACGAACAGGAACGCGACCAGCCCGACCAGCCCGATGGCGTAGCAGGCGATCGACCGGGTCGAGTCCCAGCCCCACTCGCGGCCCTGCTCGGCCACGACCAGCAGCGGCACCACGGTCATCGACAGGAACGCCGCGCCGAAGTAGTCGATCCGGTGGTCGCGCCGCTGGTGCGGCACGTTGAGCACCTTGGTCACCACGACCAGCGCCAGCGCGCCGATCGGCACGTTCACCAGGAACACCCAGCGCCAGCCGGTGACGCCCAGGATCGAGTCGGTGCCCGCGAAGAAGCCGCCGATGACCGGGCCGAGCACGCTGGAGGTGCCGAAGACGGCCAGGAAGTAACCCTGGTACTTGGCCCGCTCCCGCGGCGGCACGATGTCGGCGATGATCGTCAGCGCCAGCGACATCAGGCCACCGGCGCCGAGGCCCTGCAACGCGCGGAACGCGGCCAGCTCGTACATCGACGTCGACAGCGTGCAGGCCAGCGACCCGACCAGGAAGATCGAGATCGCGGTGACGAAGAACGGCTTGCGGCCGTAGATGTCCGACAGCTTGCCGTAGAGCGGCGTGGAGATCGTCGAGGTGATCAGGTACGCCGTGGTCGCCCAGGCCTGCATGCTCAGGCCGTTGAGGTCGTCGGCGATCGTCCTGATCGAGGTGCCGACGATGGTCTGGTCGAGCGCGGCGAGGAACATGCCGAGCATCAACCCGGACAGGATCACCAGGATCTGCCGGTGGGTCAGCGCTGGCGCGTCCTCCGGCGCGGCGTGCTTGGCGGCGGAGGTCCCGCCGGTCAGCTTCTCCCCGCCCGCCTTCGCTTCGACGGTGGTCATCGGTCTTCCCCCTGGAACTTCTCGATCTCGGTGTTGAGCCTGGTGAGCAGGTGCACGAGGGTGCGCCGGTCGTCCTCGGACCACTCGGCGAGCATCCGCGCGATCTGCCGGGTGCGCCGGTCGTGGTTGGCCCGGAAGGCCCGGACGCCCTCCTCGGTGGGCACCAGCACGCACGCGCGGCCGTCGTCCGGGTCGGTCTGCCGCTCGACGAGCCCCTGGCCGACCAGCGCGCCGACCTGCCTGCTCACCGTGGACGGGTCGGAGTGGATCGCCTCGGCGAGCGCGTTCGCGCGCAGCGGTCCGGTGTGGACCAGCGTGGCGAGCAGGGCGTAGTTCGACCGCTCGATCGCGTGCTTGGCCTTGGAGGTGAAGTGCTGCTTGGCGTGGTTGCTCAGCCGCAGGAACCGGACCAGTTGCAGGCCGAGCTGGTCGGCCGTGCGCAGGTCCGCCGGGTCGGGCGCGTCCGAGTCGGTTGGGTTCGGCTCAGCCGCGCGTTGTGCGTCCGCCATGGCGATGTCCCGTTTGTCTTGGTTGTACTCAACAACTGGTTGCGTTAACCAAGCATGTTCTTCGACGGGAGTGATCGCAAGCCGGAATTGAGCAGACGAGGACGCCCGCGCGGCGGGTTCCCCCGGGCGCGCGGACTATGCGGCGAGTTGCTCCGCGAGGGCACCGCGGACGAAGTCGCCCACGTACCCCAGCGCCAGCCGCGCCTCGGGCACCAAGTGGTAGAAGGCGGGGAAGACGTGCACCTGACCAGGCCAGACCTGCAACTCGCAGTGCGCGCCCGCCGCCCGCATGGCCGCCGAGAGCCGCTCCGAGTCGCCGAGCAGGCACTCGATGTCGCCCGCCTGGATCAGCATCGGCGGCCAGCGCCGCTTGCTGCCCTTGAACACGTTCAGCCGCGGGTGGTCGAGATCGACGTCACCCGCGTACTGCAACGCCGCCTCCCTGGCGCGGGCGGGCGGGATGTACGGGTCGCGGTGCACGGCGTCGCGCTCGTCGAGCCCGCGGCCGGTCAGGTCCAGGAACGGCGAGAACAGCACCGCCGCGCCCGGCATCGCGAACCGCTGCCGGGTCAGCTCGGCCAGCAGCCCGGCGGTCAGGTGCCCACCGGCGGAGTCGCCCGCCACCACGACCTGCTCCGGCCGGTAGCCCTGGTCGAGCAGCCAGCGGTAGCCCGCCATCGCGTCGTCCGCGGCGGCCGGGAAGCGGTGCTCCGGCGCGCGCCGGTAGTCCAGCAGCAGCACCGGCAGCCCGGTCGACTGCGACAGCGCGGCGGCCAGGTGGCGGTGGCTGCGCAGCGAGCCGAAGACGAACCCGCCGCCGTGCAGGTACAGGATCGCGCCCGCCCGCTCGTCGGCCGCGCGGGCGGTGATCCACAGGCCGCTGACGTCGCCGAATCCGTGCGGCTCGTGGACCGCCCGGATGCGCGTGCCGCGCGGGATGGGCGCCATGCCCACGGTGTCGAACGCCTCGCGGACGATCCGCAACCCGGAGCCGTGCAGGCGCAGCCGGTCGGCCATCGGGCGGATGCTCGTGCGCAGCACGTTGGCGAGGGTGCGGGCTTGGACGCTCGGTCCGGGCATCACTTCACGTGCGAGGCCAACCATGGCGAACCCCTCCCGACCGGGCGTCCCCAGTGACGCCCGCCACACCACTGTAAACAGTGATCGAACAATTTCCGCATACGATTTGAAGAAATCTGGAATGGCGCATCAATTTGTCGCCCGATGAGCGTACGGCCAGGAATAGCACTCACGGGTTAACGTCATCGCGTGACCACCGACGCCCTGCTCACCCGACTCCGCGCCGCCCTCGGCGACGGCGGCGTGCACGTCGACCCCGACATCACAGCCGGTTACCGCCGCGATATGATGCCGCTGGCCCCCTTCGGCGACCCGCTGGCCGTGGTCTTCCCGGAGAGCACCGGCCAGGTCCAGGAGGTGGTGCGGGCCTGCGCCGAGCACGGGGTGCCGATCGTGCCGCGCGGAGCGGGCAGCGGCCTCAGCGGCGCGGCCAACGCCGTCGACGGCTGCGTGGTCCTGGTGACCACGCGGATGAACCGCATCGTCGAGATCGACGCCGACAACCGGCTGGCCGTGGTGGAACCGGGCGTGGTCAACCTCGACCTGCGCGGCGCGGTGGAGGAGCACGGGCTGTTCTACCCACCGGACCCCTCCAGCTACGACTGGTGCACCATCGGCGGCAACCTCGCCACCAACGCGGGCGGCCTGTGCTGCGTGAAGTACGGGGTGACCACCGATTCCGTCCTCGGCCTCGACGTCGTCCTCGCCGACGGGGAACTGCTCCGCACCGGCCGCCGCACGGTCAAGGGCGTCGCGGGCTACGACCTGACCAAGCTGTTCGTCGGCAGCGAGGGCACCCTCGGCGTGATCACCCGGGCCACCGTCGCGCTGCGCCCGCTGCCGCAGGCCCCCGGAACCGTGGTCGCCGCGTTCGGCACCACCGCCGCCGCGGGCACGGCGGTCAGCCGGATCGTCCGCGAGGGCGTCGTCCCGTCGCTGATGGAGATCATGGACTCGGTGTCCATCGCCGCGGTCGAGGCCCACCTCAAGACCGAACTCGGCGCGGGCGGGGGCTGCGCGGCCCTGCTGCTGTGCCAGTCCGACTCCGGCGGCGAGGCGGCCAGGGCGGAACTGGCCAAGATCGAGCAAATCTGCCTGGACGCGGGAGCGGAACTCGCGCACACCACCTTCGACATCGCCGAGGGCCAACTGCTCCTCACCGCCCGCCGAGCCGTCCTCATGGCCCTGGAGGTCTACGGCGCCTGGCTCACCGACGACGTGTGCGTCCCACGCACCCGCATCACAGAATTGATAGACGCCTGCGAGCGCATCAGCGCCGAGGTCGGCCTGCGCGTCGCCGTCGTCGGCCACGCGGGCGACGGCAACATGCACCCCACGATCGTCTACGACCCGGCGTCCGAGGACGAGTTCACCCGCGCCCGCCGCGCCTTCGCCGACATCCTCGACGCGGGCCTGGCCCTGGGCGGCACGGTCACCGGCGAACACGGCGTCGGCAAGGTCAAGCGGGAGTGGCTGGCGAGGGAAATAGGTCCGGTCGGCCTGCGCACCCACCGGGCGATCAAGGCCGCACTGGACCCGGGCAACCTGTTCAACCTCGGCTCGATGTTCGACCCCGACCCGGCCTGACCGCTACCGTACGCCGCACCGAGGGCAACCCACGGGGGGAGCTGGCACCACAGATGGACGTCGCACAGTACGCCGCCGCCACCGAGGTGGCCCGCAGGCTCGCAGGCAGGCTCTCCGACGACGTCGTGGCCGTGGTGCAGGCCCAGTACGCCGCCGGGGAGCCGGAACTGGCGGTCGCCGCCCTGCTGCTCAACCTGGTGGCCGAGGGGGTGGCGGTCACCGCCCAGGAGGCCACCCTCATCCGCTCCCTGACCCCCGACCCCACCGACCCCGCCCTGGCCGACCTGGCCCTGGCCGACACGGCCCCCGCCCCCGCCTACCGCTTCAGCCCCACCGGCCCCCCGGAAGCCCCCGACCCCACCCCGGTCGACGAGGTCCTCGCCACCGAGGCCCCCCTCATCGGCGCCCGCCGAGTCCGCCGAGCCTGGCGCGACCCACTCCCCGACGCCCCGAACCGCCCCACCTGGGTCTACCTGGTCCAGGTGGCCCCGGAGGTTGACGAACTGCGCGCCTACAGCACCCTCACCGCCCACCTGTGGATGCGCAAGCAGGAGAAGTGGCCGGTGGAGGTCATCGCCGACGGCGGCCTCCTCCCGCCCTATCAGGCCGCAGCGGTCACCGCCGCCCGCCAGATCTGGGCCGCCGCCTGACCACCCCACCCCGCACCCCAACCGCACCCCACCGGGCGCAGCCGCCGACCACCCCACGAACCGCCGGCCTGGCGGCCGGCCACCCGAACCGCACCGGCGCAGCCGCCAACCACCCACCAACCGCCGGCCTGGCGGCCGGCCACCCGAACCCCACCGGCGCAGCCGCCAACCACCCCACGAACCGCCGGCCTGGCGGCCAGCCACGCCGAACCCCACCGGGCGCAGCCGGTGACTACCCCGCTAACCGCCGGCCCGGCGCCAGAAGGCCCGGGTGGGTGGATGTGCTTGGGTGGGGGAAGCGATCATGTGCAAGCCTGCC
>NZ_AYXG01000108.1 GCF_000564855.1 Actinokineospora spheciospongiae
AACCACGGCACGGCTGAGCAGATCCACCCGGGCACGCCCACAAAACGACCGGGCCTTGAACCGACAGCACACGACGCAATCCCGCGCGAAGCAGATCCACCCACCAAACGATCGGCGCTTGCAGACCAACGGCACGCTGAGCGGATCAGCCCCCCGAGCGGCACAAGACCATGGCAAGCCCCACCCGGGGTTCCGGCCCGCCCAGAACGGGTATGTCGGGCACGTGACGGATCTTGGATGGGTTGGTGTGGTCAGGCACGGTGAGAGCACCGGCAACGTGGCCAGGGAAGAGGCAGAGGACGGCGGGCGCGACGTCATCGACATCGCCGAGCGGGACGCGGACGTGCCGCTGTCCCCGCGCGGCGAGGACCAGGCGACGGCCGTCGGGCGGTGGTTGGCCACCCTGCCGGAGGAGCAGCGGCCGGAGGTGATCGTGTGCTCGCCGTACCAGCGGACGTTCAGCACCGGCCGACTGGCGGTGGCGGAGATCGACTACGAGCCGGTGTGGGTGGTGGACGAACGGCTGCGGGACCGCGAACTCGGCGTGCTCGACCTGCTCACCGCGCGCGGGGTGGCCAACCGCTTCCCCGACGAACTGGTCCGCAAGGAACGCCTCGGCAAGTTCTACTACCGCCCCCCGGGCGGCGAGTCGTGGGCCGACGTGGCCCTGCGGCTGCGGTCCCTGCTGGCCGACCTCGAACGCCGCCACCCCGGGGCGCGGGTCCTGCTCTTCGCCCACGAGATGACCGCCTACCTGCTGCGCTACCTGCTGGAGGGCGTCCCCGAGAAGGAACTGCTCACCGTGGCGCACAGCACCGTCGTCGCCAACGGGTCGGTGACCTCCTGGGTGCGCGAGGACGACGGCGGGTTCCGCATGGAGCACGAGCACGCCACCGAACACCTGCGGGTGCGCAACGTCCCGCCGACGGAGAGCGAAGATGCCGAAACCGAATCGGTCTGACCCCACCCCGATCACCTCGGCGCTGCTGCGCGAGTGGGGGCCGCCCGGAACCGGCAACGGCACCGTGCTCGTGGTGGGCGGCGCCCGGCGCGCACCGGGGGCGGTGCTGCTCAGCGGCATCGCCGCACTGCGCACGGGCGCGGTCACCCTGCAACTGGCGGTGGTGGAACGCCACGCGTCCGCACTCGGCCTCGCCGTCCCGGAAGCCCTGGTCGTCGGCCTGCCGGAGGCCGACAGTGGTGCCGTGTCCCGCGACGCGGCCGACGTGCTGGCCGACCTCGTCGCCGACGCCGACGCCGTCGTGCTCGGCCCCGGCCTGACCGACGTGGACGAAACCGGCGCGCTCCTCGAGAAGCTGCTGCCCCTGGTCGCCGAGGACACGCCCGTGGTGCTCGACGCGTTCGCCCTGGGCGCCATCGGCACCCACCCGGAACTCGCCGAACCGGTGCACGGCAGGCTCCTGCTGACGCCGAACACCGTCGAGGCCGCCTACCTGCTCGGCCGCCCGGAGGACCCCGTCGAGGACTTCGTGGACGCGGCCGTGGAGATCGCGGAACGCCACCGGGCCGTGGTGAGCCTGATGGGCGTGGTCGCCGACCCGGGCGGGCAGGTGTGGCGGGACGCGACCGGGCACGTGGGGTTGGCCACGTCGGGCAGCGGGGACGTGCTGGCCGGGCTCGTGGGCGGGCTGCTCGCCTGCGCGGTCGATCCGGCTCGGGCCGCGTGCTGGGCCGGGCACGCGCACGCGATGGCGGGTCAGCGGCTGGTGCCGAGGACCGGGCTCACCGGGATGCTGGCGCGCGAACTGCTCGACGAGGTGCCGCTGGTGCTGGTGGAGCTGCGGATGGGTTAGGACTTGTTCGTTGCGGCCGGTCTCTTGCTGTGATGTCCGGGTGGTCTTTTGCTGTGATGCCCGGGTGGGGGTCTGCTTCCCTTGGCTGTGTTTTCAGAGCCCGGTCTTTTCGCTGTGGTGCCCGGGTGGGTGGATGTGTTTGGCCGGGGCCCCTATGGCGATCATGTG
>NZ_AYXG01000109.1 GCF_000564855.1 Actinokineospora spheciospongiae
CATGATCGCCATAGGGGCCCCGGCCAAACACATCCACCCAGCCGGGCACACCCGACAAAGACCGGCGCTTTGAACCAAGGCCACCGCCGAGCACATCCACCCGGGCACCCACCGAACCCCTGGACTTCGAGGACGCCCCAGGTGAAGTCAGCCCGCCCGGTGGCCGCCGATGCGCGCGGTCAACTCGTCCGCCGCCACCCGGGTCAGCTCCGCCAACTCCGGCCAAGTGGCCCCGCACTCGCTCAAACAACCGTGCCGGAACGTCGTGCTGATCGCGGCCACCGCCCGCCCGCCGTGGTCGAACACCGCGACCGCCACCGAGGCGTACCCCTCCACCACGTACCCGTCCTCCACCGCCCACCCGCGCCTGCGCTCGGCCGCCAGCAGCGCCCGCAGCCCCGGCAGGTGCCGCGGCCCCCGCCCGGTGCGGTCCACGAACGCGCGCCGCCCGGGGAACAGCACCCGCACCTGCGCGGCGGGCAGGTGCGCCAGCACCGCCCGGCCCGACGCGGGCAGGTGCCCGGGCAACCGCACCCCGACGTCGGTGACGGTGTGCGCGTCGCCGGGGTGCTCGCGCAGCAGGTACAGGGTCTCGCCGCCGTGCAGCACGCCCAGGTGGGCGGCGTGCCCGGTGCGGGCGATGAGCCGGGTCAGCACGGGGCGGCCCAGCCGCTCCAGCGGGTCGTGCCGCAGGTACGCCGAGCCGACCTCGAACGCGGCCACGCCCAGCCCGTACCGCCGCTCCTCCGGCAGGTGGGTGGCGAAACCGGCCGCGCACAGCTCGCCCAGCAGGTGGTAGGTGCTCGACCGGGGCAACCCCAGCTCGCGGGCCACCGCGGCGGCGGTCACCGGAGCGGCCTTCGTGGCCAGCAACCGCAACACCGCCAGCCCCCGGCGCAGCCCGGGGACGTCACTGCTCGCTCCCATCGGCGCAGCGTACGTCTGGGATACCAGACGGTGTCACCCGATCCCCACTCGTCCCGGGCCGGGCCGGGGGCTGGAATGGGGGCATGGAGAGAGTCGTCCTCGACGGTGGTCCGCTCAGCCGCGACGAGGTGGTCGCGGTCGCCCGCGGCCTCGCCGGGGTCGAGGTGGCCGCGCCCGCGCTGGCCGGGGTCACCGCCACCCGGGCCCACGTCGAGCTGCTGGCCGAGGCCACCACGCCGACCTACGGGGTGTCCACCGGGTTCGGGGCGCTCGCCACCCGGCACATCCCGCTCGACCGGCGCGCCGCCCTCCAGCGCTCGCTGATCCGCTCGCACGCCGCGGGCGCCGGGCCCGAGGTCGAACCCGAGGTGGTGCGCGCGCTGATGCTGCTGCGGCTGCGCACCCTCACCACCGGCCGCACCGGCGTCCACCCGTCCACCGTGAACGCCCTCGCGGCCCTGCTCGACCGGGGGATCGTGCCGGTGGTGCACGAGTTCGGCTCGCTCGGCTGCTCCGGTGACCTCGCCCCGCTGTCGGCGGTCGCGCTGGCGCTGATGGGTGAGGGGATGGTGCGCGACCCGGCGGGGGAGCTGCGGCCCGCCGCCGACGCGCTGGCCGAGGCCGGGCTCGAACCGGTGGTGCTGGCCGAGAAGGAGGGGCTCGCGCTGATCAACGGCACCGACGGGATGCTCGGCATGCTGGCCCTGGCCGCCGCCGACCTGCGGCTGCTGCTCGACACCGCCGACCTCACCGCCGCGATGAGCGTCGAGGCGCTGCTGGGCACCGACCGCGTCTTCGCCGCCGACCTGCAAGCCCTGCGCCCGCACCCCGGCCAGGCGGAGTCGGCGGCGCGGATCGCCGCGTTCCTCGCCGGGTCACCGATCGTGGCCAGCCACCGGGGGCCGGACTGCACCCGGGTGCAGGACGCGTACTCGCTGCGCTGCGCCCCGCAGGTGCACGGCGCCGCCCGGGACACGGTGGCGCACGCGGAAACCGTGGCCGACCGGGAACTGGCCGCCGCCATCGACAACCCGGTGGTGCTGGCCGACGGCCGGGTCGAGTCGAACGGCAACTTCCACGGCGCTCCCCTGGCCTACGTGCTCGACTTCCTCGCCATCCCGGTCGCCGACGTGGCGAGCATGGCCGAGCGGCGCACCGACCGGATGCTCGACCCGGCCCGCTCGCACGGCCTGCCGCCGTTCCTCGCCGCCGACCCCGGCGTCGACTCCGGGCACATGATCGCCCAGTACACCCAGGCCGCGGTGGTCGCCGAGCTCAAGCGGCTCGCCGTCCCCGCCTCGGTCGACTCCATCCCCAGCTCGGCCATGCAGGAGGACCACGTCTCGATGGGCTGGTCCGCCGCCCGCAAGCTCCGCCGGGCCGTCGACGGGCTGACCACCGTCCTCGCCGTCGAACTCCTCACCGCCGCCCGCGCCCTCGACCTGCGCGCGCCGCTGACCCCGGGACCGGCCACGGCCGCCGCCGTCGCCGCCCTGCGCGCCCACGTCCCCGGCCCCGGCCCCGACCGGCACCTCGCCCCCGAGATCGCCACCGCCGAGGCGCTCGTCCGCTCCGGCGCCGTGCTCGCCGCCGCGCACACCGCCACCAGGAGGAACCCGTGACCACCCCCGGACCCCGCCCCGTCCGCGCCGCCCGCGGCACCGCGCTGACCGCGAAGAGCTGGCAGACCGAGGCCGCGCTGCGGATGTTCCACAACAACCTCGACCCCGAGGTCGCCGAGCGCCCCGACGACCTCGTCGTCTACGGCGGCACCGGCAAGGCCGCCCGCGACTGGGCCAGCTTCGAGGCCATCACCCGGGAACTGACCAGCCTCGACGAGGACGAGACGCTGCTCGTGCAGTCGGGCAAACCGGTCGGGGTGATGCGCACCCACGAGTGGGCGCCGCGGGTGCTCATCGCCAACTCCAACCTCGTCGGCGACTGGGCCACCTGGCCGGAGTTCCGCAGGCTGGAAGCCCGGGGCCTGACCATGTACGGGCAGATGACCGCCGGGTCGTGGATCTACATCGGAACCCAGGGCATCCTCCAGGGCACCTACGAGACCTTCGCCGCCGTCGCCGCCAAGCGCTTCGGCGGCACCCTGCGCGGCACCCTCACCCTCACCGCGGGCCTGGGCGGCATGGGCGGCGCGCAACCGCTCGCGGTCACCATGAACGACGGCGTCGCCCTGTGCGTCGAGGTCGACCCCGACCGCGCCCGCCGCCGCGTGCGGACCCGCTACCTCGACGAACTCGCCGACGACCTCGACGACGCCGTCACCCGCGCCCTGGCCGCCAAGGCCGCGGGCAGGCCGCTGTCGGTCGGGGTCATCGGCAACGCCGCCGAGGTCCTGCCCGAACTGCTGCGCCGCGGCGTCGAGGTCGACGTCGTCACCGACCAGACCTCCGCGCACGACCCGCTGGCCTACCTGCCCCGCGGCGTCGACCTCGCCGACTGGGCCGCCTACGCCGCCGACAAGCCGGACGAGTTCACCGACCGCGCCCGCGAGTCCATGGCCGAGCACGTCGGGGCCATGGTCGGCTTCCAGGACGCGGGCGCCGAGGTCTTCGACTACGGCAATTCCCTGCGCGCCGAGGCCCGGCTCGGCGGCTGCGACCGCGCGTTCGACTTCCCCGGCTTCGTCCCCGCCTACATCCGCCCCCTGTTCTGCGAGGGCCGCGGCCCGTTCCGCTGGGCAGCGCTCTCCGGCGACCCGGCCGACATCGCCGCCACCGACCGGGCCATGCTGGACCTGTTCCCGGACAACGAGTCCCTGGCCCGCTGGATTCGCCTGGCGGGCGAGCGCGTCGCCTTCCAGGGCCTGCCCGCCCGCATCTGCTGGCTCGGCCACGGCGAACGCCACCTGGCGGGCCTGCGCTTCAACGAGATGGTGGCAGGCGGCGAACTGGCCGCCCCCGTCGCCATCGGCCGCGACCACCTCGACTGCGGCTCGGTCGCCAGCCCCCACCGCGAAACCGAGTCCATGGCCGACGGCTCCGACGCCATCGCCGACTGGCCCCTGCTCAACGCCCTGGTCAACACCGCCTCCGGCGCCACCTGGGTCTCCCTGCACCACGGCGGCGGCGTCGGCATCGGCCGCTCGATCCACGCAGGCCAGGTCACCGTCGCCGACGGCACCCCCCTCGCCGCCGCCAAGCTCGAACGCGTCCTCACCAACGACCCCGCCATGGGCGTCATCCGCCACGTCGACGCGGGCTACGACCGCGCCACCGGGGTCGCCACCGACCACGGCATCCCCGTCCCGATGGCCCGCCCGTGACCACTGTGGACAACTCCAACCCGCGCCCCCGTTCCCGTCGCACCCCTGCGGTGGTGTTGAATCCGGGGGGTCCCCCGGGGCTGTGGATGGATTCGGTGCGGGGCAAGGGGAACGCGGTAGCCTGGCGGGTTGGGGGTGCTCGGTGACTTCGCTCGACGACCTGGCCGGGGTGGGGGTGGACCGGCGCGGGGGGTTCGCGCGGCACGGGTTCACGGGGGTCGACCTGGAGTTGCGGGCGTGGTTCACCGCCGAGGCGCGGCGGCGGGGGCTCGGGGTCGAGACCGACCGCAACGGCAACGTCTGGGCGTGGTGGGGTGAGCCGGGGGAGGGGGCCGTCGTGACCGGCAGCCACCTCGACTCGGTGCCCGGGGGCGGTGCGTTCGACGGGCCGCTCGGGGTGGTCGCCGCGCTGAACGCCGTGGACCTGCTGCGGGGCAGGGGGTTCGCGCCCGCCAAGCCGCTGGCCGTCGTGGTGTTCGTGGAGGAGGAGGGTGGGCGGTTCGGCAGTGCCTGCCTGGGGTCGCGGTTGCTGACCGGGAGCATCGCGCCGGAGGAGGCGTTGGCGCTCAAGGACCCCGACGGGAACGCGCTCGCCGAGGCCGTGCGCGCCTGCGGGGTCGACCCGGGCGGGCTGGGGCGCGACGAGGAGGCGCTGCGGCGGATCGGCACCTTCGTCGAACTGCACGTGGAGCAGGGGCGCGGGCTGGTCGACCTGGGGGCGCCGGTCGGGGTGGCGTCGTCGATCCTGGCGCACGGGCGGTGGCGGTTCCGGTTCCGGGGCGAGGGCAACCACGCGGGCGCCACCCCGATGGCCGACCGGCGCGACCCGATGCTCGCCGCCGCCGCGACCGTGCTCGCCGCCCGGACCGCCGCCACCGGCGGGGCGCGCGCCACCGTGGGGCGGCTGCTGCCGGTACCCGGTGGCACCAACGTCATCGCCGCGGCGGTGGACCTGTGGCTCGACGCCCGCGCCCACGACACCGCCCGCACCCGCGCGGTCGTGCACACCGTCACCGAGGCGGCCACCCGGGCCGCGCGGGACGAGGGGTGCACCGTCGAGGTCACCGAGGAGTCCTACGGCGACACCGTGCACTTCGACCCCGCCCTCCGCGACGACCTGGCCGCCACCCTCGGCGGCGTCCCCGCCCTGCCCACCGGCGCGGGCCACGACGCCGGTGTCCTCGCCGCGCACACCCGCACCGCGATGCTGTTCGTGCGCAACCCCACCGGCGTCAGCCACGCGCCCGAGGAGTTCGCCGAGCCCGCCGACTGCGCCGCGGGCACCGAAGCCCTCGCCGACGTGCTCGCCCACCTCGCCCGATGACCGCCCACTGGGCCGCGCACGCCTGGCTCCCCACCGGCCCGGCCACCGGCGTCCGCATCGACACCGACGGTGCCACCATCACCCGGGTCACCACCGGGCAACCCCGGGGCGACGCCCGCCCGCTCCCCGGCATGGTCTTCCCCGGCTTCGCCAACACCCACTCCCACGCCTTCCACCGGGCCCTGCGCGGCCGCACCCACGGCGACGGCGGCACCTTCTGGACCTGGCGCGACCGCATGTACGCCCTCGCCGACCGCCTGGACCCCGACTCCCACCTCCGCCTCGCCCGCGCCGCCTACGCCGAGATGGCCCTGGCGGGTATCACCGCCGTCGGCGAGTTCCACTACCTGCACCACGCCCCCGGCGGCACCCGCTACGCCGACCCCAACGCCATGGGCAACGCCCTCCTCCAGGCCGCCGCCGACGCGGGCATCCGCATCACCCTCCTCGACACCTGCTACCTCGCGGGCGGCATCGACGAGCCCCTGTCCCGGACCCAGCGGCGCTTCTCCGACGGCACCGCCGCCGCCTGGGCCGACCGGGTCGCCGCCCTCCGCCCGCCCCCCACCGACGCCGGCTTCCCCCCGGCACCCACTCCCACGCGCGGCGCGGGCGCACCCCCGCCGCCGCAGGCCGCCGCACCCGACCCCACCAAGATCATCAGCCCCGGGGGACCCCCGAATTCAACGTTACCGTCCACAGCCGACACTTCGGAACCCGTGGCGGGTGGCCTGTGGACAACTCCGGGGGTGGCTGCCCGCGCCGCCGCCCGGCCGGGTCCGATGGTGGTGGTCGGTGCGGCGATCCACTCCGTGCGCGCCGTGCCGCGCGACCAGCTCCCCGAGGTGGCCGCGTTCGACGGGCCGCTGCACGTGCACCTGTCCGAGCAGCCCGCCGAGAACGCGGCCTGCCTCGCCGCCCACGGGTGCACCCCCACCCGGCTCCTCGCCGAGGCCGGTGCCCTCGGTCCGCGCACCACCGCCGTCCACGCCACCCACCTCACCCCGGACGACACCCGCCTCCTCGCGGGCTCCCACGTCTGCTTCTGCCCCACCACCGAGGGCGACCTCGCCGACGGCCACGGGCCCGCCCGCGAACTCCTCGACGCGGGCGCCCGCCTCTGCCTGGGCAGCGACCAGCACGCCGTCGTCGACCCGCTCGCCGAGGCCCGGGCGCTGGAGCACGGGGAGCGCCACCGCACCGGGCAGCGCGGGCGCCTCAGCCCGCACGAGCTGGTCACCGCGCTGACCAGCGCTGGATACGACAGCCTCGGGCACGCGGGTGGCCGCATCGAAGCTGGTGCGCCCGCCGACCTGGTCGCCCTCCGCCTGGACACGGTCCGGACCGCAGGGAGCCTGCCCGAGCAGGTGGTCCTGGCCGCCTCCGCGTCCGATGTGGACACGGTCATCGTGGGTGGTCGGGAGGTCGTGCGCGGCGGGCGGCACGTCCTCGGCGACGTCGGGGCCCTCCTCGCCGAAGCGATCGCGGAGCTGTGGCCGTGAGCACCCTCATCACCGGCATCGCCGAACTGCGCACCCAGGACGACGACCTCGCCACCCTGCGCGGCGCCGCCTTGGTCGTCGACGGCGACCGCGTCGCCTGGGTCGGGTCCGCCGCCCGCGCTCCCGCCGCCGACAGCCGCGTCGACGTCGGGGGGCGGGCCGTGCTCCCCGGGTGGGTCGACAGCCACACCCACCTGCTCTTCGCGGGGGACCGCACGGCCGAGTTCGCCGCCCGCATGGCCGGGGAGCCCTACACCGCGGGCGGGATTGCCACCACCGTCGCCGCCACCCGGGCCGCCACCGACGACGAACTCCGCGCCAACCTCCGCCGCCACGTCGCCGAGGCCCTGGCGCAGGGCACCACCTGCCTGGAGACCAAGACCGGCTACGGCCTGACCGTCGACGACGAGGTCCGCCTGGCCCGCCTCGCCGCCGAGCAGGTCGACGAGGTCACCTACCTCGGCGCCCACCTCGTCCCACCCGGCGCCGACGCGGGCGCCTACGCGGCCCTGGCCGCGGGCGACATGCTCGCCGCCGTGGCCCCGCACGTGCGCTGGGCCGACGTCTTCTGCGAGACCGGTGCCTTCGACGAGTCGCGGTCCCGCGCCGTCCTCACCGCCGCGGCGGCCCGTGGCCTGGGACTGCGGGTCCACGGCAACCAACTGGGCCGCGGCCCCGGCGTGCGGCTGGCGGTGGAACTCGGCGCGGCCAGCGTCGACCACTGCACCCACCTCGCCCCGGCGGACGTCGACGCCCTGGCGGGCTCGACGACGGTGGCCACCCTGCTCCCGGCCTGCGACCTGTCCACCCGCCAACCCCTGCCCGACGCCCGCGCCCTCCTCGACGCGGGCGCCGCCGTCGCCCTGGCCACCAACTGCAACCCGGGCAGCTCCTACACCTCGTCCATGGCCTTCTGCGTGGCCACCGCGGTCCTGCAGATGCGCATGACCGTCGACGAAGCGATCACCGCCGCCACCAGGACCCCGGCCAGGAGCCTGAACCGGCAGGACGTGGGACACCTGGCAGCGGGGGCGCGAGCCGACATCCACGTCCTCGACGCCCCCAGCGCCACCCACCTCGCCTACCGCCCCGGCGTCCCCCTGACGCACTCGGTGTGGCGACGGGGGACCCGGGTCATCCCACCCTGAGCCGGGCGGTCAGTCGTCGAACTCGTCGTCGTCGCGGGCCAGGAAGGTGGCGAGGCGTTCGACGGCGGTCTCGAACTCGGGGTTGGTGTCGACGAAGGCGCGCATCCGGTCGGCCAGCCAGGCGAGGGTGACCTCGTCCTCGCCGCGCCGGTTCTCCAGCTCCTCGATACCGCGATCGGTGAAGTACACAGCGAAACTCCTCGAAACGGCGGGACCGCCGGGGGTGGTGCGTTCCCCGGCGGTCCCGACAACAGCGGTCAACTCAGTCGAACGCCTTGGCGATCAGGGCGCGCTGCTCCAGCTCGTGCACCTTGCTCGACCCGGCCGACGGGGCCGACATCGGCCGCCGCGAGACGCGGGTGATGCGGGTGATGCGGTCCGGGAACAGCTCCGGCAGGATCAGGCCGTAGAACGGCCACGAACCCTGGTTCGCGGGCTCCTCCTGGACCCAGCGGATGTCCTGGGCGCCCGAGTAGCGCTCGAACACCGCGCCGAACTTCTTCTCCGGCACCGGGTAGAGCTGCTCCACCCGGACGATCGCGGTGTCGGTGGCGCCGCGCTTCTCCCGCTCGGCCACCAGCTCGTAGTAGAGCTTGCCGGACACGAACAGGATCTTCGTGATCGCGCCCGGGTCCTCGACCCCCGCGTCGTCGATGATCGACTCGAACCGGGTGCCCTCCAGGAAGTCCTCCACCGGGCTGGTGGCGGCCTTGTTCCGGAGCATCGACTTCGGGGTGAACACCACCATCGGCCGCTGCACGCCGTCGAGGGCGTGGCGGCGCAGCAGGTGGAAGTAGTTCGCCGGGGTCGACGGCACGGCCACGGTCATCGAACCCTCGGCGCACAGCTGCAACCAGCGCTCGATGCGGCCCGAGGTGTGGTCGGGGCCCTGGCCCTCGTGCCCGTGCGGCAGCAGCACCACCACGTCGGAGAGCTGGCCCCACTTGGCCTCCGACGAGGAGATGTACTCGTCGATGACCGACTGGGCGCCGTTGACGAAGTCGCCGAACTGCGCCTCCCACAGCACCAGCGCGTCCGGGTTGGCCACCGAGTAGCCGTACTCGAAGCCGAGCGCGGCGTACTCCGACAGCGCCGAGTCGTAGACCATGAACCGGCCCTGGTCCTCGGACAGGTTCTGCAGCGGCAGGTACTCCTTGCCGGTCTTGCGGTCGATCACCGCGGCGTGCCGCTGGGTGAACGTGCCGCGCCGGGAGTCCTGGCCCGCCAGCCGCACCATCCGGCCCTCCAGGTTCAGCGACCCGAACGCCAGCAGCTCGCCGAACGCCCAGTCGATGCCGCCCTCGCGGGCCATCTTCACCCGGCGCTCCAGCACCGGCTTGACCCTGGGGTGCGGGTTGAAGCCCTCCGGCACCGCCACGTGCGCGTCGGCGATGTGCTCCAGGACCCCCCTGGCCACGCCGGTGGCCAGCTTCGCCGGGACCTGCTGCTCGGACTCCACCGACGGGCTCGGCGAGATCGGGTGCTTCTCCAGCTCCCGCACCTCGTTGAACACGTGCTCGAGCTGCGAGGAGAAGTCGCGCAGCGCCTTCTCGGCCTCCTCGACGGAGATGTCGCCGCGGCCGATCAGCGCCTCGGTGTAGCCCTTCCGGACCGAGCGCTTGGTGTCGATGATGTCGTACATGCCGGGCTGGGTCATCGAGGGGTCGTCGCCCTCGTTGTGCCCGCGGCGGCGGTAGCAGACCAGGTCGACGACGACGTCCTTGTTGAACGTCTGCCGGTAGTCCATGGCCAGCCGGGCCACCCAGTAGCAGGCCTCCGGGTCGTCGCCGTTCACGTGGAACACCGGCGCCTGGATCATCTTCGCCACGTCGGTCGCGTACTGCGAGGAGCGCGAGTGCTCCGGCGCGGTGGTGAAGCCGACCTGGTTGTTGATGATCACGTGCACGGTGCCGCCGGTTCGGTAGCCGCGCAGCAGCGACAGGTTCAGCGTCTCGGCCACCACGCCCTGGCCGGCGAACGCCGCGTCGCCGTGCAGGGCGACGGGCAGGACGGTGAAGCCCTCGCCACCCTTGTCGAGCAGGTCCTGCTTGGCCCGGACGATGCCCTCGAGCACCGGGTCGACGGTCTCCAGGTGCGACGGGTTCGCCGTCAGCGACACCCTGGTCTCGCCGTCGCCGAACATCCGGAAGTACTTGCCCTCGGCGCCCAGGTGGTACTTGACGTCGCCGGAGCCGTGCGCCTGACCGGGGTCGAGGTTGCCCTCGAACTCCTGGAAGATCTGCGAGATGGGCTTGCCGACGATGTTGGCCAGCACGTTCAGGCGGCCGCGGTGCGGCATCCCGATGACGACCTCGTCGAGCTCGTACTCGGCGGCCTTGTCCAGCACGGTGTCCAGCAGCGGGATGACCGACTCGCCGCCCTCGAGCGAGAACCGCTTCTGCCCCACGTACTTGGTCTGCAGGAACGTCTCGAACGCCTCGGCCGCGTTCAGCTTCGACAGCACGTACTTCTGCACGGCCGTCGGGGGCTTCTCGTGCGCGACCTCCACCCGGTCCTGAATCCAGCGCCGCTCGGCGGGGTCGAGGATGTAGGTGTACTCCACGCCGACGGTGCGGCAGTAGGAGTCGCGCAGGACGCCGAGGACGTCGCGCAGCTTCATCCGCTCCTTGCCCGCGAAGCCGCCGACGGGGAACTCGCGGTCGAGGTCCCAGAGGGTCAGCCCGTGCGAGAGCACGTCGAGGTCGTCGTGCTTGCGCTGGCGGTAGTTCAGCGGGTCGGTGTCGGCCATCAGGTGGCCGCGGGTGCGGTACGCGTCGATCAGCGCGATGACCCTGGCGGTCTTGTCGACGCCCTCGGTGGCGAGGTCCTCGGTCCAGCGGATCGGCTCGTAGGGAATCCGCAGCGAGGTGAAGATGTCGTCGTAGAACCCGTCCTCGCCCAGCAGCAGGCGGTGGATCTCGCGCAGGAACTCGCCGGACTCCGCGCCCTGGATGATCCGGTGGTCGTAGGTGGACGTCAGCGTGATGATCTTGCTGATGCCCATCTCGACCAGCGTCTTCTCGCTGGCGCCCTGGAACGGCGCGGGGTACTCCATCGCCCCGACGCCCAGGATCGTGCCCTGCCCGACCGACAGCCGCGGCACCGAGTGGTTGGTGCCGATGCCGCCGGGGTTGGTCAGCGAGATCGTGGTGCCCGCGAAGTCGTCGGCGGTCAGCGCGCCGTTGCGGGCCTTGCGGATGACGTCCTCGTAGGCCTGCCAGAACTGGCTGAAGGTCATCGCCTCGCAGCCCTTGATGGAGGCGACGACCAGGTTGCGGGCGCCGTCCTTGCCCGCGAGGTCGATGGCGAGGCCGAAGTTCACGTGCTCCGGCGTGACCGCGAAGGCCTTGCCGTCGGCCTCGGCGTAGTGCCGGTTCATGTTCGGGTACGCCGCGAGCGCGCGCAGCATGGCGTAGCCGATGAGGTGGGTGAAGGAGACCTTCCCGCCCCGGCTGCGCTTGAGGTGGTTGTTGATCACGATGCGGTTGTCCGCCAGCAGCTTCGCCGGAACCGCGCGCACGCTGGTCGCGGTCGGCAGCGACAGCGAGGCGTTCATGTTCTTGGCGATGGCCGCGGCCGGGCCGCGCAGCGGCTTGCGCTCCTCGGCGCCGGGCCCGGCGGGCTTGGCCGGGGGCTTCGCGGGCGGCGGGGTGGCCGACTTCGCGGGCGCCGCGGGCTTGGTCGCCGGGGTCGTGGTGGGGGTCACCGCCGCCGGGGGCTTCGCGGCCGGGGGCTCGGCCGGGGCGGCGGCCTTGGGCGCGCTGCCGTTCGTGGCGGCCTTGGTGGGGGCGGGCCGGGTGGCGGTGGCCGTGGCGGACGCGCTGTTCGCGCTCGCCGTGTCACTCCCCGCCTCGGCCTGCGCGGCACCGGCGCGCGGGGTGGGCTTGTAGTCCGCGAAGAAATCGTGCCACGCGGAGTCTACCGACTGGGGGTCGGCGAGGAACTGTTCGTACATCTCCTCGACGAGCCACTCGTTGGCACCGAACTGTGACGCGGGACTGCTGCTGGACACGGCTGGCTCTCGCCTCTATCCATTCTCGATCTGGTAATGAGCACAACTCTTCGCCAGGCTAGTCCTCCCCGTTGACGAGATGGCAGCCAACCGGGGGGCCGTGAGGCACCTCATGCACTGGATCGTTCGAGAGACCGATCCCGTGCGCCATCCGGCCGACGAGCGGCCGATCGTGAGCGCCGGACGGTTGTTCCCGGACAGACGCGGTGTTGCGACGCGGCTGACCGGCCGCCACCCGGGGTGGAACCGCTTCCCGGAGGGGCCGCACCGAACCGGTCGTCGTGGGCTGTTCGGTCCAATGTCAATACCCTGTTCAGGCGTGTCGAGCCCGGTTGGGCGCCCGGATTAAGTTTCCGTTTCGTCCGTTTCATTCCCCCGCTCACCCCCGTTCGTCGACGAGCGGCACCATCTGTTCGGCGTCCGGTCGGCGCTGCCCGGACAGGCCGTGCGCGGGTTCGGCCGTCCCCAGCTCCCACAGCCGCGCGTAGTACCCGCCCCGCGCCAGCAACTCCGCGTGCCCGCCCTGCTCCACGACCCGCCCGCCGTCGAGCACGACGATGGTGTCTGCCCTGGCCGCAGTCGCCAGCCGGTGCGCCACCACGAACGTCGTCCGCCGCCGCGCCAGCCGCTCGCTGGCCGCCAGCACCTGCCCCTCGGTGGCCGGGTCGAGCGCGGCGGTGGCCTCGTCGAGCAGCAGGATGTCCGGTCGCACCAGCTCCGCCCTGGCCAGCGCCACCAGCTGCCGCTGCCCGGCGGACAGGCCCTGCCCGCGCTCGCCCACCGGTTGGCGGAACCCGGCGGGCAGCGTGGCGACCATGTCCAGGGCCCCGACCGCGCGCACCGCCGACTCCACCCGCGCGGGCGGCGCCCCGGGGTCGCCGTAGCCGACGTTGCGCGCGACGTCGCCGGTGAACAGGTGCGCCTCCTGCGGCACCACACCCAGCCGCTGGTGGTAGCCGGACAGGTCGTACTCGCGCAGGTCGACCCCGTCGACCAGCACGCTGCCCCCGGTCGGGTCGTAGAACCGGGCGATCAGCTTCACCACGGTCGACTTCCCCGCGCCGGTCGCACCCACCAGCGCCACCGTCTCACCGGGCCGGACCACCAGATCGATGTCGGAGACCGCGGGCGTGTCGGTGCCCGGGTAGCGGAAGCTCACCCCGCGCAGCTCGACCGCGCCGTCCAGCCGCTCCGGCACCGGCACCGGGTCGGCGGGCGGGGCCACCGACGTCGGCGTGCGCAGCAGCTCGGAGATCCGCCGCAACCCGACCCTGGCCTGCTGGTAGCCGTCGAACACCCCGGAGAGCTGCTGCACCGGCGCGAAGAACAGCCCCAGGTACAGCAGGAACGCCAGCAGCACCCCCGGGGTCAGCGACCCGTCGGCCACCGCGTGCGCGCCCACCACCAGCACCGCCGCCTGTGCCAGCCCGGACAGCATGGTGACGAACGGGAAGTAGGTGGCGATGTAGCGCTGCGCCCGCAGCCTGCTCCGCCGGTAGGCGTCGCTGCGCTCGGCGAACACCTCCGCGGACCGGCCCTCGCGGGTGAACGCCTGCGCCACCCGCAGCCCGGACACGTTCTCCTGCATGTCGGCGTTGACCGCGCTGACCCGCTCGCGGGCCTCCGCGTACGCCCGCGACGACAGCCGCTGGAACACCACCGTCGCCGCGATCACCACCGGCAGCACCGCCAGCGCCACCCAGGCCAGTTCCAGGTCGGTCACCAGCAGCGCCCCCGTCACCGCCACCACCGTCAGCAGGCCCGCCGCGGCCGAGGTGAGCCCGGTCTGCAGGAACGTCGACAGCGCGTCCACGTCGGTGGTCATCCGGGTCATGATCCGCCCGGCCATCTCGCGCTCGTAGTAGTCCAGCCCCAGCCGTTGCAGGTGGGCGAAGCTGCGCACCCGCAGCAGGTACAGCAGCCGCTCGCCGACCCGGGCGGTGAGCACGGTGGTCGCGGCCGTGTTCAGCCACATCACCACCACCAGCACCGCCGCCACCGCGGTCGCCACCCACAGCGCGCCCGCCGTCCCGGTGAGCACCCCGGAGTCGACCCCGGTGCGGATCAGCGCGGGCAGGGCGATCGTCGTCACCGAGTCCAGGACGACCAGGCCCAGCACCACCAGCAACGCCGCCCGCGCGGGCCGCAGCAACCGCCGCAGCCGGAACCCCGGGTCCGGCGCGGTCGGGTCCTCGCCCCCCAGGTCCGGCTGCTCCGTGGCCGGTGGCAGCGCCTCGACCTGGGCCAGCAGCTCCTCCGTCGGCGGCATTCCGCCCAGCGCGGCCCCGCCGGGGCCCATGCCGCCCATCCGCCCGCCGACGTCGGCGGCCGCGCGGGCGCTGCCCGCGCCCACCGCGTCGGCCACCGGTTCCGGCCACAGCGACGGGGTGGTCCCGTCCGGCCCGGCCACCAGCTCGCGCCGGTCGCGCCGGGTCGGGTCCTCGATCGCGTCGTCCGGCCCGGCCAGCAGCGCCCGGTACAGCTCGCAGCGGGCGGTCAGCTCCGCGTGCGTGCCCACGTCGACCACCCGGCCCGCGTCCAGCACCGCGATCCGGTCGGCCAGCGACAGCGTGGAACGCCGGTGCGCGATCAGCAGCGTCGTGCGCTGCTCGGTGACCTCCCGCAGCGTGTCGTGGATGGCGGACTCGGTGGCCGTGTCCACCGCCGAGGTGGCGTCGTCGAGCACCAGCACCCTGGGGTCCGACAGCAGCGCCCGCGCCAGCGCGACCCGCTGCCGCTGCCCGCCGGAGAGGGTCAGCCCGCGCTCGCCGACGACCGTGTCGTAGCCCTCGGGCAGGGCGGTGACGAAGTCGTGCGCCTGCGCCGCCCGCGCCGCGGCCTCGACCTCGGCGCCGGTCGCGTCCGGCCTGCCGTAGGCGATGTTGGCCCGGATGCTGTCGGAGAACAGGAACGCCTCCTCGAACACCACCCCGACCGCGTGCCGCAGCGACGACAGCCGCAGGTCGCGCACGTCCACCCCGCCGACCCGGATGGCACCCGCCTGCACGTCGTAGAACCGGGGCAGCAGCAGCGACACCGTCGACTTGCCCGACCCGGCCGTGCCCACCAGCGCCAGCGTCTCCCCCGGGGACACCCGCAGCGACACCCCGTCGAGCACCGGTTCGCTGCGGGTGTAGCCGAAGGAGATCCCGTCCAGCTCCACTCCGACCGGCCCGTCCGGCACGTCGACCGCGTCCGGCTTGTCCACCACGTCCGGCTGCGAGTCGATCAGCTCGTACACCCGCTCCACCCCGGCCCTGGCCAACTGCGCGTTGACCAGCAGCCCGGCCAGCAACCGGGTCGGGCCGACCAGGTTCGCCACGTAGCTGGCGAACGCCAGGAACGTGCCCAGCGTGACCTGCCCGTTCAACGCCAGGTACCCGCCGAGGGCCAGCACCGCCACCTGCCCGGCCGACGGCATCGCCACCAGGGTCGCCGCGGGCCGCGAGGTCAGCCGCGCCGACCGCATCCGCTCGCCGAACAGCACCCTGGCCGCCTTCTCCAGCCGGGCGACCTCCCGCGCCTCCTGCCCGAAGCCCTTGACCACCCGGACCCCGGTGACGCTCTCCTCCACGTGCTGGGCCAGGTCGGCCGCCCGCTGCTGCGCCGACCACGTGGCCGGGAACAGCGTCTTGCGGCTGCGCGCCGCGACGTGGGCCACCACCGGCGTCACCACCAGCGCCACCACCGTGAGCAGCGGCGACAGGTAGAGCATCGCCCCCAGCGCCGCCAGCGCGAACACCACCGTGCCCACCGACAGCGGCACCATCATCAACAGCCCCTGCACCAGTTGCAGGTCGGTGATCGACCGGGACACCACCTGCCCGGTCCGCAGCGCGTCCTGCTTGCCGCCGTCGAGCCGCTGCACCGCGCCGAACACCGCCTGGCGCAGGTCGTGCTGCACGTCCAGGGCCAGCCTGCCGCCCAGGTACCGGCGCAGGAACGCGCTGCCGAAGGACAGCACCTCCATCCCCACCATCGCCGCCACCAGCCAGGCCAGCCGCGCCGTCTCACCCGCCACCGCGTCGTCGACGACGAACTTCACCAGCAGCGGACCGGCGGCCTGGAAGCCGACGCCGACGACGGACGCGACCATCGACAGCAGCACCAGCCTGCGGTGCCGCCAACAGGCGGTCCAGAGCTTGCGAATCCAACCGGGGGCGTTGTTCTCGGGCACGCCAACAACAGTAGGCGCGGACAGCCCCCCGTGGTGGGGAGCTGCCCGCGCCTGTGGACAACTGGTGGAACGGTGCCGAACCGCCCTGTGGACAACTCGGGCACCGGCGGTGGATCAGGTGATGTCGCGGCTCTTGTTCCGCAGCATCCCGGTCCCGAAGAAGATCGCGGTCCACCCCAGGAAGACCAGGCCGCTGACCCACAGCGAGTACGCGCCCGGCGCCCCCGCGGCCAGCCGCATCACCTCGTCGAAGTTCTCCTTGACGTCCGCGGAGGCGGGCACCCCGCCCTGGTCCAGCACCAGCGTCTGGATCTGGTCGAACAGCAGCGCCGCCGCCGTCGAACTCGTCAGGCCGTTGGCCGAGCCGTTGGGCATCAGGCCCGCGAGGGCCTCCAACCCCGCCGCGCCCGAGTTGGCCAGGAACACCTCCAGCACCGGCCCGATGATCAGCGCGTAGACCAGCAGCGACACCAGCGCGCCGACCGGGCTGCCCACCAGGGCGCCGAACCCGAGGCCGACCAGCGTCCACAGCACGCACATCAGCACGCCCGCGACCAGCGTCAGCATCCAGTCCGCGGCGTTGGGCAGGTAGTTGGAGTCCGAGCCGAACAGCGTCCCCAGGCTCACCCCGACGCTGATCACCACACCGAAGACCACACCCCACACCAGGTAGGTGACCGCCTTCGCGCCCAGCACCGACACCCGCGACGGCGCGGTCAGGAACGTGGTGGTGATCGTGCGGCGGCTCAGCTCGCTCGCCATCCCCAGCGCGCCGAACACCATCGGGAAGATCGAGGAGATGTTCATGCCCCGGGCCAGCGCGATCACCGACCAGGACACCTCCTCGAAGCTGATGTCGGCCTGCTGGAACAGCGTCGACCGGTTGACCTCGTCGGCGATCCCGGAGGTCAGCGCGGACGCCGCCCACGCCCACAGCAGCGACAGCACCAGCGCCGGGATCAGCAGCGCCCACCACAGCTTGGTGGTGAAGATCTTGCGGAACTCCGCGTTGATCAGCTTGACCATCAGTTGCCGCCCCCCTGGCCGTTCGGGTCCTGCTTCGGGTCGGCCGTCGCGCCCGACGGACCGGCGGTCGGGTCCGACACCGTCTGGGTCACGTCGGCGTCACCGCCGAAGTCGGACGCGGGCGGTGCCGGTGCCGGTTCCCCGGGGGCGCCCGGCGCGGTCGGCGCGGGTGGCACCACGACCGGCTGGACCTGCTGCGGCGGCTGGTACGGCGACGGGGCCTGGTAGGGCGAGGGCGCCTGCGGCTGCTGGTACGGCGCCTGCTGGTACGGCTGCTGGAACTGGGGCTGCTGCTGGTACTGCGGCGGCTGCTGCTGGTAGACGGGCTGGGCGAACCCGCCCGGCTGCTGGTAGGACCCGCCCGGCGGGGCGAAGCCGGGAGCCGAGTACTGGCCATTGGTCAACCGGAAGAACAACTGCTCCAGGTCGACCCGCTCCTCCTGCACGCCGTAGAGCGCCACCCCGGCCTTCGCCGCCGCGTCGCCCACCTGCTGCACGCTCGCGCCCACCACCGCGATCCGGCCGTCGGGCAGCGGCGACAGGTTCGTCATCCCCGCCGCCTGCAACGCGTTCGCCAGCGCACCCGGGTCCGCCGGGGTCACCAGCACCCGGGCCTGCTGGGAGGCGCGCAGGTCGTCGAGGCGCCCGTAGAACATGGTCTGGCCGCGGCTGACGATCACCACCTGGTCGATCGTCTGCTCCACCTCCGCCAGCAGGTGGCTGGAGATCAGCACGGTGCGCCCGGCCGCCGCGTACGCCTTGAGGAACTGCCGCAACCAGGCGATGCCCTCCGGGTCCAACCCGTTCGCGGGCTCGTCGAGCACCAGCACCTGCGGGTCGCCCAGCAGCGCGGTCGCCAGCGCCAGGCGCTGCTTCATGCCGAGGGAGAACGCCCCGGCCGCGCGGTTCGCGGCGGCGCCCAGGCCCACGAGCTGCAGCACCTCCGTGGCGCGGGAATCCGCGATGCCCATGGCGGCGGTGTAGACCCGGAGGTGGTTGAGGGCGGTGCGCCCCGGGTGGAAGCCCTGGGCCTCCAGCACCGCGCCCACGATCCGACCCGGGTTGCCCAGCCGCGCGAACGGCTCGCCGTTGATCGTCGCGGTCCCCGAGGTCGGTGTCACCAACCCGAGGATCATCCGCAGGGTGGTGGTCTTGCCCGCGCCGTTGGGACCGAGGAACCCGGTCACCGACCCGGGTTCCACCTGGAAACTGAGGTTCTGCACCGCTGGTATCGGCCCGAAGTTCTTGCTCAGGTTCTGCACCACGATGCGGCCACTGCCGTCCTGCACGGACCCCTCCAGCTCGCCTGGCATGTCGTGGCGGCCATCTTGCCCCATGCGGGTGCCCGCCCGCCGGGCACATGGGGAAACCCGTGCCGGATCAGCCCGGGTGCGTGCGGGGAGCCGGGTACAGCCGGGCCACCACCTCGCCGCCCGCGCCGCGCACCACGCCGTCCACCGGCAGCTCCGCCCGGCGGCGCCTGCCCCGGCGCAGCACCATGCCCTCGCCGATCAGGTGGTCGTGGGCCATCCGCCACACCGGGCACGGCCAGCTGCGCCCCCGGCCGCCGCGCCAGGCCACCGCCGGGCACGCCGGGCAGCGACCGCCCTCGTCCGGCTGGTGCACCGTCAGCAGCAACCGCCACCCCTGCGCGAGCCGGGTGATCTCGCTGCGCGCCAACGGCAGCAAGGTCGAGGCGTCCGCGGTGTCCGCGGCCTCGTCCAGCAGCGCCAGCCTGCGCAGCACCGCCGACCGCAGCGCGCCGTCGGAGTCGCCGTCGAGGCCGCCGCCCGCCGAAGCCGGACCGGGCGGGTCGGAGCCGATCGGCGGCGACCCGCCCGGGGACGGGTCGCCGAAGCCGGTCACGGCGCACCCACCCGCTCGGCGACCTCCGCCAACACCACACCCAACGACCGGGTCTGCTGCGCCGACAAGACCGCCGACGCGCCCGGCGGCGGCACCAACAGCACCAGGTCGTCCTCCACCAGCACCGTCAGCGCCCGATCCCGGCCGAATGGATCATGACAACCGACACACCACCGAGGCTCCATCACCCACCCGACATCGGCACCACACCCCCGACCCCACAGGTCCCCGACCCGCCCATCACCCCATTGCCAGGTTTCTCACTCGAAAGTGTCGGTGGTCGGTGAACAAGTAATCGCGACTCACCGGCACCCCCGCGTAGGCACAGCCGGGGTTCTATGCCTAAGCTGTACATGGCGGCCCGCTCCCAGTGACCCCCAGGCTGGTTGAGCGGGCCGCCCTCGACCCTGGGACCCCCCTGCTCGCGCTTTGCGCTTCGCCGGGGGGTCTCGTCATTTCCCCCCGGGGGGCGACCCCCCGGACCCCCACGGTGCGGTTGGTTGCTGAACCAGCGTGGTTTGGTCGGGCTTTCCGCGGTGCGGTTCGGCCGGACTTTCGTCGTGCGGTTCGGCCGGGCTCCTGCGGTGTGGTTGGTTGCTGGGCTGGCGTCGTTCGGCCGGGTCTGCGCGGGGTGGTGGCATCGGTGGTGTGTTGGTGGGTAAGGGAAGTGGGGGTGGGTCGTCCGGTGGTTGGATGAATTCAGGGGTGGGGGCGGGGGTGGGGTTAGTTTTTGAGGAGGGTTTCCAGGGGGGTGTGGGGGAGGGTGTGGGCTTGGGCTACGGGGGGGTTTGTCAGGTGGCCTGCGTGGGTGTTCAGGCCGGGGGTGAGGGTGGGGTTGGTGGTCAGGGCCTTGCGCCAGCCCTTGTCTGCCAGGGCCAGGGCGTGGGGGAGGGTTACGTTCGTGAGGGCGTAGGTGCTGGTTCGGGGGACTGCGCCGGGCATGTTCGCCACGCAGTAGAAGAGGGAGTTGTGGACGGGGTAGGTGGGGTTGTCGTGGGTTGTGGGGTGGGAGTCCTCGAAGCAGCCGCCCTGGTCGATGGCGATGTCGACCAGGACTGAGCCGGGGCGCATGTGGGACACCAGGTCGTTGGTGATGAGCTTGGGGGCCTTGGCGCCGGGGACCAGGACCGCGCCGATGACGAGGTCGGCCTCCCTCGCCGCCTCTTCCACCGCGTAGCGGTTCGAGGTGAGGGTGCGCACTCGGCCGTTGAACTGGGCGTCGATCTGGCGGAGGCGGTCGACGTTGGTGTCGAGCACCTGGACCTCCGCGCCCATGCCCAGTGCGATCGTCGCGGCGTTGACGCCCGCGACGCCGCCGCCGATGACCACGACCCGGGCGGGGAGCACGCCGGGGACGCCGCCGGGGAGCACGCCCCGGCCGCCGGAGGGGCGCATCAGGGCGAACGCGCCCACCTGCGGGGCCAACCTGCCCGCCACCTCGGACATCGGTGCCAGCAGCGGCAGCGCGCCGGTGGGGGTCTGGACGGTCTCGTAGGCGATGGCGGTGGTGCCCGCCGCCAGCAGGGCCCTCGTCAGCGGCTCGTCGGCGGCCAGGTGCAGGTAGGTGAACAGCACCTGGTCCGCGCGCAGCCTCGGGTACTCCTCGGCGATCGGCTCCTTGACCTTGAGCACCAGCTCGCCCTCGGCCCACACCTCCTCCGCCGACGGCAGCACCTTCGCGCCCGCGCCGGTGTACTCGGCGTCGGTGATCGCCGACCCCTCGCCCGCACCGGCCTCGACGAGCACGTCGTGGCCGCGGGTGGTCAACTCGTGCGCGCCCGCCGGGGTCAGCGCCACGCGGTACTCGTGGTTCTTGATCTCACGGGGAACAGCGATCTTCACCGGGTGGTCCTCTCGCTCGTGGCTCGGGGGTGTCCTGTACCACGGTCTCCCCGCCGACCCCGGTTGTCATCGTGCGCCTGGCACGAGAATCAGCCGACCGGGTGGTGCTGCCGCGACAACGGCCCGCGGCCCGACACCAGCGCTCGGTGCCTGCCTCGACGCAGGCGCTCAGTGCCAGCGCTCGGCCACCAGTTGGCACAGCAGGGCGACCCGGGTGTCCGGGTCGGTGAGGTCGACCGCGAGCAGCGCGGACACCCGGGACATCCGGTACCGCAGGGTGTTCGGGTGTATCCGCAGCGCCGCGGCCGCCGCCCTCGGGTCGCCGGGGTGGCGCAGCCACTCGTGCAGGGTGTCGCGGTACCAGTCGTCGCTGCCGTCCAACCGGGCCAGTGGGCCGATGCCCGCCACCGCGCCCGCGATCGCCGTCGCCGCCCGGTGCAGCACCAGCACCACCCACACGTCGTCGTGCGCGGCGACCCGCCCGCCGACCAGCCCGGCGCGCAGCAGCGCCAGCGCCTCGTCCGCCTCCGCCCGGCCCCTGGCCAGGTCCCCGGCGCCCACCGCGGTCCCGGCGGCGGCCTGCGGGCCCGCCGGGTCGCCCAGCGCGGACCGCAGCGCCGGCCACCCCTCGTCCGGCACGATCGCGTACAGCACGCCGTGCAGCTCGCCCATCGCCGTGCGCTTCCCGATGCCCGCGCCGAGCCGGGCGGCCAGGGCGAGCCTGCCGCCCTCGTCGTGCGCGTCGATGGCCACCACCCGGTGCGGGCCGGGCCCCAGGTCCAGCTCGGCGGCGGCCAGCCTGCCGCTGCCCTCGCCGAGCAGCGCCGCGCGCACCAGGTCCGCCGACCGGCCCCGCGCACCGTCCTCCCTGGCCCGGCGGCGCAGCAGGTGCAGCGCCACGACCGGTGCGGTGTCGGCGAAGGCGGCGGCGCGCTCGTCGGGCACCGGCCCGGACACCACCGCCCACATGGAACCCAGCAGCTCCCCGCCCATCCGGATCGGCACGACCAGCCGCGGCAGCGTGCCGTCGGGCTGCGCGGGCACGAACACCACCGTGCGCCCCTTGACCAGCTCCCGGAACACCCCGTGCGAGCGGAACCGGGCCAGCACGTCGTGCGGCACCCGCCTGCCCATGATCGTCGACACCCGGGCCGGGTCGGTGCCGTCCTGCCGCGCCGAGTACGCCAGCACCCGCGAGTTCGCGTCCTCGATGGTCACCGGCGCGTCCACCACCGCCGCCGCCGCGTCCGCCAGCCCGAACAGGTCGCCGAACGGGTCCGCGGGCTCCGACTCGTCGGCCGCCGCGTCGAGCACCGACCGCAGCAGCCACACCAGCTGCGCCCACGACGTGTCCGCCCGCACCTCCACGACCGCCACCGCGGCGCGCTCCGCCTCGGCCAGCACCGCGGGGTCCTCGGCCAGCGGCGGCTTCACCAGCACCGCCGCCGCGCCCCGCCGCCCGCACTCGCCCACCAGCCCCACCGCGCCCGCCGCGCCCACCCCCACGCCCAGCACCAGGTCCCCGGCCGCCACCACGCCCCCGTCGGCGATCACCACGTCGCCCACCGCGCCGTCCCCGCCCGCGGCCACCAGCCGCAGCAGCGTCGGCCCGACCCGGCCCACCACGTCCCGCACGCCGACCATCGCCCGACCTCCGCTCGCCCGCCCCCAGTAAAGGTCAGCGGCGCGCGGCCAACCACGCCAGGGCCGCCACCGCCGCCATCCCGCGCGCGTTCGGGTGCACCACCGCGGCCGGGCTCGCGGGCAGCAGCGGCTCCACCCACCGCCGCTCCGGGGCGGCGCACGCGTCGTGCCCGGTCCCGTACCGGTAGGGGTCGACGTGCTCGGAGCCGGTCGCCGCGGCCGCGGCGGCGAGGGAGTCGTTGAGCCGCCGCTCGACCGAGTCGAAGTAGGCGGTGTCCCCGGCGGCGAACGGCATCAGCGGCCAGCACCCCGGACCCTCGGGCAGGATGCGCGCGTAGCCGACCACGACCACCTTCGCCCTCGGCGCCAGCTCGTGGACCCGGCGCAGCAGGGCGGTGGTCCGCCGCCCGGCCGCGGCGACGTCCGCGGCCGGGACGTCGGTGCCCGATCGGGTGAAGTACGCCCGGCAGGGGTCGCCCCCCGGGTCCGCCCGGCCCTCGCGCGCGCAGGTCTCGACGATGCGGCCGAACCCCATGTCGTTGCCGCCGATGGTCAGCGTGACCAGGTCGGTGTCCGGGGTCAGCGCGGTGAACTGCGCCGGGTTCACCCCACCGGAGACCGCCTGCGGACCGGTCAGGTGCGCGGTCGTGGCGCCGCTGCACGTCACGTCCACGAACGTGGGGACCCGCAGCCAAGCGGCCAGCAGCGCCGGGTAGCCCGCCGTCGACCGGCCGCACCCGGGGACCGACCCCGGCACCGGTTCGGGGATTTGCGGGCCCGCCGCGTAGGAGTCGCCCAGCGCCACGTAGCGCTGGTAGGCGGGCTCCGCGGCGGGTCGCGACGTGGCGGAGGCGGGTGCGGCGGCGGCGACGGCCACCGCGCAGGCGAGCAGGGCGCGCAGGCGCATGCGCCTGATGCTTCACGCGGAAGAGGGAACGGTCAATTCGGGATTTCCCAGGGTGTGGACAACCCGGCACCGGGCACCGCCGATCCCACTACCGTGCTGGGCATGGCCGTTCTCACCGTTCGGCTCCACGTCGACCTGCTGCGGGTCACCAGCGCCGCCTGTCGCTGACCGGCCGCGCGAAACCCATCCCCCAGCGACGAAGGAGTACCACCGCCATGACCGAATCCGCAGCCTGGTCGTTCGAGACCAAGCAGGTGCACGCGGGCGCCGCCCCCGACCCCGCCACCGGTGCCAGGGCCACCCCGATCTACCAGACCACCTCGTACGTGTTCCGCGACAGCCAGCACGGGCAGGACCTGTTCAGCCTCGCCGAGCCGGGCAACATCTACACCCGCATCAACAACCCCACCCAGGAGGTCCTGGAGGGCCGGGTCGCCGCCCTGGAGGGCGGTGTCGCGGCGCTGGCGTTCGCCTCCGGCAGCGCGGCCACCACCGCCGCCATCCTCAACCTGGCCAACTCCGGCGACCACTTCGTCTCCAGCCCGTCGCTCTACGGCGGCACGTACAACCTGTTCCACTACACGCTGCCCAAGCTGGGCATCGAGGTCACCTTCGTCGACGACCAGGACGACGCCGAGGCCTGGCGGGCCGCGGTCCGCCCGAACACCAAGCTGTTCTTCGCCGAGACCCTGGCCAACCCGGGCAGCAACGTCCTCGACATCCGCAAGGTCGCCGACGTCGCGCACGAGGCGGGTGTGCCGCTGGTCGTGGACAACACCGTGCCCACCCCGTACCTGCTGCGCCCGATCGAGCACGGCGCCGACGTCGTCGTGCACTCGGCCACCAAGTACCTCGGCGGCCACGGCACCACCATCGCCGGTGTCCTCGTCGACGGCGGCACCTTCGACTTCGGCAAGGACCCGGCCCGCTACCCCGGCTTCAACGAGCCGGACCCCAGCTACAACGGCCTCAAGTTCTGGGAGGCCCTGGGCCCCGGCGCCTTCGCCGCCAAGGCCCGCGTGCAACTCCTGCGCGACACCGGCGCGGCGGTCTCCCCGTTCAACGCCTTCCTGATCCTGCAGGGCATCGAGACCCTGTCGCTGCGGCTGGAGCGCCACGTCGCCAACGCCCAGGCCCTCGCCGAGTGGCTGGAGCAGCGCGACGAGGTGGAGAAGGTCTACTACGCGGGCCTGCCGTCCTCGCCGTACCACGCGGCGGCGCAGAAGTACCTGCCCCGCGGCGCGGGCGCCATCGTCTCCTTCGACCTGCGCGGCGGCGTCGAGGCGGGCCGCCGGTTCGTCGACGGCACCGAGCTGCACAGCCAGCTCGTCAACATCGGCGACGTGCGCAGCCTGATCGTGCACCCGGCCAGCACCACCCACAGCCAGCTCACCCCCGAGGAGCAGCTCACCAGCGGCGTCACCGCCGGTCTCGTGCGCCTCGCGGTGGGCATCGAGAACGTCGAGGACCTCAAGGCCGACCTGGAGGCGGGCTTCCGGGCGGCCAAGGCAGAACTGTGAGTGCCGCTCCCCCTCCCGCCACCGCCGCGTGGCGGGAGGGGGATTCCCCCGGCCGCCGCCGGTTCCGCGCGCTCGGCGCGCTGGACCTGGCGGCGGGCGGGGTCCTGCCCGACGTCACCGTCGCCTACGAGACGTGGGGGGCGCTCAACCCCGGGCGCGACAACGCGATCCTGGTCGAGCACGCGCTGACCGGCGACGCGCACGCCGGACCGGACGGCGGGTGGTGGGACGGCCTGATCGGACCCGGCCGGGCCGTCGACACCGACCGGTGGTTCGTGGTGTGCGCGAACGTGCTCGGCGGGTGCCAGGGCACCACCGGGCCCGCCTCGCCCGCCCCGGACGGGGCCCCCTGGGGCAGCCGCTTCCCCCGGGTGGGCATCCGCGACCAGGTGGCGGTCGAGGCGCTGCTGGCCGACGCGCTGGGCATCCCGGTGTGGGCCGCGGTCCTGGGCGGGTCGATGGGCGGGATGCGGGCCCTGGAGTGGGCAGTGGGACTGCCGTCGCGGGTCTCGGCCGTGCTGCTGCTGGCCTGCCCGGCCGCGGCCTCGACCGACCAGATCGCCTGGGCCGCACCGCAACTGGCGGCGATCCGCGCCGATCCGATGTGGAACGGCGGGGACTACCACGGCGCCGAGACCGGGCCGCACGTCGGGTTGGGGGTCGCGCGGCGGATCGCGCACACCACCTACCGCAGCGGTGCGGAGTTGCAGGAGCGGTTCGGGCGCGCCCGGGCCGCCGACGGGCGGTTCGCCGTCGAGTCCTACCTGGACCACCACGCCGACAAGCTGTCGCGGCGCTTCGACGCCGGGAGCTACGTGGTGCTGACCGAGGCCATGAACGACCACGACGTGGGCGAGGGGCGCGGCGGCGTCGCGGCCGCGCTGTCGTCGGTGACCGCGCGGGCGGTGGTGGCGGGGGTGGACAGCGACCGGCTGTACCCGCTGGCGCAGCAGGAGGAACTGGCGGCGGGCATCGCCGGGGCGGACGGGCTCCGGGTGATCACCTCGTCCTCCGGGCACGACGGGTTCCTCACCGAGATCCCGCAGTTGGCCGGGCTGGTCAAGGAACTCCTGGGGTAGGCCCCCGCTCACGCGGTCCCGTCGGCGAGCCAGGGCGGGACGGGCAGGTCGCGGGCCGCGCACTCCTCCGACAGGCGCAGCGTCCAGCGCAGCGCCTGCACCATCAGCGTGGTCATCTCCTCCGGGGCGGCCTCGTGCAGCGCGATGTCCAGTTGGGCCTCAGCCGCCTCGGTGTCCCCGTGCACCTCGGCGAGCAGGGTGCGGACCGCGGTGCGGACCGGGGGGTCGGCCTCGTCGATCGGGACTTCCTCGCCGTCGTCGTCGTAGACCTGCATCTTCACCGGGGCGGTGCCACCCGAGCCGAGGGCGGCGACCATGGTGCCGCACTCCCGGAACAGGATCAGCATCAGCTCCCTGGCCCCGGTGTGGCTGTCGCGGGTGTCCCGCACGGCCGCCGCGACCTGGTCGAGGGCGCCGTCGTCCGCACCCGCGCGCATGGCGGCGATGGCTTGGGCGGCGGCCTCGGTGAGGCGGCGCCTGCGGTCGGGGTCGGCGTCCACGGACCCCATCCTGCAACAGGGCCGGCCCGCGCGGGGAGATCAGGTCGGGGCGATTCGCTCACTTGGCGGCGGGTTGCCGCCGCGCACGGCGCGCACCACGTCCGGCACCCCCACCGGACCGCCGAAAGCGGGCCCCTCGCCCGTGCTCGCGCCCCGGGCCGCCCACCAGGCCGCCTCGGCCTGGTCGCGGACACCGACCACACCGACCTCGGCGCCCACCGAACCCACCGCGGCGATCAGCTCGGCGGTGGCCCGCACCGCCACCGCGTTCCCGGGCAACCAGTCGGGGCGCCAGCCGTCGAACGGGTCGGCCAGCAGCACCGCGCCCACGCCGAACCGCTCCACCAGCTCGACCAGGGCCGGGCCGCCGGTGAAGCCGTGCAGGCCGCGGCCGACCCCCAGGTCGCCCAGGGTGCGCAGGTTGTCCCGGGCGTCGCCGTGGGCGTCGCGGACGGCGGCGGTGTCCAGCACCACCTCCAGCAGGTGCGCGGGCAGCGCCGCCTGCGCCAGGGCCCGGCTGACCGCGCCCACCAGGTCCGCGTCCGCCGTCTGCGCCCTGGTCAGGGTCACCCGCAGCACCGGGCCCGCGCCCGGGAACAGCTCCTGCCACACCGGGAGCTGCCCGGCGGCCTCCCGCAGCAGCCACGGCGCCAGCGCCACCGACAGGCCGGTCTGCTCGGCCAGCTCCGCGGGCGGCGGCAGCGCGCCCCGGGCGCCCGGCAGGTGCGGCACCGCGCTCACCCGCACCACCGCCCGGTCGGTCAGCCGCACCACCGGCCGGTAGGCCACCACCAGCTCGCCCAGCTCCCACGCCGAGGGCAGGGACGTGGCGGCGGCGCCGACGCGGCGGGCCCGGCGGTCGACGTGCGGGTCGTGCACCGCCCACTGGTCCGGGCCCACGGCCTTCGCCCGGTGCAGCGCGGCGTCGGCGGCGCGGAACAGCTCCGCGCTGTCCACGTCGGCCGCCGCGCACCGCACCACCCCGATCGACGCCGTCGCGGCCAGGCCGATCTTCCCGTCGTAGTCCGGTTCGGTCAGCTCCGCGCGCACCAGCGCCACCAGACCGGGGATGTCCGGGGTCGACGGCCCGTCCACGACGAACACCGCGAACTCGTCCCCGCCGACCCGCGCCACCAGCGCCGCGGGCTCGTCCTCGACCATGGCGGCGAGCCGGTGCGCGACCGCGCGCAGCAGCCGGTCGCCCGCCGCGTGCCCGTGGGTGGTGTTGACCAGCCCGAACGCGTCCAGGTCCAGGCACAGCAGGGTGACCCCGGCCGCCGGGTGGGCCTGCCCCAGCAGCACCTCCAGCCGGGACTGGAAGTGCAGCCGGTTCGGCAGCCCGGTCAGCGCGTCGTGCAGGCTCTGGTGGGTGAGCCGGGTGCCGAGCAGCTCCAGCTCGCTGAGGTCCTGCACCATCGACACCCGGTACACCGGTTCGCCGCTGTCGTCGCGGACGACGGAGTTGTTCACCAGCACCCACGCGGTGTCCCCGTCGGGGCGCACCACCCGCCTGCGGTCCGGCGCGCTCGACGCCGGGTCGGGCCGGTCGGCCTCCTGGTCGAGGAAGTACTCGCCGAGCAGGTGCCCGCGCAGGTCCTCCTGCTCGCGGTCCAGGATCGTCGCCAGCGCCGGGTTCGTCTCCAGGAACCGGCCGTCCACCCCGGTGATGGCGATGCCGATGGCGGAGGCGGTGAACACCTCGCGGAACCGGTACTCGGTGTCCTTGCGGCCCTGCTCGGCCAACCGGGCGGCGCCGAGCATCGCCCGCTTCATGTCCTCCTGCTGCTCCAGCGTCCGGGCGCGCAGCGCGGCGGCGTACCCGGAGGACACCGCGGCCAGCAGCACCACCACCCGTTCGGGGTGGTGGCCCGCGGCGAGCAGCCCACCCGCCAGCACAGCCAGTGACCGGGACAGGGTCTCCTCACCGGTCAGCGCGCCGGTGACCATCCGCGCGCCCACCTCGGACCCCGGCCCGGTGTCGAACGGCTCCGCCACCAGCGCCGCGGTCAGCGTCGCCAGCATCGAGGCCAGCAGCGCCGCCAGGTCCTGCGCGGACCGGGGCACGTACGCCGTCGAGGCGACCACCCGCAGCCACGACCGGACCAGGGTCTCCTGGTCCCCGTCGGGGGCGACCGGTCGGGTCGGCATCCGCGCGGCCTCAGGCCTTGCGGCCGACGCCCGCGTAGATGCCCGCCCGGTCGGGGTCGTCCCCGTCGTCCAGGGTCGCGTCCGGGCGCCACAGCGCCGTCGGCACGATGCCCGGCTCGAGGATCTCGTAGCCGTCGAACAGGGCGGTGATCTCCGCGTGCGACCGGGGGAACATCGGGTCGCGGCTGGTCTTCATCACCTCCACCACCCGGTCCATCGCCGAGGGCATCAGGTCGCGGGTGAACTGGGAGAACGCCAGGTGGCTGCCCGCCACCATCGGGTCCCGGTACCGGGCGACGATCCCCGCCGGGTCCTTGTCCTCGGGCACGAAGTGGAACACCCCGGCCATCAGCAGCCCGATCGGCCGGTCGAAGTCGAGCAGTTCCCGCGTCTGCGGGGCGTCGAGCACCTGCTCCGGCCGGGTCAGGTCGGCCTGCACGATCGTGGCCAGCGGATTGTCGCGCAGCATCAACATGCTGTGCGCGTACGCCACCTCCTCGTAGTCCACGTAGACCACCCGCGCACCGGGGTCGGCGTCCTGGGCGATCTCGTGCACGTTGCCCACGGTGGGGATGCCGGAGCCGAGGTCGAGGAACTGGCGGACCCCCTGCTCGACCATCAGCAGCACGGAGCGGCGCAGGAAGGCGCGGTTGTGCCGGGCGATCTCCCTGGCGTTGGGCTGGGCCTCGAGGAACCGGTGGGCCAGCTCCCGGTCGTGGCGGAAGTTGTGCCCACCGCCGAGCAGGTAGTCGTAGAGCCTCGCGGCGCTCGGTCGCTCCAGGTCGATCCCCTCGGGCACCCAGCCTGCCAACTCCGCCACGGCCAACCCCTCTTCCGACTCGGTAGCGTGACGGACACGTTACTCCCCGCCGCCATCACCTGGACGAGACCTCGATTTCACACTCACGGTCACCCCGGGACGACCACCTGAGTGGCCGGGAGCCGTCCACCCCCGCTTGACCGTGGATTCCGCAAACCGGGCGCACGCATCCCATTCACCCCATTCGCACCCCGATGCCCGCTTGTCGATCCGGGCCTGTCAGAGCCGTGCCGCCGCCGGGTCGCGCTCACCCGTTCGCGATCGGGTTCGACCGGGGTCGGCTCACTCCGTCGGCGGTACCGGTGCCCGACATCCGTGCCATTGTCGGGAGTGGATCATTTTTCAGGGGAGGGCAAAAGTGAGACGTTCCTTGACGGCTCTTGTTTTCGCATTTCTCAGCTTCATCGGAATCGGCCTCTCGGCAGGGGTGGCAGGCGCGGACCCGCTGACTCCCGCGTTCGCCGAGATCTGCAACGGCACCAGCGGTTGTGTCACCGCGGACATCTCGTTCTCGAACCGTTCCGCCACGGTCGTGGGAAACGTGTTCGACGACCGGAACGCCGGATCGACGACCGCCGTGTTCGACTTCTACACCGCGAACGGCTATTACAGCACGCAGACCCGGACCGCGACGAATGAAAGAAAGCCGTTCCACTTCACCGAACCGGGCCCGGTCGGCGGAATCAACCTCGTCCGGGTCGGGCTGATCGCCAACGCCACCGGCGCGTACACCTTCGTCGCCGACGTCTACAAGCTCTAGCCGGTTCGGATCGGCTCGCACTCACCACGGGACAGCTCCGCCGGAGCTGTCCCGTGGGCGTTTCCGCGGTCCTGCGCCGGAGGCCGGTGCGCTAACGGCCGCTTAAGCGCGGTTGAAGACTCGGCTGGGCGGTAGGGGTGTGCACCAGGGCGGAGAGGGCCATGCCGGTCAGCAGGTCCGCCATCTGGTCGCGGTCGAGGTGCCTGCTGTGCGGGGTGGAGTTGATCAACCCGAAGACCGCGTGCGCCGCCGCGCGGGCGGTGGGTTCGGCGACCTCGGGGACGGCCGCCACGATCACCTCGACCCACGTCTCCACGTACCGCCGCTGCAGGGCGCGGACCTTGCGGCGGTCGGGGTCGGTGAGGTTGCCCAGGTTGCGCTCCTGCACGGTGATCAGCGCCGGGTTGTCCAGGGCGAAGTCGACGTGGAAGCGGACCAGTTCCCCCAGCGTGACGTCGGGATCGGCCACCGAGGACACCCGGGCCTGGCCCCCGGTGAGCAGCACCTCGCTGATGGAGGTGAGCATCTCGCCGAGCATCGCGTCCTTGGACCGGAAGTGCCGGTACAGGGCGGGCCCGGAGATGCCCACCGCGGAGCCGATGTCGTCGATCCCGACCCCGTGGAAGCCGTGCCGGGCGAACAGCTCGGCGGCGGCGGCCAGGATCTGCTCGCGGCGGGACGGCTTGGCGCCTGCGGGATCGGCTGCGGGGGGCACGGGCACATCGTACGGAGGTCCGGTTAGCGCCCGCTAACCGGACGCCCACCCCCCTAAAGTGGCAAGTGTTAACTCGTTGCCGAGAGGTACCGTGAGCGCTTTTCCGCTGGTAGTGATGTGAACCGTCGGGAATTCCTCCAGAGTCGGAGGCCAGAAGATGCGCATCACTCGTTCCTGGGCCGTGGCCCTGCTCACGGCCCTGTCGATCCTCGGGCTGGCGTCCCCCGCGCTCGCCGCCCCCACCGCCGCGGGCAGGTACGTCGCCCTCGGCGACTCCTACTCCTCCGGCCTCGGCGCGGGCAGCTACGGCAGCAGCGGCAACTGCAAGCGCAGCAGCAACTCCTACGCCCAGTTGTGGGCCAACGCGCACGCGCCGTCGTCGTTCGCGTTCGTCGCCTGCTCCGGCGCCGTCACCTCGGACGTCACCAACAACCAGCTCTCCGCCCTCACCTCCACCACCGCCCTGGTCACCATCTCCGTCGGCGGCAACGACGCGGGCTTCGCCAACGTCATGACCGACTGCAACCTCGGGTCGGACTCCGCCTGCGTCGCGGGCAACAACGCCGCGCAGAACTTCGCCCGCACCGCCCTGCCCGGGCGGCTGAACACCGTGTACTCCCAGATCCGCACCCGCGCCCCCTCGGCCAGGGTGGTCGTCATGGGCTACCCGCGCATCTACAAGCTCGGCGGCTCCTGCGCCATCGGGCTCAGCGAGACCAAGCGCGCCGCCATCAACCAGTCCTCCGACGTGCTCGCGGGCGTCATCTCCTCGGCCGCCTCCGCGCACGGCTTCACCTTCGTCGACGGCCGCAACGCCTTCGCGGGCCACGAGATCTGCGCCTCCGGCACCCGCTGGATCAACAGCGTCAGTCTCCCGATCGCCGAGTCCTACCACCCGAACAGCGCGGGCCAGAACGGCGGCTACTATGCCGCGCTCCGCGCCGTCACGGGCTGAACCACGACACCAGGAGGCCGCCCCGACCCCGGTCGAGGTGGCCTCCTGGTGTCAGAGCAGGCCTGTCCTGCGCGCCCAGCGGTCGAAACCCGAGCCGTCGCAAGGAAGCCGCATTCCCGTGTCGCGGGGCACGTCCACGATGTTGCCCGCGCCTCCTGCGGTCAGCTTGCCCGCCCGATGGGCGCGGGCGAGCAGCCACAGCGTCCCGTGCGCATCGAGGCCGTGGCTGCGCGCGACGCCCTTCGCGCTCACGCTCCGGGTGCCTCGGGAAGGTCCTCCCCGGTGATCTGGCCGTGCATCAGCTCCACCGCCCGGGATGAGGTGATCAGCCGCCGGTGCCACGCCTTCACCACGGCGGTCGCGTAGCTCGGTGGCACGCGCACCCCGTCCAGGTCGGGTTGGGGCGTCCACCCCAGGGCTTCCTGGAACTCGACGCGGGTCGGGGTGCTCGACCGCAGCTTCGCCGCTCCCTGCCTGGTCGCCACGCCCGCCTGCTCTGCCTGCCGGACCGCGAGCGACCACGAGGTCCGGTAGCGGGCGGCGAGTTCGACCAGGGCCGGGCGTCCGACAGCGTCCCCGACCGCGCGGACCGAGTCGACCGGCAGCAACAGCTCGGCCGCGAAGGCGTCGACGAGGTCTTCCCGGTCGACGCCCAGGCGCAGGTCCGTCGAGTAGGCGTCGCCGAGCACCATGTGGCCCAGTTCGTGTGCCGCGGTGCTCCGGCGCCTGCCGGGGTCCTGGGAGAGGCCGACCACGGCGACCGCGATGTCCCCGTCGACCAGTGACGCACCGTCTCCGGGGAGATCGGTGACCAGCACCAGTTGCCCCGCCCGCGCGCAGATCGACATGAGGCTGGGGATCGGTTCGTCACCCAGGCCGAGGTGCGTCCGCAACCAGCCCGCTGCGCGGCGGGCTCCGGCCGCGTCGGTGACCGGCACCGGGCTGGTGATCGCCGCTGCGGGCCGGAAGTCGCCGAGTTCGACGACTTGGCGCACGTCTCGCAGCCACGCCGTCAGGCGTGCGTCCAACCGGTAGGCGTCTCGGGCGCCCGCGGTGTCCGTGTCGGCGGTGAGCGGTGCGCGGCGCGAGATCGCCGGCGGCCGTGCCTCCAGGAAATGGCTCATGGGGACACCGAGCGCGGTGGCGAGTCTTCCCAGTTCCAGCGCGTCCACTCGCCGATCCCCGGATTCGATCTTCGCCACCTTGCTGCGCTCCAACCCCACGAGGCGCGCCAACCGGTCCTGGGACAACCCGGCCGCGAGGCGGGCTTCCCGAACGCGCTCGCCGAGGAACGACCACTCCATGCCGCCAGTGTTGTGCGAATTTCGCACAGATCCAAGCGAACCGGCGGCGGACAGGCCGTGTTCAGCCGTTCGGGTGGGTCGTGGGGCTGGAGCCGATCGGGTGGACGGAATTGTTAGTCAGCGCTAACATCGGAGCCGTAGTTAACGGCGACTAACGGCGGGATATGCGATGGACGCGCCTGTGCTGCGCAGTGGGGTCGACGAGGGCGCGGAGGGGTTCGCCGACAACGTCGAGCAGCACTCGGCCCTGGTCGAGGACCTGCGGCGGCGCCTCGACACCGCGGCGCTCGGCGGCCCCGAGCGGGCCAGGGACAAGCACGTCGCCCGGGGGAAGCTGCTGCCCCGGGAGCGGGTGGACACGCTCCTCGACCCCGGCTCCCCCTTCCTGGAACTCTCACCCCTCGCCGCCACCGGCCTCTACGGCGACGAGGCGCCCGCCGCCGGGGTGATCACCGGGGTGGGGCGGGTGTCCGGGCGCGAGGTGGTCGTGGTGGCCAACGACGCCACCGTCAAGGGCGGCACCTACTACCCGATGACCGTCAAGAAGCACCTGCGCGCCCAGGAGGTCGCCCTCCAGAACAACCTGCCGTGCGTCTACCTGGTCGACTCCGGCGGCGCGTTCCTGCCCGCCCAGGACGACGTCTTCCCCGACCGGGAACACTTCGGGCGGATCTTCTACAACCAGGCCACCATGTCCGCCCGCGGCATCCCGCAGATCGCCGCCGTCCTCGGCTCCTGCACCGCGGGCGGCGCCTACGTCCCGGCCATGAGCGACGAGGCCGTGATCGTCCGCAACCAGGGCACCATCTTCCTCGGCGGGCCGCCCCTGGTGAAGGCCGCCACCGGCGAGGTCGTCACCGCGGAGGAACTCGGCGGCGGCGACGTGCACTCGCGCACCTCCGGCGTCACCGACCACCTCGCCGACGACGACGCGCACGCCCTGCGCATCGTCCGCTCCATCGTCAGCACCCTCGGCCCGCGCGCGCCCAAGCCGTGGGACGTGCTGCCCACCGAGGAACCCGCCGTCGACCCGGCCACCCTCTACGGCGCCGTGCCCACCGACTCGCGCACCCCCTACGACGTGCGCGAGGTCATCGCCCGCGTCGTCGACGGCAGCCGGTTCCGCGAGTTCAAGAAGGAGTACGGCGCCACCCTCGTCACCGGCTTCGCCCGCGTCCACGGGCACCCGGTGGGCATCGTGGCCAACAACGGCGTGCTCTTCGCCGAATCCGCCATGAAGGGCGCGCACTTCATCGAACTCTGCGACCAGCGCAGCATCCCCCTGCTCTACCTGCAGAACATCACCGGCTTCATGGTCGGCCGCGACTACGAGGCGGGCGGCATCGCCAAGCACGGCGCCAAGATGGTCACCGCCACCGCCTGCGCCCGCGTGCCCAAGTTCACCGTCGTCATCGGCGGCAGCTTCGGCGCGGGCAACTACTCGATGTGCGGGCGGGCATACTCACCCCGCTTCCTGTGGATGTGGCCCAACGCGCGCATCTCCGTCATGGGCGGCGAGCAGGCCGCGGCCGTGCTGTCCACCGTCCGCCGCGACGGCGTCGAAGCCCGCGGCGGCGAGTGGTCCGCGGCCGAGGAAGAGGCGTTCCGCGAACCCATCCGCCGCCAGTACGAGGAGCAGGGCAACCCCTACTACTCCACCGCCCGGCTCTGGGACGACGGCGTGATCGACCCCGCCGACACCCGCCAGGTCCTCGGCCTGGCCCTCTCCGCCGCGGCCAACGCGCCGCTCGAACCCGTCCGCTACGGCGTCTTCCGGATGTGATCGCAGTGTTCAGCACGGTCCTCATCGCCAACCGCGGCGAGATCGCGGTCCGGGTGATCGCCACCCTCCGCCGCCTCGGCATCCGCTCGGTCGCGGTCCACAGCGACGCCGACGCGTCCGCCCGGCACGTCCGCGAAGCCGACGAAGCCGTCCACATCGGACCGGCCGCCGCCCGCGACAGCTACCTGTCCACCGAGAAGGTCATCGCCGCCGCCCGGCTGACCGGCGCCGAGGCCGTCCACCCCGGCTACGGCTTCCTCGCCGAGAACGCCGCCTTCGCCCGCGCCTGCGCCGACGCCGGACTGGTCTTCATCGGCCCGCCCCCCGGCGCCATCGAGGCCATGGGCGACAAGATCCGCGCCAAGCTCACCGTCACCGCCGCGGGCGTCCCGGTCGTGCCCGGCCGCACCGAACCCGGCATGACCGACGACGACCTGGTCGCCGCCGCGACCGAGGTCGGCTACCCGGTGCTGCTCAAACCGTCCGCGGGCGGCGGCGGCAAGGGCATGCGGCTCGTCGAGACCGCCGCCGGGCTCACCGCCGCCATCGAGTCGGCCCGGCGCGAGGCCCGCGGCTCCTTCGGCGACGACACGCTCCTGGTGGAGCGGTTCGTGCAGCGCCCCCGGCACATCGAGATCCAGGTCCTCGCCGACACCCACGGCGGCGCCATCCACCTCGGCGAACGCGAGTGCAGCCTCCAGCGGCGACACCAGAAGATCATCGAAGAGGCGCCCTCCCCGCTGCTCGACCCCGCAACCCGCGCCCGCATGGGCCGGGCCGCCGTCGACGCCGCCAAGGCCGTCGACTACACCGGCGCGGGCACCGTCGAGTTCATCGTCTCCGCCGACCGGCCCGACGAGTTCTTCTTCATGGAGATGAACACCCGCCTGCAGGTCGAACACCCCGTCACCGAACTGGTCACCGGCCTCGACCTGGTCGAACAGCAGCTCCGCGTCGCCGCCGGGCAACCCCTGGCCCTCACCCAGGACGAGGTCGGGCTCCACGGCCACGCCATCGAGGCCCGCGTCTACGCCGAAGACCCCGCCGCCGGGTTCCTCCCCACCGGCGGCACCGTCCTGCACCTGCGCGAACCCACCGCCGAGTGGGCCAGGGTCGACTCCGGCCTGCGCGTCGGCACCGTCGTCGGCTCCGACTACGACCCCATGCTCGCCAAGGTCATCGCCCACGGCGCCGACCGCACCGAAGCCCTGGCCCGGCTCTCCTCGGCCCTGGCGGACACGGTGGTCCTCGGCGTCGGCACCAACACCACCTTCCTGCGCGCCCTCCTCGCCGACGAGGACGTGCGCGCGGGCAGGCTCGACACCCAACTCGTCGAGCGCTCACTCGACCGGCTCACCGGAACCGCCGAAGCCCCGGACGAGGTTTTCGCCGCGGCGGCGCTCGACCGGCTGCTCTCCCTGCAACCGGTCGGCGCCGCGATCGACCCGTGGGACGTCCCCAACGGCTGGCGACTCGGCCGCCCCGCCCCCCTTGCCCTGCGCCTGACCTGCGGCGACCGCACCGAAGCCGTGCGCGTCACCGGCACCCCGACCGCCGCCGAGGTCACCGTCGGCGACGGCGGACCGGTGCGCGCCTCGGCGTCCCACGCAGACGACTCGCTTCGCGTCACCCTGGGCGGCCGGGTCACCCGCCACACCCGCGCCCTGTCCGGGAACACCCTGTGGCTGGCCTCCGCCGGGCACACCTGGGCCGTCACCGAGCACTCCGCGCTCGACGGCGACCGGGGGACCACCGCCGCGGGCGGCCCCGTCACCAGCCCCATGCCCGGCACCGTCCTCGTGGTGAAGGTCGCGGCGGGCGAGCACGTGGTGGCCGGACAGCCCCTGCTCGTCGTCGAGGCCATGAAGATGGAGCACACCGTCACCGCCAAGACCGACGGCGTCGTCACCGAACTGCCCGTCCGGCCCGGCCAACAGGTCGCGCTGGACCAAACCCTGGCCGTGGTCACCCCACCGGAGGACGAGCGATGATCGACCTGAGCGTTGACGAGGAGCACGACGCCCTGCGCGCGACCGTGCGCGAGTTCGCCCGCGAGGAGGTCGCCCCGGTCATCGGCGACCTCTACGAGCGCGAGGAGTTCCCGTACGCGCTCGTGGCCAAGATGGGCGAGATGGGCCTGTTCGGCCTCCCCATCCCCGAGGAGCACGGCGGCATGGGCGGCGACTACTTCGCCCTGTGCCTGGCCCTGGAAGAACTCGCCCGCGTCGACTCGTCCGTGGCGATCACCCTGGAGGCGGGCGTGTCGCTGGGCGCCATGCCGCTGTACCGCTTCGGCACCGCCGAGCAGAAGGAACGCTGGCTGCCCCCTCTGGCGGCGGGAACCGCCCTCGGCGCGTTCGGCCTCACCGAACCGGGCGGCGGCTCCGACGCGGGCGCCACCAAGACCCGCGCCGTCCGCGACGGCGACTCGTGGGTGGTCAACGGGTCCAAGTCGTTCATCACCAACTCCGGCACCGACATCACCAGCCTGGTCACCGCCACCGCCGTCACCGGCACGGACGACAACGGCCGCAAGCGCATCTCGGCCATCATCATCCCCTCCGGCACCCCCGGTTTCGAGGTCTCGCGCAAGTACTCCAAGGTCGGCTGGAACGCCTCCGACACCCGCGGCCTGTCCTTCACCGACGTCCGCGTCCCCGCCGAAAACCTCCTCGGCACCGAAGGCCGCGGCTACGCCCAATTCCTGTCCACACTGGACGAAGGCAGGGTGGCGATCGCCGCCCTCTCGGTCGGCCTGGCCCAAGGCTGCGTCGACGAATCACTGACCTACGCCGCCGAACGGTCCGCGTTCGGCCACAACATCGGCTCCTACCAGGCCATCCAGTTCAAGATCGCCGACATGGAGGTCCGCACCCACACCGCCCGCCTCGCCTACTACGCCGCGGCCTCGAAGATGCTGCGCGGCCAACCGTTCAAGAAGGAAGCGGCCATCGCCAAACTGGTCGCCTCCAACGCGGCCATGGACAACGCCCGCGACGCCACGCAGATCTTCGGCGGCTACGGCTTCATGAACGAGTACCCGGTGGGGCGGTTCTACCGGGACGCGAAGATCCTGGAAATCGGCGAGGGCACGAGCGAGGTGCAGCGCATGCTGATCGCCCGCGAACTGGGGTTGGCGGGCTGACCGGGTGACAGCTCCGTGGGTCCACTTCGGTGGCCTGCGGAGCCGCCGATCCGCCACCCGGCCCGTGGCTCGTCACCCGGCCCGGGTGGCTCGCTGGCTTGTCCCCCCGGCCCAGTGGCACGCCGCGCGACTCATCGGACTGCCGCACGTTCCCGCACTCTGACCGGCCTGGCACCCGCGACAGGCCGTTCGGCCTGAAACCCCGAAACTGCGCCCAGGCGATGCGAAAAACCGCTCCCGCAACGATTCCCCCAACCTCGCCACCAGACCCCACCCGGCGCGCCACCGCCGCGCAGGCCGGCCAGGCGCGCCCGTCGAGCCGGGTCAGTGCGGGCGGGTCCACGCGTAGTCGCGGCGGGTGGCGAATTCGCGGTAGCCCGCGCGGGCGAAGGCCGCGCGCATGGGGTGGTTGGCCTGGTCGGTGTCGGAGTGGACGCGGGTGGCTCCGGCGGTGGTCAGGGCTCGGGTGCCGGTGGTCAGCAGGTGGTCCACGTGGCCTTGGCCGCGGAAGGGTTGGGCCACGCCGATCTCGGCGAGGACGGGGTGGTCGCCGTCGATGAGGGCGGGGACGACGTAGCCTGCGGGGTGGCCGTCTGGGGTGAAGCCGATGGTGAACCAGGTGGGGTCGCCGGGGTAGGCGAAGCACTTGTGCAGGCGGTCGGCGGCTTCGGCGGTGCGGCCCCGGGTGGCTCGGGCGCGGCTGGAGTGGTGGTCCAGGGTGCCGTCGCCGACCTGGGCGAACAGGGTCATCAGGGTGTCCTCGTCCACGTGGCGGGCCTGGCGGAGTTCCAGGGGGGTCCGGGGCCGCGTTCTCCTCTTCGATACGGGAGAGGGGCCGGCGGGGTGGATCGGGGACAACTTTTGCGGTTGTTCACCCGATCGTGTCGCCAGTGGGCTGGTCGGGGTCCATTCCACGCGGACCCGGTCCACCGCGGGGGTGAAGCCCGCTGCGTGCAGGACGTCGGGGATGACGGGGTCGGGGGTGGTGTCGTCGGGGGTGACCACGTTGCACTCGGCGGTGGGGATGTCGAGGGCCCGGCGGCTGTGGGTGATCAGCTCCACCGCGGCGGTCGGGTCGGGGGTGGCGAGGAGGTCGAGCATGTGGGGGTGGGTGGCGCCGATCGGGGCCCACCAGGCCAGGGCGGCGGTGACCTCCCCGGCCTCCTCCGCCAGCCAGCACCACTCCAGGCGGTTGAGGCCGGTGCCGAGGCCGTGGGTGATCATCCGGCGCCAGGCTTCCGCGTCGGGTCTGTGCGAACACAGGGTGGTCAGTTCCGACTCGTCGCGCAGGGGTCTCATCAGCGGCGGCCGACCACCGCGTAGATCAGGGACTCGCGCGGGTCGCCGTCGCCGGGGGCGGTGTCCGGGTGCCACTGGGGGGTCCACACCACGCCTGGTTCGACCAGGTCCAGGCCGTCGATCAGGGCTTCGACCTGGGCTCGGTCGCGGGAGACGCTGGCGCTGCCGGTTTCGTCGTAGAGGCGGACGGCGCTGTCGTTGTTGGGGTGGCGGGCGTCGCGGGTGCCGTGGGTGATGGCCAGGAAGCTGCCGGGGGCCATCGCCTCGACGTAGCGGCGGATGGCGGGCATCGGGTCGGGGACGAAGTGCAGCACCGACACCATCAGCACCGCGATCGGCTGCTCCAGGTCGAGCAGCCTGCGCGCCGCCGCTGAGCCGAGGACGGCGTCCGGGTCGAGCATGTCGGCGAGGACCACCTCGGCCCGGGGGCAGCCCGCGAGTTCGACCTCGCTGTGCGCGACCGCGATCGGGTCGAGGTCCACGTACAGCACCCGCGCGTCCGGGACCGCCTCGTGCACGTTGCCCACGGTGGGGATGCCCGACCCGAGGTCGAGGAACTGGGTGATGCCCCGGGCCCGGAAGTACCGGACCGCGCGGCGCAGGAAGTCGCGGTTCTCCCTGGCGGCGGACCGGGCCTCGGGCATGGCCGCGACGATCCGCTCGGCGAAGCGGCGGTCGGTTTCGAAGTTGCAGGCGCCGCCGAGCAGGTAGTCGTACACCCGGGCGGCGCTGGGCCGGTCGGGGTCCGCCGCCGGTCCTGACAATGTGTACCTCCCCGGTGACCCTCCGCCCGCATGGATACTAGTGGGTGAACCGAACGTGGGGAGCGGCAGTGGCGTCGGGACTGGCAGCGGCACCGGATTGGGTGTCCTCGGCCACCGCGAACGTGGTGGCGAAGGTGTTCCGGGGCGGGCTGGCCGACCTCCGGCCGATGCCGCGCGCCCTGGTCGACCGCGGTCGCACCCGCGCGGTGCACCGCTTCACCCCGGCGGGGGCCGGTGACCCGGTGCTGCTGGTGCCGCCGCTGGCCGCCCCGGCGCTGTGCTTCGACCTGCGCCGCGGGTGCAGCCTGGCCGAGCACCTGGTGGACCGGGGGCGCTCGGTGTACCTGGTGGACTACGGGCAGGTGAGCTTCGCCGACCGCGGCCTGGGCCTGGAGCACTGGGTCGACGACGTGCTGCCGCGCTCGATCGAGGCGGTCAGCCGGGACGCGGGCGGGCGGCCGGTGCACCTGGTGGCCTGGTGCCTGGGCGGCATCCTGTCCCTGCTCACCGCCGCCGACCGGCACGACCTGCCGATCGCCTCGCTGACCACGATCGCCGCGCCGATCGACATGACCGCCATCCCGCTGGTCGCCCCGATCAAACCGCTGGCGGACCTGACCAACGGCTGGATTCTCACCCCGGCCTACCGGCTGCTGGGCGGGGCGCCGCGGGCACTGGTGAAGAAGGCGTTCCAGATCTCGGCCATCGACAAGGTGGTCACCAAGCCGTACGCGATCCTGCGCAACCTCGACGACGCGGACTTCCTGGCGCAACTGGAGGCGGTGGACCGGTTCACCGACAACATGATCGCCTACCCCGGTCGCACCTTCGGCCAGATCTACCACCGCTTCTTCCGCGCGAACGACCTCGCGGGCGGTGAGCTGGACCTCGGCGGCCGCCGCATCGCGCTGCGCGAGGTGTCGGTGCCGGTGCTGGTGGTCGCCGGGGACAGCGACGCCATCGCCCCCGCGCGGGCGGTCCGGCACCTGGTGGACGTGCTCGGCGGGGCCCCGGAGGTCACCTTCCACACCTGCCCCGGCGGGCACCTGGGCGTGCTGGCCGGTCGCGCCGCCCGGGCCACCACGTGGCGGCACGTCGACGACTTCCTGGCCAGGCACAACCCGATCGACTGAGCGGTCGCGCGGTTCAGGACCGGTCGCCCACCAGCGCAGGCGAACCCGCCCAGTGCACGCCGCCCGCGCGGTCCAGCGGCCGCTCGTGCCCGCGCAGGAACCCGTCGACGATCGTGGCCACCAGGTCGGGGCGGTCGTGCATCACGTAGTGCGTGGCGCCGTCGATCCGCACGTGCCGGGCGTTGGGGAAGGCCGCGGCGGACTGCTCGAACCGCTCCGGTGAGGCCACCGTGTCCAGCTCGGAACCGACGAACAGCATCGGCGTGCGGATCGACCCGGCGTCGGCCAGGGAGTCGTGCGCCCAGAAGTCCAGGAGCTGGCGGGCGTAGTTGACCAGCGCCTCCGGCGAGCGGAACGGGTGGCGCAGCTCCTCGGCGAGGGTCGTGTTGGGCAGGGCGAGCACCTGCGCGGCCAGCTCGTGCGGGTCGGCGGACGGGTCGAACTCCTCGCGCATCCCGAACATGCGCAGCATCGACCGCGCCAACTGCGGCTGCCCGCCGACCATCCGGCACAGCGCCTCCAGGTTGCGCTCGTACGGGGTGTCCGGGTCGCCGACGCGCCCGGTGGCCCGGAACGAGCCGTTGAGCAGCACCATCGACCGCACCGCCCCCGGTCGGCGGCGGGCGAACTCGACGGCCACCTTCGGGCCGGTGCACCAGCCGAGCAGGTCGCACTCCTCGACGCCCTCGTGCCGCAGCACCTCCGCCAGGTCGTTCACCTGGTCGCCCAGCACCACCGACACCGGCGAGTCGGTGCCCCGCGGCTCCCACAGGACGACCCGGTAGCGGTCGGCGAGCCGGTCCACCAGCCGGTACCAGAAGCCGGGGCCCTGCCCGAGCGCGTTGAGGACCACCAGCACCGGGCCGTCGCCGCCGCACACCTCGTAGGTCAGCGGCTGCCCGTGCACGTCGATCGTCCGCCGCCGCGCGCCCATCCGCGTCTCCGCGACGTGCCGGGCGCCCGCGCGCGCCGCCAGGTCCTGGGCGCGGCGCAGCGAGCGCAGCAGCTCCGGGGTCACCGCCGACTCCGGGCCGCAGCGCGCGGTGGGCCGGAACGTGGTGCGGGCGGTGAAGAACTCCGCGAACGCGCCCAGCCGCGCCTCGAACAGCCGGTCCACCGCGGTCAGGTCGGCCCGGTCGGCCACGGCGGTGATCGGGATGTCGTAGGCCTCGCCGACCTGGTCGACGAGCTTCTCCACGGCCAGGTTCGACGGCGCCAGCGCGTTGTGCACCCCGCCGGGGGGTTCGTTGCGCGCCAGGCACAGCAGGGCGTCGGCCGCCGCCCCCACCTCGATCAGCCCCAGCGAGCCGCCGCCCGGCGCGAACCAGCGCAGCGGCTGGTGCCCGAAGTACTCCGGCAGCCGCTCCCGCACCTCCCGCACCAGGTCGTGCACCGCGGCGAACAGCGGCACCGCGCCTTCGCGCACGAACCCCGCCAACCCCAGGTCCTCGCCCACCACCAGCCCGGTGCGGAACGCGCGGTGCTCCACCCCGGCTGCGGCGCAGGCGCCGACGACCTCGCGCTCCAGCGCCGTGTACCGCTCGGTGACCGGGTCGCCCAGGCCGTCGTCGACCGCCCACGGCTCCTCGGGGACGTGCCCGGCGTCGAGGCCCGCCGCGTACCCGGACCCGACGTAGTTCAGCCGCCGCACCCCCAGCGGCCCCAGTTCCTCCAGCAGCCGCCGGGTGCCGACCAGGTCCGCCGCCGCCAACTGCGCCCCGGACACCTTCGGCGTCCCGGTGACGCACCACACCTCGGCGGTCTCCCAGCCCTCCGGCAGGGCGCGGGCCAGGCCCTCCCCGTACGGCAGGCAGCGCATCCGCCCGATGTCCACGGCCGGACCCGGCCCGGCGCCGGTCGAGGCGCGCAGCACCCGGCGCACGGCGGCGGTCAGGTCCGCGCGGCCCGGCTGGTCGGTGCCCCACGGCGCGAAGATCACGTAGTCGTCCGAGGCGGCCAGCCTGCGCGCGGCCAGGTGCGCGCCCAGCAGGACGGCCGATCCGGTGATCAGGACGGTGTCAGCCATGGTTCTCGAACCTCCAACGCGCGAAGACCCCCGGGCCGCCCGCGCCGTCGCGCCCGGTCGGGGTGGGGTGGCGGACGATGCGCAGGTCCGGCGCCGGGCCGGTGCGCAGCGCGACCGCGAGGATGTGCCGGTCGGTCACCGGCCACTGGGCAAACTGCCAGTGCGCCGGGTCGTCCTCCTCCGGGGCGTCCCCCGGGGTGCTGACCCGGATCGGGCCGGAGTCCCAGTCGAAGCCGTAGCGCTCGAACGGCACCGACATGCCCAGGCCGCGGGCCTTGCTGTAGGCCTCCTTGAGCGTCCAGTACCGGAAGAACCGGCCCGGTCGCTCGCCCTCGGGCAGCCCGCGCAGCGCGGCGCACTCGGCCGGGGTGCAGGTGCCGCGGACCAGCAGCGCCACGTCGGTGTCCCGGTCGGCGACCTCCACGTCCACCCCGCAGGCGATGTCGCGGGTCACCACGCAGGCGATCAGCCGGTCGGTGTGCGACACGTTGAACCGCAGCGGCGACGGCGGGTCGGCCACCTCCGGGCGGTCGTGCTCGGTGCGGGCGAACCGCCACTCGTCCGGGTGAACCTCGGGGGAGCACCAGCTCAGGGCGGTCCGGGCCAGCGCGTGCGCGGCCAGCGCGGTGTGCCGGTCGCGGTCGAACCGGCGGCGGCGCACCCTGGCCCGCTCGTCGTCGGAGATCAGGTCGTGGCAGGCCGACACCAGGTCCGACAGGGCCAGGGTCTGCGGGTCGAGCACCCACACGTGCGCCTCGTCCGCGCCGATCGCCACCCCGGCCGCCTCGGTGCGGCGCGGCCGGGCGGGCCGGGCGGGCGGCTGCGGAACGGGCATCGCGGGCCCTCCGGGGGGTCGGGCACTTCGGACCCGCCGATGCTGCGCCGGGGCGACCCGGTGGCGCCGCTCAACTTTGAGCGGCCCGCCCGCGCCGGTGCGGCGCTAGGGTGTGGTCCAACCGAGCCAGGAGGAGTCGCCGTGCCGACCGCGAAGAGCCAGTTCGACCTCGACGTCTGGGAAGAGGCGGACCAGCCGTACCGGGTGACCGACGGCGCGAAGCTGCTGCACGGGAAGTCCTCGCGCAAGTTCGACGGCGGCGACATCACCGGCCGCGGCTGGACCGAGATGATCATGGCGCAGACGACCGAGGAGAAGTCCGCCACCTACGTCGGCATCGAGTTCTTCGAGGGCACCGTGCACGGGCGCGAGGGCACCTTCGTGCTCTCGCACAGCTCCAGCCAGGACCGCGGGCAGCTCAGCTCGCGCTACTTCGTCGTGCCCGGCTCGGGCACCGGTGGGCTGGCGGGCCTGCGCGGCACCGCCACCATCACCATCACCCCGGACAAGGAGCACTTCTTCGAGCTGGAGTACGAGCTGCCCGGCTGAGCGGGCTCAGACCATGTACTGGTCGTGCCGGGCGTAGAACTCGGTCCACTCCTCGGCGCTGAGTTCGCGCCCGGACTCGGCGATCTCCGCCAGCTCCAGGAAGTACTGCTCGCGCGGCGGGCCGGGGGCGAACAGGATCAGCATCGACGCGGGCTCGTCGGAGACGTTCGCGAAGGCGTGGATGCCGCCCATCGGCACGTACAGGAAATCACCCGCCGTCGCGTCCACGGCGCGCTCCCCGTCGTCGAGGCGGACGGTGCCGTCGATGACGTAGAACGACTCCGAGAACGTCTTGTGGAAGTGCCGGGCCGGGCCGCCGGAAGCGGGCGCCATGTCCCAGCGGAACAGGCCGAACTGCCCGTCGGTCACCGAACCCGGCGCCACGAAGTGCGCCGAGGTGGTGGGCCGGTCCAACACGATCGTCTCGTCCACCGGCCGGAAGCGCGCGCTGTGCTCGCCGGTGGTCCCCAGGTACGACATCGAACTCCCTACACCCGTGCGGAATCCGAGTAGACCGCGACCGCGGCGGCCCGGTCCAGTCCCGGCGGGCGTGTCGACCGTCATGCGCGCCCGGTTCAGTACCCGCTGTCCGGTTCGCGCGGCCTGCGCACCGGGCGCGGCACCCGGGTGAGCGCCCGCACCCGGCGGGTGCGGCCGTGCACCGCCAGCAGCGCCAGCAGGTCCCCGTCGACCTCGGCCGCCAGCCGCCGCTGCGCCCAGTCGCTCGCCGCCAGCACCGCCGTCGCCTGCACCGGCCTGCCCGCCAGCGCGTCGCGCAGCAACCGCCACTCGGCGAGCCTGCAGCGCAGGAACTCCACGTGCTCGACCGCGGGACCGACCCTGGCCGCCCAGGCGTGGAAGTCGCCGCGGGCCCGGCCGCGCTCGTCGATCCTGGCCACCACCGCGGCGGTCGCCATCTCCCGGTCGGGGTCGAGCAGCACCAGTTCCAGGAACGCCCGCTCGTCCACCGGGTCGGCGGCCCGGTACCACTCGAAGCGAAGGTGCTCGTCGGCCGCGAGCGCGCGCGGGTCGTGGTCCGCGCGGCCGGCCAGTGCCGCCACGGACGCGATGTGGTCCAGCAGGTTCACCGTTCTTCCTCCGCCGGAGAGGGTAGTGGGAGCGATCTTCGCCGCCACCCTGGGCCGATGCGGTTCGGCGTACCCGCCCCGCCCGCCACCCGGCGCCGGGGGCCGAGGGGCGCGGAGCCGGGTCCGGAGCGCGGTAACCTCGAAACCGAGTCGACCCGGCCGGAGCACCCGTGCCAGGCTTGACTGCCCGTCCGCCCCCCGTTGGAGGTCCTTCATGCCCGACCAGCCCGAGCCGCCCGCCACCGACGAGACGGCCGAGCCCCAGGACCTCAAGAGCAAGTTCCGCGAAGCCCTGCAGCGCAAGCAGGCGAAGTCCCAGGCAGGCCAGGACAACGCCACCGGCAACTCCAAGGTCCACGACGCCCACGGCCGCGCGGGCGCCAAGCGCCAGCACCGCCGCAAGAGCGGCTGATCTCTGCAGGCACACCCGGCCGGGCGACGTGAGTTGTCCAAGTGGCACGAACACCCCTGCCTCGCTCTCTTTTGACGGAATGGTCGAATAGCTGTTGTCGTCCTGAGAGGACGAGGACATGGGTGTGTTCGGAGGAGTACGCGCAAGTCTCTGTGTTGACCAATCTGTGAAATTCTTCCCTTCTGCGGGCTGGCTAAGGTTGCTTTCTCGCTGGCCGAACACATCTCAATCATCGATGGTTGTTCAAGAGTGTTCGACAATTTACTTCTTCTTTGTCGACCTGCCCTTCGTTGCTGTTTGTAACGGTGCGGGGGAGTCGAACGATCCATGTTGGTACTGGATGAAGTTCGACAGGTGGCATACGGAGATCGAGATGCAGATGTTGTACGCGGTCGACTTCGACATCTCTTGTGTCGAAAATATAGATCCAGTGCTCGCGTATTCAAAATTGATCGAGCACTTCCATGCATGGTTGACGTGGGGAGCGAGTGATTGTCCCTTGCTCGCTGATCTCAATGGGTCAGGAGAGGCGGAATATTTCAAATCTGGCCTTGAAAGTAAGCAGGCAAGTCTTCGGAAGGTTGCCTGGAAGGTCACCGGTGCAGATGACCGCCATGCTTTCAGAGTTGATGTCCGTCAGCCTCTGCTTGCTGAGAAAACATGGTTTCAAACGCGGGTTACGGTTTCTCGAAACTTTGACGAAGTGCAACTCCGTGTCGTTATGGGCCGTGATATCACCACGGGCTGGTTGTCGCCTGTACCATTCGATGCTCTTCGTCGCCCTCGGTTGATATTTAATGTGGTAAAGGATTCAACCCTTGTGGTCCGCGTTCTCGGGCAGTCTGTCGACAACGATCACATTTCAATCAAAGAGCCGTCTCAACTCGAGCAACTCGTCAACGCAATCAATAATTCGAATCGTCTTCCGATTCTTGTCGTCAGCCCATCCGGGGATCATGCGCACGGCCTCGCTCAGCGTGCAGCACGCGAGCTGCAAGGTTTGGCACGGGTAGTGACATTGCGCCCCTACTTGTCCCAGAAATTCAATCAGCTTGTTCCATCCGGCTCGGTGCCTTTCGGCGGTGCTCGCTTGCTCTGGCCCGACCTTTCGCTTCGGCAACCCCAGTTTTCAGCTGATGACCTTAGACGACATGAAGTTTCTCATACGGTTCAGCAATTCATGCGTCTGCTGGCTCCGATGTCTGTCATCGCCCGGGGGCGTGACAAAGGGTGGGAAATCGCTCTTGCCAGCGACCGTGCATGGCGTGCTCAGGTGGTTCGACAGAGGCTCGACGAAGCACGCGCTCAAGGTGACGGGTTGGCAGAAATGAAGGTATTGACTGAGACCTTGGAGCAGAAGCAAGCAGAATTGGCTGAATGGGAGACTTTCAACGGTCAACTATTGGTTGAAAATGAACAATTGAAGGGAAAGCTTCAGCTCACGGAAGATTATCGAAGTCAGTTCGAATATTGGAAGAGTGAGTACTTTAGGGTTGCAAGTGAAAGCAAATCCTCTACTGAAAACGATTGGAATTCTGCACCGTCATGTTCGAGTGGCGATATTGATGAATTGCTTGAATATTTGAGAGAGGCGAGCGAGGGTGCACTCAATTATACAGAGAATTCAGTCAAATCGTGGGAAAATTCTCGATACCCTTATCCTGATTCAATGCGAGAGGCGCTGATAAGCCTGGCGCAAGCTTCAGTCGAGTATCGCGCCAAGGCTGGGCAACTGGGAAAGCGCCTTGAAGATTGGATTGAGGAGGGGTATTCTTTGCGCGTTGCCATGAGCGACAAGGGGTTGACTCGTCAGGGTTTGGAAAAGTTTCCTTTTGAGGACGAGACCTACAGTCGCATTCCTCATGTCAAACTGGATGACCACACGACTCCTGATCGGGTGGGTCGAATCTACTTTGCGCTCGATTCAAGGCGCACACGCTTCATCGTCGATCACATTGGTCTGAAGCTCTACGGCCTGTGACTGTCAGAGGAGTTCTTTCTCCAGGGTGGCCAGGCTGTCCTCGAGGAACGTCAGCAGGCGTTGCAGGCGGGGGACGCTGCGCCTGCACCCGGTGAGGCCGAACTCCAGGCTGCCCGCGTAGCTCGTCACCGTGATGTTGAGGGCTTGGCCCTCGTACGGGACCGAGACGGGGTAGACGCCCTCCATCCTGGCGCCGTTCCAGTACAGCGGGGCGGACGGGCCGGGCACGTTGGAGATCAGCAGGTTGAACGCCGGTGGGGTGATCCGGACCGCGCCGGGGACCAGGGACAGGGCCAGCGGGGCGAACGGGATGGCGCTCAGGGCCGTGATCTGCAGCGGGGACATCCCCCGGTAGAAGGCCTTGCCCCGGCGCATGGACTCCGCGATGGCGGTGAGGCGGGCGGCCGGGTCGTCGAGGTCGGTGGCCAGGGTGCAGAGGATGAGGCCGACGGCGTTGCCGCCCACGGCCGCGCCCTCGCGCAGGGAGATGGGGACGGCGGCGACCAGGGGTTTGTCGGGCAGGGCGCCGAGTTCCAGCAGGTACTCGCGCAGCGCGCCCGCGCACATCGCCAGCACCACGTCGTTCACCGTGGCGCCCGCGGCGGCGCCGACCGCGCGGATGCGGGCGAGGGGCCAGCCCTGGGCGGCGAAGCGGCGGGCGCCGGTGATCGGCACGTTGAACACCGTCTTGGGCGTCTCGTGCGGCAAGGTCGCCGACTGCTCGCGGAACGCCTGGTTGACGTACTTCACCACCGCCGGGCCGAGGCCGACGACGTCGCGGACGGCGCTCGCGGCCGAGGCGAGGCGCGCGAACGGGGCCGGGGCGGTCCGCTTCGGCGGCTCGACCGCACTCCGGCGCGGGGACCACGGTGGGCGGACGCCGGTGTCCGCCGGGTCGGTGGACAGCGAGCGTTCCAGCAGGCGCAGGGCGGAGACGCCGTCGAGGAGGGCGTGGTGGGCCTTGGTGTAGACCGCGTACCGGTTGTCCTCCAAGCCCTCGATCAGGTGGCACTCCCACAGCGGGCGGTGGCGGTCGAGCAGGGAGCCGTGCAGCCGGGACACCAGTTCCAGCAGCTCGCGCACCCGGCCCGGGGTGGGCAGCGCCGACAGCCGGACGTGGTACTCCAGGTCGAGGTGGTGGTCGTCGGACCACACCCACTGGCCGGGGGTGCCCATCGGGCCGCGGGGCCTGCGCCGGAACAGCGGGCTGATGTCGGTGTGGGTGAGCAGTTCCCGGTGCAGCTCGCCGACGTGGTCGGGGCCCGCGCCGTCCGGGAGCCGGAACACCTGCAGGCCGCCCACGTGCAGTGGGTGCTCCCGCGTCTCGCCGAGCAGGAACACCGAATCCGTCACCGGCATCACGGGCATGGCGGTCCTCCTCGACCCCGGGCAGTGGACCCGGACCCCCCACGCTGCCACCCGATCGGGGTTGCCGCAATCACAGTCCGGGGTGGACCGGCCGGTCAGCGCGGGTCGGAGTCGATCAGCAGCCTGCCCCCGCTGGAGATCACCACGACCTGCCGCTTGCGGGATTCCTCGGCCCCCGCGGCCGTCGTGGTGGTCACGTCGACCGGCACGTTGACCGACCCGTTCGCGTTCGCCGTGACGCCGTTGGCGTTGCGCGAGCTGACCGACCGGAAACCCTCCCAGTACCGGGCGAACGCCGCCTCGTCGCCGAACACGGCGCGGGCGTTCGGGCCCAGCATGGCCCAGTGCTCGGCGGCGGAGCCGTCGCCGTAGAAGGCGATCACCAGCTTGCCCGCGGAGCTGAAGTCGGACACCTTGCCGTCGCCCGCCGCGGGCGCGGGGGTCGTCGTGGTGGTGCTCGGCGGTTGCTGCTGCTGCGGGGGCGCCTGCCCCGGCACGGTCACGAAGCTGGTCACCGTCCCGGGCGGGGTGGCGTCCGTTTTGCCCGAGTTGGCGGCGATCACGGTCACCACCGCGGCGGCCAGCGCGACCACCACGAGCACCGCGCCGAGCAGGACACCGCGCTTGGGACCCGGCTGCGGGCGCGGGGCCGGGGCGGCGGCGGGCTGCTCCCGCCGGGGCGGGGGCAGGAAGCTGGTCCGCGGCGGCACCGGCGGCGCGGCGGCGGGCCGGGCGGGCACGGTGCGCTGCTCGGTGAACGGCACCGGCTGCGGCAGCGGCTGCGCGGGCAGCGGCGCGGTGGGCACGGTCAGCGCGCTCACCGCCTGCTCCATCGTCGGCCGGTTCGCCGGGTCCACGCTGAGCAGCGCCATCAGCGTGTCGGTGAGCGGGCCCGCGTTGCGCGGGTGCTGGATGTTGCCGGAGGACACCGCGTGCAGCAGGGCCAGCGCGTTCGGGTTCAGGCCGAACGGCGGGGTGCCCTCGATGGCGTGGTAGAGCGTGGCACCCAGGGAGAACACGTCCGAGGCGCGGCTGGGGTCCTGGCCGCGGGCGATCTCCGGGGCCAGGTAGGCGGGGGTGCCCGCGAGCATCCCGGTCTCGGTGACCGTGCCGTCGTCGATGGCCCGGGAGATGCCGAAGTCGGTGATCTTCACCGTGCCCGCGTCGTCGAGCAGGATGTTGCCCGGCTTGACGTCGCGGTGCACGATCCCGGCCGCGTGCGCCGCGGCCAGCGCCGCCGCCACCTGCGACCCGATCGCGGCGACCTGCTCCGGCGGCAGCGTGCCGCGCTCGGCGATGACCGCGGACAGGCTGCGCGACGGCAGGAACTCCATGATCAGGCACGGGTCGCCGTCGTGCTCGGCCACGTCGAGCATGGCGATGGCGTTGCGGTGGTGCAGCCGCGCGGCGATCCGCGCCTCCCGCATCGCCCGCCTGCGCGCCTCGTCGGTCTGCGTCTGCGACAGGCCGGGCCGCACCACCAGTTGCTTGATCGCGATGACCCGCTCGAGCCGTTCGTCCTTGGCCCGCCAGACGATTCCCATGGCGCCGCTGCCGATGGTCTCGAGCAACCGATAGCGACCGGCGACCAACTGACCCTGTTCGATGACCAGGTACTCCTCGCGTGTGTGGTTGCAGGCCCCGACCTGAGTACCCGAGACTAGCGAACCGCACCGCGGCGGCGGCCATTCGTCCGCCCGCGAACCGGCGGGTGCCGGGCCGCATGAGACCCCCGTCTCACGCGACCCGGTCGTCCTGCGGCCCGGATGCCTTGACCACGCCCAGGAATCGCCGCCAGCCGCCGACGAGGGGAACCCGCAGGACTGTGCGCGGTTCCACTCCCCGAACCGCCACCGAGTCCGCCGCGATGCTCACCTCGACACAACTGCCGTTGGAGCAGTGACTGCTCCGCCTGAACCGTTCCACTCCGCCACCCCTCTCCGGAGCCACATCGCGGAGGAATCCCCGTGTCCGGCAGTCAGCGATGTGACAGGACTTTCACCTTCAGGTTAGCGGTCGATAACAGGTGATCACCAGGGACGAAAAGCGGACAGCGGGCTCAGCCCGCCGGACAGCCCACCGCGTCCCCCTTGATCGCGGCGTTGAACCGGGTCCACGCCCGCGCGGGGAGCACGTGGGCGGGGGCGGCGGGGTTCTTCGAGTCGCGCAGCGCGACCCTGCCGTCGGCGAGCATGGCGACCTGGACGCAGTTGCCATTCGAGCAGAAGCTGCTCCGCCGGAATTCGGCATCGATTGTCACGGGTTGTCCTACTGGTTGTTGGCCATGATTTTCTTTATCAGGGCGTCGGTGTCATCCTCGCTGAGGCTTTTCCCGGCGAGGGCCTGGAAGAACAAGGTGTACCGCTCGATGTCGGATTCCACCTCCAACCAGCGGTCACCTCCCGGCAGTTCGATGTGGACGGCGTTGCGGTCGTAGTCGCTGTCGAAGGTGAAGATGACGAACGAGCACTGGGCGCCCATGTCGGGCTGGGCGGAGAAGGGGAAGACCCGCAGCCGCCTGCCGGTGGTCTCGTTCACCGCCAACAGGGATTCGAGCTGGTCGCGCATGACGCCCGCGTCGCCGACCCGGCGGTGCAGGGTCGCCTCGTCCAGGATGATGTCCAGCCGGGGCAGGTCGGTGCGGGCGCCGAACTCCTGCTGCCGCTTCATGCGCAGGCCCACGCGGTCCTCGACGATGCTCTCCCGCTCGTGCGGGGCGATCGACCGCAGCAGCGCGCGGGCGTACCGCTCGGTCTGCAGGAGCCCGTAGATGTAGGAGATGCTGAAGTCGCGTTGCAGCGAGGCCTCGGACTCCAGTGAGATGTACTGGTCGAGGTTGCTCGTCAGCGCGTCGTTGAGGTCCTGCCACCAGGCCTGGCGGCGGCCGTCCCCGGCCAGGCGCAGCAGGCGGTCCTGGGCCCGCTGGTCGGTGAGGCCGTAGAGGCCGAGCAGGTCGCGGATGTCGCGCGTCTTGGGGATGCCCTGGCCGGTCTCCAGGCGCGAGACCTTGCTGGTGCTGCACTCGAGGTGGGCGGCGGCGTGCTCGAGGTGCAGGCCCGCGGCCTCGCGGAGCCTGCGGAGTTCGGCGCCCAGGCGGCGTCGGGGGATGAGCGGGCCCTGGCTGGGCATGTCCCCTCCTACTCGGCGGCGTGACCCCGGACGGTGTCGATCTTGCTGCCTCGGCTGTCGTGGCGGCTCTCCGGACGGCTCAACGCGTCGCGAAGTGGCCGACCCGGGCGGAGTCGCCGCGCAGCGTGGTGCAATTGCATGGCGAGAGCCCGTCGAGGTTAACACCGGCGTCCCGGGTCGGCGCCAGTGGGAGCGCGGCGCGCGCCGCGCCGCCCAACTTGTTGCCGGGCTTGAAATCCAGTGTTCACCAGGGAGCTTTTCGGCGGGATCACACCTTCGGATGGTTCGTGCGATCGTTGGGCCATTCGGCTGACACCCGGGGTCCTGATGCTGCTCCGAACGGGTGGTGCCACCTTGTGCAATTGCATGAGGAACTTGTTTTAGGCACTTCTGTCACGCAATCTGAGTACCGGTGGCGTACGCCACACGGGAGGCGGCCTCGGGAGCCGCCCCCGGCCAGGGAATGAGGTGCTCGATGAGGGAGAACCAGCAGGTCACAGCTCTTCTGACAGCAACGGTGCTGTTCGGCGCACTCGTCGTGGGGTGCGCCCGGGAGGCGGCGGGGGACGACGACGTCCTCGTGCTCGCCATGACGGCGGGGGCCAACGAGCCCGCGCCCGCGCTGACCGCGCGGGCGCGGCAGGAGATCACCGCCGCGCTGCGGGGCGACCACGCGAGCCTGCGGGTCGTGGTGGCCGGGGACCAGCGGCCCAGGGTGGTCGAGGAAGGGCAGTTGCGGCTGCGGCGCGGGGCGCAGGTCGAGCACGACGGCGCGCGGCGCGCGGCGCTCACCCGGCAGGAGGTGGAGCGGGTGGGCGCGCTCCTGGCCGGGACCGGGAGCGGCGCCGCCCGGTCGGACCCGCTCGCCCTGCTCGACCACATCGGGCGCACCCCGGGCCGGGTCACCGGGGTGCTGCTCAGCTCCGGCCTGCAGACCACCGGGCCGCTGGCCACCGCGGTCCTCGGCTGGGACCGGGTCGGGGCGGGGGCGACCGTGGAACGCGCCCGGTCGCTCGGGCTCGTCCCGGACCTGACCGGGAAGCGGGTCGTGTTCAGCGGGATCGGGGACACCGAGGCACCGCAGCGGCCGCTGCCGCCGCAACTGCGCAACCGGCTGGTGGACTTCTGGACGGGGCTCTGCCGCGCGGGCGGCGCGGCGGAGTGCGCGGTGGACCCCGACCCGGTGACCGGCGGGCGGCCGGTCTCGACCACACCGGTGCCCACGGTCCCGGTCCCCGAACCGCCGGTCATCTCGGAGCCGGTCCCGCAGGCCAGGCCGATCGCGCTGCCCAGCGACGTGCTGTTCGGACCCGACTCCGCCGTGCTGCTGGAATCGGCCGGGCCGGTGCTGCGGCAGCTCGCCGGGAACCTCCCGCCGGGGGCGGGCATCACCCTGACCGGGCACACCGCCTCCGTCGGACCCGCCGACACCGCCCGGCGGCTGAGCCTGGCCAGGGCCACCGCGGTCCGCGACGCCCTGGTGGCGCTGGGGGTGCCGGGGTCGGCGGTGACCGTCCTCGGGGTGGGGTTCGACGAGCCCCTTGCCGTCGACGTGGGACCCGACGGCGCCCTGGACCCCGTGGCGGCGCAGCGCAACCGCGCCGTCGTGGTCGAGGTGACCGCGGGGGGTGGGCGGTCGTGAGGCGGCACCTGAGCACCGCGGAGTGGCTGCGGCACCCGTGGCGGTCCTCGACCGCGACCTCCCTCGCCCGGCGGGGTGGCGGGGGCGGTCCGGCCGAGGCGGCGCACGGGTCGCTGGCCGAGTCGGCGGCGAACCGGGTGTTCGGTCGGCGCGGGCGCCGGGTCCTGCGGTGGAGCGGCAGGGCGCAGCGGGCGGCGCTGGCGGCGGAGCTGCGCTGCGCGGACGTCGTCGCGGCCGAGGACCGGGACCGGGTCGTCGGGGGGAAGCGGGCCACGGCCTGGTCGGGGTGGTCGACCACCGCCCGGGCGGCGCGCGGCGAGCTGGCCGCGGCCAGGGCCGCGATCCGCGCCGACCGGGAGCGGGGCATGGCCGTCCACGACCACGCCCGCGGCCGGGCGGCGACGGTGCTGGCACACCTGCTGCTGCTGGTCGACGCGGTGGCGCTGCTGGTGGTGTTCGGCCTGCTGCTCAACCTCGACTGGACCGACCCCGGCGTCCCGGAGCTTGTGACGGCCTGCGCGTTCGCCCTGTTCGGGGCCGGGGTGCAGGCGAAGCTGGCGGTCGCCGTCGGGGAGCGGGTCTGGGCCTGGCGGGTGGCCAGCGCCCGCCCCGACACCGAGCACGACCCGGCGGAGGAGTTCCCGCCGCGCGGCCCGGTGCTGGTGCTGCTGTGCCTGCTGCTGGGGTCGATCAGCGCGGGAGCGGCGGCGTCGGTCTTCCTGCGGATCAGGTACGAGGGGCAGTCGGTCGACCAGGTGGGGGTGGCGTCGGTGGTGGGGCTGGTGCTCGCGGGCTGCGCGGTCGCGGCGCCGTGGGTGCTGGTGCTCCAGCACGCCTTCGACGGGTCGCCGACGACCCGGCTGGTGGCCGGGCTCACCGCCGTGGTGCACCGGGCGGACGTCGAGCGGGCCCGCGGCCTGCGCCGGGCCGACCGGGCCATCGCCGACGCGCGGTCGATCGACGCCAGGATGCGGCGCGAGCGGGCGCGGATCGACCTGCGCGTCGAACGGCACCTGCTGCGCGCGCGGCGCACCGTCCTGCTGGCCCGCTCCTGCGCGGGGAACGACCAGGTGGTGGGGAAGCAGGCACCGCCAGCGTGCCCGATGCTCGACACCGCGCTGGAGCAGTCGGCGGGAGCGCTGGTCCAGGCGCAGGCGATCCGGGAGGCGGTGGTGGGCACCGGCGGCCCCGCCGACGAGCGCTTCGGCCGGGAGGAGGCGCTGGTCCGCCGCGAGTGGTGACGCGGGCGGGGTCGCACCCTTCGTCGGTGCGACCCCCGCCCAGGGGTATCGCGCGACCGTGCGTGAGCGGGATGATGCGGTGCGAGCACGGACGGTGCGCCCCCGCGGCGCGCGGTGAGACAACGAGGAGGTTCCGCGGTGGCCGCACTCACGACGCACCTGCTGACGGTGGCGGAGGTGATCGCCGAGACGCCCGACGCCCGCTCGATCGTCTTCGACGCGCAGCTCGACTACCGGCCCGGCCAGTTCCTGACGCTGCGGGTGCCCAGCGACGAGTGCGGCTCGGTGGCCCGCTGCTACTCGCTGTCGAGTTCCCCGCACACCGGCGACCGCCCGCAGGTCACCGTCAAGCGCACCGCCGACGGCTACGCCTCCAACTGGGTCTGCGACAACGTCGCCCCCGGTGACACGATCGAGGTGCTGGCACCCTCGGGCGTGTTCGGCCCCAAGCACTACGACCACGACCTGCTGCTGTTCGCGGGCGGCTCCGGCATCACCCCGATCATGTCGATCATCAAGTCCGCGCTGGACCAGGGCCACCGCGAGGTCGCCCTGGTCTACGCCAACCGCGACCCCCGGTCGGTGATCTTCGCCGACCGGCTGGCCGAGCTGGCCGCGGCGCACCCGGGCAGGCTCACCGTGGCGCACTGGCTGGAGTCCGAGCGCGGCATCCCGGCCCTGGCCGACCTGGTCGACCTGGCCCGCCCGCACGCCGACCACGACGTCTACACCTGCGGCCCGCAGCCGTTCATGACCGCGGTGACCGAGGCGCTGACCGAGCTGGGGGTGCCGCGCGAGCGCAGGCACATGGAGCGGTTCGTGTCCCTGGCGGCCAACCCGTTCGAGCGGCTGGAGCAGGCCGCGGCCAAGGCGGCGGCGAAGGCGGCGGCCGAGGCGAAGCCGCTGGAGACCGCCGTGGTGACCGTGCAGCTCGACGGTGCCACGCACACCGTGGACTGGCCGGTGGGCGACGTCCTGCTCGACGTCCTGCTGGACGCGGGGATCGAAGCCCCCTACTCCTGCCAGGCCGCCTCCTGCGGGAGCTGCGTCTACAAGCTCGTCTCCGGCGACGTGCGGATGGACGCCGACGACCCGCTGTCGGAGGAGGAGAAGGCCGACGGCCACCGGCTCGCCTGCCAGTCGCACCCGCTGACCGAGAAGGTCGAGATCGCCTACGAGTGAGGACCGCACCGATGCCGATCGACCCCGGGGCGGCGCTCGGTGCCCGGCTGCCCGACGTCGACCACCGCTGGTCCCCGGTCGACGTGCAGCGCTACCACCTGGCCCTGGGCGCGGGCAGCGACCCGTTCGACCCGAGGGAGCTGCGCTACGCCCACGAGGACGGCCTGCGCGTGCTGCCCACCTACGGCGCCCTCGTGCCCAGCCTGGGCATGTTCGACCCGCCCGCGCTGACCCTGCCCGGGGTGCGCGCCGACCTGTCCCGGGTGCTGCACGGCGGCCAGACGGTGTCGGTGCGGCTGCCGCTGCCGACCGAGGGCGAGGTGCGCGTCGAGCGGTCGCTGACGCAGCTCTGGGACAAGGGTTCCAGCGCGGTGCTGGTGGTCGACTCGGTGGCGCACGCGCAGGCCGGTCCACTGTGGACGAGCAGATCGACGCTGGTCGTGCGCGGCCTGGGCGGCTTCGGCGGCGACCGCGGCCCGAAGGCCGAGCGGTGGACCCCACCGGGCCCACCGGACCTCACCGTCGACTCGGTGACCCTGCCGCAGCAGGCCCTGCTCTACCGGCTGTGCGGCGACCGCAACCCCCTGCACGCCGACCCCGCCTTCGCCAGGGCCGCGGGCTTCCCGGCCCCCATCCTGCACGGCCTGTGCACCTACGGGGTGGTCTGCAAGGCCCTCATCGGCGCGGTCCTCGACGGCGACCCGGACCCGGTCACCGACTTCGGCGCCCGCTTCACCGGCGTCGTCTACCCGGGCGAAACCCTGCGCACCCGAGCCTGGCTGTCGGAGTCGTCCCTGCGCGCCCGCACCACCGTCCCCGCCCGCGACGACGCCCCCGCCCTCGACGACGTGGAACTGAGCTGGGCCTAGGGCTGTCTTCGACGCCACCCGACCACCCCCGAAACCGCCGACCCGGCTTAGCATCGGTTCATGGGACGAAAGCGGGTGCTGCGCAAGGCCGGGCTGCTGGCGCTGACGGTCAACGCCCTGCGCCCGCTGCGCAACCCGTGGACCTCGCTGCCCACGTTCCTCGCGGGCTGGCTCACCGCCGAGCTGTCACCGCACCTGCTGGCCGCGGAGACGGCGGCCACGCTCACCGGCCTCGCCCGCCGCGGCCTGCGCGACCGGGACGACCGGGTCGCCGCCGTGCTCGGCGGGCTGTCCGTCGCCGGGCTGGCCGCGCTGGCGCTGTCCGGGCGCAAGGCGGCGGCGGAGGTGGAGGCCGGGCTGCGCGAGGCGCTGGGCGAGGACTACGCCGACGGCCTCGACCACGTGCCCACCCGGGCGGAGCTGGCGGTGCCGTGGCGGCAGGTGCTGCTGCCGTTCCGGCTGGCCGACCCGACCGTGGTGCGCCGCCGCGACCTGCCCTACGCCCCCGGCGGGCGGCGCTTCGAGCTGGACGTCTACCACCACCGCGACCAGGGCGCGAAGCGGCCGGTGCTGGTCCAGGTGCACGGCGGCGCGTGGCTGACCGGCCGCAAGGACCAGCAGGGCATCCCGCTGATGCTGCACCTGGCCGCCAACGGCTGGCTGTGCGTCTCGGCGAACTACCCGCTGTCCCCGAAGACCCGGGTCGACCAGCAGCTCGTCGCGCTCAAGCGGGCGGTGGCCTGGGTGCGCGAGCACGCGGCCGAGTACGGCGGCGACCCGGGGTTCATCGCCGTCACCGGCGGGTCGGCGGGCGGGCACCTGGCGACCATGCTGGCGCTGACCGGCAACGACCCGCACTGGCAGCCCGGGTTCGAGGACGCCGACACCTCGGTGCAGGCCTGCGCGCCGCACTACGGCGTCTACGACCTCGCCGCCGAGACCGAGACCCGCGCCGCCACCGTGCGGCTGTCGCTGCTGCTGAGCCGCTACGTCGTCGGCAAGGACCCGCGCCGGTACCCGGAGCTGTACCGGAGCCTGTCGCCGCTGGCGCAGGTGCGCGCCGACGCGCCGCCGTTCTTCGTGGTGCACGGTGCCGCCGACACGCTGGTCCCGGTGCCGGAGGCGCGCGAGTTCGTGCGCCGCCTGCGGGCGGTGTCGGCGAACCCGGTCGCGTACGCGGAGATCAGCGGCGCGCAGCACGCGTTCGACGTCTTCCCCTCGATCCGCAGCGCGCACGTGCTGCGCGGGGTGGCCCGGTTCCTGGAGTGGACCCACCGAAACACGGCCTAGACCGGTGCGGTGACCACAGGCATGCTGTGCGGCGTGACCGAGAACCCCCCCGTCCCCGCCTTCGACCTCATCGGCAGCCGCTACGACGAGTCCTTCGTGGAGCGCGACGTCCAGATCGCCGAGGCGCAGTGGCTGATCGACCAGCTCCCCGCCGGGTCGCGGGTGCTGGACCTGGGCTGCGGCAGCGGCCTGCCCACCGTCAAGCAGTTCGTCGACGCGGGCCTGGAGGTCGTCGGCGTCGACGAGTCGTCGGTGATGCTCGACCTGGCCCGCGCGCACGCCCCGGGGGCCACGTTCGTCCACGGCGACCTGCGCGACCTGGCCGACCTGGGCGAATTCGACGCGGTGGCCACCTTCTTCGCCCTGCTGATGCTGCCCAAGGCCGACATCGCCGCCACCCTGCGCGCCCTCCGCAGGCTGCTGCGCGGCCCGAAGCTGCTGGTGATCAGCATGGTGCAGGGCGACTTCGACGCGTTCCCGGTGAACTTCCTCGGTTCGCCGACCACGGTCACCGCCTACCCGCCGGACCAGCTCCGCCGGGTCGTGGCGGACGCCGGTTTCGACGTGCTCGACCTGCGCGAGTTCGAGGCCGAGGCCGAGCCCGGCCGCATCGAGGTCCAGCTCTACCTGCGCGCCACCGCGAAGTGACCCCGGCGGCGGCCCGGTTCCGCGGGACCGGGCCGCCGCCGTGTCCTGTTCGTGTCCTGCCTGGAGCCTGACCGGTCGGGAAGCGGAAGGGGCCCGGCGTCGACCGCCGGGCCCCTTCCGCAACCGGGAGCAGTCCTACAGCCACTCACCGGCGGTCAGGCTGCCGCGCAGGCGGTTGAGCGCGCGGTGCTGGGCGACGCGGACGGCGGTGGCGGTGAGGCCGATGGCGGTGGCGGTCTCCTGGGCGGAGAGGCCGACGACCAGGCGCAGGACCAGGATCTCGCGCTGGCGGGGGGCGAGGGTGTCGAGCAGGCCCACCAGGCGTTCGCGCATCTCCCCGCGCAGCATGGTCTGCTCGGGGCCGAGGCCGTGGTCGATGGTGTCGGGGACGTCGGCGACGGGGTCGGAGCGGTCGCGGCCGGAGCGGCGGTAGTAGTCGGCGACCTTGTGCGAGGCGATGCCGTAGACGAACGGCAGGAACGACTCGCGGTCGTCGGAGTAGCGGGGCAGGGCGCCGAGGACGGCGAGCAGGATCTCCTGGGCGACGTCGTCGGCGGAGGAGAAGGCGCTGCCGGTGCGGCCGATGCGGGCGCGGCAGTAGCGGATGATCGCCGGGTTGATCCAGGTGAACAGCGTGCCCTGGGCTTCCCTGTCCCCGGCGAGCGAGGCGGCCACCAGCTCGTGGAACGCGGTGCTCTTGAGCCGGGTGAAGACGGCGTCCGTCGAGGCCGAGCGGCCGGGACGGGCGGTTGTGTCCGGAACGGACGGGGTAGCTGAACTCACTTGAGCCCCCAGAGATAGCGGCACGCCGAAAGAGGAGAGGACACGCCGTCGGAATCCGCGACGGCGCTGCTGTCCCGGCTCACCGCTCCACCCGTCCGCGTGACAGTCGGATTCGATGGTGGCCCTGACGGAGAGTGATGGTAGCCGGGATTTTGGCTCCGCACCAGAGGCGCGACTGCTGCATACGAGGGATGGTTCTGGATTCAACCTTAGGATGGTTAGGGTCCAAGGTCCCTATGCGGACACGGCCGTACGCAGTTCGGGCCCAGCCCCCACCGGCCGCCCCGCCCGGCCCCTCACCTGCGCATCTCTCGAATCCCGACAACCGACGTACCCTTGAGGTGCGCGACGGGGACCACAGCCTGCCCCGTTCCGGGGCAAACGGTGGACAACAGTGCGGCCGTGCTTCCGGCAGCGTGAGCGGCGCTACGCCGAACGAGTGATGCCTTGCTCGAATGGAGTAATGGCACCCGGCGCGGCGTCGTCGAACCCGGCCCACCCGAACGGGGATGCATTTCGCCATGGACATGAGCCAGCCGATCGTCGTGGTCCTGCACGGCGCCGACCGCCCACCCGCGATGGGACCGGTCGAGGCGCTGTCGCGGGTCCGCTACACGAACGCGGGCGGGCTGTGGTCGGCCCTCAACGGGGCGCACGCACTGTTCGTGTGGGACTCACGCACCCCGGTCCTGGCCCGGGTGTGGGACGCCGCGGACTCGCTGCGGTGGGTGCACGCGGCCAGCGCGGGTGTGGACAACCTGCTCTTCCCGGGGCTGCGCGACAGCGACGTGCTGCTGACCAACTCCCGCGGCGTGTTCGACGAGCCGATGGCCGAGTACGTGCTCGGCCTGGTGCTCGCCTTCGCCAAGGACCTGCCCACGACCATCCGCCTGCAGCAGCGCAGGCACTGGAGCCACCGGGAGACCGAGCGGCTGGCGGGCTCGCGGGCGCTGGTGGTCGGCACCGGTCCGATCGGCCGCGCCATCGGCCGCAAGCTCGGCGCCGCGGGGGTCATCGTCTCCGGGGTGGGCCGGGTGGCCAGGGCCGCCGACCCCGACCTGGGGGACGTGGTGCCGATGGCGGGGCTGCGCTCCGCGCTGCCGCACCACGACTGGGTGGTCCTCGCCGCCCCGCTCACCCCCGAGACGACCGGGCTGATCGACGCGGCCGCCCTGCGCGCCATGCGCGGTACCGCCCGGCTGGTCAACGTCGGCCGCGGCGGGCTGGTGGTGCAGCCGGACCTGATCGACGCGCTGGACTCGCGGGAGATCGCGGGCGCGGCCTTCGACGTGTTCCGCGACGACCCGCTGCCGCCGTCCTCGCCGCTGTGGGACATGCCGAACGTGCTGATCTCCCCGCACATGTCCGGGGACGTGGTCGGCTGGCGGGAGGAACTGGTGCGCCGCTTCCAGGACAACCTGGAGCGCTTCCGCGACGGCAGGCCGCTGGTGAACCTGGTGGACAAGCGCCGCGGGTACGTGCGCGGCGGTTCGTGACGTCGATTTGCCGCGCCCCCGGGGTCGGCGGAAATCGGTCTTGGCCTGCACTTTTCACTCTGGTGGGGGATAGTTCGGGCACTGCGGCAAACAGGTGACGCCGGTCACAGAGGTCGAACGAACCCGGTTGCTACTCTAGAGTAGGTAAGCCAGATCGGACGGTTCGACACTGAGGTGGGAGCACCATGGCCACGAAAGAGGGAACGGGCACCGCGCAGCCCAGGCGGGATGCCATGGGCACGGTCCTCGCGGCGCTGAACAAGCTGGCGAGCACGGAGGTGCTCGACCGCTTCGGCCTGCGCAAGCCGGTGGAGCGCGGGCTCTACGAGGCGACCAGGAGCGGCTTCACCGCGGTCGGCGCGGCCAGCCGCACGTTCGCCTCGGCCACCAAGCAGAGCAAGCCCAAGCGCCTGCCCTCGGCCCCGGAGCGCGGTCTGTTCGACCTGACGCCCGACGAGGAGCAGGGCATGATCCGCGAGACGGTGGTGGAGTTCGCCGCCGAGCAGATCCGCCCCATCGCCGCCGACGCCGACGCCAAGTGCGAGGCGCCGCAGGGCCTGCTCTCGCAGATCCAGGAACTCGGCGTCACCCTGGTGGGCGTGCCCGAGGAGCTCGGCGGCCTGGGCACCGAGCGCTCCGCGGTCACCAACGTCCTGGTCGCCGAGGCCCTCGCGCACGGCGACATGGGCCTCGCGGTCGCCTGCCTGGCGCCCTCGGCGGTCAGCACCGCCCTGGTCCAGTGGGGCGACGAGACCCAGCAGTCCACCTACCTGCCCGCCTTCGTCGGCGACAACGTCCCGGCCGCGGCCCTGACCATCCAGGAGCCCACGCCGCTGTTCGACCCGTTCAAGCTCAAGACCAAGGCCTACCGCACCGCGGGCGGCTTCGTCATCGAGGGCGTCAAGTCCCTGGTGCCGCGGGCCAACCAGGCCGAGCTGTTCATCGTCGCCGCCGACCTCGACGGCCGCGGCCCGGCGCTGTTCCTGGTCGAGTCCGGCTCCGCGGGCGTCACGGTCGAGTCCGAGCCCGCCATGGGCCTGCGCGCCGCGGGCATGGGCCGCCTGCGCCTGGACAAGGTCGCGCTGCCCGCCACCGCCCTGCTCGGCGGCGGCAAGGCCGACGTGTTCGCCGAGTGCGTGCGGCTCTCCCGCATCGGCTGGTGCGCCCTCGCCCTGGGCACCGGCCAGGCCGTGCTCGACTACGTCATCCCCTACGTCAACGACCGGGTGGCGTTCGGCGAGCCCATCTCGCACCGGCAGAGCGTGGCGTTCATGGTCGCCAACATCGGCATCGAGCTCGAGGGCATGCGCCTGCTCACCTACAAGGCCGCCTCGCGCGCCGAGCAGGGCAAGCCCTACGCCCGCGAGGCCGCGCTGGCCCGCAAGCTGTGCGCCGACAAGGGCATGCTGATCGGCAACGACGGCGTGCAGCTTCTCGGTGGGCACGGTTTCGTCAAGGAGCACCCCGTGGAGCGGTGGTACCGCGACCTGCGGGCCATCGGTCTGGTCGAAGGCATCGTCCTCGTCTGAGGGCCCACACGAGGCGTAAGGAACACAGGGAAATGACGATCAACCTCGAGATCCCCAAGAAGTTCGAGCAGCTCGTGGAGCAGGCCCACGCCGCCGCCGCCGAGTTCTTCCGGCCCAACTCCCGCAAGTACGACCAGGCCGAGCACACCTACCCCAAGGAGCTCGACATGCTGGCCGCCCTGCTGGACGGCCTCTCGGCCTCCGGCAACGGCACCGGCGCGGGCGGCGTCCGCCGCGGCGACGGCAAGAAGGACAAGGACCAGGGCAACCGCAACGGCTCCAACCTCCAGCTCCTCCTGGGCACCATGGAGATGTGCTGGGGCGACGTGGGCCTGCTGCTGTCGATGCCGCGCCAGGGCCTGGGCAACGCCGCCATCGCCTCGGTCGCCAACGACGAGCAGTTGGAGCGCTACAAGGGCAAGTGGGCCGCCATGGCCATCACCGAGCCCGACACCGGCTCCGACTCCGGCGCCATCCGCGCCACCGCGGTCAAGGACGGCGACTACTACGTCCTGAACGGCGAGAAGATCTTCGTGACCTCCGGCGAGCGCGCGGACTGCGTGGTCGTCTGGGCCACCCTCGACCGCAACCTGGGCAAGGCCGCGATCAAGTCCTTCGTGGTCGACCGCGGCACCCCCGGCTTCGAACTGGTGCGCCTGGAGCACAAGCTGGGCATCCGCGCGTCGGACACCGCCCACTTCCGCCTGGACAACGTCCGCGTCCACAAGGACAACCTGCTGGGCAGCCCCGAGGTCAACACCGAACAGGGCTTCGCGGGCGTCATGCAGACCTTCGACAACACCCGCCCCCTGGTGGCCGCCATGGCCATCGGCGTGGCCCGGGCGTCGCTCGAGGAAACCCGCCGCATCCTGGAGGAGTCGGGCGTCGTCATCGACTACGACCGCCCCGCCCAGACCCAGTCCGCCGCCGCCGCCACCTTCCTCCAGCTCGAAGCCGACTGGGAGGCCGCGTACCTGCTGGCCCTGGAAGCGGCGTGGATGGCCGACAACCGCAAGCCCAACTCGCTGCAGGCCTCCATGGCCAAGGCCAAGGCCGGGCGCACCGGCTCGGACGTCACCCTGCGCTGCGTGGAGCTGACGGGGTCGCTGGGCTACAGCGAGAACTCGCTCCTGGAGAAGTGGGCCCGCGACTCGAAGATCCTGGACATCTTCGAGGGCACCCAGCAGATCCAGCAGCTCATCGTGGCCCGCCGCCTGCTCGGGAAGTCGTCGTCTGAGCTGAAGTGACTTAGTAACAACGGTTCTGACATGGCAGCGCCCGAGTCCCCTGTGGACTCGGGCGCTGCTGTATAGGGCGGTTGCCGGGAGCATTTTCGGTTGAGGTCAGTTGAGGACCACCGCTTGGTGCAGGGTGCGGATTAGTTGATGGGCCAGTACCCACCGGATGTCGGGGTTGTCGAAGTCAACGACGGACACTCCGGCGGCCACCGGCCCAGTGGGCGACGGTGTGTAGAGGGTGCCTCGGATGCCGACGATCGGGGCGGTGAAAGCCCGGATCGCCGCGTGGCTCTCGCGCAGGGCCGGGCAGGCCCGGATGGCGATGGGTAGGCAGTGGACGCAGATCGGGGGTTCGGTGACATCCATGCCCTGTGGCCATCCCGGCCAGTCGGTGCGCCGGTCTTGCAGGAGCCACAGGGTGCCGTCGTCGTCGTTCTGGTCGGCGGGGCCTGCGCACACCTGGCAGAGCAGTTCGCCCATGACCTGGCGTTGGCGGGCGCTGTGCACCGCCGCGAACTGCGGGGCGCCCTGCCCGGGTGCTGACGGGGCACGCTGCCATAACACGCCCCGGTCGTCTCGGTCCCCGGTGGTCTCGTCTGCGTAGGCGATGCCACCACCCGGGCATTGGACAAGCGGGCCTGTCTCGGACTGCTCCGCAGACCATGCGGTGATGCAAGGGACACGGGGATGGTGGGTTGTCGCGGTCACCGCTCACTCTCCTCACCATCAGGGAGGTCGAGGAGGCACGCCAGGGCGGGTGGGTAGTCCCTGTCCGGAGCCCAGTTCCCCCGGGCGAGGGCGTGGACCACCACCGAACCCAACGTCATCTGGTTTCCCGCGAGCAGTCCTGGGAACAGGGGCGGGTGCCAGGGCACCGCGTCGACCACGTGGTAGGCGATGCCGTCCAAGGTCGACCCCGTCAGCTCCAAGGACAGGATCCCGCCGTCCGGGGTTCGTCGAGCCACCATGTCCCAGTCGCCGTCCAGGGACTCGCGCCAGGTCAGCAGACCCGCGCACACCTGCTGGAGGTTGCCGCACCTGATCTCGATCATGACCGGGAACCGCACCCCGGTGTTGATCCGCACCGACACCGGACCGGCCAGCTTGTGCCGGTGCTCGTGCAGGTGCCGATCCAGCGACCGCACCAGCTCCGCCATCGAGTGCCGCGCATCCGGTGCCGCGCTTTCGCCGGTCGGGACCGCTGCACGTTGCCGGGCCTCTGTCATCGCCGTCCTCTCTGGATCGCCATGATCGAAACTCCTGCCGTTCCGCAACCGGTGTTTCGGCCGCTGCCCACAGGTTCGACCGGCAGAGGTCTCATCCAAAGACCCCGAGTGTTCGCCGCAGGAGCCGAGTTCTCGGGCCGCCGAGGACCCAAGAACTCATGCGACTCCCGCAACGTCATTGGCGGCCCTGCCTTCTGCTGCCTCTTCTGACGAGTCACCGCACACCCCGCCTGCCACTGCGGAGCCGACCACCTTGCACCTGTGCCGCCCGGGCACCCCAGTCACGGGCCTGGAACTCGAACGCCTGCGCGGCAGCCTCCACAGCGGCCAATGACCACCAGGAGTGCGCACCTTGCGCCGCGATCTCTCGCCACGCTGAGGCCACGGCCAGAGAAGTCGCGGCCATTGCCCGAGCCACATCCGGATTGCCCGGTTGCGCCGACGACGTCGCCTCGGACGCGTACCCGTAGTCCCGATACGCCTCCTGCCATGCTTCGACCAACCCACCTGGCACCGACGCGAGAACCGCGTCCGGCCCGACCCCGGGGGGAGGGACCAGGCCGGAAACCGGCCCCTCCCCATCAGGCTGCCGAGACACCGCGATCACGCAGCCTTCTCGCCCGACTCAGACGAGGACCGATTGCCCCAGTCGTGCGGGAACGCCTTGCGGAACTCGACGGGGAATCTGTGCTCCCTGGATATCGCCATCGCTGAACCACCTTCGATCCGTAGCTGTTCGTCCAGCCCGTCTCGGGCCACCTACAGCTTCGGTCGAAGGCAGGTCGCATTACGACAGCGCGTATGACCCATCTCCACGCTCTGTAACTCACCTAGTCTCATCTATGTCTCAGCTCTGCTAGTCTCGCCAGAAACACCCAGTACAGAGGGGGTGCGCGATGACTGAACCGGTCCTGCTCAAGATCCTGCTCAAACAACGTCACCTGCAAGGCCACCGAGCCTTCTGCAAGGAGTACGACCGCGTGGCCGCGAAGATCGAACCCGACCTGGTCGGCGGCTATCCCAGCAAGGCCCAGTTCTACCGTTGGCTGTCCGGCGACCTCATCGGTCTTCCCTACGCCGATCACTGCCGCATCCTGGAAAGCATGTTCCCCGAGTGGGACGCCCGCCAGCTCTTCGAGCCCTACAACGGCAGCGTCTCCTACACCCCGGAACCTGACGCGTCCCCGGTTACGACTGACCCGCTTGAACACCCCCCAACCGGAGGCCATGCCCTCGCCCCATCTGGGTACTCACCGGGGATGATTGCCGCCTACCCCTACCGGTCCGACTTCCCCGTCTCCAAGTGGTGGGAGTTGATCACAGGCACCGAGAAGCAGATGGACCTGCTCGGCTACACCCTCTACTTCCTGCCACTACAGCACCCGCAGTTCGTCGACACCCTCCGCGCCAAGTGCGAAGCAGGATGTGTAGTCCGAGCCGCGATCGCCGATCCGGCCTCCGAGCACGTCGCCAACCGCGACCGCGAAGAAGATCACCCCATCACCCTGGTCGTCCGCATCCACTCCACCCTCAAGGCGCTACAGCCGCTGATCGGGCACGAGAACTTCCACTTGCGTTACCAGGACATCCCGCTCTACAACTCGGTCTTCCGCTTCGACGATCAGATGCTCGTAACCCCGCATCTGTACGCCACGCCGGGCTCGGCTGCGCCACTGCTGCACCTCCGAAACGCCCAATCGGAAGACTTGTTCGCAAGGTTTGCGAAGCATTTCGAGGATGTTTGGGTGGTGGCTCAGCCGGTCGGGCAAAATCCAGGGGTAACTGATGGCTCGCATTGACTACTACGACGACCCGAAAGCGCCCAAGGCGAACTCTCTGGTTGTCGCTGCTTCCGCAATCGTGGAACATGAAGGAAAGATACTTTTACAGCGCCGTTCGGATAACAATCTCTGGGCGCTGCCGGGAGGTGGAGTTGAGATCGGTGAATCAGTTGGCGACTCGATCATCCGTGAGGTTCGGGAGGAAACCGGAATATCCGTGACTCCGCGGTATGTTATCTCTGTCTACTCTGATCCGAAGCATGTCATGGAGTATGGCAATGGCGAGGTGCGCCAAGAATTTTCAATCTGTATCGCTTGCTCGATGGTCGAGGGAGAACTTGCGATCAGTTCGGAATCGAAGGAAGTCGGATGGTTCGGCAAGTCGACCATCAAAGGTATGGGTATGCACCCCCGAATTTATGCACGGATACAAGATTACCTAGACGGAGTTGTTGCCAAGTTGAACCCATGACTTCGACGTGGGCTGGTCATCAGAACGTGTGGCCGCCGTGCACAACGGTTGCCCTTTCGTGTCGCTCGCAGTTTGAGCCTTACTACACCTGACCAAGCCCAGTCAGTGACAGTCGTTCGTCCGTGCGTTCCACTGCGGTTCTCAACTCCGACTCTGCCCGCTGGATGAACCGCGTCACCACTTCACCAAGCCCGTACCTCTCCCGGATCTCCGCGACACGTCTGCTGAACGCCACCACCGCCCCATCGGGCGAGGTAGTCATATCCACCCACCACAGCGCATCCCGCAACGGTGTGCGTTCGTCGTCCCACTCCGCCAACTCGGTTGTCAGGCCGCGCAACTCCGCTTCCCGATATGAGCATGAGTGGTGAGCCACAAGGTTGCAGATACGGGCCGGAAAACCCAGGCCGGCGAGGAACCGGGCACCATCCAGCGCGTGCAAACCGGTGTCGACCGCTGAATCGCAATACCCGATGTCGTGCACAAGCGCTGCCACGGTGAGCGTCTCGGCATCGGTGTCTGCGAAAAGAGGAGCCACTGAGAGGCTTCTGCGCAGTGCTCCTTGAAGGTGGGCGTAGCGCCGAGGTTGACTCGTTGCCAATTCCCTCCGGACCAGGTCTTCAGCCTCTCCAAACAGTGCTCCCAAGTTCGCCTCCCGGCAGCCGATGCTGAGTCAATTCGACTGTACCCATGGGCGCTGGCCTCCATTGGGTGGACCTCGCCGCCCCGTCGGTCGCCGCCGGGTGCACGAACCCATCCGCCTTCGCCGTGGCGTTCAAGGCCGAACCTGGGCGGACCCCACGGCGATCCCTTCCTCGGTGAGCGTCTCCAGCACCGTCGGGGGGCCGATGCGCTGGTACCACTCGAAGCGGTAGGCGTCGGGGAAGGTCGCGTGGGCGACCGCCTCGCCGGTGACCTGGCTGGCGTGGGTGACGATGGCGGCCAGCTTCGCCGACAGCTCCGCGTAGGTCGCCCGCAGCGTCACCGTGATCTCCGACGGGAACAGGCCGAACGGGACGTCCGTGGAGCGGGCTGCCGCGTGGACCAGGTGGGCGTTGTCGCCGAGGCGGGTGAGGTGGGTTCTGTCCACTGTGGCCTCGTACGACGTCACCCCGGCCAGGCGGGCGGCTTGGCGGCCGATGCGGTGGACGGCGACGTGGTCGGGGTGGCGGTAGATTCCGCGCCAGTCGTAGTGCAGGATCATCTCCGCCTGTTCCGCTTCGATGATCTCGGCGACCCGGCGGGACAGGGTGCCGACCGGTTGGCGCATGAGGGCCATCGGGTGGTGGTTCTGCGGCCAGCCGGGCAGTCCCGAATCGCGGAAGCCCAGGAGGACCAGGCGGTCGACGCCGAGGATGTCGCCCGCCCGTTCCAGTTCCAGGAGGCGACGGCCCGCCAGCGTCTCGTGCGGGCGCAGGGGGATGAGGGCTTCTCCCAGGTCGCCGTCGGTGGCGCAGACGAGGACGACCCTGGCGCCCGCGTCGGCGAGGCGGCGCATGGTGATGCCGGTGAAGATGGCCTCGTCGTCGGGGTGGGCGTGCAGGACCACCGCGGTGTGGCCGCGCAGGTCTGGGGTGGTCGACGGGGTTGTCACGGGCTTCTCCTCACCAGCGCACGGGCAGTCGGTCGGGGCCGCGCAGGAGCCTGCCCCGCTTCCACGGCACGTCCCCGGGGTCCACGGCCAGGGCCAGGGCGGGGAAGCGGTCGAGCAGGGCGCCGAGGGCGACGGTCAGTTCCATCCGCGCCAGTTGCGCCCCCAGGCAGTAGTGCGGGCCGTGCCCGAACGCCAGGTGCGGGTTGGGCGTGCGGCGCGGGTCGGGGGTGTCCGGGTCGGGGAAGGCGCGGGGGTCGCGGTTGGCGTTGACCCCGGCGGCGAAGACGTGTTCGCCCGCGCGGACGACGCCGCCGCTCAGCTCGACGTCGACGCGGGCGACCCGGGCGTTGCCGATGCCGTTGCCCAGGGGGACGAACCGCAGCAGCTCCTCGACCGCCCCCGGCAGCAGGCCCCGGTCCGCGCGCAGCGCCGCGAGCAGGGACGGGGTGGTGAGCAGCACGTAGGCGAAGTTCGAAAGCTGGTTCGCGGCGGTCTCGTGCCCGGCGATCAGCAGCGTCACGCCGAACGACACCAGTTCCGGCTCCGTGAGCCGGGAGCCGCGGTCGCGGGCCGCGACGAGGTGGCCGAGCAGGTCGTCGCGGGGGTGCGCGCGGCGCTCGGCGACCAGGCGGGCCAGGTAGGCGCGCAGGGCGGCCTCGCTGTGCGCGGCCTCGGCGGGGTCGACCGCGGTGGTGGACATCATCGCGTCGGACCAGCGGCGGAATTCGGCGTGGTCGCGGTAGGGGACGCCGAGGAGGTCGCAGATGACGGTGATGGTCAGCGGCAGGCTCAGCCCGGCCACCAGGTCCGCCCCCGGCCCGATTTCCTCCACCCGGTCCAGCAGCGCGGCCACCACCTGCTCGACCCGCGGTCGCAGCCGCTCGACCCGGCGGGGGGTGAACGCCTTCGACACCAGGGCGCGCAGCCGCGTGTGCCCGGGCGGGTCCATGCCCAGGATCGAGTCGGCCCGGCGCGGCAGCGCCGTGGTGCGCGGAACGCCCCCGCCCACCGGCGACCGGGTGAACCTGGGGTCGGAGTTGACCAGCTTGACGTCGGCGTACCGGGTGACCAGCCACCCCTCGCCGCCGTGCGGCAGCCGCACCCGGGCCAGTGGTTCGGACTCCCGCAGCTCGGCGAACACCGGGTGCACCTCCAGTCCGGTGACCTCGCCGAAGGGGTACACGTGCACCCGCTGGGTTTCCGCCATCTCAGGCGCACCTCGTTCCCGGAACGCTCACCCCGAACAAGCTTCCTGCGCAGTTCTGCCTTCCCCACGAAGGTAGGCAGCCGCCGCCGGACCCTCTGCGCAGTACTGAGCAGACCCCCGCCGCCAGCGGGGTGAGGGTGGCGAGCAGCACAGCAGACCACCGAAGGGGACCGTGGCCATGACCGACATCATCGAGCGCCCCGTGCTCGCGGAGACCGACGAGACCGGGGTGCCCGCGCAGGCCCCGACGGCGTTCAACACCTCGAACAGCGGGTTCGTCATCCACCGCTCCGGCCAGATCCGGCACGAGTTCCGCCGCGAGGGCCGGGAGTTCGCCCTGGAGCTGGCGGGCTTCCTGAACAAACCGCTGGCGGGCAAGGCGACCATCGTCGTGTTCGAGGAGCTGTTCGGGCAGCAGGACCGGGTGCACTGGGTGCAGCACTTCAAGAACCCCAACGACTACCACGTCATCCTGGACCTGGTCGACCACGACAAGACCTTCAAGGACATCACCGAGCGCGACCGCCTCGCCGAGGGCGGCGGCGGCAACTGGGAGCGGATGTTCACCGAGGGCACCTTCTCCGAGCGCGTCATCGTGCCGCAGCACGGCGTCGGGGACCACGACGACGACGATGACGACCCCACGTACTTCGCCGACCCGGCCTCGCACCAGACCACCGTCCCCGAGGGCGAGCTGCTGCACACCGGCAACGCGGGCATCACGATCATGCGGACCGCGCACTGCAAGTACGAGTTCCGCGACGAGGCCCGCCAGTTCGCCTACGAGTGGGCCAACCACATCAACAACACCCTGCGCGGCTCGGTGTCGGCGTTCCTGTTCGAGGAGACCTTCGGCCGCCAGGACCGCATCCACTGGACCCTGCACTTCAAGACGCTCAACGACTACCTCAAGCTGGTGGAGCTGGGCAAGGACGAGACCTACAAGCAGATCCTCGGCGCCCGCCGGGTCGCGCTGGCCAAGGGCGGCGGCTCCTGGGAGAAGACCTTCGTCGACGGCACCATCCAGGACCTGGTGCTCTCCCCGCTGCGGTCCGGCACCACCGCCTCCGGCTTCTGACGCCATGACCACGGCGGAGTTCAGCACGCTGCGCCTGGAGCGGGCCCCCGGCCTGCTGCGGGTCGGCCTCACCCGCGGCGCCATCGGCGGCACCGTGCTCACCGAGCTGCACGCCGCCCTGGACCTGGCCGAGGCCGACCCGGACTGCCGCGTCGTCGCCCTGCACGGGGCCGACGGGGTGTTCTGCACCGGGATGGACTTCGCCGACGCCTCCGAGCACCTGGGCGACGGGGGTGAGCTGGCCAGGGTGGGCGGGGAGGAATTCCTCGGCCTGCTGCGCCGGTTCACCCTCGCCCCCAGGGTGGTGGTGTCCCTGGTGGACGGCTGGACCTCCGGTGGCGGGGTCGGCCTGGTCGCCGCCAGCGACTTCGTCTTCGCCACCGCGCGCAGCCAGTTCGGCCTCCCGGAGGCGCTGTGGGGGCTGCTGCCGTGCTGCGTGCTGCCGTTCCTGATCCGCCGGGTGGGCTTCCAGAAGGCCTACACCATGTCGCTGTCCACCCAGTCGGTCCCGGCCGAGGCCGCCGAGCGCTGGCACCTGGTGGACGAGCTGACCGAGCGGCCGGACACGGCCCTGCGCACCCTGCTGGCCCGGCTGCGCCGCATGGACGCGGCGACCGTGGCCGACCTCAAGCGGTACTGCCGCGCCCAGTGGTCCGGTTCGGCCGCGGGCGAGGAGCTGGCGCTGCGCGAGTTCGCGCGCCTGATGGCCGACGAGACCGTGGCCAGGCGCATCTCCGACTTCACCACGCACCGGAAGTTCCCCTGGGAGGCGTAGCACCATGGTCGCGTTGGTCTTCCCCGGTCAGGGCTCGCAGCGCAAGGGCATGGGCGCCGGGCTGTTCGACCGCTACCCGGAGCTGACCCGCCAGGCCGAGGACGTCCTCGGCTGGTCGCTGCGGGAGCTGTGCGCCGACGACCCGGACGGGCGGCTGCGGCGCACCGAGTTCGCCCAGCCCGCGCTGTTCGTGGTCAACGCGCTGACGCACCTGTCGCGCGCCCGCGAGCTGCCCGCGCCGAAGTTCCTGGCCGGGCACAGCCTCGGCGAGTACGACGCGCTGTTCGCCGCGGGCTGCTTCGACTTCTCCACCGGCGTGGAGCTGGTGCGCCGCCGCGGCGAGCTGATGGGCCGGGCGGGCGGCGGCATGACCGCGGTCATCGGCGTGGACCTCGACCGGGTGGTCGAGCTGCTCGCGGGCGGCGCGGACACCGGCGTGGACATCGCCAACCACAACTCCCGCACCCAGGTGGTGCTGTCCGGCCCGCCGGAGGGCATCCGGGCGGCGACGATCCTGATCGAGCGGGACAAGGCCGCGCGCTGCGTGCCGCTCAAGGTCAGCGCCGCGTTCCACTCCCGGTACATGGCCGCCGCGGCCGAGGAGTTCGCCGCCGTGCTGGCCGGGGTCACCTTCACCGACCCGATGGTGCCGGTCATCTCCAACGTCACCGCCCAGCCGTACCGGCCGGGTGAGGTCGCGACCCTGCTGGCCGAGCAGATCCGCAGGCCGGTGCGCTGGGCGGAATCCATGCGCCACCTGATCGACCACGGCGTCGAGGAGGTCGAGGAGCTGGGTCCGGGGCGGGTGCTGGCCGGGTTGTGGAAGGCGGCGGTCACCGACCCGGTGCCCGCCCCGACCGCGGCGCCGCTGATCCCCGCTCCCCGGCCCGCCACTCCCGCCATGGCCGCCTCCACAGTCGCCGTTCCCGCGATGGCCGCTCCCACGGCGGCCATTCCCACGGCCGCCGTGCCCACGCGGCCGGTCGGGTTGCGCGCGGAGGATCTGGGTTCTGCGGAGTTCCGGGAAGACTGGGGTGTCCGGTACGCCTACCTGGCCGGGGCCATGTTCCGCGGCATCGCCTCCACCGAGCTGGTGATCCGGCTGGGCCGGGCCGGGCTGCTGGGCTTCTTCGGCGCGGGCGGGCTGAAGCCGGACCGGGTCGAGGCGGCCCTGGTGGAGATCAAGTCCGCGCTGGGCCCGGACGGCCGCTACGGCATGAACCTGCTGCACTCCCTGGACGACCCGGCGTTCGAGGACGCCGTGGTCGAGCTGTACCTGCGCCACGGCGTCCGCGCGGTCGAGACCGCGGGCTTCACCCAGGTCACCCCCGCCGTGGTCCGCTTCCGCTACCACGGTGCGCGGATCGACGCGGCAGGCGTCTGCCACGCCCCGCACCGGGTGCTGGCGAAGGTGTCGCGCCCGGAGGTGGCCGCCGCGTTCATGCGCCCGGCAGCCCCCGCCGTGGTGGCGAAGCTGCGCGACGCGGGCCTGCTGACCGACGAGGAGGCCAGGGTCGCCCTGGTGCTGCCGGTCAGCGAGGACATCTGCGTCGAGGCCGATTCCGGCGGGCACACCGACGGCGGCGCGGCCCTGACGCTGATGCCGTCCATGCTGCGCCTGCGCGACGAGGTCATGGCCGAGGAGGGCTACGCCAAGCGCTTGCGCGTCGGCGCGGCCGGTGGCGTGGGCGCCCCGGAGGCGGTGGCCGCAATGTTGGTGCTGGGCGCGGACTTCGTGCTCACCGGGTCGGTCAACCAGTGCACCCCGGAGAGCGGGACCTCCGACGCGGTCAAGGACATCCTGGCGTCGCTGGACGTGCAGGACACCGCGTACGCCCCCGCCGGGGACATGTTCGAGATCGGCGCCCGGGTGCAGGTGGTCCGCAAGGGCACCCTGTTCGCCGCCCGCGGCAACAAGCTCCACCAGCTCTACCGCCGCTACGACTCCTGGGAGGAGATCGACGAGCGGACGCGCAAGAGCATCGAGGACACCTACTTCAAGCGCCCCTACGCCGAGGTGTGGGCGGAGACCGCGGCCTACCACCAGGGGCGCGGCAAGGACCTGAGCAGGCTGAGCGGGAAGCAGAAGCTCGCCCTGGCCTTCCAGTGGTACTTCGCCCGCTCGGTCCGCTGGGGCCTCGACGGCGTGCCCGACCAGCGGGTGAACTACCAGATCCAGTGCGGCCCGGCGATCGGCGCGTTCAACCGCTTCGCCGCGGGCACCGACCTCCAGGACTGGCGGGCCCGCCACGTCGAGGTCATCGCGGAACGACTGATGAGCGGCGCCGCCGAGGTGCTCGCCGGGATGTGTGGAGGACGACCGTGACCGAGACCGCCGTGGGCGCGCAGGCCCAGACCACGCTGGCACCGGAGGACCTGCTCAACTCGGTCAACTCCGGGGTGGTGGTCGAGCGCACCGCCCAACTGCGCGCGCAGTTCCGCTCGGTGGGCAAGAAGACCGCGCTGGAGCTGGCGGAGCAGATCAACCACAAGCACCAGGGCGCCGCCACGGTCTTCGTCTACGAGGAGGCGTTCGGCCGCCGCGACCGCCTGCACTGGCTGCTGCACCTGCGCTCGCTGCACGACTACGCGGCGGTGTCGGACCTGTTCGAGGACGGCCTGGAGGGCACCGGCGAGGGCGCGGGCACCGACCCCATGTACGTCGACGGCTCGGTCACCGAAACCCTGCTGATCCCGCAGCACTGGGGCATGTACGGCACCGACGAGGCGCTGCCCGAGGGCGCCGGGATCGACACCGCCAAGCCGAACCTGGTGGTGCCGCCCGCCGCGGGCCAGACCTCGCTGCCCGCCGACTCGCTGGTCCACTCCGGCAACTCCGAGATCGTCATCCACCGCAGCGCGGTCACCAAGTACGCCTTCCGCGCCGAGGCCCGCGTGTTCGCCCGCCAGATCACCGAGGACATCAACACCCACCTGCCCGGGGTCAGCACCTCCTTCCTGTTCGAGGAGGCCTTCGGCGGCGCCGACTACGTGCACTGGCTCATCCACATGAAGGACCTGGACTCCTACTACGACCTGATCGACATGCACCAGCGCATGGACCAGGCCACCCGCGACATCTACCTGAACGAGATCATCGCCCCGGCCAAGGGCGGCGGCACCTGGAACCGCATCTTCGTCGAGGGCAGCATGGGCGACGTCGCCTTCACCCCGCTGCGGCCCGACCGCTTCTGACGCGACCCGCCGAAAGGGGCCACCGGACACCGGTGGCCCCTTTCGGCGCGTCCGGGCCCTGCTCAAACGTGAGCAGGCATCCGGCAGACCCCGCATTAGCGTCGGAACCGCGGCAGCCGACCGGGGAAATGCTTGCGTGGCAAAAGCAATCCCCCGGAACGCCCCAGCAGAAGACGGCAACCCTTCGCACGCGGGAGACTGCAATGGCGCCAGCAGACGGCACGGCGGGGAGCACCACCCGGACCGGTGAGGTCCTCGCCCGGGTGCGGGACACCGTCACCGGGGTCCTCGCGGAGCTGCTGCCCGCGGGCACCACCCCCGACCTCGCGGCGTCCCTGCGGGCCTACGGGCTCGACTCGATGGCCGCGGCCCGGCTGTGGCTGGTGTTGCAGACCGAGTACGCCGTCGACATCCCGATCGACTGGGTGGGCAAGAGCCGCAGCTTCGCCGAGCTGGCCGACCGGGTCGCCGCGCACCTGGCCGAGGGGCCGACCACCGGTGTGTCGCGGGCCGCCGGGGTCCTGGTCACCGCCGACCCGGCCAACGCCGGGCAGCCGTTCCCGCTCACCCCGATGCAGCAGGCGTACCTGCTCGGCAGGCAGGCCGAGCTGACCGCCGACGCCGTGGGCTGCCACCTCTACCGCGAGTTCGAGGTCGACGACCTCGACGTGACCCGGCTCGACGGCGCCTGGCGGCGGCTCGTGCGCCACCACGACGTGCTGCGGCTGGGCATCACCGCCTCCGGGCAGCAGTACGTCCGCCCCGACGCCCCCGAGTGGACACTGCGGGTGCACGAGCCGACCGGCGACGACGCCGCCCAGGAGCGGCAGGCCGCCGAGGTGCGCGCCCGCCTGTCGCACAAGCGCTACGCCGCCGGGGACACCCCGTTCACCGTCGAGGTGACCAAGCGCGCCGACGGCACCGGCCGGGTGCACCTGAGCCTGGACGCGATCACCACCGACGGGCACGGCCTGGCCCTGCTGCTGACCCAGTGGGCCGCCCTCTACACCGACCCGGACCACGTCCTGCCCGCCCCGGCGGTCAGCGTCCGCGACAGCCTGGCCGCGCTCAAGGCCCAGGAGGACAGCGCCACCCACGCCGCCGACCTGGACTACTGGGTGGAGCTGCTGCGCGACATGCCCGACGGCCCCGACCTCGGCGGCACCGGCCAGGAAGGCCCGCGCCGGGCGCTGCGCGACTCCCTCAGCGCCCGCGAGTGGGCCGCGATCCGCGAGCTGGCGGGCGCGTGGGACGTCTCGCCCACCTCCCTGGTGCTGACCCTCTTCGCCGAAGTCCTCGCCCGGTACGCCGCGCGCGCCCCGTTCTCCCTCGTGGTCACCACCAACAACCGCGTGCGGCTGCCCAGCGCGGTCGCCGACCTGGTCGGGCCGTTCACCGCCAGCGCGGTGTTCCTCGCCGACTCCACCGCCGGGGTCCGCCTCGACGACGCCTGCGCGCGCACCCACAAGCAGCTCTGGCAGGCGGTGCAGCACTCGTCGGTCTGCGGGGTCACCGTGCAGCGGGAGCTGCGGTCGCGGCGGGCGATCCGCCGCCAGGTGGCGCTGCCGGTGGTGTTCACCAGCATGCTCGACGCCCTGCCCGCCGACGCCGACAGCGGGTTCGCCGCGTCGGTGGACTACGCCGTCAGCCAGACCTCCGGGGTGGCCCTGGACCACCAGATGTGGCAGCAGCACGGCGAGCTGCACCTGCAGTGGGACGTCGCCGACGCGTTCGTCGCCCCCGGGGTGGCCGACGCCGCGTTCGCCGCGCTGGTCAACGACCTGCGCGAGCTGGCCACCCCGCCGGACCTGGAGATCCGCGGCCTCAACGAACTCCAGCAGGCCTACTTCGTCGCCCGCGCCGGGGACGCCGCCGCGGACGGCTGCCAGGTGGTCACCAGCCTGCACGTGCCGCACCTGGACCGGACCCGGCTGGAGGCCGCGGCGCTGAAGGTGGTGGCCGAGTACGACGTGCTGCGCAGCGCCGTGTCCGGCGACGGCCGCATCCGGGTGCGCCGCGACACCCCGGCGCGCAGGCGGGTGCCGGTGACCGAGGTCGCCGACCCGGCCGAGCACGCCGCGGTCGACGCGGCGACCCGCGCGGCCATGGTGTCGGCGGCGTTCCCGCTGGCCCGCTGGCACCACTTCGACCTGCGCGCCACCCGCTCCCGGGCGCGCGCCACCATCCACCTCGCGGTCGACCTGCTGCTCGCCGACGCCGTCAGCATCCACGCCATCGCCCGCGAACTGGTCCGCGTCTACCTCGACGGCGGCGACCCGCGCCCGCAGGTCCCCTACGCCGAGCAGCGGGCCGCCCGCGAGCACGCCCGGCTGGCCAAGGACTTCGTGCGCAGGCAGCAGCACTGGCGCGACCGCCTCGCCGACCTGCCCCCGGGCCCGACCGTCCCCGACCGGCCGCGCGCCGCCGCGCCCCGCACCCGGCTGACCGGCGCCTTCACCGACTGGGCGGGTTTCCGCGCCCGCGCCGAGCGGCACGGCGTCAGCCCGGACGCGGTCCTGCTCGCGGCCCTGGGCAAGGCGCTGAGCAGCGCGCACCCGGAGGACTTCACCGTGTCCGTGGTCCGGTTCCCGGAGCACGCGCGGCGGTTCCGGCCCGCTGAGCTGACCGCGTTGAGCTGGGTCCGCCGCGGGCCCGAGGGCCGGTCCATCGTGGAGGCGGCGCGGGCCCACGACGCGGAGCTGGCCGCCGACGCCGAGGCCGACGCGGTCAGCGGGCTCACCGAGCTGCGCAAGATCGTGCTGCGGGAGCGCAAGAACGACAGCGGGTACGGCTTCCCGGTCGTCTACACCTCCCTGTTCGACCTGACCGACACCCCGCCGGGCGCGCGCACCGGCGAGTGGCTGACCTGCACCCCGGGTGTGTCGCTGGACTGCATCGGCGAGTTCGACGCGACCGGCGCCCGGTTCTGCTGGGACGTCGTCGAGGCCGACTTCGCCGACGCCCCCGCCCTGTTCGCCGGGTTCGCCCGCCTCGTCGCCGCCCTGGAATCCGACGACGCCGCCTGGACCGCGGGCAGCCCCGGAACTGAAGACCCTTGGGCCGCCGAGCGGCACAAGATCCTGGTCGAGTGGAACGACACCGCCCGCGACTTCCCCTGCGACGGCCCGATCCACCTGCCCATCGAGCGGCAGGCCGCGGCCACCCCGGACGCGGTCGCGCTGCGCTGGGCGGGTGGCACGCAGACCTACGGCGAGCTGAACGCCGAGGCCAACCGCATCGCCTGGACCCTCAAGCGGCGCGGGGTCGGCCCGGAGACCGTCGTCGGCATCTCCATGGCCCGAGGCCCGAGGATGATCGCCGCCGCCCTGGGCATCCTCAAGGCCGACGGGGTGTACCTGCCGGTCGAACCCGGCCTGCCCGCCGAGCGCGCCGCGGTGATGCTGGCCGAGGCGCGCTGCTCGATCGTGCTGTCCACCTCCGACACCACCCGCTGGCCCGCCGCGTCGTCGATCGAGGTCATCGACACCGACACCGCCGCGGCCACCGGCGGGGAGGTGAACCCGGTCCCCACCGGGCACGTCGACAACCGCGCGTACATCATCTTCACCTCCGGCAGCACCGGCAAGCCCAAGGGCGTGGCGGTCACCCACCGGCCGGTGCACAACCTGCTCAACTGGTGCCACCGGAAGTTCCACTTCGGACCGTCCGACGTCGGCCTGTGCGTGACCTCGCTGGGCTTCGACCTGTCGGTGTTCGACATCTTCGGCCTGCTCGGCGTCGGCGCCTCCCTCTACATCGCCGACGCCGCCCAGCAGCGCGACCCGGAACTGCTGCTCGACGTGCTGCTCGACGAGCCGATCACCTTCTGGAACTCCGCCCCCACCACCCTCAACCAGCTCGCCCCCCTGCTGGCCGCCAAGTCCGGGCACCCCGGAACGCGCGACCTGCGGCTGGTCTTCCTCTCCGGCGACTACACCCCGCTGTCGCTGCCCGACGAGCTGCGCCCGGTGTTCGGCAACGCGCGGATGATCAGCCTGGGCGGCGCCACCGAGGCCACGGTGTGGTCGAACTGGTTCCCCATCGGCGAGGTCGACCCGGCCTGGCGCAGCATCCCCTACGGCAGGCCGATCGACAACGCCCGCTACCACGTGCTCGACGAGAACCGCGAACCCGTGCCGGTCGGCGTCGAGGGCGACCTCTACATCGGCGGCGCCGTGCTGTCGCAGGGCTACGTCAACCGCCCGGACCTGACCGCCGAGCGGTTCGTCGACGACCCGTTCCACCCCGGCGAGCGGCTGTACCTCACCGGCGACCGGGCCAGCTACTTCCCCGACGGGAACCTGTGCTTCCTGGGCCGGGCGGACAACCAGGTGAAGATCCGCGGGTTCCGGGTGGAGCTGGGCGAGATCGAGCACCGGCTGCGCCAGCACGACGCCGTCACCGAGGTCGTGGTGCTGGCCCGCGAGGACCACTCCGGCGACCGCAAGCTCGTCGCCTACGTCATCCCGGCGGGTGACGCCGTGCCGTCGGTGCGCGAGCTGCGCACCTACGCCGGGCAGGCGCTGCCGGAGTACATGGTGCCGAACTTCATCGGCTTCGTGGACACGTTCCCGGCCACCGCCAACGGCAAGCTCGACCGCGCCGCCCTGCCCTGGCCGGTGATCGACCGGCCCAAGCCCGCCGCCCCCGCCCCGGAGCCCGCCGCCGGGCCGTCGCTGGAGCAACTGGTCACCGAGATCACCGCGATCTTCGCCGAGCGGCTGGGCCTGCCCACCGTGGACCCCGAGGCCGACCTGTGGGACCAGGGGGCGACGTCGTTCACCATGGTCCAGGTCTCCAACGCCCTGCACGAGCGCTACGGCACCCGCGTCCCCGTCTCGGCCCTGCTCGACGAGCCCACCGTGGCCTCTATCGCCCGCCAGCTCGCGGGCACCCAGACCGCCACCGCCCCGGCCACCGCCGTCCCAATCAGCACCACCGCACCGGCCGCCGCCCTGACCGGCATCGCCACGTCGGCCGCCGTCCCAGCGACCCCCGCCCCGGCCGCCGCGCCGATCCCCCCACCCGCAGCGCCCGTCCCGGCCGTCGTCGCGCCTCCCGCGACTGCCGCGGACCCGCTGACCGCCGACGAGGTCGTGGACCTGTTCTCCCCCGAGCAGCAGAAGGCGTTCAAGAGCGCCCGGCACAACCGCAGGCCCGCCGCGGGCGAACCGGTCGTGCCGCTGCCCGGGGCCGCCATCGCCCCGGAGTACTTCGGCTGGCGGGCCAGCCGCCGCGAGTTCGCCCCCGGCCCGGTCCGGTTCGACGCGTTCGGCCGCTTCCTGGGCCTGCTCGCGGAAACCACCGTCGAGGGCCGCACCCGGTTCCTCTACCCGTCGGCCGGTGACACCTACTCGGTGCAGGTCTACGTCCACATCCGCCCCAACGCCGTGGAAGGCCTCGCCGCGGGCGCCTACTACTACGACCCCACCGCGAACGCACTACGACTCGTCAACGCGTTCCCGCAACTGGACCGCTCACACCACTTCTTCTACAACCGCCCCCTCTTCGACGCCTCCGGCTTCGGCATCTACCTGATCGGCCAGACCGCGGGCATCAAACCCCTCTACCAGGACGAAACCCTCCGCTACCTGACCCTGGAAGCCGGCTACCTCGGCCAGACCCTCCTGCTCGGCCAGGCCGCCGCGGGCATCGGCCTGTGCCCGATCGGCGCGGTCAACCACGACCGCGTCACCGCCGACTTCGCCTTGGACGACGGGCACGTGTTCCTGCACGGCTTCCTGGGCGGCCCGGCCGAGCACGAGCCCCCGCACAACGGCACCCGGTTCCCCTTCGGCTCCTTCGGCGCCACCCCGGCGAACTCGGGCGAAGCCGCGGGTGACAGCAGCCGCCGCGACCGGCAGGACCCCGGCGAGGTCGCCGTCATCGGCATGGCGGGCACCTTCCCCGGCGCCTCCGACCTCGGCGAGTTCTGGCGCAACCTGCGCGCGGGCAAGCGCGCCACCGGCCCGGTCCCCCCGGCCCGCCGCGCCGCGCTGACCCCCGGCGGCGACAGCGGCCTCACCGGCGGCTTCCTCGACCGCATCGACTCCTTCGACTCCCTGCTGTTCCACACCTCCCCGGACGAGGCCCGCACCCTCGACCCGCAGGCCCGCCTGCTGCTGCAAACCGTGTGGGAGGCGCTGGAGAACGCCGGGCACACCGCCGACTCGCTGCGCCGCCAGTCCGGCCGGGTCGGGGTGTTCATCGGCACCATGTGGCAGGACTACCGCCACGTCGGCGCCGAGGCGTGGCAGCGCGGGCAGGCGGCGACGGTGTCCGCCACCGCCTCCGACATCGCCAACCGCATCTCCTACTTCTTCGACTTCCGCGGCCCCAGCCTCGCCGTCGACACCTCCTGCTCGTCGTCGCTGGCCGCCCTGCACCTGGCCGTGGAGAGCATCCGCCGCGGCGAGTGCGACGCGGCGGTGGTGGGCGCGGCCAACCTGCTCGCCCACCCCTACCACCTGCGCCTGCTCGACGACCTGGGCCTGGTCGTGGCGGGCGAGCAGCACGCCTACGACAACACCGCCTCCGGTTGGGCGCCCGGCGAGGGCTGCGGCGTGGTCGTGCTGCGCCCGGCCGCCGCCGCGACCGCCGAGCACGACGTGGTGCACGGCATCGTCGAGGGCACCTGGGTCGGGCACTCCGGCCGCTCCAGCCGCTTCGGCGCCCCCAACGCCGACGCCCTCGCCGAGTCCATGGCCAGGGCCCTGGCCGAGGCGGGCCGCGACCCGGCCGACATCGACTACGTGGAGTGCGCCGCCGCCGGGGCCAGCGTCGCCGACGCCGCCGAACTCGAAGCGCTCGGCACGGTGTTCGCCGACACCCTGAAACCGGTCCCGGTGGGCACGGTCAAACCCAACATCGGCCACCTTGAGGCGGCCTCCGGCCTGTCGCAGCTCGTCAAGGTGCTGCTGCAACTCGAACACGACCAGATCGCCCCCACCCTGGCCGCCGAGGAGCGCTCCGCCCTCGTCGCCTGGCACGACCTGCCGCTGACCCTGGTCGACGCCCCGCAGCCGCTGCGCGCCACCGCCGCCGACGGCCGCGTCCGGGCCATGGTCAACGCCGTCGGCGCCACCGGCACCTACGGCCACGTGCTGCTGCGCGGCCCCGAACCGCGCACCCCGCAACCCGGCCCGGTCGGCGCCCGCCGCTACCCGGTGCTGCTGTCGGCGGCCACCGCCCCCGCGCTCAAGGCCGCCGCCCGCAACCTCTACGACTTCCTCGCCGACCGGCACGCCTCCGGCACCGCCCCGATCCTCGCCGAGATCGCCTACACCCTGCAAACCGGCCGCGCGCACCTGCCGCACCGGCTCGCGCTGACCGTCGCCGACATCCCGGAGCTGCTCACCGCCCTGCGCGGGCACCTCGCGGGCCGCCCCGTCGAGGGCATGGTCACCGCCGAGGTCGACGCCGCCCTGGCCGCCGCCAGGGTGGAACCCGCCGACAAGTACGACGCCCTGGCCAGCTGGATCGAGGGCTACCACGTCGAGTGGCACCGGTACTGGCTGCCGCCGTCGTCGCGGGTCTCCCTGCCCACCTACCCGTTCGCCGTCGAACCGCACTGGCTCGACGACGGGCTGCCCGCGGTCGTCGAACCGGAGCCCGAACCCGAACCCGAGGTGTGCGAGGTGGTCCGGCCGCTGCCCCGCGAGGCCAGCGAGGACACCGTCGAGTTCGTCAAGCGCGCCTACTCCGAGGCCTCCGGCATCCCCGTCACCCGCCTGCACCCGAGGGTGCCGCTGGAGCACTACGGGCTCAACTCCCAGCTCATCGCCAAGGTCAACACCCTGCTGCGGGCCGAGTTCCCCGACGCCCCGCGCACCCTGTTCTTCGAGCACGCCGACCTCGCGGGCGTCGCGGGCGCCCTGGAACCGCCGGGCGACGGCCCCGATGACGACGACGAGGACACCAAGTCCGGCTCCGGCTCCGAGGGCGACTGGCCCTGGCACGGCGGCGCCCCCTCCGGCGACATCGCCGTCATCGGCGTCGCGGGCCGCTACCCGCTGGCCGACGACCTGGAGGCGTTCTGGGCCAACCTGGTCTCCGGCCGCGACTGCGTCACCCAGCTCCCGCCCGACCGGGCCCGCCCCGGCTGGCCCACCGACCTCATGTGGGGCGGCTTCCTGTCCGACGTGGACACCTTCGACCCGCTGCTGTTCAACATCACCCCCCGCGACGCGGAACTGATGGACCCGCAGGAGCGCCAATTCCTCCAGATCGCCTGGGAAACCCTGGAGGACGCCGGCTACACCCGCGCCCGGCTCGCCGAGCGGCACGCCGCCGAGGTCGGCGTGTTCGCGGGCGTGATGTACAACGAGTACCCGTTCTTCGGCGTCGAGCGCACCCAGCTCGGCACCCCCACCGACACCGGCTCCGCCGTCGCGGGCATCGCCAACCGGGTGTCGTACTTCCTCGACCTCACCGGCCCCAGCCTCGCCGTCGACACCATGTGCTCGTCGTCGCTGACCGCCCTGCACCTCGCCGTGGAGTCACTGCGCCGCGGCGAGTGCGAGGCCGCGCTGGCGGGCGGGGTCAACCTGTCCCTGCACCCCAACAAGTTCATCCAGCAGAACCGCCTCAGGATGAGTTCCACCGACCACCGCTGCCGGGCCTTCGGCGCGGGCGGCGACGGCTTCGTCCCCGCCGAGGGCGTCGGCGCGGTCCTGCTCAAACCCCTGCACCGAGCCCTCGCCGACGGCGACCGGGTGCACGCGGTCATCAAGGGCACCGCCATCAACCACGGCGGCAAGACCAACGGCTACATGGTCCCCAACCCGGTCGCCCAGGGCGCCCTGGTCGCCGACGCCCTGCGCCGCGCGGGCGTCGACCCGGCCACCGTCGGCTACCTGGAGGCGCACGGCACCGGCACCGAACTCGGCGACCCGGTCGAGATCGCCGGCCTGTCCCGGGCGTTCGACCTGCCCCCCGGCTCCTGCGCCATCGGCAGCGTCAAGTCCAACATCGGCCACCCCGAGGCCGCCGCGGGCATCGCCGCCCTCACCAAGGTGATCCTCCAACTGCGCCACCGCACCCTCGCCCCCTCCCTGCACGCGGCCGACCTCAACCAGAACATCGACTGGTCGTCCTCCCCGTTCCGCGTCCAGACCACCGCCGCCGCCTGGACACCCCCCACCGCCCCCGACGGCAGGCCCCTGCCCCGCCGCGCGGGCGTCAGCTCCTTCGGCGCGGGCGGCGCCAACGCCCACGTCGTGGTGGAGGAATTCGTCCCCGCCCCGGCACCCCGGGCGGACACCACCCCGCAACTCATCGTCCTCTCCGCCCGCGACACCCCGACCCTGCGCGCCGTCGCCACCCGCCTCGCCGACTTCCTCCGCGCCCCCGCCACCCCCGAGCCCGACCACGACACCCTCGTCCGCCGCCTGCACCGCCTCGCCGACGGCGAAATCCACCTCACCGGCCCCGAACTCGGCGCCTACCTGCTCGGCGGCACCGGGGCCACGGCCCCCGCCCTGCCCCCGCTCGCCGACATCGCCCACACCCTCCAGGTCGGCCGCGAACCCCTGCGCGAACGCCTCGCCCTGGTGGCCCGCGACCACGCCCACCTCCTGTCCACCCTGGACGCCTACCTGGCCACCCCCGCCCACCCCCCGGCCGCCACCGGCGCCGCCGCCCCATCCGGCCCCACCGCCGGTGCGAGCCGGGCCCCGGTGGCCCAGCCACACCTGTCAACCCCCGACCACACCCCCGGCGGTTCCGTCCCGCCCGGCTCCGCCATCGGCGCCGCCCAGGGCGTGGCGTCCGGGGCAGGCTTCCCGGTCACCGGCCGCACTCCGGGCGGTTTCGTTCCGCCCGGCCCTGTCATCGGCGCCGCTCAGGGCGTGGCGTCCGGGGCCGGCCTCTCAGTCACCGGCCGCACTCTCGGCGACCCGTTGTCCCCGGGTTCCGGCCAGGGCCCGGCTGCTGCCGGGCACCCCTGGGTCACCGGCCGCACCCCCGGCGGCTCCGTCCCACCCGGCCCCGTCGCCGACGCCGCGCAAGACCTGGAGGCCCTGGCCCGCCACTGGGTCACCGGCGGCCGCGTCGACTGGTCCACCCTGCACCGGACCCGCCCGCGCCTGACCGGCCTCCCGTCCTACCCGTTCGACCGCAAGCGCTACTGGCTGGCCGACGCGCCCGTCCCGCTCCTGCGCCCGGACTGGACCCCCACCCCGCTCACCCCCCGCCCGTCCGAAGCCCGGCTCGCCATCCGCCACACGGCGGCCACCGCCGCCCTGGCCCACCGGATCGCCGAGCTGGCGGGCGGCGCCTGGCTGGTCCCCGAGACCGCCGACGCCCCCACCGAGGCCGAGGCCCTGCTCGACCTCACCGACCTCGACGGCGTCGACCGCCCCTGGCAGCCCCGGCTCGCCGCACTCCGCGCGCTCATCGCCGGGGCCCGCGGCCGAGACCTCCGGATTCTCCAGGTCACCCGCGGCCTCCTCGGTCCCGCGGGCCCCGCACCCACCCTCACCGGCGCGGTGGTCGCGGCCTTCGTCCCCCTCCTGGGCGCCGAGTACCAACGGGTCACCTCCTCGGTCCTGGACATCGACACCGACGCCCCCGAGGCGATCCTGGCCGAGCTGACCGCGGGCCCCTCCGGCCGGGTGGCCGTCCGCGCGGGCACCCGCCTCACCCAGACCCTGCACCCCGTCACCACCCCACCCACCCCCACGAAGATCCACCCCGACCGCACCTACCTCATCACCGGCGGCACCCGGGGCATCGGCGCCCTGGTCGCCCGCCACCTCGTCACCCGCGGCGCCCGCACCCTCGTCCTCACCGGAACCCGCCCACCCACCCCCGAAACCCGGGCGCTGGTCGCGGACCTGGAACGCCAGGGCACCCGGGTGACCCTCCACACCGGACCCCTCACCCCCGCGTTCTTCGCCGCCACCCGCGCCGCGGCCCCCATCGCAGGCGTCATCCACTGCGCGGGCCGGGCGTCGGCGGGCCGCCCGTCCTTCATCCACAAGGAAACCGAAGACCTGGCGGAAGTGCTGTCCCCCAAGGTGGACCTGCTCCACACCCTGGCGGCCAACCTCCAACCGGACACCCCCGACTTCGTCCTCCTCTTCTCCTCGCTCTCCGCGATCGCCCCCGCCCTCGCGGGAGGAGTCCTCGACTACGCGGCCGCCAACGCCTACCTCGACCTCTACGCCGACCACCAGTCCCTGACCGGCCGCCCGTGGTTCCGCGCGGTCGACTGGCCCACCTGGCGCACCACCGGCATGGGCGCCACCGCCCCCGACAGCAGCGCGCCCTCGGGCATCGCCGCGCTGACGGACGCGGAGGGCCTGGCCGCCCTCGACCGCATCCTCGCCCTCCCCACCCACC
>NZ_AYXG01000110.1 GCF_000564855.1 Actinokineospora spheciospongiae
CGAAGAACGAGTTTCTGGGAAAAGCCGCGGCCTTCTTCGCCCGCGACTATCGGTGACCGATATCTACGAGTTCATCGACGGCGAAAAAGGCACATACCCGGTGGCGGCGATGTGCGAGTGGATGGGTGTCTCCCGGTCCGGATTCCACGACTGGCGCACCCGCCCGAACTCCGCCACCACCGAACGCCGGAAATCGTTGAAAGACGAGATCGGTGTCGTGTTCGCCGAGTCCCGGCGCACCTACGGCTACCGCCGGGCCCACGCCGCTCTGGCCCGCAAGGGCGTCCATGCCGGCCCGGAACTGGTGCGGGCGCTGATGCGCGAGCTGGGCCTGATCCCTGTCGGGCCCCGACCACGGCAGGTCACGACCGTGCGGGCCCCGGACGCCCACGCGACACCGGATCTGATCGGCCGGGATTTCACCGCCGATCGACCGGGGCACAAACTTGTCGGTGACATCACCTATGTCCCGACAGGGCAGGGGTGGCTGTATCTGGCGACCGTCATCGACTGCGCCACCCGAAAAATCATCGGCTGGGCCACCGCCGATCACATGAGGACAAGTCTCGTGTGTGACGCGATCACCATGGCAACCACCAACACCACCCTGACCGACAACGTCGTCTTCCATTCCGACCGGGGAACCCAGTACACTTCCGCCGAGTTCCGACACCACCTCCGCGACCACGGCATCACACCGTCACTCGGACGCACCGGCGTCTGCTGGGACAACGCCCTCGCCGAATCCTTCTTCGCCGCGTTGAAGAACGAACTCGTCCACACCACCACATTCCACACCCACACCCAAGCCCGCCGAGAAATCAGTGCCTACATCGAACTGTTCTACAACCACACCCGACTCCACTCCACCCTCGGCTACATCACCCCCAACGAAGCCGAGAACCATTACCAGCACACAAAAGCAGCAGCCTGAAACCCACTAAACCACCGTCCGAGAACTCCATGGCAGACCA
>NZ_AYXG01000111.1 GCF_000564855.1 Actinokineospora spheciospongiae
CGGGGTGGCGCAGGCCGCGGTGGTGAGGATCAGGCAGATGGCCAGTGCACCGGCTTTTCCGCGGAAGTTGGCCCCGATCACCGCGGCAGGCTACCGCAACACCGTGGGCGGGCTGTTGCTCTGTTCGGCGCAACGGGCAGGAACGCGCCAGGGGCGGCACCCGGAATGGGTGCCGCCCCTGGCGGTGGTTCGCTCGCGACTACAGCTTGGCCGACGGGTCGTCCGTGGCCGTGTGCTGGCCGGTCTCGTTGCGGCCCGGTTCGATCTGGGCGTGGGCGTCGTGGCCGCCGTGCTGGGCCGCGCGGGCTCGGGCCAGGGCGATGGTCTCCTCCGGGGGGTCCGGGGTGAGCCAGGAGCCCTGGACGGGAGCACCGGCCGAGCCGAGCTTGTTCATCTTCTTCGGCACCGCCGCACCCTGGTACTCCAGCGGGATGGGGTGGCCGTGGTCGTCCACCGGGCCCAGGGGCTGGTGGACCTCGATGAACTCGCCGTGCGGGAGGCGCTTGATGATGCCGGTCTCGACGCCGTGTTCCAGCACCTCGCGGTCCGAGCGCTGCAGGCCCAGGCAGATCCGGTAGGTGATGTAGTAGGCGATCGGCGGGAGGATCAGCAGGCCGATGCGGCCCATCCAGGTGGTGGCGTTCAGCGAGATGTTGAACTTGTCCGCCAGGACGTCGTTGGCCGCCGACAGCAGGGACACCATGAAGTAGGTGATCGCCATCATGCCCAGGCTGGTGCGGACGGGGACGTCGCGCGGGCGCTGGAGCAGGTTGTGGTGGGCGTAGTCCTTGGTGAACTTGCGCTCGATCCACGGGTACATCATCGCGATGCCGCCCAGCAGCGGCAGGCCGAGGATGAACGGGAAGAAGGCCGCCGCGATCGTGTAGTTGCCCAGGTGGATCTCCCACGCGGGCCACAGGCGGATGAGGCCGTCGGTCCAGCCCATGTACCAGTCGGGGACCGTGCCCGCCGAGATGTGGGAGGCGTTGAACGGGCCGAAGTTCCAGATGGGGTTGATCTGGAACAGGCCGCCCAGCGCGGCGGTGACGCCGACGACGACCGCCATGAAGGCGCCGCCCTTGACCGCGAAGACCGGCATGATGCGGACGCCGACGACGTTGGTCTCCTTGCGGCGCACGCCGGGGAACTGGGTGTGCTTCTGGTACCAGACCAGGGCCAGGTGCAGGCCGATCAGCGCCAGCAGGATGGCCGGGATCAGCAGGATGTGCGCGGAGTAGAGCCGCGGCACGATGTCCTCGCCGGGGAACTCGCTGCCGAACAGCAGCCAGTGCACCCAGGTGCCCAGGACCGGGATCGACAGGATCAGGCCCGACATGATCCGCAGGCCCGCGCCGGAGAGCAGGTCGTCCGGCAGCGAGTAGCCCGCGAAGCCCTCGAGGGCGCCGATCAGGAACAGGTTGACGCCGATGACCCAGTTGACCTCGCGCGGGCGGCGGAAGGCGCCGGTGAAGAACACCCGGAACATGTGGGTGACCATCGCCGCCATGAACAGCAGGGCCGCCCAGTGGTGCATCTGCCGGGCGAAGAGGCCGCCGCGCACGTCGAAGGAGATGTTCAGCGCGGACTCGTAGGCCCGCGACATCTCCAGGCCGCGCAGGTTGGTGAAGGACCCCTGGTAGACGACCTCCTGCATGGAGGGGTCGAAGAACAGCGCCAGGTAGGTGCCCGTCAGCAGCAGCACGATGAAGCTGTAGAGGGCGATCTCACCGAGCAGGAAGGACCAGTGCGTCGGGAAGACCTTGTTCAGCTGCTTCCGCAGACCGGCCGCCGGGTGGTAGCGGTCGTCCGCCCACTTCGCCGCACCGCCCGCTGCGCGCAGCGCGGCGTTGTTGGGCTTGGTGGGAGATGTGATGGCGCTCATGACTTCCTCTCCCAAAAGGCAGGTCCCACGGGCTCGATGAAGTCCCTCAGTGCATAAAGGTAACCCGTCTTCTCATCGACTGCGATCGGGAGCTGGGCCAGCTTGCGCGTGGCCGGACCGAAGATGGGTTTCGCGTGGTTGAGCGCGTCGAACTGCGACTGGTGGCACGGGCACAGAATCCTGTTCGTGCGCTGCTCGTACAGGGAGGTCGGGCAGCCGAGGTGGCTGCAGATCTTCGTGTACGCGTAGTAGTCGCCGTAGTTGAAGTCCTCCTGGCCCTCGGCCTTGACCACGCGGGCCGCGTCCTGCGGGCGCAGGCGGATCAGCATGACCGGGTTGTCCGAGCGCTTGAGCGCCTTGGACAGGGCCTCGTGGTCGCCGCGCTCGGACTCGCGGAACGGGAACACCGTTTCCATGGCGCCCGCGTCCAGGTCGCCCGGCTTGACCAGGTCGACGACCTCGGGGTTGCCGGTGGCGCGGCGCAGGAAGACGCGCTCGCCGTCGTCGGACTTCCAGCCGGTGTGCCACAGCGAGTTCGGGGTGTCGGTCTGCGCCCACGGGTCGCGGACCAGGCCGCCGAGGGCGAACACGCCCACGCCCAGGCCCATGGCGCCCGCGCCGAGGCCCGCGGTGCGCTTGATCAGCGAGCGGCGGCCGATGGTGGAGCGGACACCGGCGTCGGCCAGGTGGGCGGCGAAGGTGGCCTTGTCGACCTCCGTCGAGCCGCCCTCGTGGCGCTGCTGGACCGCGACCTCGTGCGGGATGAACTTCTTGGTGTAGAGCAGGGCGGCCACGCCGATGGCGGCGACCGACAGGCCCAGGGTGGCGCCCAGCAGCGGGGTGTAGAGCGAGTACGCGAAGTACCCCTCCTGGTCGGGCGCCACGTAGGCCGAGGGCCAGGCGACGAAGACGACCACGAACGCCAGGCCCGCCAGGGCGGCGATCAGGAACCAGGCGGCGACCAGGCGCTCGGCGCGCTTCTCGGCGCGGGTGCCCTTGACCGGCCAGGGGTCCGGGTACTCGACGAGCTCGACGTCGTCGAGCTTCCCGCCGAGCCGGACGAGGTCTTCCCGCGACAGCTCCGCCAGCTCCGCTTCGCTCGGCAGCTTCTGCTCCGGGTCGGTCGAACTCATGACTTAGCCCCAATCCAGAGGGTCACGCCGACCAGCGCGGCGATCCCCACGATGAATGCGATCAGGCCCTCGGACTGCGGGCCGAGCCCGCCGAGCGCACTACCGCCGGGGTTGTTGTTCCCGTCGGTCACCGACTTGACGTAGGCGATGATGTCCTTCTTCTCCTCCGGCGTGAGCTGCCGGTCGGAGAACTTGGGCATGTTCTGCGGACCGGTCAGCATGGCCGCGTAGATCTCGGTCTCGGTGACCCCGTCCAGCGCGGGCGCGTACTTGCCCGAGGACAGCGCGCCGCCGCGGCCGGTGAAGTTGTGGCAGGAGGCGCAGTTGAGCCGGAACAGCTCGCCGCCGCGCGCCGGGTTCTCGCCGATGAGCTGCTCGCCGGGCACGTTGGGCAACTGGGTGCCGCCGCCGTGCGACTGGACGAACGCGCCGATCGCGTCGATCTCCTCGGGGGTCAGCTTCGCGGGCTTGCGCGGAACCTGGGCCTCCTGGCGGACCGCGGGCATCCGCCCGGTCGCCGTCTGGAAGTACACCGAGGCCTGCCCGATGCCGACCAGGCTGGGCCCGCGGTCCTGCACGCCCTCGAGGTTGGCGCCGTGGCAGGAGATGCAGGTGGTGTTGTAGATCTGCTCGCCCTTGCGCACCAGGGCGGCGTCGTCCTGGGCCTGGGCCACCGGCGGCGACGGGGCCAGCGCGGAGTAGGCGAGGCCGACCGACAGCAGGCCGAAGCCGAGGGCCAGGAGTCCGGCCAGGCGCCTGCGGAACTTGCCACGACTGCGTGGTTTCTTGGTCATTGAACGGCAACCCTTGCTGTCAGTGCGGGCTCGGCGGAGCTGTGGTGGTGAGCGGGGTCCGTCATGGCACGAGGTAGATGACGGCGAACAGGCCGATCCACACGACGTCGACGAAGTGCCAGTAGTACGAGACCACGATCGCCGAGGTGGCCTGGGCGGGGGTGAACTTGCTCAGCCTGGTCCGGACGAGCAGGTAGACGAAGGCGATGAGGCCGCCGATGACGTGCAGTCCGTGGAAGCCGGTGGTCAGGAAGAACACCGTGCCGAACGGTCCGGACGGGATCGTCAGGCCCTCGTGGACGAGGTTGTAGTACTCGTAGGCCTGGCCCGCGACGAAGATCGCCCCCATGACCAGGGTGGCCACGTACCACCGGCGCAGGCCGAACACGTCACCGCGCTCGGCGGCGAACACGCCGAGCTGGCAGGTGAACGACGAGAGCACCAGGATGATGGTGAACGGCAGCGCGTAGGGGACGTTCAGGTGGAACTCCTCCCCACCGGCCAGCGGCGGCGGCCACGCTTGGTCGCCGTTCTGCGCCTTGACGGTGAAGAACATGGCGAAGAGTCCGGCGAAGAACATCAGCTCGCTGGACAGCCACACGATGGTGCCGACGCTGACCATGTTCGGCCGGTTCAGCGAGTGCACACGCTGGCCAATGGAGGGCGCTGCTGCAGTCACGCGTCGCATTATGTCCTGCGACGACACGCCACGCCCGGGCGGGGCGCGAGTAGACCGCGTCACACCGCCGTCATCGCCGCGATATGAGCGCGGATGCGCAATTCGGGAGCCGAGATGTCTTTTCTGGACCGCGTCCGCGGCCTGTTCGGGCGCGCGGAGCCGCCGCCGCTGCCGGTCGACGACCCGGACCTGGTGGTCGTCGCCGGGAGCTTCGACCCGGCGGAGGCCGCCTCGTCGGTGCTGGCCGCCGCCGCGGGCTGGCGCGAGGGCGAGCAGGCGGTGCTGCGCCACCACCTGGAGCTGCCGCCGGAGCGGGCGGGCGAGGCGGCGGGGTTGATCGGTCAAGACGGCTACGAGCTGCGCGGTCCGGTCCCCGGGCCGGACGGGTCGACCCGGTTCCACGCCGTGCGGGCGCAGGTGGTGACGGCACTGGAGTGCGCGCGGGAGCGGTCGCGGATGGCGAGCCTGGCGCAGCGGCTGGGCGGGGACGCCCCGGGCTGGGACGTGTTGCAGCCCCGGCGGGGTGAGACCGATAACATCGCGGGGTCCGATCTGACCTGAGCCTGAGGACGTCGAGCATGAGCACTCAGCCCCTGAAGATCCTGGTGTTCAGCCACCGGCCCGAGGTGCGGGAGAGCATCGTCACAGCCGTGGGCAGGCGACCGGCCGCGGACGTGGGCCGGGTGGTCTTCGTCGAGGTGGGCACCGTGTCCGACGTGCTGATGGAGATGGACGGCGGCGACATCGACCTGGCGATCCTCGACGGCGAGGCGCAGCCGACCGGCGGCATCGGCCTGTGCAGGCAGCTCAAGGATGAGATCGCCGACTGTCCCCCGATCGTGATCGCGGTGCGCCGCAAGGACGACCGCTGGCTGGCGACCTGGTCGCGCGCCGAGGCGGTGCTGGTGCACCCGCTCGACCCGCTGACCGCCGCCGAGACCGTGGCCGACGTGCTGCGCTCGCAGCGCCTGCCCGTCGTCCGCGGCTGAGCGGGTCGGTCCCCGTGGTCATCCCGGTCCCCACCGGCCAGCCGCCCTCGTGGCCGGGCCTGCTCAACCGCCTGATCGAACGCGCCGACCTCACCGAGGCGGACACCACGTGGGCGATGGGCCAGATCATGTCCGGCAGCGCCACCCCGGCGCAGATCGCCGGGTTCGCCGTCGCGCTGCGGGCCAAGGGCGAGACGCCGCAGGAGATCGCGGGCATGGCCGCGGGCATGCTGGCGCACGCCCGGCTGGTGCACGTCGACGGGCACGCGGTGGACGTCGTCGGCACCGGCGGCGACCAGGCGCACACCGTGAACATCTCCACCATGGCCGCGATCACCGCCGCCGCGGCCGGGGTGCCGGTGGTCAAGCACGGCAACCGGGCCGCGTCCTCGCAGTGCGGCACGGCCGACGTGCTGGAGGAGCTGGGGGTGGCGATCGAGCTGTCGCCGGACGCGGTGGCCACCTGCGTGCGCGAGGTGGGCATCGGCTTCTGCTTCGCCGCGGTGTTCCACCCGGCGTTCCGGGTCACCGGCCCGCCGCGCCGCGAGCTGGGCATCCCCACGGTGTTCAACGTGCTGGGCCCGCTGACGAACCCGGCGAAGCCGACCGCGGGCCTGGTGGGCTGCGCGAACCTGCGGATGGCGCCGCTGGTGGCGGAGGTGTTCGCCGGGCGCGGCGCGAGCGTGCTGGTGGTGCGCGGCGAGGACAACCTGGACGAGATCACCACGACGACCACGACGCGGGCCTGGGTGGTCTCCGGCGGGGTCGTGCGCGAGGAGCGGATCGACCCGGCGCGGTTGGGCGTCTCCCCCGCCACCCCGGCCGACCTGCGCGGTGGTGACGCGGCGTTCAACGCCGCGGTGGTGCGGGACCTGGTGGCGGGCAAGCCGGGGCCGGTGCGCGACGCGGTGCTGCTGAACGCGGCCGGGGCGATCGCGGCGTTCCGCGGCTTCACCGGGGACCTGCACGCGGACTTGGAGGCGGGTCTGGGGCAGGCCGCGCACGCGCTGGACTCCGGTGCGGGGGCGACGCTGCTGGACCGCTGGACGGCGACGTCGCGCAGGCTGGCCGCCAAGGAAGCCTGAGACCACGAACGAGAAGAGGCTCCACCCGATCGGATCGGGTGGAGCCTCTTGTCGTGTCTGCTGTGGTTACTCGGCGTCGGGCCGGGTGTGGTACTCGAACACCAGGCCACCGACGGTGAAGAGCACCAGGACGACGGCGATCACCAGGAGCCACACCTGCCAGAACGCCATGGCGAAGCCCGCGAGCGCGGCGGAGGCGGCCACCGCCACCGGCCAGTAGCTGCCAGGGGAGAAGAAGCCCAGCTCACCGGCGCCGTCGCTGACCTCGGCGTCCGGGTTGTCCTCCGGGCGCTGCTCCAGCCGCCGGGCGATGAAGTGGAAGTAGGAACCCACGATCAGCGACAGCCCGCCGGTCAGGATGAGGGCCACCGTTCCCACCGCCTCGCCCGCCCACAGGCCGTAGACGATCGCGGAGAGAAAGAAGAAGCCGGTCGTGACGTCGAAGAGCCTGGCTTCGACCTTCATGGTGTCCTCGCATTCACCTGTCGTACCGCCGTCGTGTCCATCGGGGCCCGCGTCCTAGTTGGACGCGGTGCGCACGGTGCGGTCGGTGTTGAACGGCTTGGTGGTCACCGCGGTCGGGGTGCACAGCTCGCCGCAGTTCATCTGCGCCAGCGCCTCACCCGCGGTGTAGTTCTTGTTCGTCTTCGGGTTGGTCTGCCCGCGCAGCCGCATGTACTGGTCGAACAGGTCCGGGGTGATCGCCCGGACCTCGAAGTTCATGACCGCGTGGTAGGTGCCGCACAGCTCGGCGCAGCGGCCCACGAAGGACCCGGTCTGGTCGATCGAGTTCTGGAAGGTGTAGTCCTGCTCGTTCTTCTCCGGCATGGGGAAGACGTCCCGCTTGAACAGGAACTCCGGGACGAAGAACGAGTGGATGACGTCGCGGGAGCGCAGGTTGTACTGGATGGTGCGGTCGGTGGGCAGCACCAGCAGCGGGATCTCGGCGCTGCTGCCGACGGTGCGCACCTTGTCGTCCTCGCTCGGCTGCACCAACTGACCGGACTCGGTCTTGTAGGAGTTGTAGCCGAACTCCCAGTTCCACTGGAAGGCGAGCACGTCGACGGTGACGTCGGGCTCCTTCTCCGCCTGCACGTAGTTCTGCGTCGTGGCGGTGAAGTAGAAGAGCACGACCACGATGACGACCGGGATGCCGGTGTAGATCAGCTCCAGGAAGTGGTTGTACTGGAACTGCTTGGGCAGCTTGTCGCCGCGCTTGCGGTGCGCGACCACCGGCCACATGATCAGCGCCCAGGTGATGAGGCCGATGACCAGGGCGGCGACGACCGACCAGGTCCAGAACTCGCGCATCCGGTCGGCCTGCGGCGTGACGCCCTCGGGCCAGCCGAAGCGCAGGACCTGCTCGGTGGAGCACCCGGAGGCGCCGAGCACGACCAGCAGCATCAGGCCGGCGAGCTTGGCAGGCCGTCCGAGCGGCGTGCGGTTCCCGTGCCCTGCGGCACCGGAGGCAGGTGTGCCCACTGCGCGACTCCTCCTCGAGGCGATCTTCCCGTGACCTCCGCGACGGGCGGGTGCTCACCGCTGGGGCAGCGGCGATCCACGCTCGTCTGGAGCCATGCGGAGCCTAGCCCAGCGACCGGGGCCACACCCTGCGAGGGGTGAGCGGATGTCGGTCACACTTCGGGGCGGGCACGACCTTGTCACCCGCGCGCAACCCCGCCCGGCATACTGGCGTCTCCGCTGAGGAGCCGCCGCCGCGACGAAGCTGTCCCGGCGACGCGGCCTGACCGCCCGGCTCCCCACCGGGCGGCTTCCCCCGGCTCGACACGAGAGGTGCGCGAGAAGCGTGTGCGGTCTGCTTGGCCTGGTCTGCCCTTCGGAGATGGACGCCGCCGCGGCCCGCGGGGCCGTCGGTGCCGCGATGCGCTGCCAGCGGCACCGCGGCCCGGACGAGAGCGGGACCTGGACCGGCGGTGAGGCCGTCTTCGGCTTCAACCGCCTGGCGATGATCGACCTGGAGCACTCGCACCAGCCGCTGGTGTGGGGTCCGCCGGAGGCTCCGGGCCGCTACACCCTGCTGTTCAACGGCGAGATCTACAACTACCTGGAGCTGCGCGCGGAGCTGGCGGAGCGGCACGGTGCGCGGTTCAGCACGGACGGCGACTCGGAGACGATCGTCGCCGCCTACCACCACCTCGGCGACGCCGCGGTCACCCGGCTGCGCGGCATGTTCGCGTTCCTGATCTGGGACTCCCAGCGCCAGGTCCTCTTCGGCGCGCGCGACCCGTTCGGCATCAAGCCGCTGTTCTACGCGGTGGGCCCAGGCGGGGTGGCGTTCTCCAGCGAGAAGAAGTCGATCCTGGAGCTGGCGCCGGTCATCGGCGTGCGGCAGGAACTGGACCGCCGGGCGTTGCAGCACTACCTGACGCTCCAGTACGTGCCCGAGCCCGCCACGATGCACACCCAGGTCCACCGGGTGGAGTCCGGGCACTCGTTCACGCTGGTCCCCGGTGAGGAGCCGGTGATCCGGCGGTACTGGACGCCCCGGTTCGCCCCGACCCCGGTGCACGGCCAGGCCGAGGCGGACGCGCTGCACGACCGCATCGCCGACGTGCTCAGCGACTCGGTGCGGGTGCACATGCGCGCGGACGTGACAGTGGGGTCGTTCCTGTCCGGCGGCATCGACTCCACCGCGATCGCCGCGCTGGCCCGCAGGCACAACCCGGACCTGGTGACCTTCACCACCGGGTTCGAGCGGCAGGGGTACTCCGAGATCGACGTGGCCGCCGAGTCGGCCGCCGCGATCGGGGTCAAGCACGTGGTCCGCACGGTGTCGGCGGACGACATGATGTCCGCGCTGCCGCTGATCGTGTGGTACCTGGACGACCCGGTGGCCGACCCGGCGCTGGTGCCGCTGTGGTTCATCGCCCGCGAGGCCCGCAAGCACGTGAAGGTGGTGCTGTCCGGCGAGGGCGCGGACGAGCTGTTCGGCGGGTACACGATCTACCGGGAGCCGCTGTCGCTGGCGCCGTTCGAGCGGGTGCCGGGGGCGCTGCGCAAGATCATGGGCAAGGTGTCGACGAAGATCCCGGAGGGCACCCGCGGCAAGGACCTGCTGCGGCGCGGTGCGCTGTCGCTGGAGGACCGCTACTACGGCAACGCCCGGATCTTCCGGGAGGACCAGTTGCAGCAGGTGCTGCGGACCTACGACCCCCGGGTGGGTCACCGGGACGTCACCGCCGCCGCGTACCGGGAGTCGGCGGCGCTGGACCCGGTGACCCGGATGCAGCACGTGGACCTCTACACCTGGCTGCGCGGGGACATCCTGGTCAAGGCCGACAAGGTGACCATGGCGAACTCGCTGGAGCTGCGGGTGCCGTTCCTGGACCCCGAGGTGTTCAAGGTGGCGGCGACCGTGCCGCTGGAGCAGAAGATCACCAAGGAGACCACGAAGTACGCGCTGCGGCAGGCGATGCGCCGGATCGTCCCGGAGCACGTGCTCAACCGGCGCAAGCTGGGGTTCCCGGTGCCGATCCGGATCTGGCTGCGGTCGGAGATGTACGACTGGGCCCGCGACATCGTGCTCCAGTCGCAGACCGACGCGCTGATCGACAAGAACGCGGTGCTGCGGCTGCTGGAGGAGCACCGGGCCGGGACGCTGGACCACTCGCGGCGGATCTGGGCGCTGCTGGTGTTCATGCTGTGGCACGGGATCTTCATCGAGCGCCGGATCGCGCCGGTGGTGCCCGAGCCGCGCTACCCGGTCAAGCTCTGAGCGTCTTCTCGCGCTGACGGCCGCCCCTGTCCGGGGGCGGCCGTCGGCGTTGTGCGGTCTTCCCGGGACGGTCCACCCCGGACAGCCGCGAGCCCCGGCCGGGTGGTGCCGGGCCGGGGCTCGCGGTCGTGGTCAGGGCAGGATCGGGGCGATCTCCGCCGCGGCCTCGGGGCCGAAGGCGTCGCTGAGGCGGGCGAGGGCCGCCTCCTTGCCGAAGGTCCACTCCTGGGTGCCGACGGTCTCCAGCACCAGGGTGGCGATGAGCGAGCCGAGCTGCGCGGCGCGCTCGAGGCCCAGGCCCTGGGTGATGGCGGCGACGAAGCCCGCGCGGAAGCCGTCGCCGACGCCGGTGGGGTCGACCTTGGCGGTCTCCGGGACGGCGCTGACGGTGAGGCTGGTGCCGTCCTTGCGGACGATCTCCACGCCCTTGGCGCCGAGGGTGGTGACGCGCAGGCCGACCTTCTCCATGACCTCCTGGTCGGACCAGCCGGTCTTCTGCCGCAGCAGCTCCCACTCGTAGTCGTTGGTGAACAGGTAGTCCGCGCCGGTGACGAAGTCGCGGATCTGCGCGCCGTCCATGCGGGCCATCTGCTGGGAGGGGTCGACGGCGAAGGCGTAGCCGCGCTGGCGGCACTCCTGGGCGTGGCGGAGCATGCCCTCCGGGTCGTCCGGGCCGATCAGGACCAGGTCGAGCTTGCCCGCCTTGGCCTCGATCGGGTGCAGCTCGATCTGCCGGGACTCCGACATGGCGCCCGCGTAGAACGAGGCGATCTGGTTCATCTCGTCGTCGGTGGTGCAGACGAAGCGGGCGGTGTGGGCGACCTCGGAGACGTGCACGCCCGCGCAGTCGACCCCGTGCCGCTCCAGCCAGGAGCGGTAGTCGGCGAAGTCCGCCCCGACCGCGCCGACCAGGATCGGCGAGCAGCCGAGGACGCCCAGGCCGAAGGCGATGTTGGCGCCGATGCCGCCGCGGCGGACCACCAGGTCGTCGACGAGGAAGCTCAGCGACACCTTGTGGAGCTGCTCGGCGACGAGCTGCTCGGAGAACTTCCCCGGGAAGTGCATCAGGTTGTCGGTGGCGATACTTCCGGAGACTGCGACGGGCACGAGGCCTCTCCCTGTGTGGGTGGTCGACGCCCGAGGGGTCGACGGGGCGTGGGGTCTGATTCGATCAACCGGCGATCGAGATTCGATCAGCCCGCGCTCGTGCGGGCAACCACCGGTCGGGGTAGTCGTCGACCATTCGGCCCAACACTACTGGTCGGTACCCCTGGGAAGTGACGTTGATTACGTTTACCGTGCAGGGCATGAGCACTCCAGAAGCGGACACCATGGCCGAGCTGATCGCGGACTGCGCGGACCTGCCGACCGGCCTCACCGTCGACCCGGAGCTCGTCTCCGCGGGCATCCCGGCCGCCAGGGCGGCGGCGGCGTGGTGGGTCTCCGAGGCCAACGCGGCCCAGGTCATCGACCTCGACGAGTACGTGTAACCGCGCTGACCGCACGCCAAGAGGGCCACGATCCCAGGATCGTGGCCCTCTTGGCGCGTGGGTGCTCCCGGACTCAGTGGAACGAGTCACCGCAGGCGCAGCTACCGCCCGCGTTCGGGTTGTCGATGGTGAAGCCCTGCTTCTCGATGGTGTCGACGAAGTCGATCACGGCGCCGTCGACGTACGGGGCGCTCATCCGGTCCACGGCGACCTTGAGGCCGTCGTAGTCGCGGAACAGGTCGCCGTCGAGGGTGCGCTCGTCGAAGAAGAGCTGGTAGCGCAGGCCAGCGCAGCCGCCGGGCTGCACGGCGATGCGCAGGTGCATGTCGTCGCGGCCCTCCTGGTCGAGCAGCGCCTTGGCCTTGGTGGCGGCCTCGGCGGACAGCTTGACACCGTGGGTCGCCGCTTCGGTGCCGTTCTCCTGGGCGGTCGTCATGGTTCTCCCTTGGCTGGTCCTACGCCGGTGGCGGACCCGGACGGGGTCCTCGATCGGGACAACAGACGCAGGCGTGGATTTTGTTCCCGCCCCATGGTGACACAGCCGGGCGGGCAGCGGACGCGCACTGCGTCACGCCCCGTGCCACCTCTCGGCCGGTCCCCCACCACATCGTCGCGGCTCGCCCACCAACGGTCACCGCCACTGCCGGGCCACGTGCTCGGCCAGGTCGGCGAGGGTGCCCGCCGGATCGGCCAGGGCCGCGGCCACCGACCCGGCGTGCTCGGCGGCGGAGTGCGCCTCGGTCACCCCCGCCGACGCCGCCTGCCTGCGCCCGACCGACACCTGACCGGCCAGCACCAGGCACGGCACGCCGCGCTCGGCCGCGGCCCCGGCCACCGCGGTGACCAGCTTGCCGCGCAGCGACTGCCAGTCGAAGCTGCCCTCGCCGGTGACCGCGAGCCCGGCGCGGGCCACGGCGGCGGCCAGGCCGGTGGCCCCGGCGACCAGACCCGCCCCGGAGGTCACCTCGGCGCCCAGGGCCAGCAGCGCGAAGCCCAGGCCGCCCGCCGCCCCGGCGCCGGGGTGCCCGCGCGGGTCGCGGCCGGTGCGGGCGGCCAGCTCATCGGCCCACCCGGCCAGCCGGGCCTCCAGGCGGGCCACCGCGGCCGGGTCGGCGCCCTTCTGCGGGCCGAACACCGCCGCCGCGCCGTGCGGGCCGAGCAGGGGGTTCTCCACGTCCGCCGCGGCCACCAGGCGCACCCCGGACAGGTCGAGCGCGCCGAGTCCGTCGATGAGCCCCGCTCCCCCGTCCGTGGTCGCCGAACCGCCGAGGCCGACCACGACCCGTCGCGCACCCGCCGTGACGGCGGCGGCCACCAGCTCGCCGACCCCGCGGGTGGTGGTCGTCTCGCACACCCCGGCGCGGCGGTCGGCGGGCACCAGGTGCAGGCCTGCGGCCTCGGCGGACTCCAGGTAGGCGGTCTCCCCCACCAGCAGCCAGGAAGCGTCGACCAGGTCGCCCAGGGGGCCGCTGACCTGCACTTGGTGGACCTCGCCGCCCAGGGCGCCGTGCAGCACGGGGACGAAACCGGGGCCGCCGTCGGCCAGCGGGCGCAGCAGCAGTTCGTGCGCCGGAGCACCCCGGCGCCAGCCCGCGGCGATCGCCTCGGCGGCGGCCCGGGAGGTCAGGGTGCCCCCGAAACCGTCGGGCGCGATGACGACCAGCACGGGCGCAGCGTATCCACCGAGCGGGTTGTCATACCCTGTGCAGGTGAGGTTCCTCCGTCGCACCAGCGCAGACAGCCCCGAAGCCGAACAGGTGGAGGAGGCTGCCGTGACCGTGGGCGACACCACCAAGGCCCGCACCCCCGGCAAGGGCAGGCCGACCCCCAAGCGGCGCGAGGCCGAGGGCCGCAGGCGCGGCCCGGTGGCGCCGCCGCCGAAGACCACCCGCGAGGCCATGCGCCGCGCCCGCGGCAGCAAGGAGGAGCGCGCCGAGCTGGCCGCCCAGCGCAAGCTCCAGCGCATCGAGCAGCGCAAGCGGATGAACGAGGGCGACGACCGCTACCTGATGCCGCGCGACCGCGGCCCGGTCAAGGCCTACATCCGCGACCTGGTGGACTCCCGGCGCAACCTGCTGGGGCTGTTCATGCCGCTGGCGGTGGTGGTGTTCCTGTCGCTGCTGGTGCCCTCGCTGGCGATCCAGCAGTACGCGACGCTGGCCTGCCTGCTGATGCTGGTCGCCATGGTCGTCGAGGGCGTGCTCAACGGCCGCCGGATCGCCAAGCGGGTGCGGGCGAAGTTCCCGAAGGACACCAGCCGCGGCTTCTCCATCGGCTGGTACGGGTTCGTGCGCGCCACCCAGCTCCGCAAGCTGCGCGTGCCCAAGCCCCGGGTGCGCGCGGGCGACGCCGTCGCCTAGACCGCCCCGGCTGCTCTGTCCACTCTCAACAGTTAGCACAACGAAGCACCTCGGATTAGGCTCGTTCCCATGGAACACCGCCGCCTGGGCCGCAGTGGCCTCAACGTCTCCGAGATCTCCTACGGCAACTGGCTGACCCACGGCTCGCAGGTCGAGGAGGACGCCGCGCAGGCCTGCGTGCGCGCCGCCCTCGACGCGGGCATCACCACCTTCGACACCGCCGACGTCTACGCCAACACCAAGGCCGAGTCGGTCCTCGGCCGCGCCCTCAAGGGGCAGCGGCGCGAGGGCCTGGAGATCTTCACCAAGGTCTTCTGGCCGACCGGTCCCGGCGGCCCCAACGACAAGGGCCTGGGCCGCAAGCACGTCATGGAGTCCGCGCACGCCTCCCTGCAGCGGCTCGGCACCGACTACCTCGACCTCTACCAGGCGCACCGGTTCGACCGGAGCACGCCGCTGGAGGAGACCATGCTCGCCTTCGCCGACCTGGTGCGGCAGGGCAAGGTCCTCTACATCGGCGTCTCGGAGTGGACCGCGGACCAGATCACCCGGGGCGCGGCGCTGGCCCGGGAGCTGAACGTGCCGTTCATCTCCAACCAGCCGCAGTACTCGATGCTGTGGCGGGTCATCGAGAAGCAGGTCGTGCCCACCTCCGAGCGGGAGGGCCTGGGCCAGGTCGTGTGGTCGCCGATCGCGCAGGGCGTGCTGACCGGCAAGTACGCGCCGGGGGCCGAGCCGCCCGCCGGGTCCCGGGCGACCGACGAGACCGGCGGCAAGAACATGATCTCCCGCTGGCTGCGCGACGACGTGCTCACCGCCGTGCAGCAGCTCAAGCCGCTGGCCGAGCAGGCCGGGCTGAGCATGGCGCAGCTCGCGGTGGCGTGGGTCTTGCAGAACTCCAACGTCGCCTCGGCGATCATCGGCGCGTCCCGCCCGGAGCAGGTCGTCGACAACGCCGCCGCGGCGGGCAGGAAGCTCGACGCCGACCTGCTCAAGGCGATCGACGGCGTGCTCGCCGACGTGGTGGTCACGGACCCGTCGCTGACCGTCAGCCCCTGAGCCGCACCCGCGGTCAGGGGGTGCGCAGGCCCATCGGGCCGTAGACCTCGGTCTCCCCGTCGAGCAGGGTCACCTGCTCGACGCCGGATTCCAGCAGGTCCGGCCAGGTGGTGCTGAACCAGTCCTCGGCCTCGGCCTGGTCGTCGAAGGTGACGGCCGGGCCGGGGACGGGGCCGCCGGTGGTGTCCTCGTAGCGCCAACTGAAGCTCATGCCCGGGACGGTAGCGTGCCCGGACGTGAAGACGCTGGTGCTGGGCGGGGCCCGGTCGGGCAAGTCCGCGCACGCCGAGGGCCTGCTCCCGGCCGACGGCCCGGCCACCTACCTGGCCACCGCCCGCCGGGTGCCGGGCGACGCGGAGTGGGACGCGCGGATCGCCACCCACGTCGACCGCAGGCCCGCCACCTGGCGCACGGTGGAGGTCCCGGACACCGAGTCCCTGGTCGCCGCCCTGTCCACGGCCCGCGCCGACGACCCGCCGCTGCTGCTCGACGACGTGGCGACCTGGCTCACCGGTGCCCTCGACGACGCCGCGGCCTGGACCGAACCGGGGGTCACGGTGGCGGCCGAGCGGGCGCGGCTGGTGGAGGCGGTCGCCGCGTGCGCGGCGCCGCTGGTGGTGGTGTCGGCCGAGGTCGGGCTGGGTGTGGTTCCCGCGACCCGTTCTGGCAGGCTCTTCCGCGACGAACTCGGCGCGGTCAACGCGTCCCTGGCCGAGGTGAGCACCGAGGTGCTGCTGCTGGTCGCGGGCCTGCCGCTGCGGCTGCGCTGACGCTGAACCCCTCGGAGGCACCCCGGTGAGCACCGACTTCCCGCACGTGACCGCGCCGGACGCGACCGCCCGCCGCGAGGCCGTCGCCCGGCACGAGCGGCTGACCAAGCCGCAGGGCTCGCTGGGGCGGCTGGAGGAGCTCGGGGTGTGGGTGGCGGCCTGCCAGGGCCAGTGCCCGCCGAAGCCGTTCGCCCGGCCCAGGGTGGTCGTGTTCGCCGGTGACCACGGGGTCGCCGCGCACGGGGTCTCGGCGTTCCCGAGCGAGGTCACCGGCCAGATGGTGGCGAACTTCCTCACCGGGGGCGCGGCGGTCAACGTGCTGGCCTCGGTCGCCGGGGCGACCGTGCGGGTGGTGGACCTGTCGGTCGACACCGACGGCGCCGGGCTGCCCGAGCAGGTCACCGCGCACAAGGTCCGCCGCTCGTCCGGGTCGGTCGACCGCGAGGACGCCCTGTCCGACGCCGAGGTGCGCGCGGCGATCACCGCCGGTCGCGCGATCGCCGACGAGGAGGTCGACAGCGGGGCGGACCTGCTGGTCGCCGGTGACATGGGCATCGGCAACACCACCCCCGCCTCGGTGCTGATCGCCGCGCTGACCGGCGCGGAGCCGGTGGCCGTGGTCGGCCGCGGCACCGGCATCGACGACCGGGGGTGGATGCGCAAGGCGGTGGCCGTCCGCGACGGCCTGCGCCGGGCCCGCCGGGTCTCGGGCGACCCGGTGGCGCTGCTGCGCGCCGCCTCGGGCGCGGACATCGCGGCCATGGCCGCGTTCCTGGCGCAGGCCGCCGTGCGCCGGACACCGGTGGTCCTCGACGGGTTGATCAGCGCGGCGGCGGCGCTGGTCGCCGAGGAACTGGCGCCGGGCGCGTCGGCGTGGTGGGTCGCCGGGCACCGGTCGGTGGAACCCGCGCACACCCTCGCCCTGGAACAGCTCGACCTCACGCCGCTGCTGGAACTGGACCTGCGGCTGGGCGAGGGGTCCGGCGCGCTCGCCGCGCTGCCCCTGGTCTCCATGGCGACCCGCGTCCTGGCCGAGATGGCGACCTTCGAGGACGCGGGGGTCAGCGGGCGCGACACCCCGCTGCCGACCGACGCCGGATGATCGGTCTGCGGCTGGCCCTGTCCTGGCTGACCGTGCTGCCGCTGCACGTGGAGTCGGTGGACACCCGGGCGGCCCGCTCGGCGATCGCGGTGGCACCCGTGGTCGGCGCCCTGCTCGGGCTGTTGGCCGCCGGGGTGCTGTGGCTGCCGTTCCCGCCGCTGCTCGCGGGGGTGCTGGCGGTGGGCGTGCTGGCGCTGGCGACCCGGGGGATGCACCTGGACGGGCTGGCGGACACCGCGGACGGGCTCGGCTGCTACGGGCCGCCGGAGCGGGCGCTGGCGGTCATGAAGGGCGGTGACGTCGGGCCGTTCGGGGTGGTGGCGCTGATCGTCGTGCTGGGGGTCGAGGCGGTGGCGCTGCCGTCGGTGCCGTGGGCGGGGGTCGTGCTCGCGCTGGCGGCCGGGCGGACGGCGTTCGGGGCGTGCTGCGTGCGCGGGGTCCCGGCGGCGCGGCCGGACGGGTTGGGCGCGCTGGTCGCCGGGACGCAGCCGTGGTGGGTGCCCGCGGGGTGGGCGGTGCTGCTGGCCGCCGCGGGGCTGGTGGCGGTGGGGCCGAGGGCGGCGGTGGGGGTGGTGGTCGCGGCGGCGGTGGTGGCGCTGCTGGTGGCGCACACGCGGCGCCGCTTCGGCGGGGTCACCGGGGACGTGCTGGGCGCGGCCTGCGAACTGGCCACGGCGGTCGTGCTGGCCGCGTGCACGCTGAGCTGAGCGGGGCGGGCCGGAGCCCGCCCCGCTGATGCCGTCAGAGGGTGCTCATCCAGCCCTGGGGGTCCTCGATCCGGCCGTACTGCAGGTCGGTGAGGGTCTGGCGGAGCCTGGTGGTGACCGGGCCGGTGGCGCCGCCGGAGACGTCGAAGGACCCGGTGGCGTGCTTGACGTGGCCCACCGGGGTGATCACGGCGGCGGTGCCGCAGGCGAAGACCTCGGTCAGCTCACCGGAGGCGGCCTTCTTCTCCCACTCCTCGGTGGAGATCGGGCGCTCCTCGGTGGTGTAGCCCAGGTCCCGGGCCAGCGACAGCAGGGAGTCGCGGGTGATGCCGGGGAGCAGGGAACCCGACAGCGCCGGGGTGACGACCTTGTCGCCCAGCACGAAGAACAGGTTCATGCCGCCCATCTCCTCCACCCAGCGGCGCTCCACGGCGTCGAGCCAGACGACCTGGTCGCAGCCCTGCTCGGCGGCCTGGGCCTGGGCGACCAGCGACGCGGCGTAGTTGCCCGCGAACTTGGCCGCGCCGGTGCCGCCGGGGGCCGCGCGGACGTACTCGGTGGACAGCCAGACCGTCACCGGCTTGATGCCACCGGCGAAGTACGCGCCAGCGGGCGAGGCGATGACCAGGTACAGGTACTCCGAGGCCGGGCGGACGCCGAGGGCCGCCTCGGTGGAGATCATGAACGGCCGCAGGTACAGCGACTCCTCTGGCTTGGTGGACACCCAGCGGCGGTCGGCCTCGACCAGCAGGCGCAGGGACTCCAGGAACAGCTCGTCCGGCAGCTCCGGCATCGCCATGCGGCGGGCGGAGGCGCGGAAGCGGGCGGCGTTGGCCTCCGGGCGGAAGGTGGCGATCGAACCGTCCGGCTGCGCGTAGGCCTTGAGGCCCTCGAAGATCGCCTGGCCGTAGTGCAGGACCGAGGCCGAGGGGTCCAGGGTCAGCGGCTGGTACGGCCCGACCCTGGCGTCGTGCCAGCCCTGCTCGCGGGTGTGGCGGACAGTCACCATGTGGTCGGTGAAGTAGCGTCCGAAACCGGGGGACGCGAGTACCTCCGCGACCCGCTCCGGGGTGGCCGGGTGGGGGTTCGGAGTGCTCGTGAACGACAACGTCGACGTCATGGGGGCACCGTATCCGGTGATCGGCCCGGCAGAGAATCGGTATCCCGACATTCGGGCGTCCGACCACCTCAGGTGACCGCCCGCGTTCGGTGCGCCCACAGCGCGCCGCCACCGAGGAGCAGGACCCCGGCCGCGGTGGCGAGGGCGGGGATGGAGATGTTGACGCCGACGACGACGCTGAGCACGAGGCCGCAGCAGCCGGTGCGGACCCAGCTCGAGCGGTCGTGGCGCGGCAGCGAGCGGGCGGCGGAGTTGACGAACGCGGCGTGCCCGAGCAGCAGGCACGCGGCCACCTCGGCCAGCAGCGCGGGTGCCAGTGCGACCGAGGCGCCGACGGCGAGCACCGCGACCGCGAGCGCGTGGTGGCGGGCCGCGCCGGGCAGCTCGCCGTGCTCGGCCAGGTCGCGGGCGGCGCAGAGGGCACCGTCGAGCAGCGCGCGCACGACCAGCACCGCGCCCAGGGCGAGGCCGAGGGTCAGCAGCGGGTCGAGGACCGCCCCGTCGGCGGCGGCCAGGGCGTCGCGCAGCGGGGTCGGCGACAGCGCCGCGCGCGGACCACCGAGCTGGCGCAGCACGACGACCGCCACCCCCAGCGAGACCAGCAGCGCGGCGAGCACCACCGGCACGGCCGTGCGGGCCGTGCCCGCCCGTTCGAAGCCGAGGAAGCCCAGCGTGAGCAGACCCGCGGCGGACAGCACCCCCGTCGGGTCGTCGGTGCCCGGGGCGCCCGCGGCGACGGTGACCGCGGCGTCGGCCGGGGCGATGGCCAGCCCGACCACCGCGAACCCGACGACGGTGAGCAGCACCACGGCCCAGGCGATCCTGGTCACCGCGGGTGGCACCGCGGGCGGCGCGACCACCAATGCGGTGACCACCACCAGCAGCGCGACCGCCGCGTACGCCGGGCGGGCGGGCCACAGGTAGGTGCCCGCGGCACCGGCGACAGCCGCAGCGGCGACCACCCGGCCCACGACCGAGAGCAGCCCGGAGAGCCGCGCGGGGACGAGCCCGAGGCGTTCGCGGACGTGGGCGTCGCGGTCGCCGGTGGGCGACTGGGCCAGCAGGTCGGCGTGCGACACCGCGGTCAGCACGCTCACCAACCCGGCCAGGCCCAGCGCGGCGAGCGACCACCAGCCCGCGACCGCCGCGGCCGGTCCGACCGCGACCAGCGCCGCGGTGACCACCGCACCCGCCAGGAGCGGGAGCACCCCGATCCGGGTGCCCACCGGAACGTGTCCGATCGCTGTCACGGGCGCAACCGTGTCAGATTCGTGGCCGACGCACCATCCGGCCACCGGTTGAAAGCCATGCCCAACTGGTTAGCATACGTCACCACCCGGGCCGCAGGACCCGGTCCGACCAGGCTCGGGCGACCCACGAGGCCGTCCGCCGGGTCAATCCGAAGCCAACCCCCGAGGAGCACCTGACGTGACCGCCCCCAAGCTGGCACTGGCCACCGCACCGGTGACCGAGGCCCCCGTCGACGCGATCGTGATCGGCACCGTGCAGCACGGCTCCGGCCTCGCGCTGGCGCCCGGCGCGGAGCAGGTGGACGCGGCGTTCGACGGCGCGCTCACCGAGGTGCTCGGCGCGCTGGGCGCCACCGGCAAGGCCGACGAGGTCGTCAAGCTGCCCACGCTGGGCAGGCTGCCCGCCACCGTGGTGGTCGCCGCGGGCCTGGGCAAGGCCGCCGCGGACGGCTCGGTGACCGCCGAGCAGGTGCGCCGGGCCGCCGGTGCCGCCGCCCGCGCCACCGGGTCGAGCAAGCGGGCCGCCACCACGCTGTCCGCCGTCGACCTCCAGGCCGCGGTGGAGGGCTTCCTGCTGGGCTCCTACACCTTCTCCGCGTACAAGTCCGACGCCACCGAGCGCGAGCTGGCGCGGGTGGAGCTGGCCGCCCCGGCCGGGGGCACCGCCAAGGAGCACCGGGCCACCCTCAAGGCCGCCACCGCGATCGCCGAGGCCGTCACCACCGCCCGCGACTTCATCAACACCCCGCCCAACGACCTGTACCCGGCGTCGTTCGCCGAGCGCGCGGTCGCGCTGGCCAAGGACGCGGGCCTGGAGGTGGAGGTCCTCGACGAGAAGGCGCTGCGCAAGGGCGGCTTCGGCGGCATCCTCGGCGTCGGCGTGGGCTCCGCCCGCCAGCCTCGGCTGGTGCGGCTGACCTACCGGGGTCCGCGGGCGCGCAAGAAGGTCGCGCTGGTCGGCAAGGGCATCACCTTCGACACCGGCGGCATCTCGATCAAGCCCGCGGGCGGCATGGAGGCGATGACCTCGGACATGTCCGGCGCGGCGGCGGTCGTGGCGAGCGTGGTGCTGGCGGCGAAGCTCAAGTACCCGCTGGAGGTCGTGGCCACGGTGCCGATGGCGGAGAACATGCCCTCCGGGGCCGCCTACCGCCCCGGCGACGTGCTGACCATGTACGGCGGCAAGACCGTCGAGGTCCTCAACACCGACGCCGAGGGCCGCCTGATCCTGGCCGACGCCATGGTGCGCGCCGCCGAGGACGACCCGGACTACCTGATCGAGACCTCCACGCTGACCGGGGCGCAGGTCGTGGCCCTGGGCAACCGCACCGCGGGCATCATGGGCTCCGACGAGTTCCGCGACCGCGTCGCCGGGATCGCCCGCGGCACCGGCGAGGGCGGCTGGGCCATGCCGCTGCCCGAGGAGCTGCGCGCCGACCTGGACTCCCGGCTGGCCGACCTGACCAACGTCACCGGGCAGCGCTGGGGCGGGATGCTCGCCGCGGGCGTGTTCCTCCGCGAGTTCGTCCCCGAGGACCTGCCGTGGGCGCACCTCGACGTCGCGGGCCCGGCCTACAACGGCGGCGCCCCCTGGGGCTACACCACCAAGGGCGGCACCGGCCTCCCGGTCCGCACGATCGCGGCCGTCCTGGCCGACATCGCCGCGAACGGCTGACCGCACCCCCGACAGCGGCGGCGGATTCCCCGGGAACCGCCGCCGCTGTCGTCGGCCCGACCGCCGCGACCGGGTCGGGGCGTGATCAGCGCGGGCCAGGCGGGTGCTAGGCCTTGCCCTCGCGCTTCTGCCTGGCGATGTAGTCGCGCATCCGCTGTGGCAGCCCGACCCGGTTCACCTCGTACACCGGGATGGACCGCTTCTTGCCGAAGGCGAAGGCCGCGTCCAGGTCGGCGATGCGCCGCCGGGTCCACTCGCCGTCGTGCGCGACGAGTACCACGGTCGTGTCCGTCACGTTCGTCTTCGGCTCCACGTACGCCTCGACGCCGGTGCGCGCCGCCGCCCACTCGTCCAGGTGCGAGGTGTCCTGCTTGCTGGCCGCGCGCAGCACGCCGGGCTTGCCGCGCTTGCGCCGCAGCGAGTCGAAAACCCCCATCTGCCCCTCCTCTTCCCGGCCCCGCCCACGGGGCCGCGTTCCCAGTGTCCCCCGGTACCGGTCGGTAACCACGGAAGGGACGCAACGGACACCCCGACCACCTCGCAAGCCTGCCTCACGAAGTGACAAGATGGCGTGTGGTGGCTGCGCCGAACGTGTGATCGCGCGCCGCCCGCCGCACTGGACGCAACATTGACAGAACGCTGTCGCACGTCGAGGAGATCCCGTGACTGACACCTCCGCTGACCTCGTGATCCTGGGTGGCGGGTCCGGCGGCTACGCCTGCGCGTTCCGCGCGGCCGAGCTAGGACTCTCGGTGATCCTGGTGGAGAAGGACAAGGTCGGTGGCACCTGCCTGCACCGGGGCTGCATCCCGACCAAGGCGCTGCTGCACGCCGCCGAGGTCGCGGACAACGCCCGCGAGGGCGACCAGTTCGGGGTGAAGTCCTCCCTCGAGGGCATCGACATGAACGGTGTGAACTCCTACAAGGACTCCATCGTCACCAACCTGCACAAGGGCCTGCAGGGCCTGTTCAAGGCCAACAAGGTCACCGTGGTCGAGGGCGCGGGCACCTTCGTGGGCCCGAACAAGGTCACCGTCGACGGGCAGACCTACACCGGCAGGAACGTGGTGCTCGCCACCGGTTCCTACGCCAAGACCCTGCCCGGCCTGGAGATCGGCGGCCGGATCATCACCAGCGACCAGGCCCTGAACCTCGACCACGTGCCGGAGAAGGTCGTCGTCCTCGGCGGCGGCGTGATCGGCGTGGAGTTCGCCAGCGTGTGGCGCTCCTTCGGCGCCGAGGTCACCATCGTCGAGGCGCTGCCCCGGCTGGTGCCGCTGGAGGACGAGTGGGCCTCCAAGCAGCTCGAGCGGGCCTTCCGCAAGCGCGGCATCAAGTTCAAGACCGGGGTGAGGTTCACCGGCGCCACCCAGAGCGACACCGGCGTCTCGGTGTCGCTGGAGTCCGGCGAGTCGATCGACGCCGACCTGCTGCTGGTCGCGGTCGGCCGCGGCCCCAACAGCGCGGGCCACGGCTACGAGGAGGCCGGGGTCACCATGGACCGCGGTTTCGTGATCACCGACGAGCGGCTGCGCACGAACCTGCCCGGCGTCTACGCCGTCGGCGACCTGGTGCCCGGCCTGCAGCTCGCGCACCGCGGCTTCCAGCAGGGCATCTTCATCGCCGAGGACATCGCCGGGCAGAACCCGAAGGTCATCGACGAGGCGGGCATCCCGAAGGTGACCTACTGCAAGCCGGAGGTCGCCTCGGTCGGCCTGTCCGAGGCGCAGGCCAAGGAGAAGTACGGCTCGGCGGAGACCCTGGTCTACGCCCTGTCGGGCAACGGCAAGAGCCAGATCCTCAAGACCTCCGGCGGCGTGAAGCTGGTCAAGGCGCCCGACGGCCCGGTCGTCGGCATCACCCTTGTGGGTGAGCGCGTGGGCGAGCTGATCGGCGAGGCCCAGCTCATCTACAGCTGGGAGGCCTACCCCGAGGACGTGGCACCGCTGATCCACGCCCACCCCACCCAGACGGAGGCCCTCGGCGAGGCGTTCCTCGCCCTCGCGGGCAAGCCGCTACACGTGCACGGCTGACCGGAAAGCTCAGCCCACGTCCCGCCAGCCATGCCAGAAAGCACGAGGAGTCCAGGAAACCATGGCGTTCTCCGTTGAGATGCCGGCGCTCGGAGAGAGCGTCACCGAAGGAACAGTCACCCGCTGGCTCAAGCAGGAGGGCGACACGGTCGAGGTCGACGAGCCGTTGCTCGAGGTCTCGACCGACAAGGTCGACACCGAGATCCCGTCGCCCGCCGCGGGCGTGCTGACGAAGATCCTCGCCCAGGAGGACGAGACGGTCGAGGTCGGCGCCGCGCTGGCCGAGATCGGGGACGCCTCCGAGTCGGGGGGCTCCGACTCCGGCGGTTCCGCCGAGCAGGCGGCCGAGCCGGAACCCGAGCCCGAGCCCGCGCAGGAGGCGGAGCCCGAGCAGGAGGAGGCCCCCTCGTCTGGCCCGCAGCCGTCGTCGGACGCGTCGTCCGGGGGCAGCGGCAAGGGCACCCCGGTGACCATGCCCGCGCTGGGCGAGAGTGTCACCGAGGGCACCGTCACCCGCTGGCTCAAGCAGGTCGGCGACTCCGTCGAGGTCGACGAGCCGCTGCTGGAGGTGTCCACCGACAAGGTCGACACCGAGATCCCGTCGCCGGTGGCGGGCACGCTGCTGGAGATCAGCGCGGGCGAGGACGCCACCGTCGAGGTCGGCGGCAGGCTCGCCGTCATCGGCGACGCGGGTGCCGCGCCGCGGTCGGGCGGGGACATCGAGTCGAAGCCCGCGTCCGGCGGGGACGTGGAGGCCGCTCCCGAGCAGCCGGAGCAGGAGGCCCCGAAGGCCGAGCCGAAGCAGGAGGCTCCCCAGAAGGAAGCCCCCAAGCAGGAGGCGCCGAAGCAGGCGCCGAAGCAGGACGAGGCCCCCGAGCCCGCGCAGGCCGAGACCAACGGCAGCGCCCCGTACGTGACCCCGCTGGTGCGCAAGCTGGCCGGTGAGCACGGCGTGGACCTGTCCTCGCTCAAGGGCACCGGCGTCGGCGGTCGCATCCGCAAGCAGGACGTGCTGGCCGCCGCCGAGGCGAAGAAGGCAGAGAAGGCCAAGCCCGCCGAGCCCGCTCAGCCGCAGCGCCGCCCGGACCTGACCGCCGCCGCCTCGACGGCCTCGACGCCGTTGGCGCCGAGCAAGCCGGGGTCGGTCGACACCTCGCTGCGCGGCACGACGCAGAAGATGACCCGCCTGCGCCAGACGGTGTCGCGCCGGATGGTGGAGTCGCTGCAGACCGCGGCGCAGCTCACCCAGGTCGTCGAGGTCGACGTGACCCGGATCGCCAAGCTGCGCTCGCGGGCCAAGGCGGCGTTCGAGGCGCGCGAGGGCGTCAAGCTGACGTTCCTGCCGTTCTTCGCCAAGGCCACCGTCGAGGCGCTCAAGCAGCACCCGAAGCTCAACGCCTCCATCGACGAGGAGGCCAAGGAGGTGACCTACCACGGCGCCGAGCACCTGGGCATCGCGGTGGACACCGAGCGCGGCCTGCTCACCCCGGCGATCCACGACGCGGGCGAGCTGAACCTGGCCGGGCTGGCGCACAAGATCACCGACCTCGCGGACCGGACCAGGGCCAACAAGGTCACCCCGGACGAGCTGTTCGGCGCGACGTTCAACCTGACCAACCTGGGCAGCCAGGGCGCGCTGTTCGACACCCCGATCATCCAGTTGCCGCAGGTCGGCATCCTGGGGGTCGGCCTGGTCGTCAAGCGCCCGGTCGTGATCACCGACGAGAACGGCGACGACACCATCGCCGTTCGCTCGATGGTGTACCTGGCGCTGACCTACGACCACCGCCTGGTCGACGGCGCGGACGCGGGCCGGTTCCTCTCCACGGTGAAGAACCGCCTGGAAGAGGGCGCCTTCGAGGCCGACCTGGGTCTCTGACCGGTTCCTCCGGCCAGAGTGGACACGAGGAGGGCCGCCCCGCCGGGGCGGCCCTCCTCCGTCATCGCCCGCGGGTAACCGCCGTCACCCGGGCGTGCGCGCCGACCGGATGTTCGGGACGATCACCCCATGCGCGTAGTCGTCGCCGGGTCGTCCGGCCTCATCGGGACCGCTCTCGTGGCCAAGCTCCGACACGACGGCGACGAGGTGCTGCGACTGGTCCGCCGCGAGCCGCAGGCCCCGGACGAACGCCGCTGGGACCCGCCGTCGGGCACGCTGCAGGAGGGCACCCTCGACGGCGTCGACGCGGTGGTCAACCTGTGCGGTGCCGGGGTCGCCGACCGCCGCTGGACGCAGGCGCGCAAGCAGATGCTCCTCGACAGCCGCGTCGAACCGACCGAGGTGCTGGCCGCCGCGGTGGCCGAGGCGGGGGTTCCGGTGCTGCTCAACGGCTCCGCCGTCGGCTACTACGGCACCATCCCGGCGGGCCCGGCCGACGAGGACGAGCCCGCGGGCCGCGGTTTCCTGGCGGAGCTGTGCGTGCGCTGGGAGGCGGCGACCGCGGCAGCCTCGGCGGCGGGCGCCCGGGTCGTGCTGGCCCGCACCGCGCAGGTCCTGTCCCCCAGCGGCGGCCTGCTCGGCCCGCTGCGCCCGCTGTTCTCCCTCGGCCTGGGCGGCAAGCTGGGCAGCGGCAGGCAGTACCTGCCCTGGATTCACCTGGACGACGAGGTCGACGCGCTGGTGTTCCTGCTGCGCGAGGACATCTCCGGCCCGGTCAACCTGGTGGGCCCGAGCCCGGCGACGAACGCCGAGTTCACCCGCGCGTTCGGCCGCGCCCGCAACCGCCCGGCCCTGTTCCGGGTGCCGAAGGTGGCGCTGCAGGTCGCGCTGGGCGAGTTCGCCGAGGAGATCCTGCGCAGCCAGCACGTGGTCCCGAGGGTGTTGCAGGACCACGGTTTCGCGTTCCGCCACGACACCGTCGACGACGCCCTGGCCGCGCTCGAACAGCGGTGAGGCGGCTGCTCGGCGTCGGCCTGCTGCTGGTCGTCGCCTTCGTCGCGCTGGGCCTGACCGTGTCCGGTGTCACCCCGGGTGTCGACCGGTTCGTGGCCGAGGCCCTGGGCGGCGGCTTCGCCGGGGACATCGGCGCGGTCGCCTCGGTGGTCAGCGACGTGTTCGGCCCGGTCCTGCCGGTCGTCCTGGGCGTGGGGCTGCTGGTGCGGGCCGCGGTCGTGCGGACCGCCGACCGCGACCGGTCCCGCCTGCTGCTCAAGGCGGTGGTGGTATTGGTGCTGTGCAGGCTGGTGTCGTTCGTGAAACCGCTGTTCGCCAGGGCCAGGCCGCGCGAGTACCCGGACTTCAGCTTCCCGAGTGGACACGTGACGTCGGTGGCGGCGGTGGCGTTCACCGCCGCCGTGCTGTGCGCCTGGCTGGCCCGCCCCCGGCTGCGCGCCTGCGTCTTCTGGGGCGGGTTGGCGGTGCTGGTGGCCGCGCTCTGCCGCATCCTGCTGGACGTCCACTGGCTCACCGACACCGTCGGCGCGGTGGTGGGCGTGCTCGGCGTGGGCCTGCTCGCCTCCGCCGCCCTGGGCCTGCTCCCACCCCCGCCCCCGGCCGGGGAAGCGGGGTCCCGACCGGGACCGTGATCGGGTACGGGCCCGTTCTTCCCACCCCCGCGCGATTCTGGGATCGGAGCACGCCCGCTCGTCCGGGACGGACGGCCGGACGAGGCGTAGTGTCGTCGCGTGAGCGCTGTTGAGGTCTCCTGCCGGGCGAGCGCGGACCCGGTCGACGTTCGTCCGATCGGGACGGTGGACTACCTGCGCACCTGGCGGTGGCAGCGGGAACTGGCCACCGCCCGCGCCGACGACGCGGGCCCGGACACCCTGCTGCTGCTGGAGCACGACCCGGTCTACACCGCGGGCAAGCGGACCACCCCGGAGGAGCGGCCGGACGACGGCACCCCGGTGATCGACGTCGACCGCGGCGGCAAGATCACCTGGCACGGGCCGGGGCAACTGGTGGGCTACCCGATCGTCAAGCTGGCCGACCCGGTCGACGTGGTGCGGTACGTGCGCCGGGTCGAGGAGGCCATGATCGCCGTGTGCGCCCACTTCGGCCTGGCCACCGGCCGCGTCGAGGGCCGCAGCGGCGTGTGGCTGGCCGCCGACGGCGTGCGCCCGGAGCGCAAGATCTCCGCGGTGGGCATCCGGGTCCAGCGCGGGGTCACCATGCACGGCTTCCAGCTCAACTGCGACGCCGACCTGACCCCGTTCGACCACATCGTCCCCTGCGGCATCCGCGACGCCGGGGTGACCTCGCTGACCCTGGAACTGGGCCGCCCGGTCCCGGTCTCCGAAGTCCTCCCCCTGGCCCGCGATGCCGTCCTGGCCGCCCTGGACGGCACGCTGCCCGTCCGCGACCACTGGCTCGCCCAGGAGCAGCCCGCACTGCCCGGCGTCACCTTCGCCCTGCGCTGACCCGCCCTAGGCGACCCGGGCGACAGACACCGGCGGGTACCCGGGGTGTCCCACGGCCAGCGTCGTCCCGGGGTCGGGAGCGGCGCTGAGCCAGGCCGCGCCGGTGTCCCAGATGGTGCCCAGCAGCTCCACCGAAGCACCGGGGAGCAGCAGCGTGCGGGTGCTGCCGTCGGACAGCCGCACGGTCGCGCTGGCCTTCGCGGTGCCGTCGCGACGGGCCTTCCACGGCGCGAGGCTGAGTTCGACCCGGGTCCACTCGGCGGCCCCGACCAGCGCGGGCAGCCGCAGGTTGACCCGGGCGTGCCAGACGGTGAGCGCCAGGGCCAGCCCCACGCACAACAACCAGGACGCCACGCTCACCAGCATCGTGGACGGCCGCATGCCGATCACCAGCCACGCGCTCACCGTGATCGCGAGCCCGAAGAGGAACAGGGCGACCAGGGAGACCGTGTTCACCGACAGGGTGCGCGCGGTCAGCACGGCGGGGTCGGCCCGGGGTGCCTTGGCGGTTCCCGGGGGAACGGCGGCCAGCGCCCACGCGGGCAGGGCCTCGTGCGTGCCGTCGACGCGCAGCGCGGCCCACCCGGTCTCGTCCGGGCCGACGACCCAGGCCCGGCCGGTGCGGGCGATCACGGCGTGGTGCGCCTCGGTCAGGGCGGTGACCCGCACGGCGGTGCTCGCCGCGCCCTCCCCCAGCGCGACGACCGAAGCCCAACCCGACGACCGGCGCCGCACCACCCTGGCGGGCACGGGCCGCCACGGCGCCGCGTGCAGCAGCCGGGGTCCGCGCGCCGACCGCAGCCACCGGCCCCACAGGTACTGCCGCGAGGCGACCAGGCCGAGCACGCCCAGCATCACCGCGAGGTGCAGCGCGAACAGGACCGACGCCCCGCTCCAGGCGAGGACGAAGGCGCTGCTGAAGACGAAGGCGAGCAGCACGACCACCATGGCCAGGCCGAAGCTCTGGTCCTGGCGCACCCGCAGCAGGATGGCGGTGGTCGGGTCGGTGATCGCCGGGCGGTCGAGGGCGGGATCGCGGACGACCGGCGCGGTCGACTCCATCAGCAGCTCCCCCAGGGTCAGGCCCGGGAACCCGGGTCTCGCTGGGGGCATCGTCCCAGGCGCGGGAGCCGTTATCGCAGCCTGGTCACCCGCATTCCCTCCAGCACGCGGGTGATCGTCAGCGAGACCTCCGCGCCCGCCCGCTCGGGGTCCTCGGCGGTGGCGATGATGGTGGCCCCGGTGGACAGCGCGCCGAACAGCACCCTGGCGGTGACCTCGACCGGCAGCGCCTCGATCTCCCCCGCCGCGATCAGCGCCTCCAGCGCGGCCTTCACCAGGCCGTAGCTGAAGTGCTCCTCGGCCGCGCGCCAGCGCTCCCAGCCCATCACCACCGGGCCCTCGTGGATCACGATGCGCTGGTAGTCCGGCTCCAGGCAGACGCCGACGTAGCCGCGCAGGGCGCTCATCGCCCGGTCCCAGGCGTCGCCGGGGCCCGTCACGACCTGGCCGAGGCGGGCGATGACACCGGACTCGACCGCGTCGAAGGCGGCCTCGAACAGCGCCTGCTTGCCGCTGAAGTGGTGGTAGAGCGCGCCCTTGGTGACCCGGGTGCGGCGGGCGATGGCGTCCAGCGAGGTGGCGGCGTACCCGTGCTCGGTGAACAGCGCGACGGCCGAGTCGACCAGGGCGTTCCTGGTCGACTCGCTGTAGTCCACCCGCCTGGACTGCGCTGTCGTCATCACCACACCGTAACTTAATCGGACGGACATACCGGAGGTATGGCCAGTGCTAGATTGTTGACCATACTGACGGTATGCCGCAAACCCACGGTATGGCGAAGGTCACGGGGAGGAGTCCATCACCATGAGCTGGAACGACTACTACCGCAGACAGGCGGCGCTGGACGCGGTCTTGGCGCACGTCCGGCACAACCCGGAAGGACCGCTGTCGGTGGCCGACGTGCCACTGGCGGCGGAGGTGTTCACCGACACCGACGAACTGCTGCTCGCCCTGCACCACCGGTGGATGCTGCGGCTGACCGGCCGCCTCGAGGTGGCGGCCGCCGAGGCCGACCGCGATCCGGCACCGGACCGGGTGGGCGCCGCATCGGCCGCCTGGCGCGCGGCCGCCGAGGAGTCCCCGGTGCTGCACCGGCTGCTGGAGGCGCACGACACCGAGGCGCTGCGCCCGGTGCGCGAGGCCGAACAGCGCCTGCTCGCCCTGTCGTCCGGCCTGGCCGACGACGACGAGTCCCCCGAGGAGGCCACCCGCATCGGTGCCGCCCACCTGGCACTGCTGCGCAGCACACCGGCGGAGGTGGCCGCGCCGCCGCGCAGGCCGTCCGCGGTCGGGCTGCTGCGCAGGCTGGTCGCCAGCGCCTGACACCCCTGCTCGAGGAGCGCAGCGCCGCGCCCCCGAGAAGGCGTCCCCGCGGTCTGTGGCGACAAACCGGACACCGCCCGGACATTCCGGGGGCGAACAGTGGCGTTGACCGGCGTTTCGCCGGACCCCGCGCGTTTCCACCCCTCGCCGGGGAGGCGTAGCCTGAGCGGGTGACGGTAGCGCCTGAGGGTCGGAAGATGCTGCGCCTCGAAGTGCGCAACAGCGAGACCCCGATCGAGAGAAAACCCTCCTGGATCAAGACCCGCGCCAAGATGGGCCCCGAGTACCGCGAACTCAAGGGCCTGGTCAAGCGTGAGGGCCTGCACACGGTGTGCGAGGAAGCGGGCTGTCCCAACATCTTCGAGTGCTGGGAAGACCGCGAGGCCACCTTCCTCATCGGCGGCGAGCAGTGCACCCGCCGCTGCGACTTCTGCCAGATCGACACCGGCCGCCCCGCCGACCTCGACCGCGACGAGCCCCGCCGGGTCGCCGAGTCGGTCCAGGCGATGGGCCTGCGCTACTCCACCATCACCGGCGTCGCCCGCGACGACCTGGCCGACGGCGGCGCGTGGCTCTACGCCGAGACGGTCCGCCAGATCCACGCCCTGAACCCGGGCACCGGCGTCGAACTGCTGATCCCCGACTTCAACGCCGAACCCGACCAGCTCGCCGAGGTGTTCGGCTCCCGCCCGCAGGTGCTCGCGCACAACCTGGAGACGGTCCCGCGCATCTTCAAGCGCATCCGCCCCGCGTTCCGCTACGAGCGCTCGCTGAAGGTCATCACCGAGGCCCGCGAGTACGGCCTGGTGACCAAGTCCAACCTGATCCTCGGCATGGGCGAGACCCCCGACGAGGTCACCGCCGCCCTCCAGGACCTGCACGACGCGGGCTGCGACATCATCACCATCACCCAGTACCTGCGCCCCAGCCTCCGCCACCACCCGATCGACCGGTGGGTCAAGCCGGAGGAGTTCCTGGAGCACAAGGAGGCCGCCGAGGCGATGGGCTTCGCCGGGGTGATGGCCGGGCCGCTGGTGCGCTCGTCCTACCGCGCCGGGCGGCTCTACACCCAGGCGGTCGAACACCGGGGCGAGGTCGTCCCGGAGAACCTGCGCCACCTGGCCGAGGCGGGCGCCGCCAGCCAGGAGATCAGCGCGCTGCTGCAGCGGTAGCCACCCCGGGCGTTACGCCCTTCGAGTGGCGGCGATATACACATCCGGGGGGAACCGGGAGGAAACGGGCTCCCTCTGATGGGAAGTCGCCGCCACCCGAAGGAGTACCCCCGTGGGCCTGATGACCGATGTCCTGGACTGGCTCCAGGCACTGCCGCAGCCCGGCCTGGTCGCCGCGACCGGGGGCCTGGTCCTGGCGGAGTGCACCATCGGCCTGGGCTTCATCGCCCCCGGCGAAGCGGGCCTGCTGGTCGCCGCCACCACCGCGATCACCCCCACCCGCTTCCTGGTCCTGTGGGGCGTGGTGACCCTCTGCGCGGCCACCGGCGACTCGCTCGGCTACCTGATCGGCCGCCGCTACGGCCCCCGGCTGCGGGAAACCCGGCTGATCCAGAAGTACGGCGTCGGCGGCTGGGACAAGGCCACCGGCATCCTCCGCCGCCGCGGCGCCTGGGCGGTCTTCTTCGCCCGGTTCCTGCCCGTCGTGCGCACCCTGACCCCGGCCGCCGCCGGGACCTCGGGGCTGCCGTACCGCAAGTTCCTCCCGGCCGCCGCGGCCGGGGCCGCCTGCTGGTCGGCCCTGCACATCGGCATCGGCGCGGCCCTGGGCGAGGCCGCGAAGCGGCTGGAGAGCGCCATGAGCACCGGCGCGCTCGCCGTCGTCGCCGCGGTGGTCGCGGCCGTCGTGATCGCCCACGTCGTCAAGAAGCGCCGCGCGAAGGCCACCCCCGCGACAGCGGTCGAGGACGACCTCGAACCCGTCGCCTGACGGGGCGGTGGAACGACCACGTCCCGCCGACGGGGGCGGGACGTGGTGCGGGTGGGACCTGGTGGGCGCAGCAGGATTCGAACCTGCGACCGCTCGGGTGTAAACCGAGTGCTCTTCCGCTGAGCTATGCGCCCCGGGAGCGCGCCGGAACCCGGCACGCCCGCCGAAGAACGGCCTACAGGGCCGCGACGGCCTTCTTCCAGGCGGCCTGGTCGCGGGCCTCGCCGGGCTGGTTGACCTGGGCGTAGCGGACGACGCCCTCGGTGTCGATGAGGAACGTGCCGCGGTTGGCCAGGCCCGCGGCCTCGTTGAACACGCCGTAGGTCTTGGCGACCTCGCCGTGCGGCCAGAAGTCCGACAGCAGCGGGAAGGTGTAGCCCTGCTGCTCGGCCCACGCCTTGAGGCTGAACGGGGTGTCGACCGAGACGCCGACGACCTGGACGTCGTTGTCGGCGTACTCGGCGAGTTCGTCGCGGACCTGGCAGAGCTCGCCCTGGCAGATGCCGCTGAAGGCGAACGGGTAGAACACGAGGAGGACGTTCTTGCCGCCCCGGAAGTCCGACAGCTTCACCGGCTGCTTGTTGTAGTCGTTGAGCGTGAAGTCCGGAGCCTGGGAACCGACCTCGACAGCCATGCCCGACATCCTCCCGATCAGTGGTGACCCGTGCGCGGACAGCCTAGGGCACCCGGGCGGCCCGCCACCCGGGTGATCGGCCCGGCGGCGTCAGCGCCTGGTCTTGGCGGACTTCGGGGACACCAGCCTGGTGCCCGCCCAGTCCTTGCCCACGCTGACGCTGGAGGTCTGGGCCAGTCCGGCGGTGGGCACCGCCTCGGCGATGTCCGACGGCTCGACGTGCCCGTCGCGCCCCGGCTTCGGCGTCAGGACCCAGATCACGCCGTTGTCGGCGAGCGGGCCGATCGCGTCCACCAGCGCGTCGACGAGGTCGCCGTCGCCGTCGCGCCACCACAGCAGGACGACCTCGACCACCTCCTCGGCGTCCTCGTCGAGCAGGTCGGCGCCGATGCGGTCCTCGATCGCGGCACGCAGGTCGTCGTCGACGTCCTCGTCCCAGCCGATCTCCTGGACGACTGCGCCCCCAACGATCCCCAGCTTGTCGGCGATGCCGATGCTCCCGGCATCTCCCGCGGCCACCACGGTGTCACTCCTCCATCTGCGCTGTCACGGGGGCGCGGGTCGCTGACCGGCCCGTCCACCGCGTCCTGCCTGTTCGGTTAGGCGATAGCGAACACTGACAGTGGCCACCTGCGCAACCGTCCTGTCCCCGACACGCCGGGAACCGTGACCCCCTCGACGCCCGGCCGTGGCCACGCGCACCCCTACTGACCAGTAAGGATGACGCGGGCTTCGATTCAGACGAACATGGCAGAGTGAGTCTCGCGCGCGTGTCACCCGCGCGCGCGATGCAACCCGACCTCGACCCAGGCTGGAGCTCCACCGTGGCCACCCACAACGACAGGTCCGGCGCACCCGAACGGGTACGCGTCATCCGCGACGGCCTCGCCGCGCACCTCCCCGACATCGACCCGGAGGAGACCTCGGAGTGGCTGGAGTCGTTCGACGCCGCCCTCGCCGAGGGCGGCCAGCAGCGGGCCCGCTACCTGATGCTCCGGCTGCTCGAGCGGGCCAGGGAGAGCCACGTCGGCGTCCCGTCGCTGACCAGCACCGACTACGTCAACACCATCGCCACCGACCGGGAGCCGTGGTTCCCCGGCGACGAGGAGGTGGAGCGCCGGTACCGGGCGTGGATTCGGTGGAACGCGGCGATGACCGTGCACCGCGCCCAGCGCCCCGGCGTGGGCGTCGGCGGGCACATCTCCACCTACGCCTCCTCCGCGGCCCTCTACGAGGTGGGCTTCAACCACTTCTTCCGCGGCAAGAACCACCCCGGCGGCGGTGACCACATCTACGTGCAGGGCCACGCCTCCCCCGGCATCTACGCCCGCGCGTTCCTCGAGGGCCGCCTGTCCACCGACCAGCTCGACGGGTTCCGCCAGGAGCTGTCGCACGCGGGCCCCGGCGGCGGGCTGCCGTCGTACCCGCACCCGCGGCTGATGCCGGACTTCTGGGAGTTCCCGACCGTCTCCATGGGCCTGGGCCCGATGAACGCCATCTACCAGGCCCGGTTCAACCGGTACCTGCGCGACCGCGGCATCAAGGACACCTCCGACCAGCGGGTGTGGGCGTTCCTCGGCGACGGCGAGATGGACGAGCCGGAGTCGCGCGGGCTGATCCACGTCGCGGCCAACGAGCAGCTCGACAACCTCACCTTCGTGATCAACTGCAACCTGCAGCGCCTGGACGGCCCGGTGCGCGGCAACGGCAAGATCATCCAGGAGCTGGAGTCCTACTTCCGCGGCGCGGGCTGGAACGTCATCAAGGTCATCTGGGGCCGGGAGTGGGACGCGCTGCTGCACGCCGACCGCGACGGCGCCCTGGTCAACCTGATGAACACCACCCCCGACGGCGACTACCAGACCTACAAGGCCAACGACGGCGCGTTCGTCCGCGAGCACTTCTTCGGCCGCGACCCGCGCACCAAGGCCCTGGTCAACCCGATGAGCGACCAGGAGATCTGGAACCTCAAGCGCGGCGGCCACGACTACCGCAAGGTCTACGCGGCCTACCAGGCGGCCACCGAGCACCACGGCCAGCCGACGGTGATCCTGGCCAAGACGATCAAGGGCTACAACCTCGGCCCGCACTTCGAGGCGCGCAACGCCACCCACCAGATGAAGAAGATGACCCTGGACGACCTCAAGGCGTTCCGGGACACGCTGCGCATCCCGATCGAGGACGCGGAGCTGGAGAAGGACCCGTACCTGCCGCCGTACTTCCACCCGGGGCAGGACGACGAGGCGATCCAGTACCTGCAGGAGCGGCGCCGCCAGCTCGGCGGGTACCTGCCCGAGCGCCGCACCAAGGGCAAGGCGCTGGTGCTGCCCGGCGACAAGCTCTACGACGTGCTCAAGCGCGGGTCGGGCAAGCAGGAGGTCGCCACCACCATGGCGTTCGTCCGGCTGGTGCGCGACCTGGCCAAGGACCCGGAGATCGGGCCGAGGCTGGTGCCGATCATCCCGGACGAGGCGCGCACGTTCGGCATGGACTCGATGTTCCCCACGCAGAAGATCTACAACCCCAACGGGCAGCTCTACACCTCGGTCGACGCGTCGCTGATGCTCAGCTACAAGGAGTCCGAGCAGGGCCAGATCCTGCACGAGGGCATCAACGAGGCCGGGTCGACCGCGTCGTTCACCGCGGCGGGCAGCTCCTACGCCACGCACGGCGAGCCGATGATCCCGATCTACATCTTCTACTCGATGTTCGGCTTCCAGCGCACCGGCGACGGCCTGTGGGCCGCGGCCGACCAGATGGCGCGCGGGTTCGTCCTTGGCGCCACCGCGGGCCGCACCACGCTGACCGGTGAGGGGTTGCAGCACAACGACGGGCACTCGCTGCTGCTGGCGGCGACCAACCCGGCCGTGGTGTCCTACGACGCGGCGTGGTCGTTCGAGATCGCGCACATCGTCAAGGACGGGCTGCGCCGCATGTACGGGGAGCAGGCCGAGGACGTCTTCTACTACCTGACGGTCTACAACGACCCGTACCAGCAGCCCGCCGAGCCCGAGGACCTCGACGTCGAGGGCCTGCTGCGCGGCCTCTACCGCTACCGGCAGGCGGAGTCCTCCACCGGGCTCAAGGCGCAGATCCTGGTCTCCGGCGTGGCCATGCCGTGGGCGATCAAGGCGCAGGAGATGCTGGCGGCGGACTGGAACGTCAACGCGGACGTGTGGTCGGCGACGTCCTGGTCGGAGCTGCGCCGCGAGGCGGTCGAGATCGACCGGCACAACCTGCTGCACCCGCAGGCCGAACCGCGCGTGCCGTACGTGACCACCGCGCTCAGGGGCAAGCAGGGCCCGGTCGTGGCGGTGTCGGACTGGATGAGCGCGGTGCCGGACCTGATCCGCCCGTGGGTGCCCACCGACATGACCACGCTCGGCACCGACGGGTTCGGCTTCTCCGACACCCGCCCGGCCGCCCGCAGGCACTTCCTGGTCGACGCCGAGTCGATCACCGTGGGCGTGCTGGCGGCGCTGGCCCGGCGCGGCGAGGTCGACCGGTCGCTGGTCGTCGAGGCGGCGCGCCGCTACAAGATCGACGACGTGACGGCGGCGGGCCCCCAGGTGGGTGACCCCGGCGTCGCCTGAGGCCCGACCGTGGCCGTGTGGGCACCGCTCACACGGCCACGGTGGCCTGCTGCCGCGCCGACCGGAACCAACTGACCCAGCCGTAGACCACCAGCCCGGCGAACACGATGTACACCGAGGCGCTGAACACCAGCCCCGACGACAACTGCAACGGCACGCCGATCGCGTCCACCACCAACCAGACGACCCAGAACTCGACCAGCCCGTAGGCCTGCAACGCGAACGCCAGCACGGTCCCGATGAAGATCGCCGAATCCGGCCACGGCGCCCACGACGCGTCCAGCGCGTCGAGCACCAGCGCGAACACCACGGTCCCGACCACGAACGCCGCCGCCGTCGCCACCAGCTCCCACCGGCTCGCCCGCCGCACCGCGACCCCGAACACCGGGTCCCGCCTGCGCGCCCACGCCCACCAGCCGTAGACCGCGATCAGGCCCACGGCCACCTGCCGCACCGCCAACCCGCCCAGGTGCGCCGACAGGTACACGGTGAACAGCAGCACCACCGAGACCAACTGCACCGGCCAGGTCCACAGCGTGCGCCGCTGCGCCAGGAACACCACGGCCAGCGCGAACACCTGCCCGATCAACTCCGCCCAGGCGATGCGCTGCCCGAACACGGTCACCCCGTAGTCCACCAGGACGTGCATGGCGTCCCCCTTCCCATGGTCGATCCAACCCCCCACCACAAGTCGTTTGTTCCACACCCGGTGTGACCGGCCGAACGGGTGGTGCACGGCCACTGCGTCGCACGAACGAGGGAACTGGACCGTTTCACCTAGCCGCGATACGGCCGGGCAGTCCATAGTGGAACTACCGGTGGGGACCGGGGAGAAGGGCCGCCCAGCATCGAGCGCACCGAACATGCTGGGCGGCCCGCCCCATTCCGAGTCCTGTTCGCACTCGTGCTTCCCAGGCGGATGGGGCGTCATTGAACCTGGGGGGCGACCCCCCAGACCCCCACGGTGCGGTGGGTTCCTGAACCAGCGTGGGCCGCCTTCGGCGAGCAGGACCGTTTGGGCGCGGTGGGTGCGGTGGGCTCAGTGGGTGCGGTGGGTGCGGTGGGTGCGGTGGGTGCGGTGGGTGTTGGGCGCGGCTTGGACTGGGTCAGCGGGGGGCGTGGGATTCTTTGGGGTATGAGTGGTCGGGGTTCGGTGGGGTTGTCGGCGGGGACTTTGGATTCTGTGGGGCGGGCTTCGGGGAAACTTGCGGCGGCTGCGGTGGCTGCGATGGATGAGCAGTTTGCTTGGTTTGGGCGGATGCCTGCTGATCAGCGGGCCAGTGTGTTGTTGGTGGCGCAGAACGGGGTGGCGGGGTTCACCGCTTGGTTGCGGGACCCTCGGGAGGCGCTGCGGATGACGACCGACACGTTCCGGGGGGCGCCCCGGGACCTGTCGCGGTGGATCAGCCTGCGGCAGACGGTGGAGATGGTGCGGGTGTCGTTGCAGGTGTTCGAGGACATGGTGCCGGACCTGGCCGCCGACGAGGCCGAACGGGCGGTGCTGTCGGAGGCCGTGCTGCGGTACGGGCGGGAGGTGGCGTTCGCCTCGGCCATGTCCTACGCGTCCGCCGCCGAGGCGCGGGGGGCGTGGGACGCGCGGCTGGAAGCGCTGGTCGTGGACGGGATCGTGCGCGGCGACGCCGAGGAGTCGCTGCTGTCGCGGGCGGCGGCGCTGGGGTGGGACCCGGCGGCCGAGGCCACCGTGCTGGTCGGGAACCCCCCCTCGGACGACCAGCCCACCGTGGTCTACGAGGTGCGCAGCCGGGCCGCGCGGGCGAGCAGGCCGGTGCTGCTCGGCGTGCAGGGCTCCCGGCTGGTGGTGGTGCTGGCCGGGCCGACCACCGACCCCGTCGACCGGGAGGCCCTGGTGCGGATGGCCTCGGCGTTCGGGGCGGGACCGGTGGTGGCCGGGCCCACCATGACCAGCATCGCCGAGGCGCACCGCAGCTCCTCCGACGCGCTGTCCGGGCTGCGCGCGGTGGTCGCGTGGCCGGACGCGCCGCGGCCGGTGCGCTCGGCCGACCTGCTGCCGGAACGGGCGCTGGCGGGCGACCCTGAAGCCGAGTGGCAGCTCATCGACCGGGTGGCCCGACCGCTGGAGGAGGCAGGAGGAGCCTTACAAGAGACCGTGGAGGCGTACCTCGCCGCGGGCGGGGTGCTGGAGTCGTGCGCGCGGCAGCTTTTCGTGCACCCGAACACGGTGCGCTACCGGCTGCGGAAGGCGACCGACGTCACCGGGCACAACGCCAACGACCCCCGGGACGCGCTGGTCCTGCGGGTGGCGCTGGCGGTCGGGCGGTTGTCCCGGGCCCGGGGACTCTGGTAGACCGTCAATTCCAGGCAACGCTTCGGTGTCCCACACCACAACGCACAAGGAACTGCCGCGGTGGCGGTTCATAACGGCTTAACCTTTGTAGGGTTTCCACAACAGGTGTGCCGGAGCTTGGTGAGCTGGCGGCATGCTCACCGGGCGGGCGGACGGTGTCTAGTTAGCACTGTGATCGCATTGCTCGCACCCGGACAGGGTTCCCAGGCACCGGGGATGCTCCTCCCCTGGCTCGAACTGCCCGACACCGCCGAGCGGCTCGCGGGCTGGTCCGAGGTGGCCGGGCTCGACCTCGCCCGGCTCGGCACCACCGCCGACGCCGACGAGATCAAGGACACCGCGATCACGCAGCCGCTGATCGTGGCCTCAACCCTGCTGGCCCACGAGGAGCTGGCCCGCCGGGTGGAGATCCCCGCCGACGTGCTGGTGGCGGGCCACTCGATCGGCGAGTTCGCCGCCGCCGCGATCGCCGGGGTGCTGACGCCGGAGGACGCGGTGGCGCTCGCCGCGGTCCGCGGCCGGGAGATGGCCGCCGCCTGCGAGCTGGAGCCCACCGGCATGTCCGCCCTGGTCCGCGGCACCGAGGAGGGCATCCTGGCCCGCCTGGCCGAACTGGGCCTGGTGCCCGCCAACCGCAACGGGGCGGGCCAGATCGTCGCCGCCGGTTCGACCGCCGCGCTGGAGAAGCTCGCCGCCGAGCCGCCGGAGGGCGCCAAGGCGATCACCCTCAAGGTCGCGGGCGCCTTCCACACCCGCTACATGGCCCCGGCCCAGGACGCGCTGCGCGCGCACGCCGCCACCCTGGCCACCCCCGCGGACCCCACCCGCACCCTGCTGTCGAACCGCGACGGCGCGGTGGTCACCGACGGCGCGGACGTGCTGGAGCGGCTCATCGACCAGGTCACCAACCCGGTCCGGTGGGACCTGTGCATGGCCACCATGGCCGAGCGCGGCGTCACCGCGGTCGTCGAGTTCCCGCCCGCGGGCGCGCTCGTCGGCCTGGCGAAGCGCGAGCTGAAGGGCACACCCTTCTTCGCGCTCAAGACACCGGACACCCTCGACGCCGTCGTCGAGCTGATCGGGAGCACGTCATGACCACGCTGAACCAGACCACCGGCCCCACCGCCACCCGCATCCTGGGCGTGGGCAGCCACCAGCCCGAGCGGATCGTCACCAACGACGAGCTGTCGCTGCACATGGACACCACCGACCAGTGGATTCGCGAGCGCGTGGGCATCGCCGAGCGGCGGTTCTCCGCCCCGGACGAGAAGCTGGTCGACATGGCGGTCATCGCCGGGTCCAAGGCGCTCGCCGACTCCGGGCTGAGCCCGTCCGACGTCGACACCGTGATCCTAGCGAACTGCACCATGCCGCACCCCATCCCCAACGGCGCCGCGCAGGTGGCCGACCGGATCGGGGTGAAGGCGGCGGGCGCGTTCGACCTCAACGCCGCCTGCGCGGGCTTCTGCTACAGCCTGGGCACCGCCTCGGACCTGGTCCGCGCGGGCTCGGCGAAGCGGGTGCTGGTGATCGGCGCGGAGAAGCTGACCGACTGGGTGGACCCGACCGACCGGTCCAACGCGATCATCTTCGCCGACGGCGCGGGCGCCGCGGTGGTCGGCCCGTCGGACACCCCCGGCATCGGCCCGGTGGTCTGGGGCAGCGCCGGTGACCTGGTCGACACGATCGGGATGAACCCGAACCCGGCGGGCGGCAACAAGGTGCTCTACCAGGAGGGCCAGTCGGTCTTCCGGTGGGCGACGACGAAGATCGCGCCGATCGCGCTGCGCGCGCTGGAGGCCGCGGGCATCACCCCGGCCGAGGTGGACGTGCTCATCCCGCACCAGGCGAACCTGCGCATCGTCGAGTCGATCGCCAAGAAGCTGCGGGCCAACGGCGCCCGGGAGGACATGGTCGTCGCCGACGACATCGTGTACTCCGGCAACACCTCCTCGGCATCGATCCCGATGGCGATGGACCACATGCGCGCCGCGGGCCGGATCAAGCCCGGCGACGTGGCGCTGCTCGTGGGCTTCGGAGCGGGCCTGTCCTACGCGGGACAGGTCGTGATCTGCCCCTGACCCAGGGGCCGCAACAACGCCGGTCGGGCGCGGTGCCCGGCCGGTGGCAACGCACACCACGGAAGGACACCAAGCACATGGCGGACAAGCCCAGCGACGCGGAGATCCTCGAGGGCCTCTCGGAGATCGTGGAAGAGGTCGCGGGTGTCTCCCCCGACGACGTGACCGCGGACAAGTCCTTCGTGGACGACCTCGACATCGACTCGCTGTCCATGGTCGAGATCGCCGTGCAGGCCGAGGACCGGTTCGGCGTCAAGATCCCCGACGACGAGCTGGCGAACCTCAAGACCGTGGGTGACGCCGTCACCTACGTGTCCAGCCACGCCTGATCGCGGCACCGACCGCTCCACCCGCACGAAACCCCGGGTCCCCGTGCCGCCCGGCACCCGGTCAGGCACACCACCCGCTGTGAAGGAACCGCCATGAGCAACGTCGATGTCGTCGTCACCGGGCTGGGCGCCACCACGCCGCTCGGCGGGGACGTCACGTCCACCTGGGATGCCCTGCTCGCGGGCGAGAACGGCATCCGGCGCAACGACAACGAGTGGGTCGAGAAGTACGACCTGCCCGCGCGCTTGGCCGCTCCCCTCGCCGTCGAGCCGACGGACGTGCTGCCGCGCGTGCAGGCCCGCCGCCTGGACCGCTGCGAGCAGGTGGCCCTGATCGCCGCGCGGGAGGCCTGGGCGGACGCCGGGTTCGACCTGCCCTCCGACGGCAGCGAACCGGTGGACCCGGACCGGCTCGGGGTCAGCATCGGCACCGGGGTCGGCGGACCGCTGACCCTGCTGGGCCAGGACGACCTCCTGGAGCAGCAGGGCCTGCGCAAGGTCTCGCCGCTGACGGTGCCGATGCTGATGCCCAACGGCCCGGCCGCGCACGTCGGGATCGAGCTGCGCGCCCGGGCGGGCGTGCACTCCCCGGCCTCGGCCTGCGCCTCCGGTGCCGAGGGCATCGCCACCGCCTGGCAGATGATCCAGAACGGCCGCGCCGACGTGGTCGTGGCCGGTGGCGCCGAGGCGTGCATCCACCCGATCACCGTGGCGGGCTTCTGCCAGTCGCGGACGTTGAGCACCCGCAACGACGCCCCGGACCGGGCTTCGCGGCCGTTCGACACCGACCGGGACGGGTTCGTCCTCGGCGAGGGGGCGGGCGTGCTGGTGCTCGAGCGCGCCGACCACGCCATCGCCCGCGGCGCGCGGATCTACGGCCGGGTCGCCGGGTACGGCATGACCTCCGACGCCTACCACATCACCGGCAACCACCCCGAGGGCCTGGGGCAGGTCAAGGCCATCGAGAACGCGGTGCGCGTGGCCGGGCTGACCGCGGCCGACATCGGCCACGTCAACGCGCACGCCACCTCCACGGTGGTCGGCGACGTCGGCGAGGCCGCCGCGATCCGCAAGGCCATCGGCGACCACCCGGTGCTCACCGCGCCGAAGTCCGCCATCGGCCACCTGGTCGGCGGTGCGGGCGCGGTGGAGAGCATCTTCACCCTGCTGTCGCTGTACTACGGGGTCATCCCCGCCACCCGCAACCTGGAGAACCTGGACCCGCGGGTCGAGTTGGACGTGGTCACCGGGCAGCCGCGCAAGGTGGAGATCACCGCCGCGGTGAACGACTCGTTCGGCTTCGGCGGGCACAACGTCGCCCTGGTCTTCACGACCGCCTGACCGGCGCCCGCCGCGGCGAGGAGGACCCGTCCCGGGTGGGGCGGGTCCTCCTGTCGTTCCACTGAGGACTGATCAGCAGGGGTCGTGCTGGGGGCTGGCGCCGGTGGCGGTCATGTCGAGGCGCCACTGCCCCCCGGTGAGGATCAGCGGGTAGACCACGCTCCAGCGGATGCAGTCGACCGGCAGCTCCGGCGGGGCGTCGGCCGGGTCCTGCTTGCTGACGAAGGTGAGCAGGACCCTGGCGGTGTTCGGCGGACCCGTCTCGATGCGGTAGACGACGATGGTGCCGTCGGTCGTCGTGGCGTAGTTGCGCTGCCAGTCGGGTTCCGGCATGGCCTTGACGCGGTCGTCGGTGACCGTGGTCTTCCAGCGGTCGTAGTTCTTGCCGTTGATCGCGTCGAAGTGGGTCTGCAGGAGCTGGCGGGTGGTCTCGTAGAGGGGGTGGCCGACGGCGTCGGCGGTGCCCCGGACGTCGCGCGGACCGGGTTGGGCGGCGGCGGGGACGGCGGACTCGGTCGGCACGACCGCCGACGCGGGCGGGGAGGTCCTGGTGACCGGGTCGAGGTAGAACTCGCGGGCCAGCAGCCCCGCCACCGCGGTCAGCACGACCGCGACCAGCACCACCGGCAGCACCCACCGCTGCCCACCACCCGACTCGCGCACGGGTGCCAGCGTGCCACAGCGGCCCCACTGCCCGGGCGCGGCCGAGGAACCGCCGAGCGGGGCCGCGGCGGCCTAGCCGACGCGGTGCAGCCAGGTGATGGGGGCGCCGTCGCCCGCGCGGCGGTAGGGTTCCAGGGCTTCGTCCCAGGAGGCGCCGAGCAGTTCGTCGACCTTGAAGGCGAAGGACTCGCCGCCCCGGGCGGTGGCGGCGACGGCGCGCAGTTGGTCCTCGCCGACGACGATGTCGCCGTTGGCGCCGGTGCGGGCGTGCCACAGGCCCAGGGCCGGGGCGTAGCAGAACCGCTCGCCGTCGACGCCCGCGCTGGGTTCCTCGGTGACCTCGAAGCGGATCATCGGCCAGGCCCGCAGCCCGGCCGCCAGCTTGGCACCGGTGCCCGCGTCGCCGGTCCACGCGCACTCGGCGCGCAACTGGCCGGGGGCGGCGGGCTGCGCGGTCCAGCGCAACTCCGCGCGGACCCCGAGGGTGCCCGAAATCGACCACTCGACGTGCGGACACACCGCAGACGGCGACGAGTGGACGTACACCACACCTTGGGTGTTTCCACGGGTGCTCACTGCTGACCTCCGCTGCTCGACGAGGATCGTCTTCCCCTACGTCCATCGCGCTCAACGGTTGACCGGCGGTGATCGCCCGCGATCATTGTGCCCTGCCGCCGGACTCCTTGGCCACACGAACGGCGAAAGACACCGCCCGGTGCGCGGATTCCGTCGGCCGGTGACGAACAACGGGTGTCCACCGCGAACTCCCCGCACCCGATCACTCACGAAGCGGCGTCACCGGGGGGCGGACCACCGATGGCGAGGCACCACCGCGTTCGACCAAGATCCGCGAACCGAGGTCGCCGGTCCGCGGAATGGCCACCGGGGATACCGTGTCGCACACTGGCCGTGGGGGGTTCCACGTGATCAGGCCGCGACTGGTGGAGGTGCCGCGTTGCGCACACTGCGACTCGGTGACACGGCGTCGTCCGTCGGCAACGACCTGCGGGCCGCGCTGGCCTCCTGGGGGCGCGGCGACGGCGTCGCGGGTGGGGTGGCGCTGATCGGGTACCGGCCGCCGGACCACCCCGAACCGCTCGAAGCGGTCATCCTGCTGCCCCGCGCGGTCCTGGTGGTGGTCGGCGTCGACCTGCCCGACCCGGCGATGCGGCTGGAGGCACCGCTGTCGGGGGTGTGGAAGACCGACGGCTGGCCGCTGACCCGCCAGGACGGACCGGTGAACCCGGCGGTCGACGCGCTCGGGGCGACCTCGGCGGTGTCCGACGCCCTGGAGTCCGCCAGGGCCGAACCGCTGCCGACCGGCACCGTGGTCGCGGTCGGCCCGTACGTCGGGCAGGTCGCGCAGCCCAGCGCCGACCTGGTGCGCGGCGTGCGCATCCTGCACCCGGAACCCAAGTCGCTGCTGACCGCCGCGCGCGAGCTGTCCACGCACACCCGCGTCTGCCCGGCCACCGACGCCCGCCGGATGCTGACCGCGCTCGGCGTGGAACTCGACCACGCCGACCTGGTCGCCGAGGGCTTCGGCGACGTGGTGGCCCCCGCGGTCGCCGCGGCGAGCACCACGTTCATCCCCAAGATCGCCCTGGAGGCGAACCGGCCCGAGCCAGCCCAGGCGCGGCAGCGGTCGCTGCGGTGGCTGCCGATCGCCGCGGTGCTCCTGGTGGCGGTGCTGCTGATCACCGGCATCGCGGTGGCCATCAGCTCCGCCGACGAGGACCCCGGCGGCGGGCAGGCCCCCCACTCCTCCGGCTCGGCGGTCCCGGTCGAGGGCATCGGCTACACCGCCCGCGGCACCGCGGAAGCCACCGACTGCGCCGCACACGCGTTCGGCGACGTGCAGGCGTGGTTGCAGGCCAACCGGTGCGCCCGGCTGATCCGGGCCCGCTTCGAGGCCGCGGACCGCGACGGCAGGCAGGCCGCGGTGCTGGTGTCGGTGCTGCGCTTCGCGGGCAGCACCTCCGGGGCGGAGCTGCGCGCGGTCGCCGACCGGCCGGGTGCGGGCGGCGTGCGCGACCAGGCCGCCGAGGGCGTGCCATGGCCGGGCGATCGCCAGCCCGCGTTCACCTCCGCCGCCTACGCCAGCGGCCGCGAGGGCAACAGCGTCAAGCTGGTGCAGGCGGTGTGGCTCGACCAGGCCTCGACACCGGAGGACCCGGCACTGCGCGAGATCGCGACCAGAGCGCTGCGGTTGGGCACCGGCACCTGAGGGCCAGGTCCTGCCCGCACAGCAAGCCGCCCACCCCCACAACCACCGCCCCGGCCACCCGCCACCCGAAACCCGACGGGCGCAGCGACAACCAGCCAGCCACCCCACCAACCACCGGCCCGGCAAGCGAATGCCCGGGTGGGCGGATGCGCTTGGCCAGCCGCCCACCCCGAAAACCGGCGGCCCGGCTACGGACATGCCCGGGTGGGTGGAGGTCCTGAACGCAGGCCGACCATCTCGAAAACCGCCGGCCCGGCGACCGAATGCCCGGGTGGGTGGATGCGCTTGCCTAGCGGGCCACCCCGAAACCGCCGGCCTGGCGAGCGAACTGCCCGGGTGGGTGGATGTGTTTGGCCGGG
>NZ_AYXG01000112.1 GCF_000564855.1 Actinokineospora spheciospongiae
CCACCACGCCACCGCCCCGTCGCGGGCGCACCGGGAAGATCGCGCGCCCATCAGGCCACCACCGGCTCGGCGGCGGGCCAGCCGCCGACGGGCAGCGCCGTGCCGTCACCGGCCACGAGCAGGGCGGGCAGGCCGCGGTCGGCCAGCCAGGCGGGGGCGTCGGCGCCGAGCACGATCGCGGCGGTGGCGGCGGTGTTGGCGTCCACGCAGGACTGGGCGACCACCGAGGCGGTGCGCCACACCACGTCGGCGCTGCGACCGGTGCGCGGGTCGATCACGTGGTGCACCGGCCTCCCGGCCCGCCGCCAGGCGCGCCGGGTGGTGCTGGAGGTGGCCACCGCCCCACCGCCGAGGGCGATCCGCGACCGGGGGGCGCGCGCGGCGGTGCGGTGGTCGTCGCCCACGGCGACCTGCCAGCCGCCGACCGGGGCGCGGCCCGCGGTGGCGAGGTCGCCGCCGAGGGCGACCAGCACCCCGCACCCGGTCCGGGCCGCGACGGCCGCGGCGGCGCGGTCGGCGGCGAGGGCCTTGGCGGTGGCGCCCAGGTCGAGGTGCACCCCGCGGGGCAGCAGCACCTCGCGGCGCCCCTCGTCGAGGTGCAGGCGGTGCCAGCCGGGGACGCGGCGGACCCCGATCGGCCGCGGGTCGTCGGCGGCGACGGCGGCGAAGTCGCGGTCGTAGCCGTGCGCGCGCAGCGCCGTGCCGACGGTCGGGTCGACCAGACCGCCGGTCAGCCGGGCCGCCCGCAGCGCGACGCCGAGCGCCTCGGCCAGCAGCGGGCTGACCGCCACGGCGCGACCGGGGGTGGTGTGCAGCCGGGAGACCTCGGAGTCCGACCGGAACCGGCTGCACGCCAGGTCGACCTCGGCGAGGTGGGCGCGCAGCAGCGCGGTGGCGGTGCGCAGCCGGGTGGGGTCGGTGACCACCAGCACGGCGGTCGTGCCCCACACCGGGAACTCGGCGCGCGCGGTCACGACCCACCGGACCCGGCGTGCGGGCTGCCCGTGCCCTGGGAAACCCCGCTGTCCGACGACGACAACCCGTCGTCGGTGGTGCTGTCGGTGGTGCTGCCCGAATCGGTGGTGCTGCTGTCGGTGGTGGAGCTGTCGGTGGTGGAGCTGTCGGCGTTGGCCGTGCCGGTCAGGGCCAACCCGAGCACCCCGGCCAGTGCCGCGGCCCCGACGGCCACCCCCGCGGTGACCGCCGCCACCCGGTTGGCCGCGCGGTCGCGCCACGCGGCCCGCCCGCGCCTGGTCTCGTCCATCTCGTCGTCGTCCTCTCCGTGGTCCTGACGACGACGATGCCTGTTGAATCTTTGACGAACCTGTGAGCAGGCCCGGAGCCGCCTAGGCGGGGCGCGGGGGCAGCGGGACCGGCAGGGCGGGCAGGCCGTCGAGGCTGGTCGGGACGTGCGGCTTGCCCGCGCAGTAGGCGCCGAACTCCTCGTCGGTCTTGCGACCGAAGTACTCCGCGTGCAGCGTGCGCTCCTCGCGGTAGTCGAGGAACGGGACGGCGTAGCCGCAGGTGTCGCTGATGCGGTCGGCGGCGACGACGATGATCGCGCGGATGGCGGGGGCCGCGCCGTCGGGGAAGCGGGCGATGAGGTCGGGCCAGCGGGGGTCGTCGCGGAAGACGGGGTGGCCGGTTCCGTGCACCCGCACGATGGTGGGCGGCCCCTCGAACGCGCACCACATGACCGTGATCCGGCCGTTCTCCCGCAGGTGGGCGATGGTCTCGGCGCCGCTGCCGCCGAAGTCGAGGTAGGCGACGGTGCGGTCGTCGAGGACCGTCAGGGAACCGGAGCGGCCCTTCGGTGAGACGTTGACGTGGCCTTCGGCATTCAGCGGCGCGGTGGCGACGAAGAACAGCGGCTGCCGCTCGATGAAGTCGCGCAGCCTGCCGTCGATGCGCTCGTAGGTCTTCCCCATGGCGCGATTATGCTGCCGGGCGTGGCAGGCAGGTGGTGGAAACCGCGCACGGCTCGGCCACCGGCGCACGCGGGAGCGGGCACCGCTCGGCGGATGCTCACAGACCCGAAACACACGGGCCCCCACTCGGCAACGTTGCCCGCCGACCATGGGCGCATGGACACCACCGCCTCCCCCGGAGCGACCCGTCCCGGCACGCCCACGACGTGGCGGCTGCGGGTCCGGCTCGACGACCGACCGGGCGCGCTGGCCCGGATGACGACCCGGCTCGCCGCCCGCGACTGCAACGTCCTGGGCCTGTCGGTGCTGCCGGTCCCCGGCGGCGTCGTCGACGAGATCGTGGTGAGCACCCCACCGGGCACCGCCCCCTCCCGGCTGATCGACGAGATCCGGGCCGAGGGCGGTCGCTGCGTCGGGATCACCCGGGCCGACATGCACCAGGTGGTGGACCGCACCACGGCGGCGCTGCGCGCGGCGGGCGCCGCGCTGCGCGACCCGTCGAGCACCCCGGAATCCGTGCGCGCGCTGCTCGGCGCCGACTCGGTCACCGTCGCCGACACCGACGAGGGCACCGATGAGGGCGGGCACCGCGCGGTGCTGCGCCTCGGTGACGGGACCACGCTGGTGGCGCGCCGCGGCTGGGCGCCGTTCACCGAGGTGGAACTGGCCAGGGCCGCCGCGCTCGGCGAGGTGCTGACCGCGGGCGAGGTGGCCGCCGGGTCGCCTTCGGCGGTCATCACCAGCACCGGTGCGGGTGTCGTGCTGCGCACGGGGACGCCGGAGGACGCCGAGGCGGTCGCGGCCCTGCACGCCCGCTGCTCGGCGCAGACGCTGTTCGCCCGCTACCACGCTGGCCTGCGCACGCTCCCCCGCCGCTGGCTGCACCGGTTGCTGCAACCGCCGCGCGGGACGACGCTGCTGGCGCTGTGCGGCACCCGGGTGATCGGCATGGCGCAGCTCATCCGCACCAACGACCCGGCCGAGGCGGAGATCTCGGTGCTGGTGGAGGACGGCTGGCAGCGCACCGGCCTGGGCTCGGCGATGATCGGCAGGCTCGGTGCGGTGGCCAGGGGCGCGGGTCACCGGCGGATGATCGCGTGGTGCCTGCCGTCCGAGGTGGGGTTCGAGCGGGCGGCGATGTCGTCGGGGTTGCCGGTGTCGGTGCGGCGGGAGGACGACATGGTCCGGGTGGCGCTGGCGGTGGGGGCGGACCGCGTGCGGGAAGCCCGCGTGGGCCGTTGAGCTCCGCCCGGGCCGGGATTTCGTCGGCGGCGGCGGGCTGAGGTGAACACCGGGAACTGACTCCGGGTAAGTTGACCCTGTCGCTGCTATCTACTCCGAAGTAACATGGGTGCTCCGTCGAACCGAGGAGCGTTCCATGTCCGTCGTCGCGCCAGCCACCACCATCGGTGCCGTCCGGGGGGCTCCGGCCTCGGCCAGGGCTGCCGAGCTGACCGCGCGGGCGGTGCCGGGTGCCGAACCGACGACGGTGCAGATGGTGGCGCCGTTCACCGGGGAACCCATCACCAGCCTGCCGCAGATCGGCGACGCCGACGTGCGGCAGGCGTTCGCGCGGGCGCGGGAGGCGCAGGCGCGGTGGGCGGCCACCCCGGTGGCCGAGCGGGCGAAGGTGTTCCTGCGGCTGCACGACCTGATCCTGGCCAACCAGGACGAGGCGCTGGACCTGATGCAGGTGGAGACCGGCAAGTCCCGGCTCGACGCCTACGACGAGATCGCCGTGACCGCCATGGCCGCGGCCTACTACGGCCGCAAGGCGGCGAAGCTGCTCGCGCCCAAGCGCAAGGCGGGGGCGCTGCCGGTGCTGACCAGGACCACCGAGGTGCGCCACCCCAAGGGCGTGGTGTCGATGATCTCACCGTGGAACTACCCGCTGGCGCTGACCGGCCTCGACGCCATCCCGGCGCTGATCGCGGGGAACGCGCTGGTGCAGAAGCCGGACAACCAGACCGCGCTGACCGCGCTGTGGATTCAGGAGCTGGCCGGGAAGGCCGGTCTGCCCGAGGGCGTGTGGCAGATCGTGCTCGGGCGCGGGTCCAAGATCGGCAACGCGCTGCTGGAGGAGGCCGACTACCTGGCCTTCACCGGCTCGACCGACACCGGCAAGGGCCTGGCCGCGCGCGCGGCGGCGCTGCTGACCAGCTACTCGATGGAGCTGGGCGGCAAGAACCCGATGATCGTGCTGCCCGACGCCGACATCGACAAGGCCGCCGCGGGCGCGACCACCGCGTGCTTCTCCTCCGCCGGGCAGCTGTGCGTGTCCGTGGAGCGCATCTACGTGCACGAGAGCATCCGCGAGTCGTTCACCCAGGCGTTCGTCAACCGCACCAGGGCCATGCGGCTGGGCACCGAGCTGGGCTACAACGTCGACATGGGCTCGCTGACGTCCACCGAGCAGTTGGCGACGATCTCCAAGCACGTCGACGACGCCGTGGGCAAGGGCGCGACCGTGCTCGCGGGCGGCAAGGCCCGCCCGGACCTGGGGCCGATGTTCTACGAGCCGACCGTCCTCACCGACGTCACCGAGGACATGCTGCTGTTCCGCGAGGAGACCTTCGGCCCGGTCGTGGCCGTCTACGGCTACACCGACACCGACGAGGCCGTCGTCCGGGCCAACGACACCCGCTACGGCCTCAACGCCAGCGTGTGGACCCGTGACACCTCGGCAGGTGAGCGGGTGGCCGCGCGCATCCACGCGGGCACGGTCAACGTCAACGACGGCTTCGGCGCCGCGTTCGCCTCGGTCGACGCCCCGATGGGCGGCATGGGCGAGTCCGGCGTGGGCAGGCGCAACGGTGTCGAGGGCCTGCTCAAGTACACCGAGGCGCAGACCATCGCCACCCAGCGCGGCATCCCGCTGCGCCCGGGTCGGGCCATCCCGTCGCGGGCCTGGACCGCCGGGCTCACCGTGGGCCTGCGCGCGCTCAAGCGCCTGCCCCGCTGACGCCCTCGGGGGCCGGGAAGCGGTTCCCGGCCCCGGGGTCGCCCGCCGGTGGCGCCCCGTGGGCGTCCCGGGTCGGGGGGCGGAACGATCCGGGGCGGCGGTTCCGGCGCCGGGCTGACGCCCGGGGTCGTCGACGGACGTCCCGTCCCCGGGGCCGGGGCGCCGGCCGCCGGGGAGGGCGTCGTGGGGTGGTTGCGGGGGTACGGGGCCACGGCCGCGACCGTGGCCCCGCCATCGGATCAGGCCGGGACCGGGGTGCTGTCGATCACCCCGGTCGGGTGGTGCGCAGCCCGCCTCAGCGGGTCCTGAGCGCGCCGCCCTTCACCAGACCGAGGAACTCGGCCCACTCGATGTCCGCGAACGCCAGGTGACCGGACTCGGTGTTCTTCGAGTCCCGCACCGCTGCGCCGCTTCTGCCGACCGCGAGCTCCACGCAGTCATTACCTCCACCGCTGTGGCTGCTCTTGCGCCATTCGGCGCCTGCCAGGTCAGAAACGGTCACGCCCCACTCCTCTCGTCATTCACGAACCACGGACGAGCCGATCGGCCATCCGCGAGACCATGTCGACGGTGTTCTCGGGGTCCAACGCCGCCGCGCGCAAATGGTCGAAGATCAACGTGTACCGGTGGACGTCGGACGCCTCTTCGAGATAGACGCCAGACATGGAGTTCTCGACGTAGACGACGTCGGGGTCCGCCTGTTCCGGGAAACCCAGAATGAGGAACGGAGCCTCCATGCCCGCGTGCGCCCCGGCCCCGAAGGGGACCACCTGCAGCGTCACGTTGGGCATGGCCGCCGCCTCGACGAGCCGAGTCAGCTGCGCGTGCATGACCTCGGGCCCACCTGTCACGCGGTGAAGCACGGCCTCGTCGAGGACCGCCCAGTACTCGGGCGGCTGGGATTCGGTCAGCAGGCGCTGACGCGCCATCCTGCCCTGCACCCGCCTCTCGATCTCGGCCGTTTCGACACCCGGGCGGACGGCCCGGATGACGGCTCTGGTGTAGTCCTCGGTCTGCAGCAGCCCGGGGACGAGCAGCGCCTGGTGGGTGTGCAGGGAAGCCGCCTCCGCCTCCAGGCCGACGAACGAGCCGGTGAACACCTCGTTGTAGGCGTGCCACCAGCCCTTCTGCCTGGCCTCCCTGGCCAGTTGGACCAGGGCCTCGCGCCGGTCCTCCTCGATGCCGTACAGCTCGAGCATGTCCCGCACGTCGCGCGGGGTGACCCCGACCGTGCCGGTCTCGATGCGGCTGATCTTCGACGCCGAGCACTCGAGCTTCTCGCCGACCTCGTCGATGGTCAGCTCGGCCGCCTCGCGGAACCGGCGCAACTCGCTGGCGAGCCTGCGGCGGCGGACCGTCGGGCTGTGCCCTCGAACCACCTCGTCCACCTCTCTCTGCCCGCGCCGCCGAACACCCGTCGGCGGCTGCGGTCCTGGGCCAGTGTCAGTGCTGATCGCGGAGAAGCACAAGGCGACTTCCACCGCGTCAGAGCTTGAGCATGTTAGTGGCCAACTGTGACCACCCCGCCTATCACCCGATCGTGTGTTGCAACTTGCAAAATGCCTGTTCCAGACAGCAAGCTGCATATCCACGACGGTTTCCCCGGCCCTCGAACACCGTTATCCGAAGACATCGGCCGGCCCCGTCGAGCACTTGAGCCCTGGGGCACACCAACCGGGAGGCGGCCGCTGATGGAGTCGACGTTCGGGCACCTGGAGGCCTCCCTCCGGGGCTACCTGGCGGAGATCAGCAGCCGCGCCGAGACCGGCCGCGGCGTGACCGACCTGGCCCGGCTGGAACTGCCCCGGCTCGTGTCCGCCCTGCGCGCCCTGCTGGCCGACCACCAGCCGGACGTCGACGGCCGCTGCCCCACCTGCCGCACCCGGCTGTTCACCCGGGCACCCGCCCCCTGCCGCGCCTACCTGACCACGCACCTGTGCCTGCTGGCGGTGGAGGAGGAGCCCGTGGACGTCGTGCACACCGCCTACGCCCGCCACCTGATCACCTGACGACCCGACCACCCGACGACCACTCACACTCACACCCCCCAGACCCCGGGGCGCGCGGCCACCCCCACCCCTCCCCCGCGCTCCGGCGGCGCCGGTGTCCCGCCGCGAACGGGACAGCCGGTCAGGCGGCGGGGCCGAACCTCCCCGTGGGTTCGGCCCCGCCGCCCCACGACTTCCGGCCGTGCCACGCCCCCCGCCGCCCCACCACTTCCCGGCAGCACCGGAACCGCTAGTCGAGGATGCGGAGCAGGCCCTCCTGCACGACCGTGGCGACGAGGGTGCCGTCCTGGGTGAAGAAGCGGCCGGTGGCCAGGCCGCGGCCACCGGAGGCGCTGGGTGAGGCGCAGTCGTAGAGGACCCACTCGTCGGCGCGGAAGGGGCGGTGGAACCACATGGCGTGGTCCAGGCTGGCGCCGAGGACGTTGTCGGTGCCCCAGTAGACGCCGTGCCGGGCCAGGATCGAGTCCAGCAGGGTCATGTCCGAGGCGTAGGCCAGGACGCAGACGTGCAGAAGCGGGTCGTCGGGCAGCTTCCCGTCGGCCCGCATCCAGACCTGGTTGCGGGCGTCGCGGGGGCCGGTCTCCCGGGAGACCCAGGCGGGTTCGGTGACGTAGCGGACGTCGATGGGCCGGGGCCGGGTGGTGATGTTGGCGAACTTGGCCTTCAGCTCCTCGGTCACCAGCTCGCCCTGCGTCGGCAGGTCCTCCGGGGCGGGCACGACCGGCATCTCCTCCGCGTGCTCGACCCCCGCCTCCACCAGTTGGAACGACGCCGACAGCGCGAAGATCGGCTTGCCGTGCTGCACCGCGACCACCCGCCGGGTGGTGAACGAGCGGCCGTCGCGGATGCGGTCGACCTCGTAGACGATCGGCACGCTCGGGTCGCCGGGGCGGATGAAGTAGGCGTGCAGCGAGTGCACCCCGCGCTCCGGCGGCACCGTGCGGCCCGCGGCCACCAACGCCTGCCCGGCCACCTGGCCGCCGAAGACGCGCAGCGAGGACTGCTTGGGGCTGACCCCGCGGAAGATGTCCTCCTCGATCTTCTCCAGGTCGAGCAGTGCCACCAGCCGGTCCAGCACCGGCTGCCCGTGCGGCACCCCGTCGGCGGCGCGCGGCGCCTCGACGGAGATGCCCGCGGTGGCGGCGATCCTGGCTGCCTCGGTCATCCGAACCTCCTGCGGGAACCGGCGGAGGCCGCTACGCGTGGTCCTCTTCGCCCAACCGGTGAACGCGGATGAGGTTAGTCGAGCCGATGGTGCCGGGCGGGGAGCCCGCGACGATGACCACCAGGTCACCCGGCTGGTAGCGGCCGATGGACAGCATCGAGTGGTCGACCAGCCGGACCATCCGGTCGGTGGAGTCGACCTCGTGCACCAGGAAGGTCTCGGTGCCCCAGGTCAGCGCGAGCTGGCTGCGCACCTCCGGCTCCGGGGTGAAGGCCAGCAGCGGCAGGTGCGTGTGCAGCCGGGCCAGCCGCTTGATGGTGTCGCCGGACTGGGTGAAGGCGACCAGGGCCTTGGCGTTGAGGCGCTCGCCGATGTCGCGGGCGGCGTAGGACAGCACGCCGCGCTTGGTGCGCGGGACGTGGGTCAGCGGCGGCACCGTCGGCATGTCGGTCTCGACCGCCTCGATGATCCGGCCCATGGTCTGCACGGACTCGATGGCGTAGCGGCCGACGCTGGTCTCCCCGGAGAGCATCAGCGCGTCGGCGCCGTCGAGCACGGCGTTGGCGACGTCGGAGGCCTCGGCCCGGGTGGGCCGAGAGTTGTTGATCATCGAGTCGAGCATCTGGGTGGCCACGATGACCGGCTTGGCGTTCTCCCGAGCGATCTGGATGGCCCGCTTCTGCACCAGCGGGACCTGCTCCAGCGGCAGTTCCACGCCCAGGTCGCCGCGGGCGACCATGACCCCGTCGAAGGCCAGCACGATGGCCTCCAGGTTGTCCACGGCCTCGGGCTTCTCCAGCTTGGCGATGACCGGCAGCCTGCGCGGGCCCACCCGGTCCATCACCTGGTGCACCAGGTCGATGTCGGCCGGGGAGCGCACGAATGACAGGGCGATGAAGTCGACGCCCAGTTGCAGGGCGAACTCCAGGTCCTCGATGTCCTTCTCCGACAGCGCGGGCACCGAGACGTCCATGCCCGGCAGCGACAGGCCCTTGTTGTTGGAGACCGGGCCGCCCTCGGTGACCTCGCAGACCACGTCCTGGCCCTCGACGGCGGTGACCACCAGGCCCACCTTGCCGTCGTCGATCAGCAGCCGGTCGCCCGGCTTGGCGTCGTTGGCCAGTCCCTTGTAGGTGGTCGACACCCGGTCGTGGGTGCCCGCGACGTCCTCGACGGTGATGCGCACGACGTCGCCGTCGCGCCACTCCACCGGGCCACCGGCGAAGGTGCCCAGCCGGATCTTGGGGCCCTGCAGGTCGGCCAGGATGCCCACCGCGCGACCGGAGCTGTCGCTGGCCTGGCGAATCAGGTCGTAGACCTGCTTGTGGTCGCTGTGGGCGCCGTGGCTGAAGTTCATCCTGGCCACGTCCATGCCCGCTGCCACCAGGTCGCGCACCCGCTCCGGGGTCGCGGTGGCTGGGCCCATGGTGCACACGATCTTCGCTCGTCGGCTCACATCGAGACAGGGTAACCCCGTCCCCTTGACCGATCCCGAAGTACTGGCAGGTAACCGCCGACCGGACACCAGAAGTTGCCCGAACCGCTACCCGCGGGGGTGGGGGGCGGTCGTGCCGGGCCTCAGCGGCGGGGCTTCTCGCTGACGCCGACGTGGTCGCGGGCCCACTCGTTGAACGGGCGCAGCTCGCGCCAGGCCGTGCGGACCCGGTCCAGGCAGCCGGGCTCGTGCAGCACGTCGTCGGGTTCCCAGACCTTCGCGACGAACAGCGAGCGGTGCCGCAGCAGGTCGATGCGGGGGTGGTCCCGGTCGACGCCGCGCGGGTTGGTCTTGAGCCGGTCGCCGCGGGTGGACCAGCCCGCGCGCTCCAATTCGGCCAGGACGCCCACCAGCACCTCGCCGTGGATGTCCTCGGTGACCGCGGCGCGGAAGCGGGCCAACTGGTCGGATTGCAGGTGGTAGCAGCCGCCGCCGACGTACAGGCCCGCCGGGCCGACCTCGACGTAGTAGGCGCCCGCGCCGCGGCCGTGCTCGATCACCGCGCCGCAGTGGCCCTTGTACGGCCGCTTGTCCTTGGCGAAGCGCACGTCGCGGTACGGGCGGAACACCTTGGGGGTGCCGCCGTCGGCGAACTCCTTCTCCAGCTCGCCGATGAGGGCCACCATGGGCGCGCGCACGTCGGTGTCGTAGGTGGACCGGTTCGCGTCCCAGTAGGTCTTGGAGTTGTCCGCGACCAGGCCGTCGAAGAAGTCGATCGCGTACTCGCCGAACCCGGTGAACCGCTCGCTCACACCCGCTCCGCGGCGGTGAGGTCGTGCCTGCGCAGCAGTTCCGCGGCCAGGTCGGGGTCCGGGTCGTAGGTGACCTCGTCGACGGTCCCGATGAGCCGGACCGGGGTGATGGAGTTGGTGGCGAAGGCCGCGGCGAAGTCGGACAGCTCCTCGGCGCGCACCGGGCGCACCTCCGATGACCGACCGGCGCGGGCGAGACCACTCTGGACCAGGCCCATCGAGACACCCGGCAGCACCGGGGCGCTCGGCCACACCACGGTGCCCCCGGCGGTCACGAAGCCGACGTTCCAGGTGGACCCCTCGCTGATCTGCCCGTCGCGGTTGACGAACAGCACGTCGTCGAACCCTGCCATCCTGGCCAGCCTGCGCTGGTAGAACAGGCCGAACGTGCCGACGTGCTTCACCTGCGGCAGGTCCCGCTGGTAGCCGGCGGTGCGCACCCGCAGCGGCCCGTCCGCCCCGGCGGGCACCGGGGACGCGGAGACGATCACCCTGGGCTCCACCGGCGCCTCGGGGGCGCGCGGGTCCAGGTCGGGGGCGACCACCGTCACCCGGACCGCGGAGGGCTCGTCCACACCCTCCAGCGCGGCGCGGACGGCGGTGCGGACGGTGTCCTCGGGCAGGCCCCGGCCGAACACCACCCAGCAGTCGCGGTCGAGCCGTTCCAGGTGCCGGGCCAGGCCGCGCACCCGGCCCGCGGCGACCAGCATGGACGTGTAGTGCCCGTAGCCGAGCTTGGTCAGCGGCACTGTTTCCGGGGTGGTGAGTTCCGTGCTCATCGGGGGCAGTTTCGCACGTCACCGGGTGGGGGCGGGGACCGGCACTGAGCCCGCCCCGCCGCCCTCCGACTACCGCACCGCCAGCGGGAGCGCGGTCGGGTGCACCGGCGAGGGCAACTGCGAGGCGCCCATCAGGAACACGTCCACCGCGTGCGCCACCGACCGGCCCTCGGCGATCGCCCAGACCAGCAGGGACGCGCCCCGGTGGGCGTCGCCGCAGACGAAGACGCCGGGGCTCCGCGTCTGCCAGTCCGGGCCGCAGGACAGGGTGCCCCGGGGGGTGAGGGACAGGCCCAGTCCGTCGAGCAGCGGCATGTGCTCGACGCCCTCGAAGCCGATGGCCAGCAGCACCAGGTCGGCCGGGACGACCTCGACGTCGTCGCCGACCGGGACCACCTCGCGCAGGCCGGTTCCCGGGTCGCGGCGGACCTTCACCTCGCGGAGCTGGACCGAGGTGAGGTTGCCGTCCGCGTCGCCGACGAAGCGTTCGACGGCGACGGCGAACTTGCGGTCACCCGCTTCCTCGTGGGCCGGGTAGGTGCGCAGGATGACCGGCCAGACCGGCCACGGGGAGCGCTCGGAGTCGCGGGCCCCCGGGGGCTTGGGGTACTGGTCGAGCTGGATGACCGAGGCGGCGCCCTGGCGGACGGCGGTGCCGTAGCAGTCGGCGCCGGTGTCGCCGCCGCCGATGACGATGACGTGCTTGCCCCGCGCGTCGATCGTGGTGGGGCCGTCGCCCTCGCACTCGCGGTTGGCGGGCACCAGGTGCTCCATCGCCAGGTGCACGCCCTTGAGCTCCCGGCCGGGCACGTCCGGGGCGTCGCGACCGCGCAGGGCGCCCACGGCGAGCACGACCGCGTCGTAGTCGGCGCGCAGGGTCTCCACCGACACCGAGCCGGGCCCGGTGCCGCCGACCTCGCAGCCGGTGACGAACCGGGTGCCCTCGGCCCGTAGCTGCGCGAGCCGCCGGTCGAGGACCTTCTTCTCCATCTTGAACTCGGGGATGCCGTAGCGCAGCAGGCCGCCGAGGCGGTCGTCGCGCTCGAACACGGTGACCTCGTGCCCGGCCCGGGTGAGCTGCTGGGCGGCGGCGAGCCCGGCCGGGCCGGACCCCACCACGGCGACCCGCCTGCCGGTCGACACCCCGGGGCTGACCGCCTGGTTGTAGCCGCGCTCCCAGGACACGTCGGCGATGGTGTTCTCGACGCGCTTGATGGTGACCGCGCCGCCCGCCTCCGGGGAGATGGCCAGCACGCAGGCGGCCTCGCACGGCGCCGGGCACAGCCGACCGGTGAACTCGGGGAAGTTGTTGGTGGCGTGCAGCCGGTCGGCGGCCAGCGACCAGTCGCCGCGGCGGACCAGGTCGTTCCACTCGGGGATCAGGTTGCCCAGCGGGCAACCCGCGGACCCGCTGTGGCAGAACGGGATGCCGCAGTCCATGCACCGGGTGGCCTGCTCGCGCACCTGCCCGTCGCGGACCTCGGCGTCGAGGTCGCGGTAGACCTCGTTCCAGTCACCGATCCGCTCGTCGACCGGCCGCTTGACCGCGTCGGCGCGGGCGACCTTGAGGAAGCCATTGGGGTCAGCCACGGGACACCTCCACTGCCTGCTCGACCACTGCCTGCTCGACACTCGCGATTTCGAGACCGTGCCACCGGGACCCGTTCGACTCAGCCACGGGAAGCCTCCATGATCGCGGCGTCGACGTCGCGGCCCTCGGCGCGGGCGAGCCGCATCGCCTCCAGCACGCGCTGGTAGTCGCGCGGCATGACCTTGGCGAAGGCCGCCGCGCGCCGGGTCCAGTCGCCCAGCAGCGAGGCCGCGACCGGGGAGCCGGTGAGGTCGTGGTGGGCCTGCACGGTCTCGCGCAGCCACTTGAGGTCGTCGTCGGTGGGGCGCTGGATCTCCACCATGTCCCGGTTGACCCGCTTGGGGTCGAGGTCGAGGACGTAGGCGATGCCGCCGGACATGCCCGCGGCCAGGTTGCGCCCGGTCGGGCCGAGCACCACCGCGCGCCCGCCGGTCATGTACTCGAAGGCGTGGTCGCCCACCCCCTCGGCGACGACGACCGCGCCGGAGTTGCGGACCCCGAACCGCTCCCCCACCAGGCCGCGCAGGTACACCTCGCCGCCGGTGGCGCCGTAGGCGATGACGTTGCCCGCGATGACCTGCTCCTCCGCGGCGAAGGTGGCCTCCGGGTGCGGGCGCACCACGATGCGCCCGCCGGAGAGGCCCTTGCCGACGTAGTCGTTGGCGTCGCCGACCATGTCGATGGTGACGCCCTTGGGCAGGAACGCGCCGAGCGACTGGCCCGCCGACCCGGTGAGGGTGACCCGGATGGTGTCGGGCGGCAGCCCGTCGCCGCCGTAGCGGCGGGTGACCTCCGAGCCGAGCAGCGTGCCGACGGTGCGGTTGACGTTGCGGACGGGCAGTTCCAGCCGCACCGGGTGCGCGTCCTCCAGCGCCGCCTCGGCGAGCTGGACCATGGTGCGGTCCAGTGCCTCGGCCAGGCCGTGGTCCTGGGCGCGGACGCGCCGCCGGGCGGTGCCGTAGGGCGATTCCGGGACCGCGAACACCGGGGTCAGGTCCAGGCCCTGGGCCTTCCAGTGCGTCACCGCGTCGTCGGTGTCGAGCAGCTCGGCGTGGCCGATGGCGTCGTCGAGGGTGCGGAAGCCCAGCGCGGCCAGGTGTTCGCGCACCTCCTGGGCCACGAACCGGAAGTAGTTGACGATGTGCTCGGCCTGGCCGGTGAACCGCTGCCGCAGCAACGGGTTCTGCGTGGCCACGCCCACCGGGCAGGTGTCGAGGTGGCACACCCGCATCATCACGCAACCGGCGACGATCAGCGGCGCGGTGGCGAAGCCGTACTCCTCGGCGCCGAGCAGCGCGGCCACGACCACGTCGCGGCCGGTCTTCATCGCGCCGTCGACCTGCACGGTGATCCGGTCGCGCAGGCCGTTGAGCACGAGCGTCTGCTGGGTCTCGGCCAGGCCGATCTCCCACGGGGTGCCCGCGTGCTTGAGCGAGTTCATCGGGGAGGCGCCGGTGCCGCCGTCGTGCCCGGAGATGAGCACCACGTCGGCGTGCGCC
>NZ_AYXG01000113.1 GCF_000564855.1 Actinokineospora spheciospongiae
CCCCCGGCCAAACACATCCACCCACCCGGGCATTTTGTGGCCGGGCCGGCGGTTCTCGGGGTGGTCGGCCTGCGTTCAGGACATCCACCCACCAGGGCAGTTCGCTCGCCGGACCGGCGGTTTTGGGGGTGGCTGGTCTGCGTTCAGGACCTCCGCCCACCGCGCAGGGGCGTAGCCGGGCCAGCGGTTTTCGGGGTGGTCGGTTGGGCTGCTGCGCCGGTGGGGTTTCGGGTGGCTGGTGGCCGGGGCCGGCGGTTGGCGGGGTGATCGGGTGGCGGGCCAAGCACCTCCACCCAGCCGGGCATCCGCTCACCGGGCCGCCGGTTCCTGGGTGGCTGGCTGGTTGTTGCTGCGCCGGTGGGGTTCGGGGGTGGTCCGGTCCGGTCTCTTGTGGTCCGGGCCGGTGGGGTTTGACGGTCCCGCCCCGGGAGCGCTCGGGGTGTTCCCGGGGCGGTGCCGCCGTCCGGCCGGGGGCATCGGCCGGACCAGTGCCGCCGCCGAAGTCGGACACCCCACTGCTACCAGGCGAAACGGTTCGCGGCCAGCCCGTGGCCGGGTCGGGGTCGGGGATAACCCGGTTCAGGTGACAACCGCCCGGTGTGGGCTCGGCCGGTCGGATCGGGTGGTGGGTGCGACGATCGGGGTATGCAGACACGCAGCATCGGAACCGCCACCGTCAGCGCCATCGGCCTGGGGGGCATGCCCCTGTCGGTTTCCGGGAGGCCTGATCGGGACCGGGCCGTGGCCACCATCCGGGCCGCCGTGGAGGCCGGGGTCACCCTCATCGACACCGCTGACGCCTACTCCCTGGACGACAGCGACTTCGGGCACAACGAGGAGTTGATCGCCGAGGTCCTGCGCGGCACCCGGGAGGAGGTGCTGGTCTCCACGAAGGGTGGGCACACCCGGGTCCCGGGGGGTGGCTGGGAGCTGGACGGGCGGCCGGAGCACCTCAGGTCCGCCTGCGAGGCTTCGCTGCGCAGGCTCGGGGTGGAGGCGATCGACCTGTACCACTTCCACCGGCCGGACCCGAAGGTGCCGACCGCCGAATCGGTGGGTGTGCTGGCCGACCTGCTCGACGCCGGGAAGATCCGGATGGCGGCGGTGTCCAACTTCGACCCGGACCAGATCCGGGAGGCGCACGAGGTGCTCGGCGGGCGGCTCTCGGCGGTGCAGAACCAGTACTCGCCCGTGTTCCGCAGCAGCGAGCCGGAGCTGGAGCTGTGCGCGGAGCTGGGGGTGGCCTTCCTGCCCTGGAGCCCGTTGGGCGGCATCGGCAAGGCGGGTGACCTCGGCGGCGGGGCGGAGCCGTTCGCGGCGGTGGCGCGGGCGCACGGGGTGAGCCCGCAGCAGGTGGCGCTGGCCTGGATGCTGGCGAAGGCGCCGGTCGTGGTGCCGATCCCCGGTTCGTCGCGGCCGGAGAGCATCCGCGACTCCGCTGCCGCCGCCGAGCTGACCCTCACCGGGGCGGAGCTGGCCGACCTGGGGTAGACCGCGCCCTCCTCCGCGCTGTGGTGCCCGGGGCTGTCGTGCCGGGTGCGGTGGGGTGTGCCAGCCTCGGATCATGACCACCCGCACCCGGCTCTACCGCGACGGCAAGCCCGTCGAGGAGGACTTCGCGCTGTGCGACCTGGCCGACCTCCTGGTGGAGCCGGGTCCGGTGGCCTGGGTCGACCTGCACGACCCGGACGACGGGGACTTGGCGCAGCTCGGGGACGTGCTCGGGCTGCACCAGCTCGCCCTGGAGGACGTGCGGGAGAGCAGGCAGCGGCCCAAGGTCGACCACTACAAGAGCCACCTGTTCCTCACCGTCTACAGCACGCGCGTCGGCGAGGACGGTGAGCTGGCCACGGCCGAGCTGGGGTTGTTCGTCACCGAGCGGGCGCTGGTCACCGTGCACGACGGGTTCGACATGGACGACGTGCTGCGCCGCTGGGACACCGCCGACCTGGCCGAGGACCGGGTCGGGGTGCTGCTGCACGGGGTCCTCGACGCCGTGGTGGACGGGCACCTGGAGTCCGCGCTGGCGCTGGAGGAGGACCTGGAGCAACTGGAGGACGCGGTCTTCGAGGAGCGGGTGGGCGACCGCGAGCTGCAGCGCGACACCGTGCGGCTGCGGCGCAGCCTCAGCGGGCTGCGGCGGGTGGTGCAGCCGATGCGCGAGGTGATGGTGGCCCTGTCCCGGGACCGGACGCTGGTGGACGACGACCTGCGGCCCTACTTCGCCGACATCCGCGACCACGTCTCGCACGCGGCGGAGATGACCGACTCGCTGCGCGACCAGTTGACGACCGTGCGGGAGACGCAGCTCAACATCCAGAGCAACCGGCTGAACCTGATCATGAAGAAGGTCACCGGGTGGGCGGCGGTCATCGCCATCCCGACCGCCATCACCGGGTTCTACGGGCAGAACGTGCCGTACCCGGGGGCCGAGCAACCGTGGGGGTTCTGGGTGTCGACCACCGCCATCGTGGTGCTCTCCGGTGGCCTCTACCTCATGTTCAAGCGCCGGGACTGGCTCTGAGGCCGCGTATCCGGCTGACCCGCGGCGGGGTTTCTGGTAGACCGGGGCCGAACGGGGGAAGGGGTGTCCGTGGCCGAGTTCACGCTGGTGGAGGTCGACCGGGCGGAAGCGCCCGCGGTGTACCTGGTGGTGGGGATACCGGGCAGCGGCAAGACCACGGTGGCCCGGGAGCTGGCCGGGCGGTTCCCGCTGGCCGCGCACATCGAGGTCGACGCGTTGCAGGACATGGTGGTCTCGGGCGGGCGGTGGCCGGGGCCGGAACCGGAGGACGAGGCCGACCGGCAGTTGTTCCTGCGCGCCCGCAACGCGTGCCTGCTCGCCCGCAGCTTCCACGCCGCCGGGGTGGTGCCGGTGGTCGACGACGTCGTGGTGCGGTCGGTGCACCTGGGGTTCTACCGGGAGCACCTGGCCGGGCTGCCGGTGCGCCTGGTCGTGCTGGCCCCCGGCCCGCGGGTCGCGGCCGCGCGGATCGCCGCGCGGGACAAGCAGCTCGCCCACGACTGGGGCTTCCTGGACGCGGTGATGCGGACCGAGCTCGCCGAGCAGGGCCGCTGGATCGACACCTCGGAGCTGGACCCGGACCAGACCGTGGCGCTGGCGCTCGCCGAGCACGCCATGTCCACCTAGGACGGGCCGGGCGGGCGCCGCGGGCGCCCGGGTGCGGTTAACCTGGCGGTGGGAAGGCGGTGGAGACGATGTCAGACCCGGCGCGGTGCCCGCTCCCGCCCGAACCCACCACCTACGTCGGCCGGGGCGCGGAGATCGACGCGGCGGCGCGGCTGCTGACCCGCTCCCCCCTGGTCACGCTGACCGGGCCGGGGGGCGTCGGCAAGACCCGGCTGGCGCTGCGGGTGGCCGACCGGGCGCGCGCCGCCTTCCCCGACGGCGCGGTGTTCGTCGGCCTGGCCGAGCTGCGCGAGCCGGAACTGCTGGTCAACACCGTCGCCGACCACCTGGGGCTGGGCAGCCGCTCGGCGAAGCCGCCGATCGAGCTGCTGGTGGAGCAGTTGGCCGGGAGCAGGTTGCTGCTGGTGCTGGACAACTGCGAGCACCTGGTGCAGGCGTGCGCGGAGGTGGTGCACGCCCTGCTGCGCTCCTGCCCGGAGCTGGCCGTGCTGGCCACCAGCAGGCAGTCGCTGGGCGTGGTCGGGGAGCGGGTGCTGCCGGTGGGGCCGCTGCCGGTCGACGGGGACGCGGTGGCGCTGTTCACCGACCGGGCGACGGCGGTGGTGCCGTCGTTCACCGTCGACGGGGGCAACCGGGACGACGTGGTGCGGCTGTGCCGGGCGCTGGAGGGGCTGCCGCTGGCGATCGAGCTGGCGGCGGTGCGGCTGCGGTCGCTGTCGGTGCGCCAGCTCGCCGACCGGCTCGACGGGCGGATGACGCTGCTCAGCGACAACCGGGGGCGGCTGCCGGACCGGCACGGCACGATCGCCGCGCTGATCGGCTGGAGCCACGAGCTGTGCACCGACCGGGAGCGGCTGCTGTGGGCGCGGGCGTCGGTGTTCGCGGGCACCTTCGACCTCGACGCCGCCGAACTGGTGTGTGCCGGGCCGGGCCTGGCCGCCGCCGACGTGTTGGACGTGGTCGACAGCCTGGTCGACAAGTCGGTGCTGCTGCGCGGGGAGCACGCGGGCACGGTCCGCTACCGGATGCTGGAGATGCTGCGCCACCACGGTGAGGAGCGGGCCCGGGCCGCGGGCGAGCACGACCGCCTGCGCCGCGCGCACCGCGACTGGTGCCTGGGGCTGACCGCCCGGTTCGCCGAGGACTGGTTCGGGCCGAGGCAGCCGGAGTGGGTCGAGCGGTTCCGGCTGGAGCAGCCGAACCTGCGCGCCGCCCTGGATTTCTGCCGCGCCGACCCGGCCGAGGCGGTGGTGGGGTTGGGGATGGTGCACGCGGTGAAGGAGCTGTGGGTCGCCCACGGCCTCAACACCGAGGGCCGGATCTGGCTGGACAAGCTGTCGGCGGTGGCCCCGCCGGACGCCCCGGTGCGCGGCAGCGCGTCCTGGATGTACGCCTTCCTCGCCCTGGTGCAGAACGACATCCCCGCCTACGAGCGCGCCCTCGCCGACGCCGCCCGCTCCACCGACGAGACCACCCTGGCCTACGTCGACCACGTCCACGGCTACCAGGCGCTGATCGACGCGGACTTCCCCACCGCCACCGACCTGTTCGACGCCGCCGCCAAGTCCTTCACCACCCTGGGCGACGAGGGCGGCCGGGTCTGGGCCACCCTCAACCACGGCCTGGCCCTGATGCTCGACGGCCACCTGGACGAGGGCCGCCGGGTCCTGCGCGAGAGCGAGGCGGCCTGCGCCGCCCACCAAGAGGTCTTCTGGCGCTCCTGGGCCCTCTGGTCCCGGGGCGCGGGCGAATACGTCCGCGGCGACCTCACCACCGCCGCCGACCTGATCCGCGAACTCCTGCGCCTGCAGGCCCACCTCACCGACCGGGTGCTGACGGCGTTCTCGCTGACCGTGCTCGCGGGCTGCGCCACCCACCTGTCCGACCCGCGCCGCGCCGCCCGCCTGATGGGCGCGGCGAGCACGGTCTGGCGCTCGGTGGGCGCCTCCCCCACCCGGTACCCGTCCTTCACCGGCCCGATCGAACGTGACACGAACCTGGTCATCGCCGCCATCGGCCCCGAGGCCGCGGTGGCCGAGTTCACCGCGGGCGCGGCGCTGTCCACCCGGGAAGCGGTGGCCCACGCCCTGGACGAGCACGAACGCGCCACCCCACCCCTGGCGGTGCTGACCCCCCGGGAGACCGAGATCGCCGCCCTGGTCGCCGAGGGCCTGACCAACCGCCAGATCGCCGAACGCCTGGTCATCGCGATCCGCACCGCCGACACCCACGTCGAGCACATCCTGACCAAACTGGACTTCAACACCCGCGCCCAGATCGCGGCCTGGTTCGTCCGCTCGGGCCACCCCGGAACCCGCGGGCCCGGCGCCCCACCACCCCGGTAGCCGCCGACCAGCCGCTCGGACGCGCCGGGACCACCGGAAACCCGGTCCCCGGCACGGCCGGACGAACGTCAGGCGTCGCGGACCTCGGCGTAGCGGGCGCGCACGTGGGGTGTGGGGTCCGCCTCGTACAGCGACGTCCGTGCGCTCCCCCACCGCGGCGGTTCCGCTTCGCCGGTGAGGGTCCAGGCGGCTTGGCGGGCGGCGCCTTCCGCGGCGTACTCGGCTGGTTCGGGGACGAGGACCGGGCGGCCGAAGATGCCGGGGGCGATGGCGCGCAGGGCGGCGGAGCGGGCGCCGCCGCCGACCAGGACGACGCGGTCGGCGCGGACGCCCGCGGTGGTGAGGGCGTCGAGGCCGTCGGCGAGGCCGCAGAGGACGCCTTCGACGGCGGCCCGGGCCAGGTGGGCGGGGGTGCTGGTGGCGAGGGTGAGGCCGTGGACGCTGCCGGTGGCGTCCGGGCGGTTGGGGGTGCGTTCGCCTTCCAGGTACGGGAGGAACACGACGCCGTCGGCGCCGGGTGGGGCGGACAGGGCCAACTCGCTGAGCCGGTCCAGGTCGACCGAGAGGATTTCGCGGGTGGCGGTGAGGACGCGGGCGGCGTTGAGGGTGCAGACCAGGGGGAGGTGGCGGCCGGTGGCGTCGGCGAAGCCCGCGATGGTGCCGGTCTCGTCGGCGGTGGGGGTGTCGCTGACGGCGAAGACCGTGCCGGAGGTGCCGATGGAGACGACCACGTCGCCCGGTTCGGCGCCGACGCCGAGGGCGACGGCGGCGTTGTCGCCGGTGCCGGGGCCGAGGCGGACGGGGCCCGCGGTGCCGACCTGTTCGGCCGGTCCGGCGACCCGGGGCAGGTGGGCGCCGTGGCCGAGGGCGCGGGTCAGGTGCTCGGGCAGGTAGGTGCCGGTGCGGGTGGCGTAGTAGCCGGTGCCGCTGGCGTCGCCGCGGTCGGTGGTGAGGGTGTCGAGGTCAGCGTGGTCGGCACCGCCCGCGAGGCGCCAGGTCAGCCAGTCGTGCGGGAGGGCGACCGCGGCGACCCTGGCGGCGTTGTCCGGCTCGTGCTCGGCGAGCCAGCGCAGCTTGGTGACGGTGAACGACGCCGTGGGCACGGTGCCGACGGCGTCCGCCCACGCCTTCGGCCCGCCCAGTTCGGCGATCAGGTCGGCCGCCGCCCGGGCCGAGCGGGTGTCGTTCCACAGCAGCGCGTCGCGGATGACCGCGCCGGTGTCGTCGAGGGCGACCATGCCGTGCTGCTGCCCGCCGACCGACAGGGCGGCCACGTCGGCCAGGCCGCCCGCCCGCTCGATCGCCAGGGACAGCGCCGACCACCAGTGCCGGGGGTCCACTTCGGACCCGTCGGGGTGGGCGGCGCTGCCCGAGCGCACCGCGGTGCCGTCCTCGGCGTCGCGGACGACGACCTTGCAGGACTGGGTGGAGGAGTCGACGCCCGCGACCAGGGTCCTCATCCCCGGGCGCCCATGAGGTGCTCCATCGCCAGTTGGGCGAGCGCGACGAACCCGTAGCCGCGCTCCCCGGCCTCGTCGGCGTCGAAGTCCTCGAATGCGGACCGGTCGGCCAGCAGGTCGGCGGTGGTCTCACCGGCGGCCAGGGTCGGCCGGGTCAGCTCGTCCACCCCGGACACCGCCAGCGCCGCGCGCACCTCCGGGTCGGCCCGGAACGCCGCCGCCCGCTCCTTGAGCAGCAGGTACATCCGCATGTTCGCCGCCGCCGACGCCCACACCCCGGTCATGTCCTCGGTGCGGGTCGGCTTGTAGTCGAAGTGCCTCGGCCCGGTGTACCCGGCGGACTCCAGCAGGTCGACGAGGAAGAACGCGGAGACCAGGTCGCCGTGGCCGAAGACCATGTCCTGGTCGTAGCGCGGGCCCTTCTGGCCGTTGAGGTCGAGGTGGAACAGCTTGCCCGCCCACAGCGCCTGCGCCGCGCCGTGCACGAAGTCCAGCCCGGCCATCTGCTCGTGGCCGACCTCGGGGTTCACCCCGACGATGTCGCCGTGCTCCAGCTCGGCGATGAACGCCAGCGCGTGCCCGATGGTGGGCAGCAGGATGTCGCCGCGCGGCTCGTTCGGCTTGGGTTCCAGGGCCAGCCGCAGGTCGTAGCCCTGGTCCTTGACGTACCCGGCGACGGTGTCGATGCCCTCCCGGTAGCGGTCGAGGGCGACCCGGAAGTCCTTGGCGGCGTCGGTCTCGGAGCCCTCGCGGCCACCCCAGAGCACGAAGGTCCGCGCGCCCAGCTCGGCGGCCAGGTCGACGTTGCGCAGCGCCTTGCGCAGCGCGAAGCGGCGGACCGAGCGGTCGTTGCTGGTGAACGCGCCGTCCTTGAACACCGGGTGGCCGAACAGGTTCGTGGTGACCATCGGCGCGACCATGCCGGTCTCGTCGAGCGCGGCCCGGAACCGGGCGACGTGCGCGTCGCGGGCGGTGGTGTCGGAGCCGAAGGGGATGAGGTCGTCGTCGTGGAAGGTGATGCCCCACGCGCCGAGTTCGGCCAGCCGGTGCACGGCCTCGACCGGGTCGAGCTCGGGCCGGGTCGCCGAACCGAACGGGTCGGCCGCCCGCCAGCCGACCGTCCAGAGGCCGAAGCTGAACCTGTCGTCCGGGCTGGGTGTTGGCATCGTCGCCTCCGGTGGCAGTATTCGTTCAGTCGCTGAACTTAAATCGGGGTTCGGCGTCCGTCAAGCGCGGGAGGTCCCGGGGTGCGCCCAGCAGGTCAGCTCGACGTGCGCAGGCACAACAGCGCCCTGCTGCTCGCCGCCGTCACCGCCAACCCGGGCTGCTCCCGCGCGGGCCTGGCCGCGATGACCGGCCTGGCCAAGGCCACGGTGTCCAGCCTGGTCGACCACCTGGTCGCGGGCGGGCTGGTCGCCGAGACGGGCCCGGTCGAGCGGACCGGCCGCGGTCGCACCGGCACGGGGCTGGCCCTGTCGGCCACCGGCCCGCACGGGGTGGGGGTGGCCGTCGGCGTCGACCACGTGACGGCCTGCCTGGTCGATCCGCTCGGCGGTGTCCGCGCCCGCCGGGTGCGCTCCGGCGACAACCGCGGCCGGGCCCCGGAGCAGGTGCTGGCGGTCGTCACCCGGGTCGTCCGGTCCCTGGCCGGGCAGGGGGTGCCGGTGGGCGGGGTGGGCGTCGCGGTGCCCGGCCTGGTCCGCGGCGGCGTGCTGCTCTCCGCGCCGAACCTGGACTGGTCCGAAGTGGACATCGCGCTGGACGTCGGCGTGCCGGTCACCGTCGCCAACGAGGCCAACGCGGCGGCCCTGGCCGAACTGCGCCCCGACGGCCCCCGCGACTACGTCCTGGTCTCCGGCGAGGTCGGCGTCGGCGCGGGCATCGTCCGCGACGGCGCCCTGCTGACCGGGGTCCACGGCTTCGCGGGCGAACTGGGCCACCTCTGCGTCGACCCCACCGGCCCCCGCTGCGGCTGCGGGGCCCGCGGCTGCCTGGAGACCTACGCGGGCACGGCCGCGCTGCCCACCCGCCAGGCGGCGGCGAATGGGGACCCGGAAGCGTTGTCGGCGCTGGAAAGCGCGGGCACCCGCCTGGGCCAGGCCCTGTCCGGGTTGGTCAACCTGCTGGACATCCCGACGATCGTGCTCGGCGGGGACCACGCCCGCCTCGCCCCCTGGCTTTTCGGCCCGCTGCGCGCGGAACTGGCCCGCCGGGTGATCGGCGCGCGCTGGTCCCCGCCCACGGTGGTCGCGTCCACCCTCGGCCGCGAGGCGGCGGCCCTGGGCGTGGCCAGGGCCGCCGTCGACCACATCCGCGCGGACCCCGATTCCTACCTGCGGGGCGCCGGTCAGGCGCTGTGACCCTTGGGCGGAGTGAGGTGCCGGGCACCCCCGCCGGGGTCGCCGCAGCCCGGGACGGCGCCACCCTCCCGCCGCTGTTCGCCGAAGCCACCGCACGACTGGGCGCACTCCCCCGGCCCGATGACCCGGCGGTGTTCGTGCACGGCGACCTGCGGCAGGACAACACCCCCTGGCTCGACGGCCGGATCGCCAGCCCGGCTATGCAGTGACCCGGATGGGTGGATGTGCTTGACCGGCCGACCGCCCCGAGAACCGCCGCCCCGGCGAGCGAACTGCCCGGGTGGGTGGAGGTCCTCAACGCAGGCCGACCACCCCACAAACCGCCGCCCCGGCTACGCCCCTGCCCGGGTGGGTGGATGTGTTTGGCCGGGGGTGGCGATC
>NZ_AYXG01000114.1 GCF_000564855.1 Actinokineospora spheciospongiae
TCGCCATAGGGGCCCCGGCCAAACACATCCACCCAGCCGGGCACACCCACACAAAGACCGGGCTTTTCGCCAGGCAGACAGTGACGTTCGCCGGTTCCGGTGGGTGTTCGACGAGGCCCGGCGCTAGCCTGACCCACCGTGAGTGTCCTCGTGATCAGCGGGACCGGCACCGACGTCGGCAAGACCGTCGTCACCGCCGGGGTCGCCGCGCTCGCCCGGGCCGCGGGCCGCCGGGTCGCCGTGCTCAAGCCCGCCCAGACCGGCGTGGCCCCCGACGAGCCGGGCGACCTGGCCGCGGTGACCGCCCTGGCCGGTGCGGTGACCACCGCCGAGCTGCGCCGCTTCCCCGACCCGCTCGCCCCGGAGACCGCCGCCCGCCGGGTGGGGATGCCCCCGGTCCGCCCGTCCGAGGTGGCCGCCGCGACCGCCGAGCTGGCCCGCACCCACGACCTGGTGCTGGTCGAGGGGGCGGGTGGCCTGCTGGTCCGGTTCGACCCCGACGGCGGCACGCTGGCCGACGTGGCCTGGTCGCTGGGTGCCCCGGTGCTGGTGGTGGCGCACGCGGGCCTGGGCACGCTCAACACCGCCGCGCTGACCGCCGAGGCGCTGCGCACCCGGGGGATCGCCTGCGCGGGGGTCGTCGTCGGTTCCTGGCCCGCCGAGCCCGACCTGGCCGCCCGGTGCAACCTCGAGGACCTGCCGCTGGTGACCGGTGCCCCGCTGGTCGGGGTCGTCCCGGCGGGGGTGGGTGGTGCGAATCCCACCGCGTTCGCCGAGGGTGCCCGGCGCTGGCTCGCGCCCAGCCTGGGTGGCGAATTCGACGCCAAGGAGTTCACCGCGCGGGAGTTCGACCCCGCCCGGGGTGAGATTCCTCGCTGAAACCTGTCACCCCCATGCGGCACACTGTCCCATCGGACACGTACACGCAGGTGTCGGGGCGCGCAGTGGCGCCGGGACACCGGTTCGAGGAGGAACACCGTGACGGCAGCCGCCGAGCGCACCCACGACGCCGAGACCGCTCCCCAGGACGCGCCCGCGGACGTCCTCGCCGTCGCCCGTGAGCAGGTCCTGGAGCGCGGGGTCGGCCTGTCCGAGGAGCAGGTGCTCGCCGTGCTGCACCTCGGTGACGACCGGCTCGACGACCTGCTCGCGCTCGCGCACGAGGTCCGGATGAAGTGGTGCGGCCCGGAGGTCGAGGTCGAGGGCATCGTCAGCCTCAAGACCGGCGGCTGCCCGGAGGACTGCCACTTCTGCTCGCAGTCCGGCCGCTTCCCCAGCCCGGTCCGCTCCGCCTGGCTGGACATCCCCGGCCTGGTCGAGGCCGCCCGGCAGACCGCGGCCACCGGTGCCACCGAGTTCTGCATCGTCGCCGCCGTGCGTGGCCCGGACGCCCGGCTGCTCTCGCAGGTCCGCGAGGGCATCAAGGCCATCCGCGAGTCCGGCAACGACATCCAGATCGCCTGCTCGCTGGGGATGTTGACCCAGGAGCAGGTCGACGAGCTGGTCGGCATGGGCGTGCACCGCTACAACCACAACCTGGAGACCGCCCGCTCGCACTTCCCTGAGGTCGTCACCACGCACTCCTGGGAGGAGCGCTGGGACACCCTGCGGATGGTCCGCGAGGCGGGCATGGAGGTCTGCTCCGGCGGCATCCTGGGCATGGGCGAGACGGTGGAGCAGCGCGCCGAGTTCGCCGTGCAGCTCGCCGAGCTGGACCCGCACGAGGTGCCGATGAACTTCCTCATCCCGCAGCCGGGCACCCCGTACGAGCAGTACGAGCCGATCTCCGGCCGCGAGGCGCTGCGCCTGGTGGCCGCGTTCCGGCTGGCGCTGCCGCGCACCATGCTGCGCTTCGCGGGCGGTCGCGAGCTGACCCTGGGCGACCTGGGCGCGGAGAAGGGGATGCTGGGCGGGGTCAACGCGATCATCGTCGGCAACTACCTGACCAACCTCGGCCGCCCGGCGCAGCAGGACCTGGACATGCTGACCGACCTCAAGATGCCGATCAAGGCGCTGAGCGACACCCTCTGAGACCGGGAACCACAGGAGATCGAGCGTGTACTGCGTGCACTGCGGCAAGCCCGCCGCGGAGGGTGAGCACCTGCCCTGCCGGGGCGGGCGGGCCGCGTTGGAGCCGCCGCGCTTCTGCGCCGACTGCGGCAGGCGGATGGTCGTCCAGGTCACCCCGGTGGGCTGGTCGGCCCGGTGCAGTCGGCACGGTGAGCTGACCAGCGCGGGCGCGTCCCGGCTGACCGACTAGTCTCGGGTGATCGGGTCCGCTCCGCGCGGGCGGCCCGGTCACCAGCGGTTCGGCAGCGGGAGGACAGGCGTGGCGGAGGACGCGGTCGGCGCACGGGACGCGGCTCCCCCGACCACCCCGGACCACCCCGGACCCGGCCCCGCCGCGTTCGGGCCGTGGCAGCCGGGCGACGACCCCCACGGCCTCGCCGAGCTGTGGCCCGCGCGGCGACCCGCGCCGGTCGTGGTCAAGCGGGACCTGCTGCCCGCCGTGGGCGTGTTCGGCGTGATCGCGCTGTGCGGGCTGGCCCTGGGTTTCCTGTGGTCCCGGCTGGCGCCTGCGGAACTGGTGCAGATCGTCGACGGCGGCCGGTTGATCCCGCTGCGCTCGGAGAGCCACCACCGCTTCGACGACCTGGTCCTGTTCGTGCTCATGGCCATGGGCGCGGGTCTGGTCACCGGCGCCGCGGTCTGGGCGCTGCGGGAGCGCCGCGGCCCGGTCTACCTGATCGCCGCCACCGGTGGTGCCGCGCTGGCCGCCTGGCTGGCCACCCGGGTCGGCGTCTCCTGGGCCGAGGCGCACTACCCGGTGCCCGCGGCACCCGCCCTGGGCGACGTGCTCACCCTGGCGCCGCGGCTGGAGTCCGGGTGGGCCTTCGTCGCCTGGCCGTTCGGCACCGCGCTCGCCTACGGCCTGGCCGCGGCCTGGAACGGGATGGACGACCTCGGGCGTAGGCTCGGCTGATCCGGCGCCGGGAGCGGTGTGCTCCCGGCGCGCGCGTTCAGTTCAGGCAGATCGGTTCGCTGAACTCCGACGGGGGAGCGGGGACCGCGCGCAGGGTCGACAGGAACCCCGCCTCCCGGTTGAGCAGCTTGCCCACCATCCGCAGCCGGTGCAGCGGACGGGTCTCCTCCAGCAGGTCCTGCCGGTCCTCCATGCTCAGCAGGCAGTCCGCGGCCAGCGCGTGCGCCAGCTCGCAGGTCGCGGTGTCGGCGTCCGGTTCGGACCAGTCCTCGCGCTGCCAGGCCGCGGTGCAGTAGCGGCGGTGCGCCGAGCGCGCGGACTCCGCCAGCAGCGACACCGAGTCGGCGGCGGCGGTGGGCTGCTCGACGTCGGGCACCCACTCCACCCGGCCCATCAGGTACGGGGCGCTGGTGGTGTCCAGTTCGAGCAGTCGGAAGCGCCGCTCCCCGGTGGTGATGATGTCGAACCGCCCGTCCGGCAACCGCTTCGCCTCGCGCAGCGCCGCCGAGCAGCCGATGGCGCTGAGCTGGGCCAGCTCGGTCACCTCGCGCTCCGTCGACGGGCGCAGGGCGATCACCCCGAACTGCCGGTCCGGGACGGTGCCGTTGACCAGGTCCACCGTCAACTGGCGGTAGCGGGGCTCGAAGATGTGCAGGGGGAGGTTCGCTCCGGGAAGCAGCACCGCCCTGAGCGGGAACAGCGGAAGCGAATCGGCCACCCGACCACGCTACGACGTGGCGACCGTCCCCGCTGTCCGATTGCGGCGTCCGGCGTACCGGAGGGTGCTCTCAGCGCTGCTGACCGGGGGGCTTGAGCACCGCGAAGGCGTCGGTGACGGCCATGCTGGCGTCGGCGAACCGGAACTCCGCCGCGGGCCGCCCGCCCGCCCGGCCGGGCCGGGTGGTGCGCCCGGTGGGCTCCAGCAGACCCCGGCGGGACAGCACGCGCTGCAGGTTGGTCGCCGACACCCGGTAGCCCAGGGCGGCGGAGTACAGCTCGCGCAGCGCGGAGATGGTGAACGCGGGCGGGGCGAGGGCGAAGCCGATGTTCGTGTAGGACAGCTTCGCCCGCAGCCGGTCGCGGGCGCGCACGGCGATCGCCCGGTGGTCGAAGGCGGTGTCCGGCAGCGACTCGAGCTGGTGCCACTCGGTGTCGCCGGGCAGCTCGGGGTCCAGGTGCGAGGGCACCAGGCAGAGGAAGGCGCTGGCGATCACCCGCGCCCCCGGGGTGCGGTCGGGGGCGCTGAACACGGCCAACTGCTCGACGTGCGACACCTGCCGCACGTCGACCTTCTCGGCGAGCTGGCGCCGGATCGAGGTCTCCACGTCCTCGTCCATCCGCAGCAGGCCTCCGGGCAGTGACCACCTGTGCGCGTGCGGTTCCATCGCCCGCTGCCACAGCAGGACCCGCAGTGTTCCCTGCCTCACTTGCAGCACCGCGGCGAGCACTTCGTGGTGGATCGGGGCGGTCGCGGTGGTAGCATCAGCCATGTTTTCGATCCTAAGGCGAAAACCTCGGGAGCGAAAATCGGACATCTGAGGAGGGGCCCATGACCGCGGAAATGCTCGACCTGACCCCCTACGGCGGGGTGGAGGCGGACGCCGCGTGGCGGGACGAGGTGCGGCGGCTGGTGGCCGAGCGCGACGCGGTGCTGCTCGCGCACAACTACCAGCTTCCCGAGATCCAGGACATCGCCGACCACACCGGTGACTCGCTGGCGCTGAGCCGGATCGCGGCCACCAGCGACGCGTCCACCATCATCTTCTGCGGCGTGCACTTCATGGCCGAGACCGCGAAGATCCTCAGCCCGGACAAGACCGTGCTGATCCCGGACGAGCGCGCGGGCTGCTCGCTGGCGGACTCCATCACCGGCGCCGAGCTGCGCGCCTGGAAGGCCGAGCACCCCGGTGCGGTCGTGGTGTCCTACGTGAACACCACCGCCGAGGTGAAGGCGGAGACCGACATCTGCTGCACCTCCTCCAACGCCGTCGACGTGGTCGCCTCGATCCCGGCCGACCGCGAGGTGCTGTTCCTGCCCGACCAGTTCCTCGGTGCGCACGTCAAGCGCGAGACCGGCCGGGAGAACATGCACATCTGGGCGGGGGAGTGCCACGTGCACGCGGGCATCAACGGCCCCGAGCTGGCCGAACGCGCGGCGGCGAACCCGGACGCGGACCTGTTCATCCACCCCGAGTGCGGTTGCGCCACCTCCGCGCTCTACCTCGCCGGTGAGGGCATCGTGCCCAGCGAGAAGGTCAAGATCCTCTCCACCGGCGACATGGTGACCCAGGCCCGCGCCACCAAGGCCAGTTCGGTGCTGGTGGCCACCGAGATCGGGATGCTGCACCAGCTCCGCAAGGCCGCCCCCGACATCGAGTTCAACGCCGTCAACGACCGCGCGTCCTGCCGGTACATGAAGATGATCACCCCGGCGGCGCTGCTGCGGTCGCTGCGGGAGAACCGCGACGAGGTGCACGTCGACCCCGAGACCGCCGCCCGCGCCCGCGGCGCGGTGCAGCGGATGATCGAGATCGGCCAGTCGGGCGGCGGGGAGTGAGCGCGCCGACCTGGGAGGCCCGCGCCGACCTGGTGGTCGTCGGGACGGGTGTCGCCGGGTTGACGGCGGCGTTGCGGGCGCGGTCGCTGGGGCTGCGGGTCCTGGTGGTCACCAAGGCCGCCGCCGAGGACGGCAACACCCGCTGGGCGCAGGGCGGCGTGGCCGTCGTGCTGCCCGGCGAGCACGACGAGGGCGACTCGGTGCGCGCGCACGTCGCCGACACCCTGGTCGCGGGCGCGGGCCTGTGCGACGAGGACGCGGTCCGGGCGATCATCGCCGACGGCCCCGCCGCCGTCGCCCGGCTGCGCGAGCGCGGCGCGGTGTTCGACGCGCGGCCCGACGGGAAGCTGGCCAGGACCAGGGAGGGCGGGCATACCGCGTTCCGGGTGGTGCACGCGGGCGGCGACGCCACCGGCGCCGAGGTCGAGCGCGCCCTGGTCGCCGCCGCCCGCGACGGCCGGGTGCCGGTGCTGGAGGGGCACGTCGCCGTGCAGGCGCTGCGCACCCCCACCGGGGCGGTCGTCGGCCTGCACGTGCTCGACGACGCCGGGGTGCCCGGCGTCCTCAGCGCCCCGGCGGTGCTGCTGGCAACCGGCGGGCTCGGCCAGCTCTACCAGGCCACCTCCAACCCCGAGGTCGCCACCGGCGACGGGCTCGCGCTGGCGCTGCGCGCGGGCGCCCCGGTCGCCGACGTCGAGTTCGTGCAGTTCCACCCCACCGTCCTCTACACCGGTGCGGGCGCCCGCGGGCGCTGCCCGCTGGTGACAGAGGCGGTCCGGGGAGAGGGGGCGGTGCTGGTCGACGCCACCGGCGCCCGGGTCATGGAAGGCGTGCACCCGCTGGCCGACCTGGCACCGCGCGACGTGGTGGCCGCCGCCATCACCCGGCACGTGGCGCTGGGCCGCGGCGGGATCGACGACCACGTCTTCCTCGACGCCACCCACCTCGACGCCGCGACGTTCCGCCGCCGCTTCCCGACCGTGCACGCCGCCTGCCTCGCCGCGGGCGTCGACCCGGCGGTCTCACCGATCCCGGTGGCCCCCGCCGCGCACTTCGCCTGCGGCGGCGTGCTGACCGACGTGGACGGCCGCACCCCGGTCCCCGGCCTGTACGCGGCGGGCGAGGTGGCGCGCACCGGCCTGCACGGCGCGAACCGGCTCGCCTCCAACAGCCTGCTGGAGGGCCTGGTCGTGGGGGAGCGCGCCGCCGAGGCGGTCGCCGCCGACCTGGCGGGCGGGCGGCTCGCCGACACCTGCCTGGCCGTCGTGCCCGACCTGCCGGTGGCCCCGGTCGCCGACCGGGACGTGCTGCAACGGGTGATGAGCCGCTACGCCGCGATCGGCCGCGAGGCCGAGGGCCTGGCGATCGTCGGGTCCGTGCTGGACGTGACCGCCGCCGAGCGGGTGCTCGACACCCGGACCCTGGTCGAGGACGCGGCACTGACCCTGGTCGCCCGCGCCCTCATCGCCGCCGCCGCGACCCGCACCGAGTCCCGCGGCTGCCACGTGCGCACCGACTTCCCGGCCCGCGACGACGCGGCCTGGTCGCACCCGACCATCATCCGGCTGACGCCGTCCGGCCAGCCGGTCCCCGTCCACCCGATCGCGCTGCGAGGTGTCGCGTGAGCACCGAACCCCTTGGTGTGGAAGCCTTCTCGGGCATCATCGCCATCGCCCTGGCCGAGGACCTGGCCCACGGGCCGGACGCCACGACCGAGGCCACCGTGCCCGCCGACGCGGTCGCGGTGGCCGAGCTGACCCCGCGCGCAGCGGGCGTGCTGGCCGGGGTCGGGGTCGCCGAGGAGGTGTTCCGCCAGGTCCTGCCCGACGTCGAGGTCCTGGGCGCGCGGTCCGACGGGTCCGCCGCCGAGCCCGGGGAGCCCGCGCTGACGGTCCGGGGCGCCACCCGCGCCCTGCTCACGGCCGAGCGGACCGCGCTCAACTTCCTGTGCCACCTCTCGGGGATCGCCACCGCCACCCACGAGTGGGTGCGCGCGGTGGAGGGCACCGGCGCTGCTGTGCGCGACTCGCGCAAAACCCTCCCGGGCCTGCGCGTGCTGGAGAAGTACGCGGTCCGCTGCGGCGGCGGGGTGAACCACCGGATGGCCCTCGGCGACGCGGTCCTGATCAAGGACAACCACGTCCTGGCAGCCGGGTCGGTGGCGAAGGCCCTTGCGGCGGTTCGTGCGCATGCGCCGGACCTGCCGTGCGAGGTCGAGGTGGACACGCTGGTCCAGCTCGACGAGGCGCTGGCGGAGAACGCGGAACTGGTGCTGCTGGACAACTTCACCGTTGCCGAGTGCGCCGAGGCGGTCCGTCGTGCCGCAGGCACCGGGACCCGGTTGGAGGCCTCCGGCGGGTTGACGCTCGACGTGGCCAGGGCCTACGCCGAGACCGGCGTGGACTACCTGGCGGTCGGGGCGTTGACGCACTCCTCGCCCGCGCTCGACCTGGGCATGGACCTGCGCTAGGCCCCGGGTTCAGTTCTGGGACCGGGCGACCAGGTCGTTCAGGCCCGCCAGCAGGTGCTCCGGTCGGGGGGAGCGCTGCGGGTCGAGCAGCCACTGCAGGGCGAGCCCGTCGCAGACGGCGAGGATGAAGCCCGCCACGGCGGTGCAGCGGGGGTCGTCGGCGTGGACGTCGGCGTCGCCGTAGGAGGTGGCGACGATCTCGGCCACCCGGGTGCGGGTGCGGTCCTGCACCTCGGCGAGTTGTTCGCGCAGTGCCGGGTCGCGTTCGGCCTGGGCGAGGGCTTCGACGAAGCTCAGCAGCAGCGCGCGCTTGTCGGCCAGGTGCAGCAGCACGGTGGCCCAGGTGAGGTGGGCGCGTTGCAGCGGGGAGGCGTGCGGGTCGGCCAGGGCGACCTCGGCGAGGGCGTCGGTCCACTCCTCGAACACGTCGCCCAGGGCGGCGTTGAGCAGGCCGTTCTTGGAGCCGAAGTGGTAGCCGATCGAGGCCAGGTTGGTGCCGGAGGCGGCCACCAGGTCGCGCGCGGTGATGTGCGCGTAGCCCTTGTCCTCCAGCAGCCGCCGGGCGGCGTCGAGCAGCAGTTCCCGATGTCCCACCCGTGCAGGGTAGTTGCCCCGTCCATCTATACGGATGTATAAATCCGGGGAGCAGACCAGCGGGAGGTCCGATGAGTTCGGCCGAAGTCGACAACCACGCCAGCGACACCCTCCCCGACGGGCCCCGGCTGCCACGGGCGGTGCAGACGATCCTGTTCATGCGCTCCCGGGCCCGCTTCTCCCCGCGCTGGCAGGCCCGCTACGGCCACACCTACACCGTCCGCCTCGCCGCCGGGCGCACCGTGGTCGCGGTGACCCGACCGGAGGACATCCGCGAGGTCTTCGCCGGGTCGCCGTCGGTGTTCCACGCCGGGGAGGGCAACGCGATCCTGGCCCCGGTCATGGGGCACGAATCGGTCCTCATCCTCGACGAGGCCGCGCACCTGTCCGCGCGCAAGCGCTTGATGCCCGCGTTCAACGGGGCCGCCCTGCGCGGCTACGGCGGGATGATGGAGGGGCTGGCTGCGGAGGCGGCGCAGAAGTGGCCGGTGGGCAAGCCGTTCGCCACGCACCGCACCATGAATGACGTGACCCTGGAGATCATCCTCCGGGTCGTGTTCGGCATGGCCGAGGGCGAGCGCCTGGCGAAGCTGCGCCCGCTGATCAACAAGGTCACCGACATCGGCCCGATCGCCGTCCTCGGCTGGACCTTCCCCAAGCTCGGCGGCCTGTGGCCGTGGAAGCGCAACGCCGAGAACATCACCGCCGTCGACGCCCTGCTGTACGAGGAGATCGCCGAGCGCAGGGGCCGCCCCGACCTCGCCACCCGCGACGACGTGCTCTCCCGCCTGCTGGCCGCCGACCCGGACGCCCGCGCGGTCGAACTCCGCGACCACATGATGACGCTGCTGCTCGCGGGCCACGAGACCACCGCCACCGCGCTCGCCTGGTCCCTGCACGAACTCTCCCGCCGCCCCGAGGTCCTGCGCGCCGCCCAGCGGGCCGCCGACACCGGCGACGACGACTACCTCCAAGCGGTGGCCAAGGAAGCCATGCGCCTACGCCCCATCATCTACAGCGTCGCCCGCCGCCTCACCGAACCCACGGTGATCGCGGGCCACCGCCTGCCGAGGGGCACCATCGTCTCGCCCAGCATCGGCCTGGTGCAGCGCAACCCGGACCACTTCGACGACCCGGACGAGTTCCGCCCCGAGCGCTTCCTCGGCACCTCACCGGAATCGGGCACGTGGATTCCGTTCGGCGGCGGCGTCCGCCGCTGCCTGGGGGCGGGGTTCTCGCTTCAGGAGGCGGTGGTGGTCCTGCGCGCGATCCTGACCCGCTACGACCTGGAACCGGTGGGGCCGCCCGAGCCGCCCAAGTCGCGCAACATCACGCTGATCCCGTCGAAGGGTGCCCGCGTCATCGCCCGGCGGCGCTGATCCGGCCCTGCTGAGTCGTGTTTCGGCTTGAGCCCGGGGTTTGTGGGTGGTGCCCGGCTGGGTGGATGTGCTCTGGTTTTAGAGCCCGGTTGCTTGTCGTGGGTGCCCGGCTGGGTGGATGTGTTTGGCCGGGGCCCCTATGGCGAT
>NZ_AYXG01000115.1 GCF_000564855.1 Actinokineospora spheciospongiae
GGTGTACATCGCGCCGCCGCAGCCCATCGACAGCCGCACCATCCACGGGAACTCACCCTGGGCGGCCCGGCTCCCGCCGACCACCTGCGGGCTGAACGTGCCGCCGTCCGACGGCGGCGGGGCCGCGCTCGCGTGCGCCGTCGTGCCCGCCGCCAGGGTGAGCGCGCCCGCGGCGACGAGCACCACTCGGCGGAGCCTGCTGTACCACTTGCCCTCGGTCATTGGTCTTCCTTTCCCGGGCCCGATCGGCAGGGGTGGCCCGGTGGTGTGGAGCGGACTCCGTGGGACGGATCTCCGTGGGGGGTTGGAACGCCCCGGACCCGCGGCAGGGGTCAGCGGGCCCGGGGCGCGAGTCCTAGAAGGTGAGCTTGAAGCTGTCGACGTAACCGGTGTCGGAGCTGTAGACGTCCTGCACCTTGAGCCGCCAGGTGCCGTTGGCCGGGACCGCCGAGGCGTTGACGGTGTAGGTGGCGATGACGTTGTCGGCCGAATCCGACGAGCTGGAGTTCTTCAAGCGGAAGGTGGTGCCGTTGGGCGCCACCAGGTCGATCACCAGGTCACCGCGGTAGGTGTGCTTGATGTCCACGCCCACCGACAGCGCGGCCGGGGCGTTGCCGGTCACCCCGCTGACGGCGAGGTTGCTGAACACCGCCGCACCCGCGTCGGTGATGGTGACGTTGTTGGCGTTCTCGAACACCTTGCCCGCCGGGGGAGGCGTGCCGTCGCAGGTCAGGCCCGCCGCGCGGCGCGGGCAGTCCGCGTAGTCCAGCAGGTAGAACACCGCGTCCCGGTTGCGGGAGGTCTGGGCGGCGATCACCTCGTCGGGCGGGTAGAAGCCGCCGAGACCACCGCTGCCCGAGGGGTACATCTCGAAGGTGTAGGCGTAGATCTTGTACTTGCCCCACAGGTAGTCGTCGATCGACCCGTCGGTGATGTAGAGGTCCGAGGACTGCTCGGGGGTGTAGCCGTTGGACGCCGCCATGGCCCGCCCCATGGTGGACAGCACCCGCTGGTCCTCAGCGGTCAGGTCCGGGGTGGTGTCGGCGGTGGTGTAGCCGTAGGGCCACAGCACCAGCTCGGAGTAGGTGTGGAAGTCGATGCCCGCGGTGATCTGCTGCTTGCCGCCGACCACCCGGCTCGCCACCCAGTTCTGCAACGCGGCAACCTCGGGGCTGCTCGCCGCAGACGGACCGCGATAGGTCTCACTGCTCGCGCTGCCGGAGGAACCGCCGCAGCAGCCCCACTTGAAGTCCCAGTTGCGGTTCAGGTCGGTGCCCACACTGGACGATCCCGGCGTCGGCTGCCGGTTCTTGCGCCACCCCGCGTACGACCCGGTGCTGATGTCGTACTCACCGCCGTCGGGGTTGACGTCCGGGATGATCCACACCTCGCGCGAGTCCACCAGCCCCCTGACCCGCGCGTCACCGGCGTACCCGTCGGTGAGGGTGCGGATCAGGTACAGCGCCATCTCGACGGTCAGGTGCTCCCGCGCGTGCTGGTGCGCGGTGAACAACACCTCCGGCTCGTTCTCGTCGGTCCCGGCGTTGTCGGAGATCTTGATCGCGACGATGTCCCGGTTCTGGTACGACTTGCCGATCACCGTCCTGGTGATGATCCCCGGGTGGTCGGCCACCGCCTGGTTGATCTCCGCCGTCATCTCGGCGAAGTTGTGGTAGTTCGAGTCGGCACCCGGGAAGTCGTTGGGGGACACCGCCCCCCGGCTCTGCACGAGCGGCGCGTCGGTCACCACGGTCAGCCCCAGCGCCCGGATGCGCGCCACCTCGTCCGGCGTCGCGGTCACCATCAACCGGCTGTCCTCGAAGCCGTACAGCGCGGCCCCGGTCGCCGCCACGGCGTTGCGCTGCTCAGCGGAGCGAACCCCGCTGACCTGGTACTCGGCCGTCCCCCGACCGGGCTCCGGCTTGGCCCCGGCACCGACCGGGCTCATCGAACTGATCAGGGCAAGGGCGACCAGCGCCCCACCCACGACGGACAGGCGTTTGCGTCTCACGCGGCGGTTCCTCCTGCAGGGGGCGGCCGGGGCCGCCGGAGGTGGTCTTCAGTTGTGACCGGACCTGGCGCGGACGAACCCGAAGGTGCCCTCCCGCCCGACGCCCACCCGGTGCTCGTCGAATAGTGACCGGTCGGTCACGGCTGTCACAAGGCTGCACGCGGTGGGCGTCGTTCCCGTTTCATTCCCACTTCGAACGCGGATAGCGGCACGTCAGAGCGGGTGCCCGGCATTTTTTCACCCATTTGCCCCTGCCCCCGACAACTCCGGTGCGGTGGGTGACGAACCCCGTCGGCGAATGTTTCGCCGAGCCGCACGGACGCCAACGCCCGTCGCCGGTCGGGTCCTCACTGACCGTCGGGCGGCGTGCGGAGCAACCTCCGGGCAGGCAGAGCGTCCTCCACGGCTTCGCCGACCAGCGACACCAGGAACGCCGAGTCACCCGAGTGTTTGGAGTCGAACGTCTTCGCGGGTCTCGACCGGTGCTCGGTGGAGTGGATGCGCGGTCGATGTCTGGCGAACACACTGGCGGTCGCGTCCCTGCGAGTCGGCTGCCACGCTTCGAGACCGGTCATCGCCGTGGTCGAGCGGGGCCGCCGCCGCACCCTTCCTGAACTGGCATTACTTGAACAATACCCCTCACAAGAGGGGGTATTGTTCCTTTGCCTGAGTGGATCACGGCAGCGCCTCGGCGTCGAGGTCGGTGCGGGAGACCGCGCCCAGTTTGCGCAGCACCCGGGCCGCGTGCTGCTCAACCGTCCGAGGCGACAGGAACAGCACATCGGCGATTTCCCGGTTCGTGTGTCCGGATGCCAGCAACCGCGCCACTTCCAGCTCCCGTGGTGACAATTCGTTGCCGTACCCGCGCCTGCCCCGCCGCGACGGGGTGCCGCCGCCGAGGGTGCGCAGTCGGTGCCTGCACCGGGCCGCGTCCCGGGTGGCACCCAACGCGTCGAACGCGTCGACCAGCGCGGCCAGTTCCGCCACCGACGGTTCCGCCCGTTCGGTCGCCAGGGCCGCCAGGTACGGCGCGGGCAGCGCCGCGTACAAGTCCGCTGCCTCCCGCAGCGCCGCCGACGAGCCGTCGACCAACCCCCGGCACTCGACCAGCGCCGCGGCGGCGATCGGAACGTCCCTTCCGGACAGCCCGGCCGCGAACTCCGCCACCACCCCCTCCGCGTCCGCGTGCCGCCCGGCCGCCAGGTAGGCGCTGACCGCCACCGGCCCCAGCTCACCCGCCCAGGCCCACACCCCCTTGCGCCGCACGATGTCCAGCCCGCGCTCCGCTTCGACCACCGCCCGGCAAGCGTCCTCCTGCGCCAGTGCCACCCCGGCCAGTCCGGCGCACCCGGCGATGGCCACCGGGGCGATGGACTCCTCCGGGGTGAACGCCCCGGTGGCGCCGAGGTGCCCGGTGGCCTCCGCCCACTCGCCCCGGGTGGCGGCGAGCAGGCCGAGCACCAGGGACAGCTCGCCCGCGATCGGCACCAGGTCCCGGTACTCCTCCAGCAGCGCCCCCGCGCGCTCGGCCAGCCCGGTCCACTGCCCGGTGAACCAGTCGAGCCGGGCGGTGGTGGTGCGGGCGGTGCCGACCACGAACGGGCCGCCCGCCTCGGTGGCCAGGCGCAGGCCGCAGCGCAGGTGCCCCGCGGCGAGGCGGAAGTGGCCGACGGAGGTCATGGCGTCGCCGACGTTGCAGTGGGCTCGGGCGAGTTGCCTGCGGGCGCCGGTGCCGGTGATCGCGGTGGGCAGGGCGGCGATCTCGGCCAGCGCGGTCGGGTCGCCGATGTGCAGGCGGGAGCTGAGTTCGTTGGCCAGCAGCGACATCCGCAGTTCGACGTCGTCGGTGCTCGCGCGGAACGCGTCCGCCGCGGTCCGCCACCGGGCCAGGTCGGTGACGGAGGTGATGCCGACGAACGGTTGGCCCAGCACGGCGAAGCCCTTGGCGGCCAGGTCGGGGCGTTCGGCGAGGTCGGCCACCGCCGTCTCGATCTCGGCCATGGCCTGCTCCACCGCGCCGGATTGGCGCACCAGCAGCAGCCCCCGGTACAGCCGCACCTCCCCGCGCACCGACGTCGACAGCCTCGGGTCGGTGAGCAGCCGGGCCAGCGCCTCGGCCGGGTCGTGCTGGTCGAGGCCGGTGTGCGCGACCCGGCCCAGCTTGATCGCCAGCCGGTCGACGTCGGCGGCGGGCAGGTTGGGCTGGTCGAGCAGGCGGCGCAGCAGGCCGGTGGCTGCGGTGGCGTCGCCCTGTTCGGCGGCCCGGTCGGCGGCGGCCTCCCCGTAGCGCAGGAACCCGGCGACCCGGCCCGCCCTGGCGCTGTGCTCGGCGAGCTGCACCAGCGGCCGCGGTTCGACCTGCTCCAGGGCGTCGATGGCGCGGGCGTGCAACTGCCTGCGCCCGGGTCCGGTCAGCGTGTCGTACACCGCCTGCCGGGCCAGCGCGTGCCGGAACCCGTAGCGGCCGTTCTCCGCCTCGTGCAGCACCTGCCCGCTCAGCGCCGACGTCAGCGCCTGGTCGACGCGCTGGGCGCCCACCGCCGCGACCTCGCCGAGCAGTTCGGCCGGGGCGGGCACGCCGAGCACGGCGGCGGCCTCGGCGAGCCGGGTCGCGGTGGCGGGCAGCGCGGCCAGCCGCTCGGCCATGGCGTCGCGCAGCAGCACCGGCACGCCCACCGCGTCCAGCAGCCGGGCGTCGCCGGGCTGGTCGCGCAGGGTGCGCAGCACCTCCTCGACCACGAACGGCAGGCCCGCGGTGCGCTCGTGCAGCCGCGCGGCGAACTCGGCGGAGGTGTCCTCGCCCAGGATGGCCGAGGTCAGCGCCCGCACCCCGGCCGCGTCCAGCGGCTCCAGCCCGACGACGACCCCGGTCACCGGCGACGGCGGCCGGTAGGCGGTGCCCAGCGGCAGGCCCCCGGGCACCTCCGCGCGCCGGTAGGTGACCACGACCGCCAGGTCGGGCGGCGGGTCGCCCATCAGGAACCGCAGCAGCCGCCGCGACCCATCGTCGGCCCAGTGCAGGTCCTCGACCACCAGCAGCGCCGGGCCGAGGGCGTTCAGCAGCTCCCGCAGGCCGCGGAAGAGCCGGTGCCGGTCGGCCCGCGGGTCGCCGGTGCTCGGCGGCGGTGGGGGCAGGTGCTCGGCGATCTCCGGCAGCAGCGGCCCGACGACCCCGGTCACCGGGTTGAGCCTCGGCAGCCGGGCCAGCCGGGGCCCGACCTCGCGCAGCGCGTCGAGCACCGCCCCGAACGGGAACGGCTCGCCGACCGGGTGGCAGTGCCCGATGAGGACGGCCAGCGGCCCCAGGTCGCCGTCGATCAGCTCGCGGACCAGCCTGCTCTTGCCGACCCCGGCCTCGCCCTCGACCATCGCCACCGCCGGGCGCGTCCGCACCGCCGAGCGCAGCGCGCCCAGCGGACGACTGCGCCCGACCAGCACCGGGGAACTGGTCCGCGGCGCCCCCGAGGTCCACGGCATCGTCCGAGCGTAGGCGAAAGTCGGGTAGCCCTACGTATCGAAACCCGGATTGTTCGCTCTCCCGCGCCACCCGATGGTGAATCCCGAGTGGCTGTCAGTCATCACCCCTGCCAACAGCCACACAAGAGAGGGAGACATCCACGATGCGACACGACCGACTGAACCGCCGGGTGGCGGCGGTCCTGCTGGCCGCGGGCACGGCGGCGCTGGCCGTCGGCACCCCGGCCCAGGCCGCGCCCACCAGCACGATCCTCGGTGTGGCGAACGCCGTCCCCGGCGCGTACATCGCCGTGCTCAAGGACGGGGCCATGACGGCCGCGACCACCAACGGCACCGCGCTCGACCTGGCCAAGCGTTACGGCGGCGCGGTCACGCTGACCTACACCGCCACCCTGCGCGGCTTCGCCGTCCGGATGGACGAGGCCGCCGCCAAGCGCCTCGCCGCCGACCCGGCGATCGCCTACGTCCAGCAGGACGGCATCGCGCGCATCAGCGACACCCAGACCGGCGCCACCTGGGGTCTCGACCGCGTCGACCAGCGCGCCCTCCCGCTCAACCAGACCTACACCTACGCCAACACGGCCGCGAACGTGAACGCGTACATCCTCGACACCGGCATCAACAAGTCCCACCCGGAGTTCGAGGGCCGCGCCAAGGACGGCTACGACTTCATCGACAACGACAGCGACGCCTCCGACTGCCAGGGCCACGGCACCCACGTGTCCGGCACGGTCGGCTCCAAGACCTACGGCTTGGCCAAGAAGGTGAACCTGATCGGCGTTCGCGTCCTGGACTGCCAGGGCAACGGCCCGTACTCGCAGATCATCGCGGGCGTCGACTGGGTCGCCCGCAACGCGGTCAAGCCCGCTGTCGCCAACATGAGCCTCGGCGGCGGCGCCGACACCTCCGTCGACAACGCGGTCAAGGCCGCCATCGCCTCCGGCGTCACCTTCGCCGTCGCGTCCGGCAACGCCAACACCAACGCCTGCTCCACCAGCCCCGCCCGCGTCCCCGAGGCCATCACGGTGAACGCCACGGACAACGCCGACAACCGCTCGTCGTTCTCCAACTACGGCTCCTGCACCGACATCTTCGCCCCCGGCACCAACATCACCTCCACCCGCAACGGCGGCGGCACCACCCAGATGTCGGGCACCTCGATGGCCACCCCGCACGTCGCGGGCGCGGCGGCGCTGTACCTGTCGGCCAACCCGAACGCGACCCCCGCCCAGGTCCGCAACGCCCTGGTGGACAACGCCACGTCCAACGCGGTCAAGTCCCCGGGCACCGGCTCGCCCAACAAGCTCCTCTACACCGGCTTCATCGGCGGCGGCACCACCCCGCCCCCGAGCTGCGCGGGCGGCACCAACGGCGACGGCGTGTCCATCCCGGACACCAACTCGCCGGTCACCTCGTCGATCGCCGTCACCGGCTGCACCGGCAAGGCACCGGCCACCACGAAGGTCAAGGTGGACATCAACCACACCTACAGCGCCGACCTGGCCCTGGACCTGGTCGGCCCGTCGGGCGCGGTGTTCCCCCTCAAGCGCGCGGGCGGCGTCAGCTCGTCGGCGGGCGTGCACGAGACCTACACGGTGAACGCGTCGGCGGAGAACCTCAACGGCACGTGGAAGCTGCGCGCCACGGACGTGTGGAGCTACGACACCGGCACCATCGACACCTGGACCCTCACCTTCTGATCCGGTCGTTCCTCAGCAGGCCCCGGGGCGGTGCGCCCCGGGGCCTGCTCCTGTGCGCGTCAGCGGATGAGGTTCCGCAGCGCCGCACCCGTGTGGGAGCCGGACAGCGCCACGTCGGTGAGGTGCCGCAGGAAGGCGGTGTGCGCCCCGGTGGCGGCGGGCTCCTCCAGCAGGACGTCGGTGCCGTGGTGTTCGATGTGGACGACCGGCGGGAAGTGGCCGACCTCCAGGACCCGGAACCCGGGCTCGCGGGCCACCCCGATCGGCAGCAGCCGAACCCGGTGCGCGTGGTTCTCCACCAGGTGCAGCAGTTGGTCGCGCATGGTCTCGGCCGAGACCGCCGGATGGCTCAGCGCGGACGGGTGCAGGAAGAACCGGCTGATCCGCAGCAGCGCCGGGTCGGCGCGACCCCGGTCCGCCCCGATCGCCCGCTCGTAGGCCGGGGTGCGCAGCGGGCGGGGGATCAGCGCGGGGTCGAACCCGGTGATGCCGTCGGCCACCGCCTCCACGTCGCCGATCGGGTCGTCCCCGGTGCCCGCGTGCACCACCCACCCGGTCAGGTCGGTCGCCGCCGCCCGCCGGTAGAGCAGCGGCCGCCGGGCGGCGGGCACGTCGAGCACCGCGCACAACCCGCCGATCTCCAACGCGGTCGGCACCCGCCTGCCGGTCATCACCCGGTTCACCATCGCCGGGGACATCGACATGGCCGAGGCCAGTTCCCTGGTGGTGAACCCCCGCGCCAACCGGGCGCTGTCGAGTTCCCGCGCCAGCAGCAACCCGCGCAGGGTCTTCGCGCGGACACCGCTGTCGTCCGTTCCCGGTGGGGTCGTGGTGGGTGCTGACATCCGTGGTTCCTACCGTGAGTGGTCGATGTGCTGGTGGCTGACGGCGTAGTGCACCTTCACCACCGACGCCCCGTCGTACGGGGAGTCTGCGGGAATGGCGAAGCCGCACGTGGGTATCGAACAGGTGAACCACGCGCCATTTCCCCGCCTGTCCCGGCAAAGGTCGCAAAAAGGGGACACCGGGGTCCGTAGGATGAAGTCCGGCGGGCCCGGCGGTTCGACGGCGGGGCTGCGGCCCAGCACCGGTCCTCTGCCCATTGCCGCCCCTCCTGATTTGTTTCCCCTAATATAGTCTTGTTCCTGCAAGTGCGCTTGTGATTGCAAGTGCGGAAAGCGCCCGAGGCAATTGCAGGTGCGGAAAGGAAGTCGTGTCCGGTCAGAGAAAGACACCGCAGGCGCGGGACAGAACCATAGGCGCCCAACTGCGGGCAGTGCGACTCGAGCAGACCACGCTGAACCTGGAGGCCGCCGCCCATGCGGTCGGCTGGTCACCGGCCACGCTCAGCCGAACGGAGAACGGCAAGCGCCACATCACCAGCGAGGACGTCTCCGCCGTCCTGGCGGTCTACGGCGTCCCGGTGGCGCAGCGGGATGAGCTGATCGAGAGCGCCCGCGCAGGCGCCCAGGCGGGCTGGTGGTCACGCCCGCTACCAGGGGTGGTGCCGGATCTCGGAACCCTGGCCAGCTACGAGTCCACGGCTACAGCGCTGACAGACTGGTCTCTGGCGGTGGTTCCCGGGCTGCTCCAGACCGAGCGCTACGCCGCAGGTTTCATGCTGGCCGACGGTGCTGTGCAGAAGGACGTTGAAACTCGTTGGATGGCCCGCCTGCGGCGACAGCAGGTTTTGCCCAGGGTCGACTACGTGGCGTTCATCCACGAGACTGCACTCCGAACCCCCTTCGGAGGCGTTGATGCGCTCAAGGAGCAACTCGCCCACCTGCTGGAGGCATCTCACCGGGGTCGCGGCGTGCGGATTGTCCGGGAACATGTGCCGCACCGGGCACTGCTGCACTCCTGGCTGATGTTGCACTTCCCGCAAGCGGCCACGGTCCTCCACGTCGAACTTTATCGAAGCGGTTTGTTTCTGCACGACTCTGAGGTTCGCGTCTATGAGGATGTGCGCTCAGAGCTGGATGACCTGGCACTTTCAGGTGCGGAAAGTCGCAGTATGATCGGGCGACTACTAGAAGGGTTGTGATCATGGAGTGGCGCAAGTCGTCCCGTTCGGGCAACGCTACCAACTGTGTTGAATTTCGGCAGGACCTCTCGGCTGTCCGGGACAGCAAGCGGCCTGGTGTGTCGTTGCCAGTGTCCCGCGACGCCGTGCGCGAGCTGATCACCAAGCTCGCCCGCTAGCCCCCT
>NZ_AYXG01000116.1 GCF_000564855.1 Actinokineospora spheciospongiae
ACACATCCACCCACCCGGGCAGGGCCGTAGCCGGGGCGGCGGTTTTCGGGGTGGTCGGCCTGCGTTCAGGACCTCCACCCACCTGGGCAGTGGCTCGCCGGGCCGGGGGTTTGGGGTGGTCAGCCTGCTCTGAGGACATGCTCTAGGGTTCGACCCGCCACCCGGATCGAGAGCGGAGCGCGCACAGTGCCCAAGGAAGTCGTGGTCATCGCCCTGATCGCCCTCGCGGGCATCCTCGTCGGTGGTGTCTACTCCACGTACAAGACCGCCAAGGTCGCCGCCGTCGTCCTGGGCCTGCTCGCCCTGGTCGCGGCGGGCGGCGCCGTCGCCTGGTACGTCTCCGGCTGATCCGGGCGGGTCAGCCGATCCCGCCCTCGGTGCGCGCCTTCAACTTCGGTGCCCCGGGGCCGAACTGGGCCAGCCGGTCGTCGGTGTTCGCCAGCAGGCAGGACTTCAACGACAGGCACCCGCACCCGATGCAGGTGTCGAGGTTGTCGCGCAGTCGTTGCAGCGAGTCGATCCGGGCGTTCAGCTCGCCGCGCCAGGTCTTCGACAGCCGGTGCCAGTCCGACTTGGTCGGGGTGCGCTGGTCGGGGAGGGTGGCCAGGGCGTCGCGGATCTCCTCCAGGCTCAGGCCCACCCGCTGCGCCGTGCGGATGAACGCCAGCCGCCGCAGGACCGCCCGGGGGTAGCGCCGCTGGTTGCCCGCGGTGCGCACCGAGTGGATCAGCCTGCGTTCCTCGTAGAAGCGCAGCGCGGTGTGCGGCACGCCACTGCGGTCGGCGACCTCGCCGATGGTCAGCACGTCGGGGAGCTTGGACACCCTCCCGAGACTACCCGCGACCTCCAGGTAGGTCGAAGTACCGCGGCGGCACCCCGGCGGTGAGCCACACCCCGTTCTCGCTGCGGTGGAACACGTGCCCGTCGGCGGCCATCACCGCGGCGCGCACCACCAGCACCACCGGCCTGCCGCGCCGCGCCCCGACCGCCAGGGCCGTGTCCTCGGTCGCCGACAGGTGCACGTGCTGTCGGTTCATCGGCCGCAGCCCCTCGGCGGCGATCGCGCCCAGGGCCGCCGCGACCGTGCCGTGGTAGAGCACCGCGGGCGGGTCGAGCGGGGGCAGGCCGAGGTCGACCGGCACGCTGTGGCCCTGGCTGGCGCGGATGCGGGTGCCGGTCCCGTCGAAGGCGAAGCGGCGCTTGTTGTTGCGCGCCACCACCTCCTCCAGCTCCGCCCGGTCCAGGCCCAGCGCGGCCAGCACGTCGGCGACGGGGACCCAGCCCGCCCCGTCCAGGGTCAGCCCGGCGCTCGCCGGGTCGTGCCGGAGCACCTTCGACAGCCGCTTGGACCGCCGGATCATCTGCTTGTCGTCCATCTCGACACCGAGTGCACCACACCGGCGGCATTCCGCGCGACGGAGTTGACTGTTGACCTCCAGCGCACTGGAGGTCGCACAGTCGTCCCATGAACACCTACGCGGAACTGCCCGCCCTCTACGACCGCCTGATCGGCGACGAGAAGCACCACCTCGCCGCCACCTCGACCCTCGACGTGCTGTGGGTCCTGTACGACCGGGTCCTGCGCGTCGACCCGGCCCACCCCGACGCCCCCGACCGCGACCGCTTCCTGCTGTCCAAGGGGCACGGCCCGATGGCCTACTACGCCATCCTGGCGGCCAAGGGCTTCTTCGAGAAGTCCACACTGGACAACTGGCTCGACTTCGGCTCGATCCTGGGGTACCACCCCGACCGCACGCTGGTCCCGGGCGTGGAGATCGGCTCCGGTTCGCTCGGCCACGGCCTGCCGATCGCCCTGGGCCAGGCGATCGGGCTGTCCGGGCCGCGGGTGTTCGTGCTGCTCGGCGACGGTGAGCTGGACGAGGGCAGCAACCACGAGGCCATCGCGGTGGCGGGCCGCCGCGGGCAGGCGAACCTGACCGCGGTGGTGGTCGACAACGCCAGCGCCACCCACGGCTGGCCCGGCGGCATCGCCGCCCGCTTCGCCGTCGAGGGCTGGGTGACCGCCACCGCCGACGGCCGCGACCACGACGCGCTGGAGCGCGCCCTCACCACCGACCACCCCGACGCGCCGCTGGCCGTCGTCGCCGAGATCAGGGAGAACTGACATGACCACCCAGACCCACCAGACCACCCAGACCCAGCGGGCCACTGGGATGCGCGAAGCCTTCGTCCACACCCTCGCCGACGCCCTCGACCGGGACGACCGGGTGGCCCTGGTCCTCGCCGCCATCTCCGCCGACCGGTTCACCGACCAGTTGCGCCGCCACCCGAACCGGGTCGTCGACGTCGGCATCCGAGAACAGGCGATGATCGGCGTGGCGGCCGGGCTCGCCCTCACCGGCCACCGGACCGTGGTCCACTCCTACGCGCCGTTCCTCGTCGAGCGCCCCTACGAGCAGATCAAGCTCGACCTCGGCCACCAGGGCGTCGGCGCCATCCTGGTCAGCATCGGCGCCTCCCACGACGACCCGGCCACCGGCCGCACCCACCAGGCCCCCGCCGACGTCACCCTGCTCGACGCCCTCCCCGGCTGGACCATCCACGTCCCCGGCCACGGCGACGAGGTCGCCCCGCTGCTGACCGCCGCCCTCGCCACCGACGACCGGGTCTACCTGCGCCTGTCGACCAGGCAGAACACCACACCGATGCCAGCGGCACCGGGGTTCACCCCACTGCGCCACGGCGGCCTGGGCGTGGTCATCGCGGTCGGCCCGGTCCTCGACCAGGTGCTCGCGGCCACCGAGGGACTGGACGTGACGGTGCTCTACACCAACACGATCCGCCCCTTCGACCGCACCGGCCTGCGCGCAGCGGTGGACTCGTCGGCCCCCGCCGTGGTCGTGGTGGAGCCCTACCTGCGCGACACCTCCGCCGCCGAGGTCGCCACCACCCTGCGCGACCTGCCGCACCGCCAACTCAACCTCGGCACCCGCCGCGACAGTGAGTTGCGCGCCTACGGCACACCGGAACAACACGACGCGGTGCACGGCCTCGACGCGGCGGGCATCGCCGTGAGCGTGCGCGATTTCCTGCGGGTGGGTTAGACGTGCAGGACCCGGCGGCGGGCAGGCTCCTCGGCGGTGAGCGCCAGGGCCTCCCGCGCCGTGGTCGGCATCGGCTCCGGCTCGTCCACCGGCTCACCCCCGGCCCGCGCGGAAAGCACCGCCAGCGCCAACCCCACCCACAGCAGGGCGAGCGGAACAGGCCAGAACACGTCCTCGCTGGCCGCGAGGTACCCGTTGACCACCGCGGCCAGTGCGAGCGCCGCGGCGATGATCCAGCGGGAGGTCCCACCACCGTGGGTCCGGGTCAGCGAAGTCCGCACGTCTTCCTCCACCATCACACGACCAGCCCCGACAGCTTTCAGGTGAGTACCCAGGTCAGCGGCACTTTTATCGAGGCGGGCATCACAGTTCGATAACGGAGGGTTTGGCGCGGGCACCCGCGTGGGCGACTAGGCTGGAGGGGTGGCACGAGTCGTCGTACTGGACTACGGATCAGGCAACCTCCGCTCCGCCGAACGCGCCCTGCGCCGCGTCGGCGCCGACGTGGAGGTCACCGGTGACTTCACCGCGGCGGTCGAGTGCGACGCCCTGGTCGTCCCCGGCGTCGGCGCGTACGCCGCCTGCATGGAGGGCCTGCGCGCGGTCCGCGGCGACCGGATCATCGGCCGCAGGCTGGCCGGTGGGCGCCCGGTGCTGGGGATCTGCGTTGGCATGCAGGTCCTGTTCGACCGGGGCATCGAGCACGGCGTGGAGACCGACGGCTGCGCGGAGTGGCCGGGCACGGTGGACCGGTTGCGGGCGGAGGTCGTGCCGCACATGGGGTGGAACACCGTGCGGGCACCGGAGAAGTCGGTCCTGTTCGCGGGCCTCGACCCCGACGCCCGCTTCTACTTCGTGCACTCCTACGCAGCCCGCACCTGGGAGCTGAACCCCGAGCCCCCGATGATCCCGCCCCTGGTCACCTGGGCCGACCACGGCGGCCCGTTCGTGGCCGCCGCCGAGAACGGCCCGCTGGCGGCCACCCAGTTCCACCCGGAGAAGTCCGGCGACGCGGGCGCCCAACTGCTGGAGAACTGGCTCAGCGCCTCGGTGTGACCCGGGCGGGCGACCGAGTGGGGGTGGCCGGCTAGGCTGCCCGGGTGAGCTTCTACCTCCTCCCGGCCGTCGACGTCGTGGACGGCAAGGCCGTCCGCCTGACCCAGGGCGAGGCGGGCACCGAAACCACCTACGGCACCCCGCGCGACGCCGCCCACGCCTGGCAGGCCGACGGCGCCGAGTGGATTCACCTCGTCGACCTCGACGCCGCCTTCGGTCGGGGCGACAACCGCGCCCTCACCGCAGAGGTCGTCGGCAGCCTCGACGTCAAGGTCGAACTCTCCGGCGGCATCCGCGACGACGCCACCCTGGCGGCGGCACTGGCCACCGGCTGCGCCCGGGTCAACCTCGGCACCGCCGCCCTGGAGAACCCCGAGTGGTGCGCCCGGGTCCTCGCCGAGCACGGCGACCGCATCGCCATCGGCCTCGACGTCCGCCTCACCGACGGCGAGTACCGCGTCGCCACCCGGGGCTGGACCACCGACGGCGGCTCCCTCTGGGACACCCTCGACCGCCTCGACCGCGACGGCTGCACCCGCTACGTCGTCACCGACGTCAGCAAGGACGGCACCCTCACCGGCCCCAACGTCACCCTCCTGCGCGAGTTCGCCGCCCGCACCGAGTCCCCGGTCGTCGCCTCCGGCGGCGTCTCCAGCCTCGACGACCTCCGCGCCCTGTCCGCCCTCGCCGAGGAGGGCATCGAGGCCGCGATCGTGGGCAAGGCCCTCTACAACGGCAACTTCACCCTGCCCGAGGCCCTCGCCGCAGTCCGCTAGAACCTGCTGCGGCCTAATCCAAGGTCACGGCGATGGCGGCGGAGCCGTCGGCGCCGCGGCGCAGGCGGCTGCCGATCATGGTGATCCAGCCGACCAGGCCGTACTTCTTGCGGATCTTGGCCAGGCTGTCCCCGGCCTCACCCTTCGGCAGGATGCGGGCGGTTCCCGGGTACACGGGACCGGACGGGACGCCGCGGATGTCGCAGGCGGCGACCTCGACCCTGGGGTTGTTCCGGATTCGCTTCACCTTGCCCGCCACCGCGGCGGTCCAGAAGACCAGCCGGTCGCCGTCGCGGAGAATCCAGACGGGGGTGCCGACCGCGCTGCCGTCGCGCTTGAAGGTGCGGACGAGCAGGTACTTGCCGTCGCCGAGTTCGGACAGGGGCTCCATGGGGCGGACCCTAGAGCATGTTCCCGGAGCCCGCCCCCGCCGCGTGGCGGGACCGACCGGCCGGGAACGTTCACCGTGAATTCCGCCGAACAGGGGGTGTGACATCTTGCCTGGCGGTGTAACCCTGAGAGGCGTGACCACCACGCCGTTCGACCGCCGCGCGTTCCTCAAGTCCTCCGCCGTGGCCGGTGGGGCGCTGCTCGTCCCGGCCGCGCTGGCCGGGGCGGCCACCGCCGCTGCCGCCGCCCCGCCGCAGTTCGCCCACGGCGTCGCCTCCGGTGACCCGCTCCCGGACGACGTCCTGATCTGGACCCGGGTCACCCCGACCCCTGAGGCGGCCCCCGGGTCCGGGGCGGGGCCCGAGGTGGACGTGCGCTGGGAGGTGGCCACCGACGCCGCGTTCGCGTCCGTGGTGCGCTCGGGCAGCGCGCGCACCGGGCCCGCCGCCGACCACACGGTCAAGGTCGCCGTCGGCGGGCTCAGCCCGGCGACCGCCTACTTCTACCGCTTCTCCCTCGACGGCACGACCTCCGAGGTGGGGCGCACCCGCACCGCCCCGGCGACCGACGCCGCCGTGTCGAAGCTGCGCCTGGGCCTGGTGTCGTGCTCCAACTGGCAGGCGGGCTACTTCTCCGCCTACCGCCACCTCGCCGCCCGCACCGACCTGGACGGCGTCCTGCACGCCGGTGACTACCTCTACGAGTACCGGGCGGGCAGCTACACCGCGCGCGGTGTGACCATCCGCCCGCACTCCCCGGCGAACGAGATCACCACCCTGGCCGACTACCGGCAGCGGCACGCCCAGTACAAGACCGACCCGGACCTTCGCGCGCTGCACCTGGCCCAGCCCTGGTTCATCACCTGGGACGACCACGAGTACGCCAACGACACCTGGTCCGGCGGCGCGGAGAACCACCAGCCGGAGGAGGGGGACTGGAACGCCCGCAAGGCCGCCGCCCGGCAGGCGTACTTCGAGTGGATGCCGGTCCGCCAGGGACCCGGCGGGGAGATCTACCGCCGCTTCCGCTGGGGCAGGCTGGCCGAGCTGTCCATGTTGGACCTGCGCAGCTACCGCTCGCAGCAGACCACCCCCTCCTCAGGTGACCCCGGGGCCCCCGACCGCACCATCACCGGCGACGCCCAGATGGCCTGGCTCAAGTCCGGGCTGTCGGGCACCGACGCCCAGTGGAAGCTGGTCGGCAACTCGGTGATGATCACCCCGATTTCGGTGGGCAACCTCGAAGCCCGCTTCCTGGAGGCGGTCGGCGAACTCATCGGCCTGCCCGTCGGCGGTGTGGCGGCCAACTCCGACGCCTGGGACGGCTACACCGCCGACCGGCAGGAACTGCTCGGCCACCTCAAGGACAACCGCGTCAAGAACACCGTCTTCCTCACCGGCGACATCCACTCCTCCTGGGGCGCGGACGTGCCGCTCGACCGGTCCAGCTACTGGTGGAACGGCAACAGCGCGGCCGTCGAGTTCGTCACGACCTCGGTCACCAGCGACAACATCGACGACATCCTCAAGGTCGACCCGCGCACGGTCTCGGTGCTCGCCGAATCCGCGCTGCGCGTCGGGAACCCGCACCTGAAGTACGTCGAACTCGACAGCCACGGCTACTCGGTGGTCGACGTCGACCCGCAGCGCGTGCAGGTGGACTGGTTCCACCTCTCCGACCGCACCAGCCCGACCGCCACGGCGCGGCACGCCAAGTCCCTGGCCACGGTCAGCGGTTCGCAGAAGGTCACCTCGGCCTCCGGCCCGGTCGCCTAGCGCGGCGGCGGTCCCGGTCCGCGTGCCTGCGGACCGGGGCGCCACCCGGGTCAGCCCACGTAGAGGGCCAGCCCGTTCTGCGACAGCACCTGGTTGATCGGCACGTAGTAGGAGGTCCCGCCGACGGTGCAGTTGCCCGAGCCCGCGAGCAGCACGCCCACCGCCTGCGTCCCGGCGAGCACCGGGCTGCCCGCGTCGCCGAACTCGAAGCAGGTGTTCGTGCGGGTGAGGCCGGTGATCGCGCCGCCGGGGAAGTTCACCGTCTGGTTGACCGCCTGCACGGTGCCGCAGCGGTAGCCGCTCGTGGGGCTGCTGGTGCACACCGACGAGCCGATGGCGGGCGACCGCGTGCCGGTGACCGTGACCAGGCGGGAGCCGACGCGCACCTGCGCGGTCGGGGTGGAGCCCGGCGGCGGGACCGCCGCCGTCACCGGCTGCGCGGACCCGGTGCAGGCGCCGAGCACGATGACGCGGTGCGCGTTCGCGGGGGTCTTGGCGTTGAACGCCACCCGGCAGGGCACGCCGTTCACCAGGACCGTGTCGCCGCCGACGATCGCGGCGGTGGGGGCCGCCGCCGCGACCGGGGCGCCCAGGACGACCACCAGCAGCGCGATGAGTACCCGCATGGGGTCCGCCTTCCCTTTCCGCTCAGGGTAAACGGACAAAAACCCCGGCGACAGCGGCTGATCGGGCGTCGGTCCGGCTGCCCGGCGGTGCGGCACCGGTGCACCTGCCATGTCCACACAGGATCGAGCGGGTCGCCGCGCCTGCTCGACGGCGACCGGGTCGGCGTGTTCCCCGAACGCCGCACCCGCACTGACCTGCGCACCCGCGATCGCGCGGCCCCACCGCGGGCGCCCGGGCGGGAACCGATGGCCGATTCGCGCGGGATGACGAACGTCACGTCCCGCCGCCCGCGCCGACCCCGGGCACGATCCCCAGGCAGGCGACAACAGCAGCGGGATCGGCCAGGTGCCCGACCCCCCTACCGGTGAGTTTTCCCCCGTCGGGACCTGTCGGGCACCAACGCGGGTCGCTAGCGTGGCGGCGTCCGCAGAAGGTGGAGGTCCCATGCCGCCCGCTCAGCCGCTGTCCCGACTGCTCGCCGACCTGACCGGCGACCGCCAGGCGCTGCGCGGTGAGCGCGGACCCACCCTGGTCGTCGGCACCCTCCGCCGCGGCGTCGCGCTGTGGGAGTCCGCCATCGCCGACTTCGACGCGGGCGCCGACGCCGCCGTGCTCATCGACTCCGTCGAGCGCGCGCTGACCCCGGACGGGGAACTCGCCGCCGAGATCGCCCGCTCCCGCGACGTGTTCGAGCACGGCGTCCCGCTGCCGGTGGACCGCTTCCTGCTCACCGTCGCCCCGGAACTCGACGCCCTCGTCGAGCGCAGCCGGACGGTGGTGGGGGCGCTGCGCAAGGCCATCGCCCTGGAGCGCCGCTCGCGCAGCCGCTGGCGCGGCACCGGCAACCGGGCCACCGCCCTGGTGGACCGGGACCTGGTGATGGAGGACGTGCGGGTGCGGGTGCGCGGGCTGCTGGAGCAGACCACCGCCCTGATCGACGCCCTGGACCGCTTCCTGGCCCGCTCCAGCTTCTAGACCGGGTTCCGGAGGCCCGGGTTCGCGGTGCCCGCGCCACGCCCGTGGCCCGTGGTCGTCGACGATCGGGTGACCCCGACCCCGTAGGCTCGCGGGCATGCCAGTAGCTGTCCGGGTCATCCCCTGCCTCGACGTCGACGCCGGTCGGGTGGTCAAGGGGGTCAACTTCACCGACCTGGTGGACGCGGGGGACCCGGTGGCGCTGGCCGCCGCCTACGACGCCGAGGGCGCCGACGAGCTGACCTTCCTCGACGTCACCGCCTCCTCCGGCGACCGCGAGACCACCTACGACGTGGTCCGCCGCACCGCCGAGCAGGTGTTCATCCCGCTCACCGTGGGCGGCGGCGTGCGCGAGGTCGCCGACATCGACCGGCTGCTGCGCGCCGGGGCGGACAAGGTGAGCATCAACACCGCCGCCATCGCCCGCCCCGACTTCCTCCGCGAGGCCTCGCACCGCTACGGCGCCCAGTGCATCGTGCTGTCCGTGGACGCCCGCCGCGTCCCCGGGGGCGCGGAGCCGACCGCCTCCGGCTTCGAGGTGACCACCCACGGCGGCAGGCGCGGCACCGGCATCGACGCGGTCGAGTGGGCCGAGCGCGGCCAGGAACTGGGTGTCGGCGAGATCCTGCTCAACTCCATGGACGCCGACGGCACCAAGGCCGGGTTCGACCTGCCGCTGATCGAAATGGTCCGGGCCAGGGTGGACGTCCCGCTCATCGCCAGCGGCGGCGCGGGCGCCCTGGAGCACTTCGCCCCGGCGGTCGAGCGCGGCGCCGACGCGGTGCTGGCCGCCAGCGTCTTCCACTTCGGCCAACTGCGCATCGGCGAGGTCAAGGACACCCTGCGCGGCGCGGGGGTCGTGGTCCGGTGACGACCGCCCGCCCGCTGGAGGTCAGGCTGGCACTGGGCATCCTCGCCGGGGCCGCCGCCCTGTTCGTCGCCATCGCCCTGGTCCGCCTCGGCGAGGACCCGGGGGCCGTGCGGTTCCCGATCATCCTGGGCGTGCTCGGGCTCCTGGTCGTGGCCACGCTGTGGCTGCGGTGGCGGGCCGCCCGCGCCGTCGCCCTGGGCTACGCCACCGTCGCCGTCCTGGTGCACGTGCTGATCGCCCTCGGCGACCTGCCGGTGTGGGTGCGCGCCGCCTCCGGCGTGCTGGCCGCCGCGCACGCCTACGCCGTGGTCCTGCTGCTGACCCGCCCGTCGACCGAGCACTTCGCGAGGAGCACCCCGTGACCGAGCCCACCACCCTGGACCCGGCGATCGCCGCCCGGCTCAAGCGCAACGCCGACGGCCTGGTGTGCGCGGTGGCCCAGCAGTGGGACACCCGCGAGGTCCTGATGGTCGCCTGGATGGACGACGAGGCCCTGCACCGCACCCTCACCACCGGCCGCGCCACCTACTTCTCCCGCAGCCGCCAACAGCTCTGGGTCAAGGGCGACACCTCCGGCCACACCCAGAAGGTCCACGACGTCCGCCTCGACTGCGACGGCGACGCGGTGCTGGTCCTGGTCGAGCAGGAGGGCGCCGCCTGCCACACCGGCGACCCCACCTGCTTCGACGCCACGTCTCTGCTGCACCAGGACTGAGCGCAGACAGAGACGGGGCCGGAGCCAGGCTAGGGCTGGGCTGGGTTGGCCAGCCGCAGGTCACTCCGAACCCGATCGGGCACAGCAACAACAGCCGACCGCCCCGAGAACCGCCGGCCCGGCGAGCGAACTGCCCGGGTGGGTGGAGGTCCTGAGCGCAGGCCGACCGCCCCGAGAACCGGCGGCCCGGCTACGCCCCTGCCCGGGTGGGTGGAGGTGCTTGCCTAGCCGACCACCCAACAAACCGCCGGCCCGGCCACAAAATGCCCGGGTGGGTGGATGTGTTTGGCCGG
>NZ_AYXG01000117.1 GCF_000564855.1 Actinokineospora spheciospongiae
GACCGCTTCGGCCTGGAACTCCTCCCCACGGTCCTCTTCGAGTGCCCCGACCTGACAACCTTCGCCGACCACCTGTGCGACAACCACGGCGCCGCCGTCGCACCCCCCACGGCGGAACTCGACCTCGAACGCGAACTGCGCCTCCTGGCCGCCGGATTCCTCCTGGTCGACGAATCCGATGTGGACATGCACGCGGAGCTGCTGGAGCTGGGCTTCGACTCGATCACGTTGACCGAGCTGG
>NZ_AYXG01000118.1 GCF_000564855.1 Actinokineospora spheciospongiae
GGTGGAGCGTGATGGGCAGTCGGGCGAGTGGGTGAGTGAGTGGGTGAGGTGGATCGGGGCGGAGCTGAGGTCGGGCGGGGTGAGGTGAGGAGGGGTGAAGTGTCCTTTGTGGCAATCGGCTGTTGCCGCACTGGGAATGATCTTGATGGGTGACCGTCCACCGGTGGGGCGTTGTTAACTGTGCGTTGCGATGTTCTCCGGATCTATCGAATGGGTGAATGAGTGTGGAGGATTGAAGGGGCTTCCTCGACGGCGCGGGCGGGCTGTTGGCGTTCATTGGTCTGGTGCCCGCGATCGGGGCTGGAGGGGGGTGTGCGGTTTGCCGGGATCGCTGTTCGGGATCGAGGACCGGGGTGCGACCTGGGCGGGTGGGGGTCGATTGGCCCAGTGGGTGGTCCTGGTCGGGGCGCTGCGAGTGCTCTCAGTGGGTGGGATTGACGGGTGGGCGGGTGGGGTTGGTCTTGATGGGGGATGGCGTGAAAATTGTTCTCGTTTGGGGTTGGTGAGTCTTCATGGCGGAAAGGGGGTGCGCTTTCGGGGAGTGCGTGCGGGGTATCAGGCAGTTGGTGACAACTTTCATGTTCCGGCCGTGGAATGGTTCAGCGGTGGACCTGGGAAACGGGCGGTACCGGATCGGGGGATGACGCTTGTCGGACCAAGTGGTTGCGAGGTACAAACACCGAATGCCCGCCCTCCCCGCCTTCCTTTCCCGCTTTCTCGCCGTCGCCCTGCTGGCCGGGTTGTGCCTGGTCGGCTCCGGGCCGGTGGCCGTCGCCGACTGGACTCCCGCGCCCGCCTCCTACGGGATGGGCGAGCAGCGGGAGGTGCCGGTCACCATGGCCGACGGCACCGTGCTGCGCGCCGACGTCTACTTCCCCACCAGACCTGACGGCACAGCCGCCCCGGGGTCGTTCCCCGTGGTGCTGACCCAGACGCCCTACGGCGCGTTGATGAGTGCGGCGCCGGGGTTGACCGATCCGGATGCGGGGCTGACCCTGCTCGGTGGTGGGAACAAGTACCTGGTGCAGCGCGGGTACATCAACGTGATCGTCGACGTTCGGGGGACCGGGGGGTCGCAGGGGACCTGGGACTTCCTCGGGCAGCGGGAGGCCCAGGACGGGGCTGCGCTCGTCCGGTGGGCGGCCGCGCTGCCGAACTCCAGTGGGGTCGTGGGGCTGGATGGGGCCTCGTACATGGCCATCAACCAGTTCTTCACCGTCGCCGAGTTGGGGCCGGGGTCGCCGGTGAAGGCGATGTTTCCGATGGTGCCCAGCATTGATCCCTACCGGGACATGGTTTTCCCCGGCGGGAACTTCGGGGCGGCGTCCAATGTGGTCTACCTGGCCCTCACCGGGTTCATGCAGTTGGTCAACGCCGTCACGGCGGGCAACCCGGACCTGCTGGTGGTGCTGTTGCAGCGGGTGGCGGGGCTGCTGACCTTCCACGTCAGCACGCTCCTCCAGGGCACGACCGACGGTGAACTCGTCTACGACGGGGCCTACTGGCAGGCGCGCAGCCCGCGCGGTGTGCTCGACGACGTGGTCCGCTCCGGGGTGCCCATCCAGATGATGGGCGGGTGGGACGACGTGTTCGAGCGCGGCCAGCTCCACCTCTACAACGACCTCCAGTCGATCGCGGCGGGTGGGCGGGCCGGGCAGCCGATGCGGCCGGAGCAGGCCGTGGACCCCCGGTACCGGTTGACGATGGGGCCGTGGCACCACGTCACCGTCGGGTCCGGGATCGACGTGGACCGGTTGCGGTTGCAGTGGTTCGACCACTACCTCAAGGGCCTCGACACCGGGATCGGCGGGCCGACGCTGCGGCTGAACGAGGTCGGCACCGACCGGTGGGTGGGGGCGACGCACTTCCCGTTCCCGCAGGCCACTCCGACCGCGCTCTACCCGCGCGCCAACGGGGGGCTGTCCACCACCGCCTCGACCACGTCCGGCTCCGACACGATCATCTATACGCCCGCCGCCGTCCCGTGCAACCGGGGGTTGGACCAGGCGACCGCCGGTGGGCTGGTCGCGGTGTTCAACGCGTTGCGGATTCCGCCGCCGTGCGCGCACAACGACAACCTCACCCAGTTGCCGCTGCTGGGGCAGACCTACACGACCGAACCGTTCAGCACGCCGCAGGTGATCGCCGGGCCGATGTCGGCTTCGATCGTGGCCACGTCCAGCCGGGCGGACACGCAGTTCGCCGTGACCGTCTCCACCGTCGCGCCGAACGGGGTGTCCACGCCGGTGAGCAGCGGGTCGCTGCTGGGGTCGCAGCGGGCGGTCGACGAGGCGCAGAGCTGGCGGGCGCCGGACGGGAACTACCTGCTGCCCTACCACCCGTTCACCCGGGAGGCGGCGCAGCCGGTGCCGGTGTTCTCCCGGGTGCGCTACGACATCGAGGTGCCCACGACGGTGGCCCGGGTCGAAGCCGGGCACCGGCTGCGGGTGACCGTGTCCAGCGCCGACACGCCCCGGCTGCTGTCCACGCCGCTGGACCTGCTCAACCAGCTCGGCGGGGTCTACGGGATCAAGTGGGGGCCGGGCGGGTCGCTCGTGGAGATCCCGCTGGCACCCGTGGACGCGTTCGCGGAGGCCCCGCCCGCTTGAGGTCTGCCGGTCTGGGGTTCGGCCTTCCGGGGGTCGGGCTGATGGGGCTCGACCGCCTGGATCGGGGGCTGGTCGGGTCCGGGCGGTCGCCCGCGGTGTTCGGGGCCGCGGGCGACCGGTCCGGTGGTCGGGAGCACCCACCTGCCGGGGTGGCGGGTCAGTCGGCGTGGTTGTGGGCTCGGTCTTGGGAGTGGGGTGCGGCGAGGGTGTGGGCGTCGACCTCGGCGGCGAGGGTGGCGATGGTGACCTCGTCGGGGTCGGCGGTGGTGGTGTCGGGGGGCAGGGTGATGCCGAAGTGGTGTTCGACCCTGGACAGCAGGTGGCGCAGGGATTCGCTGGTGCCGCCGAGGGTGGCGAAGTCGTCGGTGAGGGTGGGGGTGGTCTGGGTGTTGAGGGCTTCGCGCCAGAGTTGGGTGAGCAGGTGCTGGGTGGTGGTGCGGCCGGGGTTGGCGCGGTCGACCTCGCCGTCGCGGGTGCGGGGGAGTTCGGCGACCGGGAGGTAGCGGTGGGGGCGCAGGTGGTGGGGGAGGGCTTCGGCCACCCGGCCCGCGACCTCCAGGCGCAGCCGCTCCCACCAGACCGGGTCGCCGGTCACGCCCGGTGGGGGGACCACGTAGGCGACCAGTTCCGGGTCGCCCGTGGTGGCGGTGGTGGTGACGAGGCAGGCCTCCACCTCGGGGTGCTGGTTGACCACCGCCTCGACCTCCGCCGGTTCCACCCGGTGGCCGCGGACGTTGAGCTGGTCGTCGGCGCGGCCCAGCCAGGCGAAGCCGCCGTCGGGGAGGGGGCGGACGCGGTCGCCGGTGCGGAAGGTGCGCTCGCCGTCTCGGACCACGAAGCGGCGGGCGGTGCGGGCGGCCCGGTTTAGGTAGCCGCGGGCCACGCCGGGGCCGCTGACGAACAGTTCCTCGCCCGCCAGGTGGAAGGTGACGCCCGGCAGCGGGCGGCCGATGGGGCTCACCGACGGGGCGTCCAGGTCGGCGGTGGTGAGCCGGTGGCAGGAGGCGTGGACGGTCGTCTCGGTGCTGCCGTACGTGGTGACGAGCTGGGGGCCGGTGTCGCCGTGCCGGGCGAACCAGGGGCGCAGGGTTTCCACGTCCACGTGTTCACCCGCCAGGACGACCGCGCGCAGGCTGGGTGGAGTCGGGCCTGCGGCCTGGAAGTGGCGGAACGCCGTGGGGGTCTGGTTGAGCACGGTCACGGACTCGGCGGTGACCAGCGCGTGCAGGCGCCGCGCGTCGCGGGTCACCGCGCGGGGGACGACGACGAGCCTGCCCCCGTGCAGCAGGGCGCCCCACAGCTCCCAGACCGAGAGGTCGAAGCCCACCGAGTGCAGCAGGGGCCAGACGTCGTCGGCGCCGAACCCGAACCGGTGGTCGGTGGCGGTGAACAGGTGCAGCACGCTGCGGTGCTCGACCAGCACGCCCTCGGGGGCGCCGGTGGGGCCGGAGGTGTGCATGACGTAGGCGAGGTCGGTGCCCGCGACCGGGGCGGGCGGGGTGGGGGTCGCCACCTCGTCCGGGTCGTCGATGAGGACCGCGGGGACGTCGGGGGCGAAGCCCGCGGTGCGGGTGGTGGCCAGGACCACCGGGGCGGCGCAGTCGGCCACCAGCCAGCGGATGCGCAGCTCCGGGACGGCGGGGTCGACCGGCACGTACGCGCCGCCGGACAGCGTCGCCGCGACCAGGCCGACCACCAGGTCCAGGCCCGGGTCGGCGATCAGCGGCACCGGCGTGTCCGCGCCGACACCCGCCGCGCGCAGGGCCGCCGCCACCCGCTCCGCCCTGGCGGCCAGGTCGCGGTAGGTCAGCTCGCCGTCGTCCGCCGTCACCGCGACGCGGTCGGGGTGCTCGGCGACCGCGAGCCGGAACGCCTCCGCCAGCGACCGCGCCCGCGCGGGCGGTGGCTGCGCCCGCCGGTCTGCCCGCTGGGCCGGGGGTTCGGCGTTCGGCATCGGTTCTCCTGCGCTGGAGCGGAATCCGGGCGACCGGCCACGGATTCGCGCTGTGGCGGAAGGGTTTCCTCGACGGTCGAGCGAAGACGCGGTGTGGGACGGGTTCATGGTGGCCGGGGGGTCGGTTGTCGTCAACCACCGTTGGTGGTACGTCACTCGTGCACGTGCGGATGCCCGGGAAAGCGCGAAACCCCGCTCCACGGCCGGGAGCGGGGTTTCGCGGCGATCCCGGTGCTCAGGCCGAGCCCGCCGCCAGCAGCGACCAGCACATGAACGCGACCGCGGCGATGTTGAACACCGAGCGGATGTGGTTCCAGCGCGTCCACGGGCCCTCGTAGCGGGTGCGGACCCCCGCCGGGTCGGTGATGTTGCCGCGCTTGACGGTCTTGTCCAGCATGTCGTTGAGCGGGACGTTGAAGCGGCCGGTGAGCATGAACGAGATGAAGTACGCGCCGAAGGCCAGCACCAGCGGCAGCAGGACCGACCGCTCGCCCCAGTGCAGCGCGATCGCGGCGATTCCGAACAGGACGGAGCCGACGTAGCAGAACATGAACCAGCCGTTGAGGATGGCGGAGTTGATCCGGGCCATCACGTCGATGAAGGTGCGGTCGTCGGTGCCGCGCAGCCCGATCATGACCGAGATGGAGAAGCCGAAGAACAGCCCGGCGACGATTCCCATGGTGATCGTGGTGAGCACCAGCAACACCACTCGGACGGTTTCCACGACTCAAGCACCCCCTGGGTGGCAAGAACAGATCGGACTTTCCACCCATATTCAACCGGTCGCCGCCACCGGGGTCCATACGCGACAAGCGCGGGTCTGTAAGCCTGCGTCTCGCGTTCACCCGACCGGGGTCAGGGGTGGTCGAGCAGGGCGGCGGCGATGAGGTCGCGCATCACCTCGCTCGGGCCCGCGGCCATGGTGGCGGCCCTGGCCTCGGCGTGCGCCCTGGCCACGGGGGAGTCGGCCGCGTAGCCGGGCGAGCCGTGCAGTTGCAGGCACCGGTCGGCGACCTCGCAGGCCAGTTCGGTGGTGAGCAGCTTGGCCATGGACGCCTCGGTCGCCGGGAGGTCGCCGCCCGCCAGCCGCCGGACCGCGTCGTAGGTCAGGTGGCGGGCGGCGTGCAGGCGGGTGGTCAGGTCGGCGATCGTGTGGCGGGGCGCCTGCCTGCTCGCCAGCGGGGCGCCGAAGGCGTGCCGGGTGCGCAGGTGGTCGCGGGTGGCGTCGAGGCAGTGCTCGATGCCGCCGAGGGCGAGGGTGGCGGCGACCAGGCGTTCGAGCTGGAAGCCGCGCATGAGGTAGTAGAAGCCGCTGTCGCGCTTGCCGATCACGTTCGAGGCGGGGACCCGGGCGGCGGTGAAGCGGAGTTCGGCCGTGGCCGCGCTGTGCCAGCCGGGTTTCTCCTGCGGGGTGGCCTCGACGCCGGGGGTGGCGGTCTCGACGACGACCAGGGACACGCCGGTGGGGCCGGTGCGGGCCTGCCCGGTGCGCGCGGCGACGACCAGGAAGTCCGCGGTGGTGCCGTTGGTGATCATGGACTTGGTGCCGTCGAGCAGGAGGTCGTCGCCGTCGGGGGTGGCGGTGACGGCGAGCGCGCCGAGGTCCGAGCCCGCCTGCGGTTCGGTGACGGCCAGCGCCGCGACCGCCGTGCCCGCGATGGCGGGGGTGAGGTACCGGTCCTTGAGCGCGGCCGACCCGTGCGCGGCGAGGTAGTGGGTGGCCATGTGGGAGTGCACGGCCACCGCCGCCCGGAACCCGCTGTACCCGGTGCGGCCCAGTTCCTCCAGCAGCACCACCGAGCGGAACAGGTCGTCGGTGGTGTGCAGCAGCCCCAGGTAGCCCCACGACCCCAGCCGCTCCCAGGCGTCGCGGGGGATGGCGCGGGCGCGTTCCCAATCGGGCAGGTGCGGGAGGACGTGCGCGGCGAGGGTGGCCCGCACCCCGGCGCGGAACTCCTCGTGGGCCGGGGTCAGGTGCACCGAGCGCGGGGTCATCGGACGGCGTCCTCCAGCGCCGCGGTCAGGTCGGCGAGGCGGGTGGCGGTGAACACCGTGTCCGGGGCCAGCACGTCCTCGCCGAGTCGGTCCTCGACCTGGGCGATGAGCCGGACGGCGGTGAGGGAGTTGCCGCCGAGGGCGAAGAAGTCGGCGTCGGGGTGCACGGCGTCGGGACCGAACAGCCCCGCCCACACCTCGGCCAGCACGGCCGCGGCCGGGGTCCGCGAACCCGCCTGCTCCTCGGGCACCTCGTCCAGGGAGCGGACGAACACGACCCGGTCGACGCCCAGTTCCGCCGCCAGGTCCGGCGGTGGCGCCCAGGTGACCCCGTTGCCGGGGCGGGCGTCGGGCCTGCGGCCGTAGACGGTGTGGCACGGGGTGTCGACCAGCCGGGGGTCCTGGTCGTGGGCGGTGGTGAACCCCTTGTCCGCCAGCAGGTCCAGGGTTCGCCGCAGGCGGCCGTCGAGGTCGTGAACCTCGACGGCGATCTGGCGGATGCGCGGCCACGTGGCGTCGTCGATGCCCGCCAGCGCCTCCTCCTCGGCCTTCTCCACGTCCAGCTTGAGCAGGTCCACGGTCCGTTCGCCGATCACCGCCGACAGTGTCGTGACCGGCACCCGCCGCACCACCGGGGCCATCCGGTCGGCGACGAGGCCGGTCAGGTCGGCGTCGGTGTCCCCGGTGACCAGGTAGGCGTGCAGCACCGCCTGGTCCTCCGCGGCGTCGGCGAAGCGGCCGGACATGACGGTGTTGCCGGGGTAGAAGGTGAACTCCGCCTCGCCCGCCCGGTCGCCGACCGCGGCGGCGACCACGGTGACGTCGGCGCCGTGCAGCGCCGCGTTCGCCGCGACGGCAGCCGCGGCCTCCGGCAGCGGCTCCACGGCGATGATCGTCGCGCCGGGGCTGTGCGCGGCGGCGAACAGGCTGAACATCCCGATGTTGGCGCCCGCGTCGACCACCACGGCGCCGTCGGGCAGGGCGATCCCGTGCCGCAGGTAGGCGTTGTCCGCCCAGACCTCCCGGTGCAGGAACTCTGTCTCGGTGCGGTTGATCCCGGCGACCGGGAACCCCGGCACCGGCTCGTGCCAGGCCAGGGGGTCCGGCAGGGCGGTGTTCAGCGCCCGGTGCGGCAGCGGGGCGCGCACCGGGTCGGGGACGACGTAGGCGGTGCCGCCGCGGACGACGGCGGCGCTGACGGCGGGGTGCTCGGTCATCTCGGCTCCGGGTCTGTCTGGTCGCTGTGGCGGCGGGGGTCGGGGTCGGCGATGAAGCCGGTGGCGAGGGTGAGCAGGTCCTCGCCCGCGTCGAAGGCGGACAGGTGGTCACCGGTGGGGAACTCGACCAGGGCGGCGTTCGGCAGGGCGGCGGCGACGTACCGCGACCCGGCCGGGTGCGCGGTGGTGTCGGCGCCGCTGGTGACCACCAGGGTCGGCTGCGCCGCGGCGGCGGCCAGCGGGCGGCAGTCGGTGGTCATGATCGCCCCGTTGAGGGCGCCGTAGCGGTACAGCAGCTCCGGGGTGGCGTACGGGTAGTAGAGGTGGTGGGCGATGTCCGCGCGCAGCGTCGCCAGGGCCTGCGGCCTGCGGAACAGCCCGTGCAGCGACGCCGCCTTCGCCCTGGACCGGCCCGCCATGGTCATCAGCGCCTGGACGTCGCGCTGGTGGGCGGTCTTGGGCGCCGCCTCCCCCAGTTCGTAGTCGCCGTGCCACAGGCTCAGCGAGCCGACCCGGTCGGTGCGCGCGGCGGCGGCCAGCGCGATCGGCGCGCCCCCGCACAGGCCGACCAGGTGCGCGCCGGTCATGCCGTGCGCGTCGAGCAGGGTGAGCAGGTCGGCCGCCTGGGTGTCGACGCCGGTGGCGCCGTCGTCGAACTCCGGGGTGAACAGCCCGCGCGAGTCCCAGGTGAGCACCCGGTGCTCGCGGGAGAGCCGGTCGAGCCAGCGGGAGATGAGCCCCACCGGCATCCCGCACGCCGACACGACCACCACCGGCGGCCCGTCTGCGGGTCCGGACAGGTGGCAGCGCAGCGGCACGCCGTCGGCGGCGGGCACGACGGTGGGGACCGGCAGCGGTTCCACCGCCCCCACGGGCTCCGACCAGTCCACCCGGGACAGCCGGGCGGTGATGACCAGTTCCGCCGCCGACAGCCCCGTCACGTCCGGCACCACCGACACCCCGGGCAGGCCCAGGGTGTCGGTGAGCGCGGAGAGCACCGGCGCGGCGGCGGCGGGCAGCGCCGCCCGCTGCGGCGGGTCCAGGGCCAGCAGCAGCGGGGCGACGTCCGCGACCGCCGCGCGGGCCGTCACCGGCGGCGGGTGGGGAACGGGTGGCCCAGGGTCGTCTCGGTGGCGATCCGGTTGTGGTCGAAGGCGTTCTCCCCGCTGACCAGCACCGCCCCGTAGCGCTCCAGGCTGACCTGCCCGCCGTACTCCTCGATCCGCTCGGTGTCGGGGTAGATCCGCACCGAGGTCGGCACGTACCGGGCGGCGAAGCCCAGCCGCATCTGCTTGCTCAGGCCGCTGTGCGGGTGCGAGGCGTGCATCAGCGTCGACCAGAACACGATGAACTGGCCCGCGGGCATCTCCATCGACCGCGCCTGCGACTCGTCGGGCTTCCAGTCCGGGTCGATCTGGAGTTCGCGGTAGTCGTAGCCGAAGAAACCGCGCCGCACACCGTCCTTCTCCACGTTCGTGGCCTGCTCGGGGTCGTAGTGCATCCGCTTGGTCTCGTCGTAGTTCATGCTCTGGTGGGTGCCGGGGATGAACTGGAGGCACCCGGTGTCGACCATCGCGTCGGTGAAGGCGCACCACACGGTGATCGTGCCGCCGAAGTCGGACCCGTTGGGCCACAGGATCTGCGGGGTGCCCGAGGCGTTGGCGAAGGTGTCGGCCTGGTGCCAGTCGGTGCCCTCGTCGCCGGGGTACTTGGGGAAGAACTCGGTGCGCCAGCACAGCACGTCCGGGCCGAGGATGCTGCTGACCCGGTCGACGATCTGCGGGGAGCAGATGTGGTCGGCCAGGAACGCGTTGTCCAGGTGCCGGTCGTAGTTGGCGATGTTCGTGGCGCCGGACTTGGCCGCCTCGTCCTGGTAGACCGCGTCGGAGCGGTCCATCAGCCGGATGCGCTCGCGGCGCCAGGCCTGGGTGATGTCGTCGTGCTCGTAGAGCGGGAACGGGCCCGCGAAGCCGTTCTTCTGGAACCCGGCCAGTTCGTCGGGGGTGAGGGAGAAATCGGTCACGGTCAGCCTTTCGTCGCTGTGGTGGCGCGCTCGACCGCCGCGGCCAGGGAGGACACGGTGACGCCGTCGAGCAGCACCGCCAGGTCGAGTTCGGTGCCGAAGTGCTCGTTGACCCTGGTGAACATGCGCAGCAGGCTCAGCGAGGTGCCGCCGAGGTCGAAGAAGTCCAGGTCGTGGTCGACCGCGTCGGCGCCGAGCACCTCCCGCCAGATCCGGTCGACCTCGCCCTCGGTGCCCTCGGCCACCTCGCCGCCGGTCAGCACCGCGGCCCGGTCGAGCTTGCCGTTGCGGGTCAGCGGGAGCGCCGCCACCGGGAAGTACGCCGAGGGCCGCAGGTGCCGGGGCAGCGCCTCGGTGACCAGCGCGGCCAACTGCGAGCGCAGGCGTTCCCAGCGCACCGGGTCGTCGCCGACCCCCGGCGGCGCCACCACGTGCGCGACCAGCCGCACGTCGCCGTCGCCGTGGTCGCGGGCGCCGACCAGGCAGCCCGCCACCTCGGGGTGCCCGCCGAGGACCGCCTCCACCTCCGCGGGCTCGATCCGGTAGCCGCGCACCTTGAGCTGGTCGTCGACGCGGCCCAGGTACTCGTACTCGCCGTCGTCGCGGCGGCGGACCCGGTCGCCGGTGCGGTAGGCGCGCTCGCCGTCGAGGTCGACGAACCGCTCGGCGGTCAGCTCCGGGCGGTCGAGGTAGCCGCGGGCCACGCCGACCCCGGTGACGTACAGCTCGTCGCCGCGCAGGTGGAAGTCCAGGCCGGGCAGCGGGACCCCGATCGGGCTGACCCTCGGGTCGGCCAGGTCGGCCGGGGTGATGCGGCGCAGCGAGGCGTGCACGGTGGTCTCGGTGATGCCGTACATGTTCACCACCTCCGGGCCGTCGTCGGCCTGCCGGTCGAACCACGGGCGCAGCAGGCCGACGTCCAGCCGCTCCCCGCCGAGCACGACCAGGCGCAGCTTGTCCGGTGGCGCGCCGGTGCCGACGAACTGCCGCAGCGCCGACGGGGTCTGGCTCAGCACCGTGACCCCCTCGGCCCCGACCAGCGCGCGGAAGCGGCCCGGGTTGCGCGAGACCTCGTGCGGCACCACGACCAGCCTGCCGCCGTGCAGCAGGGCGCCCCAGACCTCCCACACGGAGAAGTCGAAGGCCACCGAGTGGAACATCGTCCACACGTCGTTCTCGTCGAAGCCGAACCGGGACCCGGTGCCGCGGAACAGGTTCAGCACGCTGCGGTGCTCGACCAGCACGCCCTTCGGGGTGCCCGTCGAGCCGGAGGTGTGGATCACGTACGCCAGGTCGGTGTCGCGGACCGGCTCGCCACCGGGGTCGCCCTCGACGTCACCGGGGTCGTCGAGCAGGACGGTGGTCGCCCCCGGCACCAGGGCCGCCGTGGCGGTCGTCGCGAGCACCGCGGGCGCGTCGAGGCCGTCGAGCAGCAGCCGGACCCGCTTGGGCGGGGTGTCCGGGTCGACGGGCAGGTAGGCGCCGCCCGCGGTCACCGCCGCGACCAACCCGACGACGAGGTCCAGCGAGGGTTCGGCGAGCAGCGGGACCACGGTGTCGGCGCGCACGCCCGCGGCGCGCAGCCCGGCGGCGACCGCGCCCGCGCGCTCGCGCAGTTCGCTGTAGGTCAGCTCGCCGTCCGGCGCGGTCACCGCCACCCGCCGGGGATGGCGGTCGGCCATGCGGGAGAATTGTTCGGGAAGTGATTGTGCCTGCCGTTCCACGGGGTGAGCGGTGTGTGGCATCTGCTTCTCCTGCGGTGGGCGGAATCGTGGGCGCAGCGTGAACGGACACCCTGGGGCGTCGGTACTTCCGTGCGGATTCGGTGAACACCCTGCCGGGAGTGGGCAGGCACTTTCATGTTGGTCTCGGGCCGGTGCTCCGTCAACCACTGATGGCAGTACGCTTCGCGTTCCATTCGGAGAGGGAGTCGGGAACGCATGGTAATCGAAACCGACGATCGTGCCGCCTTTCGGGTGACGCAGCGGGACCTGGTGGACCCGTTCGGTTCCGCCCGTTCGCCGCGAACGGTGCTGGTCGTGCCCAGCATGACGCTCGACAGCGCCGGTCTGGTGAAGATCCCCGGGGTGAACCACTACGAGGAGCGGTTCCTTGTCTTCCTGCAATTGCTGCGGGACCCGGCCGTGCGCGTGGTGTTCGTCACCAGCGAACCGATTGCCGACGCGGTCGTCGATTATTCCCTTGGATTGTTCGGCTGCACCCGCGAGCGGCTGACAATGCTCGACTGCGGCAGCCGCGACCCCATTCCACTCACTGAGAAGGTGCTCCGGCGGCCGGACCTGCTGGCCGCGCTGCGGGCGCTCGACCCGTCGGTGCTGGTCGCGTTCAACGGCTCGCCGCAGGAGCGGGCGCTGGCCGTGCGGCTGGGCGTGCCGCTGTTCGCCGCCGACCCCGACCTGGCGGGCCTGGGCTCCAAGACCGGCTCGCGCAGGCTGTTCGCCGAGGCGGGGGTGCCGGTCGCACCGGGGTTCGACGGGCTGCGCGACACCGGTGACGTGGTGGCCGCGCTGGCCGACCTGCGCGCGGCCGACCCGACCGTCGGCTCGGCGATCGTCAAGCTCAACGACAGCTTCGGCGCAGGTGGCAACGTCGTGTTCAGCTTCGACGGCGCCCCGGGGACCGGCCTGGCCGACTGGGTGCGCCGCGAACTGCCCGGCCGCGCGGTGTTCGCCTCGCCGCCGGACTCGTGGGAGGACTACGCGGCCAAGGTCGACGAGATGGGCGCGGTGGTCGAGCGGTTCGTGACCGCCGACGAGACCACCTCGCCCTCGGCGCAGGTGCTGCTCGTCGACGGCGCGGCCCGGGTGCTCTCCACCCACGACCAGGTGCTCGCCGGGGCGGAGAAGCAGATCTTCGTCGGCTGCACCTTCCCCTCGCGCGCGGAATACCGCACGCAGGTGCAGGACATGGCGCTGCGGGCGGGAACGGCCTTGGCCCGGGCCGGGGTGAGCGGAATCGCCAGCGTCGACTTCGTCTCCGCCCGCACCGGGGACGCGTGGCGGCATTTCGGGTTGGAGGTCAACCTCCGGATGGGTGGTGGTACGGCACCGTTTCTCATGCTGCGCGGATTGGTTCCCGGCGAATACGACCCGAGCACGGCCGAGTTCCGCGCCGAGGACGGGACACCCCGTTCCTACTTCGCCACCGACCGGGTTCTCCGCCCGGAATACCGGGCGCTGCGACCGGCGGACCTGATCGGCGTTCTCGACACCGAGCGGTTCGACCCGGAATCGCGCACCGGGGCGGCCGGTTACATGCTCAGCGCGGTGGAGATCGGCCGCTTCGGCGTCGTGTACGTCGACCGCGACACCGCCCTCGCCACCGCCGGGTACCGCAGGGTGGTCGCGGGCGTCGACGCGCTCGTCTGACGGCGTGGGAGCCGAGGGGTTCGGGCTCCCCTCGGCTCCGCGACCGGACGACACCCACCGGTGTCGGGGCACCCGTGCGTCACCTGGACCGGTGATCGGGGTGGACGGCGGTGTGAACCGCGTTGTGCCCGCCCCGCGGATGTGACCAAGGTGGACGGACGCATGACCGACAGCCATCGGAGGACCGCACGATGTTCCGTTCCACTGCCCGTGGTGCCGTGATGACCGCCCTCGCCGCCGCCGCGCTGGCGGCTCCGGCGATGACCGCCACCGCGACGACCGACCCCGGCCAGCACCAGATCGTCCCGGTGCACAGCGGGAAGTGCCTCGACGTGCTGGGCGCGAACCCGGGTGACGACACCAACATCGTCCAGTCGACCTGCGACGGCCGCGTCAGCCAGCGCTTCTCCGCCAAGTCCGCGGGCAACGACACCTGGCTGATCTTGTCCGAGGCGACCCTGAAGTGCTTCCAGGCGACGCCCGCGGGCCAGGAGGGCGGGGACGTCGTGCAGCGCACCTGCGACGGCAGCCCCGTCCAGCGGTGGCGGGTGGAGGGCGAGGCCGCGCACGGGTACCAGGTCGTGTCCGGCCTCACCGGCCTGTGCCTTGAGGTGGCGTACGCCTCCCCGGAGGACGGGGCCGAGGTGCGCCAGTACCCCTGCCACGGCCAGGCCAACCAGCGCTTCTCCTTCGACGGCGTCCCCGCGTGACGTGAGGTCCGACCGGGGGTGACCGGTTCCCGGCCACCCCAGGACGCGGTGGTGCCCGGTCGGCGCACGGCCGACCGGGCACCACCACCCGGCGAGGGCTCTGCTCAGCCCGCCAGCTCCAGGATGACCTGGGTGAGGCGCTCCGGCGCCTCCAGCGGCAGCATGTGCCCGCAGCGCGGCACGCTCTCGAACCGCGCGTTGGGCAGCGCGTCGGCGACGGCGGCACCCAGCTCGGGCTTGATCACGGTGTCGGCGTCGCCCGCCAGGACCACGGTCGGGACGGTGACCGCGGCGAGGGCGGCGCGGAAGTCCATGCCCCGACCGGCGGCGAAGAACGCGGCGCGGGTCTTGCGGTCGATGGCGGCGAACATCGCGCGGTTGGTCTCGCTCACCGACGGCAGCGGCTCCGGGCCCAGGGTCGAGCCGAGCATCTTGCGACCCAGCGGCGCGCGGCGCAGCGCCCAACTGAACACCGGGTTGCCCATCAGGCTGATCTCGCTGTCCGGGGCGTCCTGGTCGTGCGCGGCGGTGGCGAACAGGGCCAGCGCCTTCACCCGCACCCCGGCCTCGGCGGCCCGGTTGGTCACGTACCACTGGGCGGCGAACCCGCCACCGGAGTGGCCCGCCAGCACGGCGTCGCGGACATCGACCGCGGCGAGCACGTCCGCCAGGTCCAGGCCTAGGCGCTCGACGGTGATCGGCGCGGAGCCCAGCGTCGAGGCGCCGTGGCCGCGGTGGTCGTAGGAGACCACGGTGTGGCCCGCGTTCAGCAGGCGGCGCCGCACGCCCGCCCACGCCTCGCGGCCCGCGGCCCAGCCGTGGCTGAGCACGACCGTGCCCAGGGAGGGGCCCGCCGGGGTGGCGACGGTGACGGCGATCTCGGCGCCGTCGGAGGTGCGGACCGTGGAGTCGAGCGAGCCCGAGGTGGCCGTCTTGCCGCTGAGCAGGGCGTTGAGCCGGGTGAACGCGCCCTGCGCGCCCTCGGAGTGCTGCTGACCGACGTCCGACAGCTTCGAGATGACCTTCATGAAGCCCTGCGGGGCGGCGTTGAAGTGCATCGACAGCTTGGTGCGGTTCCCGGCGGCGGGCTCGACGAAGAACTCGCAGGAACCCAGGAACGAGCCGGAGACGTAGTCCGCGGCGATCCGCCTGCCCGGGTCCACGCTGGTGGTGCGGGCGATGAACTTGAACTTCGGGCCGCCCTGGTCGACGCCCTTGGCGTGCACGGTCACCTCGGTCTCGCCGAGGAGTTCCTGCGGCGGGCGGGCCCCGGCCTTGAAGGTGTTCTTCGGGGTCCACCACCTGCCGCCGCCGTTGAGTTCGCTGACCAGCTCGGCCCAGACCTTGTCCGGTGTGGACTCGATGTAGTGGGTGTCGATGATGTCGTACGTGGGCATCGTGTGCCTCCCTTGAGCAGAAGGGTGAGTGCCTCCTTTCGGGGAGGCGGGGAACGGGGTCGGGGGCGCGGTGACCGCGCCCCCGACACTGGGATCAGCCGAAGAAGCCCTGACCCGGGGTGAGGACGTGGTCCGGGTCGTAGCGCCGCTTGGCCGCGAGCAGGCCGTCCCAGGCGGGGCCGAAGTGCCGCCGCCACTGCGCGCGGGTCATGCCCGGGATGGCGCCGACGAGGTACCGCTTGCCGCCCATCGCGACGGCCCGGTCGTAGAGCCTGCGGTTCTGCTCCAGCATCGCCGCGATCCGGGTCTCGCCCGGCGGCGGGAAGCGCAGCAGGTCGAACAGGTAGACGATCGGCTCGTCGGCCCGGGAGAACAGCGGCTGCCTGACCTTGGCGGTGTTGATCGGCGACAGCACCGAGAAGCCCGCGCCCAGGTCGGCGGGGGTCAGCTCGGGCACGACCGACTCGACGAACCGCTTGACCGTCGAGGCGGGCATGATCAGGCTCAGCCACGGGTGCGGCTGGGCCATGAAGTCGTTCTCCTTGAGGAAGTCCTCCCAGGCGTTGGCCCGGAAGACCCAGTCCAGGTACGGCAGGGGGTAGATGTCCGCGGCCGACCGCACGTCGCGCAGGCCGTTGAGCAGGGCGGCCTGGTCGGGGTTGACGGCGTAGGACACGGCCTCCAGCCGGTACCACCAGCCGGAGTCGTCCGGCTTGCGGGCGAGTTCCCCGGACTGGTGCTCGAAGCGGCCGTCGCGCAGCAGCTTCTCCTGGTCGGCCAGGAAGGTGCCCAGGTTGTCGTAGAACAGGGAGAACACGAGCGCCGAGGTCGGCGCCGGGATCATCTTGACCTTGAGCCTGGTGATGATCCCGACCTGCCCGCCGCCCGCGAGCGCGGCGTGGAACAGGTCCGCGCGGGTGGTGGGGGTGGCGGTGAGGACGCGGCCGTCGCCGGTCACGACCTCGATCTCCTGGACGGTGTCGGCTTGCAGGCCGTACTTCGCGGTGCCGCCGCCGATGCCGCCGACACTGACCGTGCCGCCGATCGACAGGTGCAGGTAGTCGGTCAGCGCGGGCGGGGTCTTGCCCTTGGCGTAGCCCGCGGTGACCAGCTCGCCCCAGGTGACCCCGGGGCCGACCACGGCGTGGTTGCTGCCGATGGTGTGGATGGTCGCCAGCGCCTTGGCGTCGATGGACACGCCGCCGCGGACCTGCGCCTGGCCGTAGCAGGAGTGCGACTCCACGTCGGCGTCGCGCCCGCCCTGCCCGTTCACCGCGACCTTGAGGCCGAGGCGGCGGGCGTACTGCACGACCTTGACGATGTCGGCCACCGAACCGGGCCGCAGCACGGCCTTGGGCAGGTCGTGCACCAGGCCGCCGAAGTCCTTGCCGAACGCGGCGAGCGCGCCGGGGCTGTACTCCAGCGTCCCCTCCAGGCGCGGGGCCGCCACCAGGCCCGGGGTCCGGGTCGCCGCGTCCGCGGTGACCCAGGAACCCGTGACCGTGCTGAACCCCGCCACCGCCGCCCCGACACCGAGGCCCTTGAGCAACCCGCGACGGCTCAACGCCGGCTTGCCCGCGTCGATCGTGTCTGCGTCGATCCTGCCCATGTCCCCTGTTCCCCTTACGCCTGAGCCGTGATGGGGCTCTGCTCGCCGATGAGCGTGGTGACCTGGTAGGACTCCAGGTCGAACTTCTTCGTCTCCTTGCGGAACCGCCAGGTGTAGGTCGGCCAGATCGAGGGGTTGCGGCCGTGCGCGTCCTGGTACCACGAGGCGCAGCCGCCCGCGGTCCAGACCGTGCCCTCCTGGAGCTTGCCCAGCTTCTCGGTGAAGGCCGCCTGCGCCTGCGCGTGCACCTCGACCGAGGCCAGGCCGCGGGCGTCGATGACCTTCAGCGCGTCGAGCACGTAGTTCAACTGCGCCTCGATCATGACCGTCTGCGACGAGTGCCCCAGCGTGGTCCCCGGGCCGAGCAGCATAAACAGGTTCGGGAACCCGCTCACGGTGGTGCCCCGGTACCCGGTCATCCCGTTCTCGGCCCACTCCTTGCCCAGGGTCAGGCCGTCCTTGCCGGTGATCCGGGCGGCGAACGGGCGCTCGGTGGCGGCGAAGCCGGTGGCCAGGATGATCGCGTCGACCTCGCGGGTGGTGCCGTCCGCGGTGGTGATCGAGTTCGGGCCCACCTGCGTGATGCCGTCGGTGATGAGCTGGGCGTTGTCGGCCTGGATCGCCGGGTAGTAGTAGTTCGAGAACAGCATCCGCTTGCAGCCGACGGTGTAGTCCGGGGTGAGCTTGGCGCGCAGCTCCGGGTCGGCCACCGACTTCGCCAGGTGCTTGGCGGTCATGCCGCCCAGGGTCTTCTCGGCGATCGGCGGGCGGGTCATCATGAACGCCAGGACCTCGCGGCCCCACTGGTTGAACCCGCGGCGGAAGCTCTGGTAGCCGGGGACCTTGCGGAACATCCAGCCCTTGAGCTTCGAGGTGGGCTTGTCGTTCTTCGGGCCGATCCAGGCGGGGGTGCGCTGGTGGACGTGCAGCTCGCCGACCTTCGGCTGGATCTTCGGCACGAACTGCAGCGCCGAGGCGCCGGTGCCGATGACGGCGACCTTCTTGCCCTCCAGGTCGTAGTCGTGGTCCCACCGAGAGGAGTGGAACATCGTGCCCTGGAAGTCGGTCAGACCGGCGATGTCCGGCACCACCGGTTCGGACAGGTAACCGGTGCCGGTCACCAGGACCTGCGAGGTGTAGTCCCCTGCGGTCGTGGCGATCCGCCAGACCTTGGCCTCGTCGTCCCAGTCGGCGGAGACGACCTCGTGCCGGAACCGGATGTGCGGGCGCAGCCGGAAGCGGTCGGTCAGGTCCTTGAGGTAGGTGAACAGCTCGTCGCGGGTGCCGAAGGTCTTCGACCAGCTCGGGTTCTGGGCGAAGGAGAACGAGTACAGCAGCGCCATCACGTCGCACTCGGCGCCGGGGTAGCTGTTGTCGCGCCAGGTCCCGCCGACCTCGTCGGCGCGGTCGAAGAGCAGGAAGTCGTCCACGCCGGACTGCTGGAGTCGGATCGCCATGCCCAGCCCGGAGAAACCGGTGCCGATGATCGCGACCTTCACGTGGGGGGTGCGCTTTCCGTTGCCGCCACTGGAGGTCGGGCCGGCCGGAGAGTCGATCGTGGAGTCGGTGATAGTCACGGCAGACCAGTCCTCAGGCGTTGCGGTGCAGGACGATGCGGAAGTTGTTGAAGACCTTGTCCTCGAGGGTGTACGCGAAGATGTCCAGGTAGCGCTCGAAGCGCTGCACGACCTCTTCACCGACCATCCCGACGGCCTCGGGGCGGCGCTCGGCCAGGTTCTCCAGCCACGCCCGGCAGGCGCGGGAGAAGGTCTCGCGCTCGTTGCGCAGCTCGATGATCTCGAACTTGCCCTCGAACGACTGCACCAGCTCGTTGGTGTGCGGGATGTAGCAGCCCTCGAACTCCTCGCGCTGGAGGAACTTCAGGTCGTCGATGAGCTGGCGGGTGATCCGCGGCGACTCGATGGTCATCATGTGCAGGACCAGGCGACCGCCCGGCTTGATCAGCGAGTGGCACTGGTTGAAGAAGGCGCGGAAGCGGTTCACGCGCTCCTTCGGGGTGAGGCTGGACAGGACGAAGTGCTCCAGGGCGTTGACGCAGAACGCGGCGTCGTAGGGCTCGTCGGTGCGGTGGTCCTCCCAGCTCTCCACCTTGATCTCGACCTTGTCGTTGCCGAGGGAGTCGACGTACTCCTTCTGGCTGCGGCTCAGGGTGACGCCGACGGCCTTCTGCACGCCGTGCTTGTCCACCGCCTGGGTGAGCATGGTGCCCCAACCTGAGCCGATGTCGAGGACCTTCTTGGCGCCCACGGCACCGGCGGCCTCGATGAAGGCGTCGAGCTTGCGGTACTGGGCCTCGTCGTGGGCCTCGCGCAGGTCCTCGCCCTCGTACCAGTAGCCGCCGGAGTACATCATCGCCGGGCCCAGGATCAGGCGGTAGAAGTCGTTGCTGACCTCGTAGTGGTGGCGGATCGCGTCGACCTCGGGGTTGATCTGCCGGGTTTCGAGGGTGGTCATGGTGGCCTTCTTCCTTGTCGTGGCTCCGGGGCGCGGCTGGCGGCCTCCTCAAACTGGGGATGAGGTAATCGCGGTGGGCGCAACAGCCGCGCAAGTCCGGAAACCGCCCCCCGTTGCGCTCCTGCCAGTGGTGAGACGCGTGAACACGTCTTGCGTCGGACTTGCAGCCGGTGTCGTAGAACAAGCCTCGACGAGGTTTCAAGCGGTCTTGCGGAACCCACGGTGAGGAGAGGCATGTGAACGACTCAGTTGCGTGGCGACACATCACGCCGAAGGTTGAGGCGATCAACCATCGGATCAGGGAGCTGGAGTGGGAGCCCGCCCGCCGCAACAACTTCGTGGCGTACACCCCGGAGGTGGGCACCCCGTACGTCCACCTCGACGGCGAGCGGTTCCTGATGATGTCCGGCTACGGCTACGTCGGCCTCAACGGCGACCCCCGGGTGCTGGAGGCGGCCAAGGCCGCGGTCGACACCTACGGCACCGGCACCCCCGGCGTCCGCGCGCTGGCGGGCACCGTCCCGCTGCACGAGGAGCTGGAGGGCGAGATCGCGAAGTTCTTCGGCCGCGAGGGCGCCCTGGTGTTCAGCTCCGGCTACGCCGCCAACGTCGGCACCATCGGCGCCCTGGTCGGCGCCGGGGACACCATCTTCCTGGACAAGCTCGACCACGCCAGCATCGTCGACGGCGCGCAGCTCAGCGGGGCGAAGCTGACCCGCTTCCGGCACAACGACCCCAAGCACCTCGACAGCCGCCTGGCCGCCGCCGACAAGTCCGGCACGCTGCTGGTCATCGTCGACAGCGTCTACTCCATGGACGGCGACATCGCCCCGCTGCCGGAGCTGCGCGAGGTCTGCGACCGCCACGGCGCGCTGCTCATGGTCGACGAGGCGCACGCCCTCGGCACCATCGGCGCCACCGGCCGCGGCATCGAGGAGCACTTCAACTACGAGGTCAAGGCCGACATCAAGGTCGGCACGCTGTCCAAGGCGGTCCCGTCCAACGGCGGCTACCTGTGCGGCTCGGAGGCGTTCCTCCAGTACCTCAAGCGGCTGGCCCGGCCGTTCCTGTTCTCCGCCGCCCTCAACCCGGCGGCGGTCGGCGCGGCCCTGGAGACCATCCGCATCCTTGACCGGGAGCCGTGGCGGGTCACCCACGCGCAGACCGAGTCGGCGCGGTTCCGCTCGATCGTGCAGGAGGCGGGCTTCGACACCGGCCTGTCGCAGACCGCCGTGGTGCCGCTGATCGTCGGCTCCGACGAGAACGCCTGGGACTTCGCCACCGCCTCGCGCAAGGCGGGCGTCATCGGCCTGCCGGTGATGACCCCGGCGGTGGAGAAGGGCCGGGCCCGGCTGCGCATCGCCATCACCGCGGCGCACTCGAAGGACGACGTGGACGCGGGCGCCGAGGCGTTCATCACCGCGGCCCGCCAGCTCCGGCTGATCGGCGGCTGAGGCCACCATGGGCGCGACCGAGATCGCGGTCACCGGCCTGGGTGTGGTCACCCCGGCGGGCTCGACCGTGGACGACTTCTGGACCAACGTGGTGGCGGGCAAGTCCATGGCCGCCGACCTGGTCACCGACGAGGACATGAGCAAGATCGGCACCCGCTTCGGCTGCGCGGTGCGCGGGTTCGACGAGGTCGGCATCCTCACCAAGAAGGAAGCCCGCCGGATGGACCCGTTCGCCCGGTTCGGCGTCACCGCCGCCCTGGCCGCCTACCGCGACGCCGGTTCCCCGCAGCCCGACCCGGCCCGCACGGCCATCGTGGTCGGCAACGCCGTCGGCGGTCGCCAGACCACCGATGCCGAGGTCGGCAACTACTTCCTGCACGGCCCGGCGAAGGTAAACCCGCTGCTGCCGCTGGTGTCGATGCCGAACGCGGCGGCGGCCCTGCTGGCCATGCGCCTTGGCTGGCACGGCCCGGCGCTGACCATCGCCACCACCTGCGCCAGCGGCGTCGACGCGATCGGCCACGCCATGCTCATGCTGCGCGACCGCCGCGTGGACGTGGTCATCGCCGGCGGCGCCGAGTCGACGCTGAGCCCGGTCACCCTGGCCGCGTTCAACAACCTCAACGCCGTCTCCTCCCGCAATGACGCCCCCGAGCTGGCCTCGCGCCCGTTCGACGTCGACCGCGACGGCTTCGTCATGGGCGAGGGCGCCGGTTTCGTGGTGCTGGAGCGCCTGGAGGACGCCAAGGCCCGCCAGGCCCACGTGTACGGCCTGGTCTCCGGCTACGGCTCCAGCGCCGACGCGTACCACCTGGCCATGCCCCTGCCGGACGGCTCCGCCGCCATGGCCGCCATGCACGGCGCGATCACCGACGCGGGCCTGTCGGTCTCCGACATCGTCCACGTCAACGCGCACGGCACCTCGACCCCGCTCAACGACCGCGCCGAGGCCCAGGCCCTGGCCAAGGTCTTCGGCCCGGCAGGCCCCCCGGTCACCTCCATCAAGGGCGTCATCGGCCACCTCATCGGTGCGGCGGGCGCGGTCGAGGCCATCGCCACCCTGCTGACCCTGCGCGACGGCCTCATCCCGCCCACGGCCAACCACGAAACGACCGAACCCGGCCTGGAGATCGACGTGGTGCACAAGGCACCCCGGCAGATCACCCCCGGCCCCGCCCTGTCGAACTCGTTCGGGTTCGGCGGCCACAACGCCTGCCTGGTGGTGAGCCCCGCATGAGCCTGGAATCCAGCTTCGAGCACGAGGTCTCGGCTGCTGAACTGACCGAGTTCCGCTCGGTGGTCCGGTCGCCGTTGGGCTCCGGTGCCGAGGGTGCGTCGCCGCTGCACGCGTTCGTGCTGGCGCACCGGGGTTTCGACCTGACCTTCGACAAGCTGGCGGTCACCGGGGACGTCTCCCGGGTCCACGTCAGCCAGGAGATCACCGTGCACCGGCCGCTGGTCGCCGGGGAACGGGTGACGGTCACGACCGGGGCCCTGGGCGGCAAGCCCGAGGGGGCCGGGGTCCGGATCGCGTTGCGGGGCGTCATCGTGGCCGAGGACGGCACGGTGGTCGCCTCCCTGGTGACCGGCGCGATGCTCTCCGGCGCCACCGGCCCGGAGGCGTTCGGCGAACTGCCCCGCTACCCGATGCACCGGGGGACAGGGGAAGCCGTCACGGTCACCCTGACCATCCCGGAGGACATGGTCCCGCGCTACGCGGTCGTCGCCCACGACGAGAACCCCATCCACCTGGACCCGGAAGCCGCTGCGGCGGCGGGGTTCCCGGGGGTGATCGCGCACGGGATGAGCGTGCTGGCGGTGGTGACGGAGGAACTGGTCGACCGCTTCGCCGATGGGGACGCGTCGGCGCTGAAGGGGATCGGAACGCGGTTCTCGAACCCGGTCCGGCCGGGGGTGCCGCTGGAGGTGACGTTCCAGCCCGGGGAGAACGGGGTGGTGGCGTTCACCGTGCGCACGCCGGAGGGCATCGCGCTCAAGGCCGGGTGGGCGCAACTGGCTGTGTAGCGCGGAACCGACGATGACACCGGACGGCCTGGCGGCTGTTCGGTGTTGTTGTCGTCCCCGGGGTCAGCGGTATTCGGTGGGGGTGCAGCCGGTGAGAGCGCGGAAGTCGCGGTTGAGGTGGGGCTGGTCGGTGTAACCGCAGCGGTGGGCCACCTCGGCGAGCGGCGGGGCGGAGGGGTGGTTCAGGAGGGTGACGGCGCGGTGCAGGCGGGCGATCCGGGCCACCGCCTTCGGGGTGAGGCCGACCTGCTCGCGGAAGCGGGTGCTCAGGTGCTGCCGGGTCCAACCGATTTCGTCGGCGACCGCAGCCACCCGGGTGGGGGCTTTCGCGGTCAGGAGGTGGAGGGCGCCCCGGATGGGACGGCTGAACTCGGGGCCTGTTCGGAGGTGGGTGCCCAGGTGGGTGTCGAGGGTGGTGAAGCACGTTCGCCAGTCGGGGGCTTCGGCCAACTGCTCGGTGAGCAGTGCGGTGTTGCCCAGCAGGTCGGACAGGGGCAGGACGGCGTTGGCCAACTCCTTGAGGGGGAGGCCGAAGAGGGCGTGGGCGCCCGCGGGGGTCAGGGCGACGATGATGCCGCGGTTGGCGCCACCCTGCTCGATCACCAGGGGGCGGTCGCGTAGGCCCATGACGGGGGAGGCCGGGAAGTCCGCGCCGCCCGGGGTCCGGCGCAGTGGCGGGGCGGCCAGGTCGATCGTCACGGTGACGGCGCCCAAGGGGGCGATGCGCCAGGGAAACGCTTCCGAGTCCGGGAAGTCGTGGGCGGTGTAGGTGAGGACGTGGTCGGCGAGGCTCGGGTGCGGGGTGGCGAAGACGCGCTCGGCCGGAGCCCGCTCGACGTCCCGGCGGGCGACCACCAGCGACCAGCCCGCGTCCACGGCCGCACCTTACCTTCGTCCAATACGGCGCACCGGGGATTTCGTAGGTTCCCCGCATGAGAGGGAATCGACTGGGGGAGTTCAGGTCCGCCCCGGGGCGGGATCGGTACTTCGCCGCCTACGACCTGGCGATGGCTCGGTGTCCGCAGCCGGACGAGGTGCACGACGTGGTGACGGCGCACGGCAGCACGAGGGTGTACCGGTTCGGGAGCGGCGGGGCACCGGTGGTGCTGCTGCCCGGGATGATGGGGACGGCGGCCAGCCACGCGGAACTGATCCCCGCCTTGGGGCCGGTGTACGCGGTGGACACGCTGGGGGAAGCCGGGAGGAGCGTGCAGACCGCCCCGTTCGCGGACACCGCGGACCGGGCCCGGTGCTTGGACGCGGTGTTCGAGCGGCTGGGGTTGACCGGGGTGCACCTGGTCGGGGGGTCCACGGGCGGGTGGCACGCGGTGAACCAGGCGGTGCACGCACCGGGGCGGCTCGCGTCGATCAGCCTGCTCGACCCGACCACGGTGACCTCCGGGTTCGCCCCGGCCGCCCTCGGGTACGGGGTGCTCGGCGGTCTCGTCAACCGGGACTGGGTGTGGCGGCGGTTCCTGCGGTGGTCGGCCGGGGCTGACGTCCTGGACCGGGCGGACGTGCGGCTGGTGTTGGCCGGTATCCGGGAGTACCGCGTGCGGGTGCCGTTCCAGGTGCGGCCCGCGGCGGAGCAGATCAGCGCGCTGTCGGTGCCGGTGCTGGCGATGTTCGCCGCCCGCAGCGCTGTGCACGACGGGGTTGCCGCAGCTCGGTTGCTGGCGGAGCTGCTGCCTGGTGCGGACGTTGAAGTGCTGCCGGAGGCTGGGCACTTCGTGTACCTGCGGGCACCGGATCGGGACCGGATCGCGGAGCGGGTGCGGGGGTTCGTGGAGCGGGTGTAGCGCGGTCGGGGGAATGTTTCGATGCCCGGGACGAGCTGTGGTTGCGGTGGCTATCGTGATGGCATCGGCACGGAGCGTGAGGGGGCTGGCGATGTACATAGACGAGGGCGCGGGGGCACCGCTCGACGCCATCGGCAAGTCGATCGACGCCTTCGCGGGCGCCGCCGCCGCAGGCCAGTTCGCCGTCAACCGGACAGGCGGCGACGCGCTGTTGGCGGCGATCAAGAAGATGAAGGACTGGATCAACGAAAAGCAGGGTGACCTGGGTGCCTTGGAGCAACAGCCGATGCTGGGCAGCAGCAACGCGGCACAGGTGATGAAGCCGTTCATGCAGCAGGTGGCCACCGATGAGCGGGGCTTCATCACCCAACTCATGGCTTTTCGCGAGACCTTGCAGCAGGCCGAGGACGCGATCAAGCAGGCGATGGAAAACTACCGTGAGGCCGATGAGACGAGTGCGAGCAAGTTCGCGTGAGAGGGGCGTGGTCTTCCGGTGAGGCGTTCGCTGGCGGTTGTCACTTCCGCTGTTGTACTGCTGGGCGGTGTCGTGGGGTGCTCGCAGGAGACGCCGGGAAATCCTGTCGGGAATGCGAGCGCGACCGGTGCGCCCACCACTGGTGATTCCGGTGAGTCGAGCAGCCCGAGCACGACTTCCTCGGAATCGGGTGGTGGTTCGTTGGCTTCGCTCGACCCGTGCGAGATGCTGACCGATGCGCAGAAGCGCACGTTGGGGGTCACCGGGGAGCCGAAGCCGAACGAAACCACGTCCTCCAAGTACTGCCAGTGGCAGGTGGATGACAACCCGGCTGTTCCAGACGGCTATGCCCTGGGGGTGCTCGTGTTCCCGGAGTCGGGGATCGATCAGGTGAATGCCGTCGGGGAGAAGACGCCGGTGACGGTGGGGTCCCGGCGGGCGATCCAGTCTGTCCGCGCTGGTGGCAGCGTGTGTGCGATCTCGATCGAGGTGACGGCGACCTCGCGGGTGGACGTGCAGGCGTCCGGTGATGATGCGCCTGAGTTGTGCACTGCGGCTCTGGACGCCGCCAAGGTGGTCGAGCCCGAACTGCCGTGAAGCTCGACGCGGTCCCGCGCCGGGAGGGTCACCGGCGCGGGACCGCGGTTCAGCGGGTCACAGGCCGCCGGTCTGGCTGCTCTTGAAGAGGGCGGCCACGCCGACCACGTGCGGGGTGGCCACGGAGGTGCCGCTGATGGTGTTGGTGCCGCCGAGGGACATGTTGGCGACCGATGACGGGCGTGGTTGGCGGTGACCCAGTCCATGCCCGCGATGACGCCGGACCAGGTGCCGCTGCCGCCGCGGAGTCGGACGTTCTCGGCGACACCGTGCGCCGCGCCGCCGATGGTGCCCGCGACGTGGGTGCCGTGGCCGTTGCAGTCGTCGTTGCTGCCGTCGACCGAGTCGTGGGCGTTCTGGCCCCGGCCGGTGAAGTCGGGGTGGGTTGGGTGCCTGCGGTGGCCGATCGTCGACCCCGCGCTTGCGGCCGGACGGCGGTCCGGAACGCGAAATCGCCCGCCCCCGGGACGGGGACGGGCGATCGGCGGCGGGGGGCTCAGCCGACGGCGGCCATGTTCTCCACGACGCCCGCGTTCTCCGCGGCCTGGCGCAGGTACTCCTGGGGGCTCATGCCGCGCACCCGCTTGAACGCGGTGCTCAGCGCGAACGAGCTGCCGTAGCCGACCTTGCGCGCCACCGACCCGATGGTGGCGTCCTGCTCGCGCAGCAGGTCCGCCGCGAGTGCCAGCCGCAGGCTGGTGAGGTAGTTCATCGGTGGTTCGCCGACCAGGGCGGTGAAGCGGCGGGCGAGGGCGGCGCGGGAGACGCCGGAGGCGGTGGCCAGGCCCGCGACCGTCCACGGGCGGGCCGGTTCGTTGTGCAGCATCCGCAGGGCCGCGCCGACCACCGGGTCGTGCTGGGCCCGGTACCACGCCGGGGCGCCCTGGCCGGGTGCGGCGAGCCAGGCGCGCAGCACGCTGACCAGGACCAGGTCGAGGATGCGGTCGAGGACCAGTTCCTGGCCCGGGTCGGTCTTGCCCATCTCGGTTTCCAGCAGTTGCACCAGGGCGCTGTCGCCCGCCTCGATCGGGCGGACCAGGACCTGCGGCAGGGCGCCGAAGAGGCGTTGGCCGATCTCGCGCTGCATCTGGTAGGTGCCGCTGAGCATGACCGTCTCGCCGGTGCTGTTGTCGCCCCAGGTGCGGACGCCGAGGGACTTGGCGTCGCCGATGCCGCGGCCGTCGACCGTGGTGCAGATCTGCCCGGGGGAGATGATCACCTGGACGGGGGTGCCGGGCTTGTCGCTGATCGTGTAGGGGGTGGGGCCGCGCAGGATGGCGATCTCGCCGACGCTCAGCGGGACCGGCTCGCCCCCGTCCGGCATGATCCACGCGCTGCCCCGCACCAGGGTCACCAGCGACAGCGGGGCCCGGTCCTCGATGCGCATCGACCAGGGTTCGCTGAGGATCGAACGGAGCAGGAAGGCACCGCGAGCCCGGGGGCCGTCCAACAGCCCCGTCAGGGTCTCGTCCGCCAGCGTTTGCATCACACCATCCTAGACGGTCAGCCATTGCGCGAACCCCGGGCGCGGTCAGCGTCTCAAGGGGCCGCGAATGGGTCCAGCCACTGCATATCGATCATGTCGGTACCACTTTCAGAGTGCCCTGCCGGGGGCTCGCTAGGGAAGCCCCCCTATCACCGGGCGTGCCCGCCCACTCCGTTGTGGGCGCCCGGATCGCGGCGAACGGGTGACCGGGGTGCGCCCGTTCAGGGCACGATGCGCATCTGCGCCATCATCGCCACCGACGAGTGGTCGACGAAGTGGCAGTGGAACGGGTAGACGCCGGTGTACTCGCTGTCAAACGTGGCCAGGATGCGGACCGTGCTGCCCGGGAGGACGCGGACGGTGTCCTTCGGGTAGGTCTCCCACTCCGGCACCTTCACCCCGTCGCGGTCGAGCACCTTGAACTGGATGAGGTGCAGGTGCAGCGAGTGCGGGATCTGGAACTGGGTGTCGGTGTTGGTGATCTCCCACAGCTCGGTGCTGCCGCGCTTCACGGTGAAGTCCACCCGTTCGGGGTCGAACTGCTTCCCGTTGATGAGGAAGACACCGTTGGCCGCGTCGAAGCTGAGCACGACCTTGCGGGTCACGGTGGGCTTGCGGTCGGCCGGGGCCGGGACGAGGGTGGCGGGCACGTAGCTGGTGTCCGCGTTGAACAGACCGGGGCCTTCGGCCACGTCGAAGCGCAGCAGTTGCTTGGCCGTGTCCACCTCGCCGTCGGCGTTCTCGAGCATGATCTGGGTACCGGCCTTGAACGGGGCGAAGTCCACCACGACCTCGGCGCGCTCGGCGGGCCAGAGCACGACCTCGGTGCGGCTGACCGGCCTGGGCAGGAACCCGCCGTCGCTGGCGACCTGGAGGAACGACGCGCCGTTGCCCAGGGTGAAGCGCATCGAGCGCTCGTTGGAGCAGTTGAGCAGGCGCAGCCGGTAGCGGCGGCGCTGCACGGTCAGGTGCGGCTGGGCGACGCCGTTGACCAGGACCGTGGAGCGGTTGGGCTGGCCGAACAGCTCCCAGGTCATCGTGCCGTCGACGCCCAGGTTCACGTCGCGGAACATCAGCGGGATGTCGTGCTTGCCCGAGGGCAGGCGGAACCGCGACACCGCGTCCTCGACGATGTAGAGCCCGGACAGGCCGCGGTAGACCTGCTCGGCCTCCATGTGGTGGGCGTGGTCGTGGTACCAGAGCGTCGCCGCGGGCTGCCGGTTCGGGTACAGGTAGGTCCGCGACGCGCCGGGCTTGATCACGTCGAGCGGGTGGCCGTCGCTGGCCTGCGGGGTGTTGCCGCCGTGCAGGTGCACCGCGGTGTCGGCGGCGAGCCGGTTGTGCACGTTGACCTGCACCGTGCGGTTGCGCCTGGCCACGATCATCGGGCCGGGGAAGGTGCCGTTGTAGGACAGGATGGGCGTGCGCACCCCGGGCACGATCTCCGCGGTCGACTTGTCCACGGTCAGGTCGTAGACGTCGCGGTCCAGCCGCAGCCGCGAGGGGCGCATCGGGGTCGGGACGGGCAGCGGGCGGCTGAACGCCGCCGCCGACCAGGACGGGCCGAAGACGGTCGCGGCGACCTTCTCCAGGGGCAGGGCGACCACGGCGCCGGTCACCGCGCCGAGCTTGATCACGTCTCTACGCTTGAGCATGGGTCAGGGTCCTTGGTCTTCCGGCCCGGTCATCCGGTGCGGGGTGGTCGGCGGACACCTCGGGGACGGAGGTGCGCCACGGGGGGCCGAGGACGGCGGTGGCCAGGACGGCGCCCACGAACGTGGTGCGCAGCACCTGCACGGCCGACTCCAGCGAGTCGAGCGCCGTCACCGCGCTGCCCAGGGCGGCCCCGGCGACCGCGGCGGTCACCAGGGCCGCGGACAGCGCGGCGAGGGCGGCGAAGACCAGCCTCGGGGTCATCCCGAGAGCGGGCCGCCGCCCGGTGAACAGCCGCCGGGTGAGCGCGGCGGCGCAGGCGATCCCGGCGGCGGCGGGCAGGACCGCCAGCGCCACCAGGCCCACCTGGTTGGCCAGCGCGTCGCCGACCACGTCCGGCGGGGGGACGTACTGGCCCGGCACCGGGCCGTGGTGCGACACCGAACCGGCGAGCGCGTGCGCCTTCGCCGACCCGGAGACCAGGGGCCGCGCGTGCCCGCGCAGCTCCCACGCCGCCAGCGCGGCCACCAGGCCGGCGCCGAGCAGCACGGGCGTTTCCCGCACCCGCCCCAGGGCGTTCCCCCCGCCGCTCACGCCGTCACCCCCACCGGGACGCCGGGCACGCCGGTGGGGCGCAGCCGCACGGTGAGCAGGTCGCGCACCCGCGACGGGATGGCCGGGGCGAACCGGCGCAGGTAGCTGTCCAGGTGCGCCTCGTCGTCGACGACGAACAGCAGGTCGAACACGAGCATCTGCCGGATGGCCAACAGCGGGACCGGTGACACCAGCGGCCGGAAGTCGTCGTTCCACAGCCCCGGTTCGGCGCACACCGGGTGGAACTGGCCGATCATCAGGCCCTCGGCGACGAACTCGTCCTTGGCCGCCCGCTGCACCGCGTCCAGCTCGGTGGAGTCGGTGTGGTCCAGGTGCGGCAGCGCCACCAGGATCGTCAGCAGCTCGCGGTCGGCGTCGGACAGGTCGGCGGCGAAGCGCTCGTACCAGGACCGCAGCGCGGCCACGGTCGCGCCCAGGTCGCCGGTGCGCGTCACGGCCAGGTGGTAGAGCCCCTTGCGCAGCGACGACTGGGTGTACGGGCACACCGGGCCGGTGCGGCCCAGGTCGGGGTGCGGGGAGACGAGGAACTCCTCGCTCCAGTCCAGGACCGTGCGCAGCACGGCCGCGTGCTCGGCGGGCACCTGCCCGCGGGCGACCTCCTCGGCGGAGAAGAGGAGGACGTGCCGGTCGCCGTTCACGCCCCGGACCTCCGCGCCGGGCGCCACATCGGGCGCAGCACCGGGCCGTCGGGCAGCCGGATCTCCGTGCCCAGCGGCGCGAACCCGTTGCGCAGGCTCACCGCGTACCCGCCGGGGGAGCTGGCCTCGACGTAGGTGGGCACACCCTCGGCGTCGGCGCGGGCGACCAGCAGGCCCAGCATCCCGGTCATCCACCCGCCCTGCTGCTCGCCGGGGCGCACCGCGCCGAAGGAGGCGTAGTACTGCGGTTCCTCCGACGGGTGGTGCGCGGCCTGCATCGCCAGGATGGTGAACAGCGCCGCGGTGCCGGAACCGACGGCCTCGGCGAGCCTGCGCTGCACGTCCTCGTCGCGCTCCTGCGCCTCCTCCCACCCGGCGGGGGACAGGTACAGCAGCGCCGCGGCGAAGTCCCCGCCGACCCCACCGACCAAGACCCCGCCGTGCGCCAGCGACAGGTCGACGAAGACCCGGAAGAACGCGGGCAGCGCCGCCGCCCGTTCGACCGGGTCGGGCAGAATCCACGCGGTCAGCGGGTCGTCCTGGAACGCCTCGGCCAGCAGTCCGCACAACCGGTCGGTGTCCTCCGGCCCGCCGGGCCGGATCGTCCGCGCCGCGGTCGCGGGCTCGGTGTAGGTCATGGGGGGATCTCCCTCCGCCTCGTCTGGGGTGCGCGCGGTCATGGGGCCGGGGCCGCGAGCGCGCGGACCCGGTCGTGCAACCGGTCGAGGTGGTCCTCGGCCTCGGGTTTGATCAGCACGCTGCGCGCGATCCGGGCGGGTTCGCCGGGGCGCGCGGCGATGTCGGGGTGGCGGGCGCGCAGGTCGGCGCCGTCGACCCGGAGCACGCTGAGGTACACCGGGTCGTCGGCGGCCATGCCGTCGCGCAGCAGCCGGTCGGCCGCCGCGTCCACGGTGGTCGCGTCGGCGGGGGTGGGTTCCGGGAAGAAGGTGACGATGTCCAGCTCGGGCCGCTGGTACAGGCGCAGCTCGGTGCTCGCCTCGATCCGGTCGGCCCAGCCGGTGGCCGCGCGCCTGCACGCGGCCAGGATCTCGCCGAAACCACCGCGGTCCAACGGGAGCAGCCGCGTGGTTAGCCACAGCGCCGCCGCGGCGGCACCGGCCCGGGAGCACTCCAGGCTGATCTCGCCCAGGTGCAGGTCGCTGTCGGTGAAGTAGGTGTAGGGCGAGTCGTGCGCGAAGTGCCTGCCGATGCCGGGGTCGGCGAAGAGCACCGCGCCGCAGCCGTAGGGTTGCAGGCCGTGCTTGTGCGGGTCGACCACCACCGAGTCCACCCCGGCGATCGCCCGGAACGGGCGGCCGTCAATCTCACCGGAGTCCTTCAACAGCGCGTAGAAACCGCCGTACGCGGCGTCCACGTGCACCCGCACGCCGTACTCCCTGGCGATGGGCAGGACCTCGTGCACCGGGTCGACCGCGCCCAGACCGGTGGTCCCGGTCGTGAGCACGATCGTCCCGATCCGCCCGCCCGCCATCGCCTCCCGCGCCGCCTCGACGTCCAGGCGGCCGAGGTCGTCCACCGGCAGCCGGTGGCCCTCGACGCCCAGCACGTGGCACATCCGCTGGTGGGTGTAGTGGCACTCGCCGCTGTAGGCGATCCCCTTGCCCGGGTGCGCCTGGCGGGCGACGTAGAGCGCCTCCAGGTTGGCGATGGTGCCGCTGGTGGTCAGGTGCCCGACGTGCCGGGGCAGCCCGAACATCGCCGCGAGGTCGGCCACGACCTCCTTCTCCATCGCGGTGGTGGCCGGACCGCCCTCGGCGGCGTGGTTGTTGGGGTTGTGCAGCATCGCGGTCACGTAGCCCACGACCGCCGCCGGGTGCGGCGGCTTGACCATCTGACCCGCGTAGCGCGGGTGGAAGAACGGGTAGTTGTCGGTCATCCGGGCCGCGAACACCTCGAACGCCTCGGCGAAGGCGGACTCGTCGACCCGGTTCGCGGGGTGCGCGGTGAACGGGCCGAACCGCTCGCCCCACGCGGCCACCACCTCGACCGCCCGCGGCAGCCAGTGGCGCAGGTCCACGCCGCTGCCGAGGGCGGGCCGCAGGTCGGTCGCGGTCACCGCGGGCCGGTGCCGGTGCTCCGGGCACCCACCACCGGGGTCGCCACGCCGGTGGTCGCGGTGTACGCGGTGAGGTCGACCTTCTTCGTCTGCTTGAGGAAGCGCCACGAGTAGGTCGGGAACACCGACGGGTTGGTCTCGTGCTCGCCGATGTACCAGCTCTGGCAGCCGCCCGGCGCCCACACGGTGCCGTCGAAGCGCTCCTGGAGCCTGGTGTTGTAGGCCGTCTGCGCCTCGGGCTTGACCTCCAGGGTGGACAGGCCGCGCTTGTCCATCGCCTTGAGCGCGTCGAGGGTGTGGTTGATGCCGCCCTCGATGGTCAGGGTGACCGAGGAGTGCGCCAGCACGGTGTTCGGGCCCAGGATCAGGAACAGGTTCGGGAAGCCCGCGACGGTGGAGCCGACGTAGGCGGTCATGCCTTCCTCCGCCCACGTCTGGGCCAGCGAAACCCCGCCGCGACCGCGGATGCGGTGGGCGATGGGGCGGTCGGTGGCGGAGAACCCGGTGGCGGCGACGATCACGTCGACCTCGCGGCGGGTGCCGTCGGCGGTCACCACGGTGTTGCCCTCGACCCGGGTGATGCCGTCGGTGACCAGCTCGACGTTGTCCTTCTCCAGCGTCGGGTACCAGTCGTTGGAGAACAGCATCCGCTTGCAGCCCACGGTGAAGTCCGGGGTGAGCCGGGCGCGCAGGGCCTCGTCCTTGACGTTCTTCCTGAGGTTCTTCTCCGCCATTCCCTGGAGGGTCTTGGTGGCGGCCTTCGGGCGGGCCAACCAGAACGCGACGATCTCGCGACCCCACTTGTTGAAACCCCGGCGGAACTTCTGGTAGCCGGGCACACCGCGGCGCAGCGCCAACTGGAGCTTGCCGATCACCTTGTCGTTCTTCGGCAGCACCCAGCCGGGCGTGCGCTGGTGCACGTGGAGCTGCCCCACCTCGGGCTGGATCGCCGGGACGATCTGGATGGCCGAGGAACCGGTGCCGATCACCGCGACCCGCTTGCCCCTGAGGTCGACGTCGTGGTTCCAGTTCGAGGAGTGGAACAGCTCGCCGGTGAAGGAGTCGAGACCGTCGATGTCGGGCAGCTTCGCGTCGCTGAGGTAGCCCGCGCCCGCCACCAGGACCTGCGCGGTGAAGGCGCGGCCCCCGGCTTGGACGTGCCAGCGGCCCTCGCGCTCGTCCCACTCCGCGCCGGTGACCTCGTGGTCGAACAGGATGTGCTCGCGCACCCCGTACCTCGCCGTGCAGTCCTTGAGGTAGGCCAGCAGCTCGTCGCGGGTGGCGAAGGTCGTCTTCCACTCGGTGTTCGGCGCGAAGGAGAACGAGTAGAGCAGCGACATGATGTCCCCGGCGCAACCGGGGTAGGAGTTGTCCCGCCAGGTGCCGCCGACCTCGCCCGCGCGCTCGAAGACGACGAAGTCGTCGATCCCCTGCTGCTTGAGGCGGATCGCCGTGCCCAGGCCGGAGAAGCCGGTGCCGATGACCGCGACCCGGAAGTGCGGGGTCGGCGCGCCCTGGCTGTCCGCGGGCGGTTCGACGCGCCCGGGATTGATGGTGCTCGTCATGAGAGATCTCCACTCATCCTCGGCTCCACGGCGAAGCCGCCCATGAGCGAGAGCCAACCCCGGCGAACGCAACAGCCCCGCAACACGGGCCGGGTTGCGCGGCTGTTGCGCCGCCCTGGGTTGTATTCGTCCCAAGCACCGACAGCCGCAACGGAAGTCGGTCGGTCGGAACCAAACCCGAGGAGCGAAGTCATGAGCGCAGAACTGCCCACCGTCGAGGAGCTCGCCACCCAGCTGCAGGCCGTGTCCGGCGCGGACGAGGTGGACGTGGACGCCGCCCTGCTCCAGCTCTCCGACGTCGACTCGCTGGACCTGATGGAGTGGCTCTACGGGTTCCAGAACCAGTACCCGCACATCCCCGCCGACGAGTCGCTGTTCAAGGACATCGACGACAGCACCACGCTGCGCACCGTGCACCAGCGCCTGCTGGACCTCGTCCCGGCCGCGGGCTGAGCGCACGGCCATGAGTGGATTCGAGATCGCCGGCTGGGGCATCAGCGTCCCGGACCAGGTGCTCACCAGCACCGAGCTGGGCGACCGGCTCGGTGTCGGTGAGGACTGGATCGTCAGCCGCTGCGGGATCAACGAGCGGCGGATCGTCGAGGACGGCCAGACCACGGCCTCCCTGGCCATCGAGGCCGGTCGGCGGGCGCTGGACAAGGCCGGTCTGACCGGCGCCGACATCGCCCACCTGATCGTCGCCACCGCCACGCCGGAGCAGCTGTCCCCGGCGACCTCGGCCTTCGTCCACACCGCGCTGGGGATCGCCGGGAGCGCCCACGACGTCAACTCCGAGTGCTCGGGCTTCGTGTACTCCCTGGTCACCGCGGCCGGGCTGATGATGATGGACCCCAGGCCCATCCTGATCGTCGGGTCGGACACCCACTCGCTCACGGTGAACCCGGAGGACCGGGACCTGAGCATCCTGGTGGGCGACGGCGCGGGGGCGGTGGTGCTCACCCCGAGCCCGGACACCTGGATTCGGGCCTGGAACCTGGGCGCGGACGGCTCCAAGCACGACAGCCTCAAGGTGGTGGCGGGCGGCAGCCGGATGCCCACCACGGCGGAGACGGTCGCGCAGGGCCTGCACTACGCGAAGATCAACGGCAACGAGATCTACCTGAACGCCGTGCGGTTCACCGTGCGGACGGTCAAGCAGACCCTGGAGCAGGCGAAGGTGACCGTCGACGACGTCGACCACATCATCCCGCACCAGGCCAACATCCGGATCATCAACTCGATCCTCAGCCACACCGGGCTCGACCCGGCGAAGCTGGTCACCAACCTGGACCGCTACGGCAACACCGCGTCCGCGTCGATCCCGATCGCGCTGGCCGAGGCGCTGGACGGCGGGCGCATCAACAACGGTGACCTGGTTCTGCTGGCCGGTTTCGGCGCGGGCATGACGTGGGGATCGGTACTGCTGGAATGGGGAGGGGTGTCCACATGAGCGGCGCTGGGAACGGTGGGAAGGTTGGAACGCGGCCGGAGCAGCCGGTCGTGCTGGTCACCGGCGGGTCCGGCGGCCTCGGGCAGGCGCTGAGCGTCGAGCTGGACGCGCTGGGCTGCCGGGTGGTCGTGCACTACGCCAGCTCCCGGGAGAAGGCGCAGGCCGTCGCGGACAAGCTGGAGAACGACTCGCTGGTGGTCGGCGGCGACGTCGCCGACTGGGAGCAGGTCCAGGCGATGTTCGCCGAGGTCGAGCAGAAGTTCGGCGGCGTGGACGTCCTGGTCAACAACGGCGCGATCCGCTCGGACGCGCTGATGGCGATGCAGGACCCGGCCGACTGGCGGAGGGTCATCGAGACCAACCTCATCGGCAGCTTCCACACCTCGCGGGCGGCGATCGGCCACATGCTCCGCAAGCGCTGGGGCCGCATCGTCAACGTCGTGTCCCCGTCGGGCATCATCGCCACCTCGGGGCAGACCGCCTACGGCGCGTCGAAGACCGGCCTGATCGGCCTGACCCGCACCCTGGCGGCCGAGGTCGGCCGCCGCGGCGTCACGGTGAACGCCCTGTCCCCCGGCTTCATGATCACCGAGATGACCAAGACGCTGTCCGACGGGGTGCAGGACGCGATCAAGGGCAAGTCCCCGATCCCGCGCTTCGGCACCACCGAGGAGGTCGCATCGGCGATCCGGCTGTTCCTGGACGCGGACTACATGACCGGGCAGGTCATCAGCATCGACGGCGGCATCAGCGTCACCTGAGCCGCCGGCACGTCCCCGACCGGGGTGGTCCGCCGACGCGGACCACCCCGGTTCCGTTTGTGCGGCCAGCCGGTCGCGCGTTGTTCGGCAATTCGTTACGCCATTGCTGTGAATTAGGCCGATCGGCGTACCCGCTGCGACGGTGGATATCTGTTGGGGTGCAATTGCGGTGCTTTTGTCTCACCGCGCCCGCATCGCGGATGTGCGGCCTGACCTGTGGTTTGTTCTCGACCGGCAAAGCCTGGCGCGACAATGGGGTGGACCGGCACGTCCTGTTTGACTGTTTCGAGTGGAGACAGCTAGGATTCGTACCCAATACCGACGCGCATTCACCCGGTGGACCGGGGACAGCCACCGCGGGAAACGCACGCGGTATTGTCCGGATCAGGGGTGGCGGGAGAGGTGGGGCGATGCGGTCGACTACGCGACCCGCCCGCCCCGACGCGCTCGGGCCCCCGGTCGACCGCCGTCCGCCAGCACCCCTGGCCCGACTCCGCGACCACCGGGAACACCGGTCCGCGCGCGCGAGGAGACCCGCATGTCCGTGACCCGCCGTCCCCCCGTACCCCCACCCGCCGACCCCGCCACCCACCGCGCCCACGAACTCGCCGCCTCGCTGCGCAGGCTGGTCGCCCAGCCGTGGCCGCGCGAGGACAGCTCCACCGGCCCCGGCCTGCTCACCGCCCTGGTCGTCGAGTTCGGCGCGGGCGACCCCGGGGTCGCCGTCCGGGTGAACGACATCGCCCTGCGCTTCGGCGGCCAGGACCTGGCCGTGCCGAGGGTCGGGGACAAGCGCGTGCTCAGCGCGCTGTTCCCCAGCGTGTGCGACGCGACCAGGGCGGCGCTGGAGATCGCCAGCATGGTCGTGGTCGCCACCTCGACGGCCCGCGCCCCGGTGGCGCCCGCTGTGTCGATGCCCGCTGTGCCAACGCCCGCTGTGCCGACGTCCGCCGTGCCGATGGCGGCGGTGCGGGTCGTGCTGTGCACCGCCGCCGACTCCGGGGACACCGCCCCCGGGACCGCGGCGCTGCGGCACGCGGGCGCCCTGCTGCCCCGCGCCGCCGCCGGGCAGATCCTCACCACCGCCCCCACCGCGATGGTCGCCGGCCCCACCCTGCCCGCCGGGATCGACCTGCTCGCCCGCGACCTGTGGACCCCGGTCGAGGGCGGCCCGGCCGAGCGGGTGTACGAGCTGCGCGTGGGAACCCAGGCGGTCGACGGGCTCGGGACGTCCAACCTGGACTGGGCCCGCCGCGCCGTGCACGCCGGGGTCACCCCACCCGGGGTCGACGGGGTGATGTCGGCGTGGACCCCGGTGCGCGCCAACACCGCCCGCCTGGTCCTCATCTCCGGCGGCGACGGCGCGTCCCGGATCGCGGTCGCCGCCGAGGCGGCACTGCGCCTGCACGCGGCGGGCGCGCTGGTGCTGCACGGGCGGTGGAGTTCCGGGTCGAGCTGGGGCGCCTTCCGCGAGGCCCTGGGCACCTACGCCGACGGCGTCGAAACCCGCCGCCTCGCCGCCGACCTCGAAGGCTGGGCGGACGAGATCTACCGCGTCCTCCCCGAGGTCGGCGCCCGCGTCGGCGGCCGGACGATGACCCGCACCACGGGCGACCCCGACCGCTCCGGCGTCGTGGAGGCCCTGTGCGCCTGGATCGGCGCCCTCACCAGGAGAACCCCCACGGTCCTCGTCCTGGCCGACGCCCACCGCGCGGACCCGGCGTCGGTGGCGCTGCTGTCGCAGCTCTGGCACGCGCTGCGCGGGCAGCCGCTGATGGTCGTGGCGACCACGGAGGGAACCCGACACCCGGTGACGGACCGGGTGGTGGACGTGGTGACCCACCCGGACCCGGCGGCACTGGTGCGCGTGCAGTTGGCGTGAGCGGTCCGCGCGAGGACGGCGACTCGGGCGGGAGGAGTTCCGGTGTCGGAAGCAGGGTGCGTCGAGTTCGTGGCCGATGGCGTTCGAGCCCTCGTCCCGGGGGTGACCGTCGACGCGCGCGCGTCGGGCGGCCACGGGGGTCACCTGGTGGACGTTGAGGTGCCCGGCGGGCTCGACGCGCAGGTGCTGGTCGCCGACCGGAGCGCGTTCGGCACGGTGCTCTTCGGCAGGTACGTGTTCGACGCGGTGGCGATCGAGCGGCTCCCGGCAGTTGTGGCCAAGCTCGTCACCGGCGATCTGAGCCTGGTGGTCACCGGTCTGTCCAGGAGGACGCTCGAGCTGACCGTCGACGTTGCCGGGGAAGCGCACACGGTGTGGGGCAGCCGTTCGTTCCCGCCGTTGGAGGACTGGGAAGTCGAGGCCCTCGGCGAACAGCGGTAGTCCGATGTCCGGGCCCGCCCGCCGGAGGTGTGGTGCGCCGGTATCGTGCCGTGTCGGCGACGATCTGCGCCGCCTTCCACGTGCAGTCCTTCGTCGACAAGAGGGAGTCGAAGTGATCCAGGCGACCCGGCGCGGATGGTGAGGAGAAGTCGTGGGGGGATCGCAGCATCCCGATGAGGTGTGGTCGTGGGTGGGACCCCGTGTTGTCGTTGCACTTCTGGTCATCTGCGGTCTGGTCTGCGCCGAGTTCCAGGTCCGGGTCTTCGTGGGGTGTGCCCTCGCGGTCATCGCGGTGTGCTGGGTCGGGTTCTGCTTCCGGACCTCCCGGCGGTGGCGGGAACTGGGTGGGCATTCCCGGTGGTACGTTTTCTGCGAGCGGTTCGGTCGCCCCTTCCACTCGGCCTGAGCGGTGAACCGCTGTGCGATGGCGACGAAAGCGTTCTGGGGCAGTGACAACCGCTGGAGGGACCACCCGTGACCGGCCAGTCCTGCTCCGTGACGTCGAAGTGGCGGTGGCTCGTCCTCGTGATCGCCCTGCTGTTCCTCCTGCTCGCCGTCGCCCAGGTGGTGGCGGGGCGGGTGGGGGTGGCGGACGTCGTGCTGGCCGTGCTGTTCGCACTCGTGGCAGCGGGTGCGGGGTGGGCGGCCGTGCGGTCGAGGGTCGAGGCGGGGCCGGAGGGGCTGGTCGAGGTGCCGTTCTTCGGCCGCCGAACCCGGGTCGATTGGGCTGAGGTGGTCGGCATGGAGATCAGTGCGGGCGCTTCCGTCCTGCCGTCCCGGATGCCGGTCATCACCACGGTCCCGCACCGGGAGGACGTGTACCTCTCGGCGCTGTCGTTCTACACCTTCGGCACCGACCACGTGCCCGCGGGCGTTCGGAAGTTGAAGGCCACGGTCGAGGAGCTGGCGGCCGGGGTGGGCAACGGGAGCTGAGTGCCGGGCTCGGGATTCCGGTTGACGGGGCGGTGGGGGGTCTGGACGATCGCGCCGTGAAAGCGGATTCGTCCAGGCGGCGGCTGGTCGAGCGGTTGCGGGGGTCGTTCGCGTGGCGGGGTGACCGGACGGACGACCGGAGCCGGGCGGACGTCACCGGGTGGTGGCGTGATCCCGGGCTGCTCGCCGAGCTCGGGCCGGGGTTGGCGGACAGCTTCCGCGAGGAAGCCCCGACGGTGGTCATCGGTGTCGAGTCGAGGGGGAGTCTGCTGGGGCCGTTGGTCGCGCTGGACCTGGGCGTGGGTTTCGTCGAGGTTCGCAAGGACCACCCGCCGCTGGCCGACAGCGATGTGTGGTTGCGGCGGACCACGCCGCCGGACTACCGGGACCGGCACCTGGGCCTGGGCTTCCCCAGGAGGTTGCTGTCGGGTTCGGACCGGGTCCTGCTGGTCGACGACTGGATCGACACCGGCGGGCAGGCCCTGGGGGCGCTCGGCCTGGTCGAGGACTCCGGGGCTTCCTGGGTCGGCGCCTCGGTGATCGTCGACTCCTTGGAGAGCAGTGAGATCCGACGGCGGTTGAACGTCCGGTCGCTGGTGCGGCAGAGGGATTTGCCGTAGCGGCGGGTGGGGATTTGTCCCTGGATGAGGCTTTGCCACCCGTTTCGGGTGGTGGGTTGTCATGATCTTGCGGGTCGTTCGGTATTCAACCGAGGGGCTTGGTGGTGAATCCGGCACTCGGGTGTTGGTGGTCGAAGGGTTGGTGTGGGGGAAAGGGCTTTCGGATACGCGGGGGTGAGACCCTTGCTGCTGACACCGGGCTACGCGTACCTGCGGACCCCGAGGCTCGCCAGGGTCCAGCTCGCCTCCGTGCGCAGGGCCTCCGCGCACCGGCGGTCGCCGATCTGGTTGCGGTTCTCCAACGCCTGCGCCAACGCGTGCTGGGCCACCGCCATCCACGGCCGCGCCCGGCGGGCCGAGAGCTGTGACAGCGCCGAGGACAGGTGGCGCTCGGCCTCGTCCCACTCGCCGATGACCACCGCCAGCCTGCCCAGGTGGAACGACGAGGTGCCGACGAAGCTGCGGTAGCCGACGCCGCAGGTCAGGTCGGTGTGGGGGGTGAGCAGGGCGCGGACGGCCTCCGCCGTGTTGGGGTCGCCCAGTTCCACCGCGCACAGCGCCAGCACGCCGACCATGTGCGGCCACTCGTCGCCGGTGGGGAGGGCTTCGGCGCCGATGGCGAGGGCGCGGACGGTGAGGTGGGCGGCGCCCCGGTCGCCGCGCAGGATTGCCGCGAGGGCGCGTTCGGCGCTGCCGGGGGTGGTGGTGGCCTCGTCGACCCGGCCGCCGTTGACCAGCCAGCGGGCGATGAGCATCTGGCGCTGGGCCAGGCCGCCGGGGGCGAGTTGGCGGGCGGTGGCCGCCGCGTCGGTGAGCCTGCCCTGGGTGACCGCGAGGGCGACCGCGTGTTCGGCCAGCAGGTCCTCGCCGTCGTCGTCGCTGTCGGCGATGGCCGCGGCCAGGGCGGCCAGGGCGGTGTCGCGCCCGGTGAGGTCGCCGGTGAGGTCGGCGGTGGCGGCGCGGTGGTGCGCGGCGACGACCCTGGCGCCGGTGTCGCCCACGGCCTCGGCGACGGTGAGCGCCTCGGCGGCCAGCGTGGCCCGCCAGGTGAGGTGGTCTGGACCTTCCAGCAGGCGCAGTTCCCCCGTCATCGCGTGCAGTGCCCTGGTGACCGACGGGTCGGCGGTGACCCGGGTCAGGTCGCACTGCCGCGCCAGGAGCCTGCCCACCGTGACGTCGTCGACGGTGCCGCCGACGCTGGGGCCCTCGCCCCGGGACAGGGTGCGCAGCAGCAGGTCGATCAGGGCGGCGGCCTCCGGGCGCAGCCGGGGGCGGGTGCGCACCGCGTCGGCCAGGCCCAGGGCGGCCTGCGCGGCGATGGTGAGCCGGTGCCAGTGCAGGGCCTGGATGAAACCGTCGAGCAGGGTCTGGTCGCAGTCGCGGTGGCCCGCTGCCAACTGGGCCAGGCCCAGGCGGGTCAGGGCGTCGGCGTGCAGCTCGTTGTCGGCGGCCGGGACGTGGGCGAGGGCCTGCTCGAACAGGCGCACCGCCTCGTTCGGCGAACCCTGGCGGCCTGCCCAGGCCGCGGCGTGCCAGCTCGCCTGGACGGTGCGGGTGTCGCCGTCGGCCTCGGCGCTGGCGGCGCGGTGGTGGGCCAGGGCGCGGCTCTGCAAGCCGAGGTCGCCGGTGCGCCTGCGCTCGATGGCGTCGGCGAAGCGGGCGTGCAGCCACCGGCGCCGGGTCTCGCTGAGCTGCTCGTAGACCGCGCGGCGCACCACGTCGTGCTTGTAGCGGTACTTGGTGACCGGGCGGGAGCCGTAGCCGGTGGCGATCACCTCGGCCACCAGGCCCAGCTCCACCAGCACGTCCAGGGCGTCCATCGCCTCGTCCTGGTCGTGCCCGGCGGCGTCGGCGGCCAGGTCCAGCTCGAAGGCGAAGCCCGCCACGGCCGCGGCGCGCAGGAACCGGCGCGGACCGGGTTCGAGCGCGGCCAGGCACGCCTCGGCGTAGTCGTGCACCCCCGAGGGCAGCCGCCGCCCCGGCTCGGCGGGGCCCTCCTGGTACCAGCGCAGCAGTTCCACGGTCAGGTAGGCGTTGCCAGCGGTGTCGGCGATCAGCCGGTACGGCGGCGGCACGTCGGCGCCCGCCGCGGTGGGGACCAGCTTGCGCGACAGCGCCCGCACGTCCGACTCGTCCAGGCCCGCCAACGGGACCCGGCGCAGCTTGCCGTACCGGTCGGCCTCCTGCACGAACTCGGCGAACGCCGCGCCGACCCGCGCGTCGGCCCGGCCCGCGGCCCGGCTGCCCGCGGTGGCCAGCAGCAGCACCGAGCCGTTCGTGGCCTCCGCCGCGCCCGCGGCCCGGTTGAGCGCCACCCGGCGCAGCACCGCAAAGGTGCCCTCGTCGGCCAGGTCCAGGTCGTCGACGACCAGGCACAGCGACTCCTGCCCGAGCGCGCCCAGCAGGTCGGCCAGCGCGGTGACCGCCTCGCCGCGGCGCGCGCCGAACCCCGGGTCGGCGGCCAGGGCGGCCAGCGTCTCGCGCGGGCCGGGCGGCAGCACCGGCAGCGAGTCCGGCGGGGTGGCCGCGACGTATTCGGCCAGCGCCTGGGTGATCGGCTGGAACGCGGTGGCGGCCCCGGGCTGGCAGCGGCCGTAGACGACCAGCCCGCCGTCGCGGCCGATCCGCCCGGCGGCCTCGGTGGCCAGCCGGGTCTTGCCGACCCCGGGTTCGCCGGTGACCAGGGCCAGGTGGCAGTCGCCGTCCTCGGCGCGCGACCAGGACTCGGCCAGCGCGGCCAGTTCCCCGCGCCTGCCGCTGAACGGCACGGCCGCGCCGGGGGCCGAGCGGGCCCGGTCGCGGCCGACGCGCACGCCGAGCAGTTCCACGTAGGCCGACTGGGTCTCCGGGGACGGGTCGATGCCCAGCTCGTCGGCCAGCACCTGGCGCAGCCGCTGGTAGGCGCGCAGCGCCTCGGCGCGGTCGCCGCCGGTGCTGTGCGCGGTCATCAGGCAGCGGTGCGCGCCCTCGCTCAGCGGGGAGCGGCGCACGGCCTCCTCGGCCAGCCGCACCGCTTCCCGGTCGTCGCGCTCGGCCGCGGCGGCGGTGCTGGCCGCCTGCAACGCGGTCTGCAGCAGACCGTCCACGTGGTCGCGGACGCCCTGCACCCACTCGCCCTCGTGGTGCGGCAGGAACGGCTCGCGCAGGTGCTCCAGCGCGGACTGGGCCAGCCTGCGCGCCTCGGTGTGCGCGCCGTCGCCGAGCGCGCGGACCGCCTCGCCGACCGCCCGCTCGGCCAGCTCGACGTCGACCTCGGCGGTGTCGGGGAGCTTGAGCACGTAGCGGCGGCCCTGGGCGACGAGCGGCGGTTCGCCGGTCTCGGTCGGCCCGACGGTGCCCGCCATGAACGCGCGCACCCGGCTCATCAGGCTGCGCAGAGCCGAGGCCCAGGTGTCGGGCAGCCCCTCGGGCCACACGGTGTCGGCGAGCTGGTCGCGCTCGGTGCCGCCCGCCCGCTCCATGATCAGCCGGGCGAAGGCGACCTGCGCCTGGGCGCTGGACATGTGCCGGGGCTGCCCGTCGTCGCCGGTGACCGACACCAGTCCGATGAGCCTGATCAGCATGACCGCACTCCTCGGTGGTCTCGCCACTCCACGATTGTCCGTCGAATTCGCTCCGCGCCGAAATCGGTTCCGGATTCGCGGAGGAACCATACAACCGGGCGGGATTGGCGTGTCAAGTGTTGCCCCTGATGTCGTGTCGACTCTGGAACATCGACTGGGCGAACACCTCGTTAATGGCCCGCCACAATGGCGGGATGGAGTACCGCGTTGCGCCGAACAGTCGAACTGGCGAGACGCGGTCCCGTTTCGCGATCTTCCCTCGCCCTGGCACCGCTGCCTCGAAGGGGTCCGTCGTGGACGGTGTGCACCCGGTGTGAGCACCCATGTTCCAGCGTCTCACCCCGGGGGGCGGGCGCGTGTTGCGGTGCGCTTGCGCGCGGCCCCGTAGAAATGGTCCAACGAGGAGGCACCCGGCGACCACAGGGGTCGGAATGCGCGTCCTCCGGCATTGGTGGCACGGGCGATCGCGACTCGGCCGGATTGTGCGCCGCACGGTGATCCGGCCGAATCCGATTTTCGGGCTGTCGGGGCCAATACGAATTCGAGGAGACGCACGTGAGCACAGTCGCCGCCCGGCCGGGCGAGGCAGCCGCGGGTCGGCACGCGGACCGGTACGCCACCACGGACATGCGGGTGGTCACCGCCGCCGAGATCAGCGACTTCCGCGGCCTGCTGCGCACCGCCATCGAGGCCAGGGCCGCGGCCGGGACGCCCAAGGCGTCGCCGGTGCACCCGTTCCTGCTCTCCTCGAACACCTACGAGCAGCTCGTCGGCCAGCTCACCCCGGCCGAGGGGCCGCGCCCGACCGCGGTGCACCTGGGCCAGCAACTGTGGCTGCGCGGCCTGGTCAAGCCGGGGGAGCGGGTGGCCATCGACCTGGAGGTGCTGGCCGCCCGGCGCGAACCGCGCGGGGTGCGGCTGGCCATCCGGTGCGTGCTGGTCGGCGGCGACGGGGCCACGCTCTCGGAGCTGCGCACCGCGGTCCTGCTGGTCGGGGCGACCGAGCCCGCGGCCTTCGGCGTGATGCCGGTGGCCGTGGTCCGCGACGCGGAGCCGGACCCGGGGCCGGTCGAGTCGACCGCGGTGACCTGCGTGGTCACCCGGGAGACCGTCGACCGGTTCGCGGCCACCACCGGCGAGCGCAACCCGGTGCACAGCGACGACGGGGCCGCGGTCGCCGCCGGGTTCCCCGGCCGGGTGGTGCAGGGGATGTGCCTGGTGGCGCTGATCGTCGAGGACGTCATCGACCGGTTCGCGGGCGGTGACGCGGAGCGCATCGCCGGGGTGGGGGCGCGCTTCACCGCGCCCGCGTTCCCGGACGAGGCGCTGGAGATCTTGTACACCACCACCGAGAGCGGACCGCTCGTCGGCTTCACGTGCGCCTCGGCGCGCGGCCCGGTGGTCAAGGGCGGATGGGTGCGGATCACCGCCGAAGGAGGCGAGAGCGATGACAACCACGATCACCACGACAGCGGCACCGCTGCCTGAGCCGGTCCTCCCGCACGACGGGCTGGTCGCCGGGTTCCTGCGCCAGGCCGAGAGCCGCCCGGACGCGGTGGCCCTGGTCTGGCACGACACCCGGATCGACTACGGCGACCTGTACGACCTGGTGTGCGTCGAGCGCGACCGCATCGACGGCCTGGGCCTGGCCCCCGGTGTCCCGGTGGGGCTGCTGGCGGACAAGTCGCCGGAGGCGGTGGCGCTGGCGCTGGCCTGCCTGCTGGCCGGGCGGCCGTTCCTGCTGCCGTCCCCGGCGCTGGCCGACGGCGCGCTGGCCACCCTGTTCGCCCAGGCCGGGTGCGCCAGGGTGCTGGTCCCGCAGGGCCAGCCGCGGCGCGAGCTGCCCGCCCCGGCCGCGTTCGCCGCGGTGGAGCCCGCGCCCGCCGACACCGCGCTGATGCTGACCACCTCCGGTTCGACCGGGCTGCCGAAGGTCGTGCCGCTCTCGGGCGGCGCGGTGGACCGGTTCATCGCCTGGGCCGCCCCGGAGTTCGGCATCGGCCCGGGCACCGCGGTGCTCAACGTGGCGCCGCTCAACTTCGACCTGTGCCTGCTGGACGTGTGGACCACGCTGGCCGCGGGCGGGCGGGTCGTGCTGGTGGACCCGGCGCACGCCGCCAACGGCAGGCACCTGGTGGAGCTGCTGTCCACCCAGGACGTGCGGGTCGTGCAGGCGGTGCCGATGTTCTTCGGCCTCATCCTGCAAACCGTGGCCGATACCGACACCGCGTTCCCCTCGGTGGAGCACCTGATGTTCACCGGTGACGCGATGCCCGCGCACGTGCTCGCCGAGCTGCCCCGGTTGTTCCCCGGGGCCAGGCTGCGCAACATCTACGGCTGCACCGAGACCAACGACAGCTTCATCGCCGACGTCGCCCCGACCGACAACCCCGTCCCGATCGGACACCCGCTGCCCGGTGTGCAGGCGTTGCTGGTCGACGATGGCGCGGTCGTGGACGGTCCCGGCACCGGGGAGCTGTTCGTGCACACGCCCTTCCAGACGGCGGGGTACCTCGACCGCTCCCGGCACGCCGACAAGTTCGGCGCGCACCCCACCGGCGCCGACGACCTGCGCTGGTTCCGCACCGGCGACCTGGTCCGCCGCGCCCCCGACGGCAGCCTGCTGCTCCTGGGCCGCGCCGACTTCCAGGTGAAGGTGCGCGGCGTCGCCGTCAACACCGCCGAGGTGGAGCGGGCGCTGCTGGCGCACCCGGACGTGCTGGAGGCCGCGGTGCTCGCGGTGCCGGACCCGGTCGCGGGCAGGCTGCTCGCCGCCGCGGTGCGCCGGGCGCCCGGCAGCGGCCTCAACAGCCTGACCCTGCGCGCGCACTGCTCACGGGAGCTGCCGCGCAACGCCATCCCGAAGACGTTGCACATCAGCGACGTCCCCCTGCCGAAGACGGCAACAGGCAAGGTCGACCGAAAGGCGGTCGGCACGCTCACCGAGCAATCCACAGTGGAGAGAAGGGTGTCATGAGCAACGTCGACACGATCAAGTCGTTCATCATCGAGGAGTTCCTGCCGGACGTGGAGCCCGCCGCGCTGGCGGTCGACTACGACCTGCTGGCCAACGGCGTCATCGACAGCCTGGGCCTGCTCAAGCTGATCGCCTGGATCGAGGACCGCTTCGGCGCCCCGATCGCCGACGACGACCTCGACCCGGACAACTTCCGCAGCGTCACCGCCATCGACACCTTCGTCGCCCGCGTGACCGCGGGTGCGGTGACCGGGAGCTGACATGGACCAGGTGATCGCCGCCCTGCTGCGCGGCGGGGACGCGGCCGGGGGGATCGACCTGCCCGCCTGGCGGGCGCTGTGGGACCGGCTGGAGAGCGGCGCCCTCGACCGCGCCGAGGTCTCCGCGCTGCTGGCGACGCTGTCGACCCGCCTCCCGGCCCCGGCCCCGCTGGAGGCCCTGGTGGTCTCGCTGCGGGAGCGGCGGTCCGGTCCGGAGCACCCGGCCTGGCCGGGTGCGGTCAACATCGTCGGCACCGGTGGTGGGCCCCGCACGTTCAACGTCTCCACCGCCGCGGCGTTCGTCGCCGCGGCGATGGGGGTGCCGGTGGTGAAGACCGGGTCGCGCGCCCACACCGGCTCCGTCGGGTCGATCGACCTGCTCGACCGGCTGGGGGTGCGGCTGACCCGCTCGGTGCCCGACACCGAGGACGCCCTGGGGGAGCACGGGATCGCCTTCGCGGGCCCGTTCGTCTACCCGGCCACGCTGACCAGGATGGCCCGCGCGCTGCTCCCGCTGGGGCTCAAGCCCTTCGGGCGGTTCCTCAACGCGCTCGGGCCGTTCCTGGCCGCGGTGCCGGTCTCCGCCCAGGTGACCGGGGTGTCCTCGGCCGCCCCGCTGGAGCCGCTGCGCCACCTGGCCGCGACCGCGACCGACCGCACGGTCTGGTTGTGCGCCAACGACTTCGGCTGCGACGAACTCCTCGGCTTCGCCCACAACGTCGTCCACACCGGCGGTGACCCCGTCACCCTGTCGCCGGGCGACCTGGCCCCCGGGCACGGCTCGCTCGACGACCTGGCCGAGGCGCACCCCGACAGCCTCGTCCCGCACTTCCTGGACGTGCTCTCCGGCCGCGGCACCACCGCGGCCACCGAGGCCGTGTGCCTCAACGCCGCCGCGCTGGCGATGGCCGGTGGTCACGCCGCAACGTGGCCCGGGGCTTTCGCCGCCGCGACCGAAGCCGTGCACGGCGGTGCCGTGGTGGCCCTGGTCGACCGGGTGCGCGCGAAGGCGGTGGCCCGTGGCTAGGTTCTTCGACCAGCTCACCCCGGACCGCCCCGGGCTCGCGCTGTTCCTCAACGCCGGTGACCCGCCGCTGGACGTGCTGGCCGAGCTGCTGCCCGCGCTGGACGAGATCGGCGTGGACTGCCTGGAGCTGGCCGTGCCGTTCCCCGGTTCGGTCACCGACGGCAAGACCGTCCGCGACTCCGCGGACCGGGCCCTGGCCCAGGGGGTGGACCTGGACGTGACGTTGGAGTTCGTCGCGCGGGTCCGCCCCACCCTCAAGCGGCTCCGGATCGCCCTGCTGGCGGACTGGAGCCACTCCCTCAAGCGCCGGTCACTGGCAGCGGTGGCCGGGGAAGTGGTCGACAGCGGTGTCGACGGATTGCTGGTCCACGGCCTGCCACCGCGTCTGCGGGCCGAGTACCACCGGGTGACGACCGAAGCGCAGCTCCCGATCGTCACCACCTGCTACCACGGGGTCAGCACCCCCGAGGTGCAGCGGGAAGCCGCCGCGCACGCGACGGCCTACCTGTACCTGGTGGCCCACTACGGGCGCAGCGGGACCGCGCCCGCGGCGGGCTACGCCGAACTGGCGGACACCGTGGTCCGCCTGAACGCGACGGCCACCGCGCCGATCGCGGTCGGCTTCGGCGTCAAGACGCGGCACGACGTCGAAGCGGTGCACCGGATCGGAGCCAACGCCGCAATCGTTGGCTCCGCCGGCGTCGGGGTGGTCGAGCGCGCCCTGCACAGGCGCACGGACCTGGTCGCCGAGTTCGGCGACTTCGCCCGCTCCCTCCTCCACCCCATCCACTACCCCCTCGCATCAGGGAGCACACCATGATCATCCGTGATCTCGGCACCGTCAAGACCGTCGACTGGGGCAACGGCACCAGCGCCCGCCTGCTCGTCGCGGCCGACGGCCTGGGTTACACCGTCTGCGACACCGTCGTCACCGCCGGGTCCAAGTCCAAGCTCCAGTACCGCAACCACCTGGAGGCCTGCTACTGCATCGGCGGCTCCGGCGAGGTGCAGGACATGGACGGCAACTCCTTCCCGATCACCCCGGGCGTGCTCTACGCGCTCAACGAGCACGACGAGCACTGGCTCATCGCGAGCCCGGACGAGGACCTGCACCTGGTCTCGGTGTTCACCCCCGCCCTGCGCGGCGACGAGGTGCACAGCCTCGACGGCTCCGGCGCCTCCGCGTACTGAGCCCGTTCCCCGCTGGGCGGTTCCCCGCCCCGCCGCACCGGTGATCCCACACAAGACCAGGAAGGGCGTTTCGCCGTGATCGAGTGGACCGCTGATCAGGAAGACCTGCGCGCGGGCATCGCGCGCTGGTGCGAGGCATTCAGCGCCGACCATGTCGAGCGCGACGAGGAGGGCACCTTCTCCTGGGAGAAGTGGAAGCTGGTGCGGCGGGCGGGGCTGCTCGCGCTGCCGTTCGACGAGCGGTGGGGCGGCGACGGCCTCGACCTCATCACCGTCATGGGTGTGCTGGAAGCGCTCGGCGAGGGCAACCGCGACGCGGGCCTGACGTTCTCCGTGACCACCAGCATGTGCAGCACGGGCATCCCGCTGGAGGCCTTCGGGTCGCAGGCCCTCAAGGACCGGTACCTGCCCCTGATCACCTCGGGCGAGGCGATCGGGGCGCACGCCATCACCGAGCCGTCGGGCGGGTCGGACGCGCTGAACATGCGCACCACCGCCCGCCGCGAGGGCGACGAGTTCGTCCTCAACGGCAGCAAGACCTTCGTCAGCAACGGCCCGGTCGCCGACCTGTTCGTGGTGTACGCGCTGACCCGCCCCGGCGCGGGCGCGCTCGGCACCACCGCGTTCCTCCTCCGCCGCGACACCCCCGGGCTGGTCGTCGGCAAGCCGATGAAGAAGATGGGCCTGCGCACCTCCCCGCTCTCGGAGCTGTTCTTCGACGACTGCCGGGTGCCCGCCGACCACGTCATCGGCCGGGTCGGCGCCGGGTTCATGGTGCTCGACCACGTGATGAAGCGGGAGATCCTGTTCTCCTTCATCACCAACGTCGGCGAGATGGCCCACCGGCTCGACCGGTGCGTGGCCTACGCCAAGGAGCGTACGGCGTTCGGCCGGCCGATCGGGTCCTACCAGGCGATCCAGCACAAGCTCGTCGACATGAAGATCAAGCTCGACACCGCGCGCAAGTGGCTCTACGACGTGGCCGAGCTGCTGGTCGCGGGCAAGAGCGTCACCACCGAGATGGCCATCGCCAAGCTGCTCACCAGCGAGGCGAACCTGGCGTCGAGCCTGGCCGCGGTGCAGGTCTTCGGCGGGCACGGCTACATGGCCGAGACCGGCCTGGAGAAGGACGTGCGCAACGCCGTCGCCGGGACCATCTACTCCGGGTCCACCGAGACCCAGTACAACCGCATCGCGTCGATGATGGGCCTGTGAGGTGACCGTGCGCTCCCTGCTGAACCCCCTGTTGAAGGTCTGCGGCGCGACCGCGGAAGCCGACATCGACCTGCTCGCCGCCGGTGGGGTCAACCTCGTCGGCCTCTGGCACGGCGTCCCCGGCGGCCCGGCCGAGCTGCCCCTCGACCGGCTCGCCGACCTGGCCGCCGCCGCCCGCTCGACCGGGCGGCTGCGGCCGGTGCTGGTGACCTTCCTGGCCGACGCCGACGCGATCGCCGACGCCATGGAGCACTCCGGCATCGAGTGGGTGCAACTGCACGCCTACCAGCCGCCCGCGCTGGTGAAGGCCCTGCGGCAGCGCAGGCCCGGGGCGCACATCCTCAAGGTGCTGCACGTCGCCGACGGGCAGTGCGTGGAGAAGCGGCTCATCCCCGCCTACGAGCGCGCCGGGGTCGACACGTTCCTGCTCGACCGGGTCGGGCTCAACGGCCAGGTCGGCAGCACCGGGCTGCGACTGGCCGAGTCCGACGTGGTCGACCTGGTGGCGGGCATGACGATCCCGTTCGTCCTCGCGGGCGGGATCGACGCCGACAGCCGCCCGTCCTACCCGCGGCTCTCGGTGCACCCCGGGATGCTCGGCGTGGACGTCGACACCGCCGCCAGAGGCGGCGACGGCCGGTTCGACCGGCACGCCGTGGCCGCGCTCACCGCCTCCTGGGGCGGCGAGCCGGAAACGGAGGTCCTGGAGTTGACGGTGCCGACGGCGCGGCCGGTCGTGGTCGGCCAGGAAGGGGCGGTGGCACCGTGAGCGCCTTCGTCGACAGCCTGCTCGCCGGGCGCCCGCTGATCATGGAGGTCAAGCGGAAGTCCCCGCACGGCGAGGACCTGATGGCCGGGCGGCCGGTCGCCGAGGTCGTCGCCTCCTACGCGGCGGCGGGCGCGTCCTGCGTGTCCGTGGTGACCGGCCGCTGGTTCGGCGGCACCCCGGAGCTGCTGGCCGAGGTCGCCGCCGCCACCACGCTCCCGGTGCTGCAGAAGGACTTCCTGACCCGCCGCGACCACCTGCACCGGGCCCGGGACCTGGGCGCCTCGGCGGTGCTGCTGACCGCCGGGCTGCTCACCCGCTCCAGCCTCACCACCCTGGTCGACGGGGCGCTGGCACTCGGGCTGACCCCGTTCGTCGAGGTCACCACCGAGGCAGAGGTGGCCGCGCTGCCCCTGGCGGAGCACTGCGTCATCGCGGTCAACAACAAGGACATCAAGACCGGCGAGAAGGACGCGGGCGACCTCGGCCGCAGCGAGCGGATGCTCCCGCACGTGCTCGCCGCGGGCACCCGCTGCCCGGTCAGCGCCAGCGGCATCGCCGACCCGGCGGTCGCCGCGCACCTGGTGCGCACCGGCTACAGAGGACTCCTGCTCGGCACCTCCCTGCTGCGCGCCGGGAACGTCGCCGACTGGGTGTCGGAATTCGACACCGCGCTGGGGCGGGTTCCTGCGGCCGAGATCCCCGTCGTGGTGCCCGGGTGAGTGGATGTGCTCTGGTTTTGGAGCCCGGTTGTTTGTGGTGTGTGCCCGGCTGGGTGGATGTGTTTGGCCGGGGCCCCTATGGCGATCATGTGC
>NZ_AYXG01000119.1 GCF_000564855.1 Actinokineospora spheciospongiae
CACATGATCGCCATAGGGGCCCCGGCCAAACACATCCACCCACCCGGGCACACCAACCAAACGACCGGGCTCGAAAAGCAGCCACGCAGAAGCGCAGGTCAGGAACCAGAAACCGCGACCGGCTCCAGCACCTCAGGCCGAGCCCGCCGCAACGCCGCCCACATCAACACCGCCCCCACCACCGCCAACACCCCGTACACCGCCAGCAACTCCGGCGGCGTGGTCCCGGTCAGCGCGTCCCCCAGCAGCACCGCCGCCACCGTCCCCGGCACAGACCCCAGGAACGTCCCCGCCAGGTAGGGCTGCCACCGGATCTCCGACAGCCCGCAGCAGTAGTTCATCGCCGAGAACGGCACCATCGGGATCAGCCGCAGCCCCAGCACCCCGGCGAACCCGCTGCCGGTCAGCCGCGAGTTCACCGCCCGCAGCACGGCCCGCTCCAGGTGGGGTTCGACCCACCGCCGCCCGAGGCCGCGGCTGAGCCAGAAGGCGAGGGCGGCGGCGATGGTGGTGGCCGCCATGGCGATGGCGATGCCCCAGCCCTCGCCCAGGACCAGGCCGACCGACAGGTTGAACACCGTGCGCGGCACCGGCGGCACGGTCAGCAGCGAGTACGCCGCCAGGAACAGCACCGGGGTGGCCCAGCCGAACCCGGCGGCCCAGTCGCGGACCTCGACCGGGCTGGGGATGGGCACCAGTGAACCCGCCACGACCAGCGCGACCACGACGGCGAGCAGTGCGATCAACACGCGGCGTCCCGACACCCGCGCAACGGTATCCGGCGACCGGTTCGCGGACCGCACCGCCGACCCTCCCGGTGACGCGGCCCACCTCGCCGCGGTCGGTGCACCGCCGAACAGCACTTACACTTGGGGTGAGCCCAGTTCCGTCCTAGGGAGTGCTTGAGTGGTCACCGACCAGTCCGCAACTGGCCCGTCGTCCCAGCAAGATCCCGACCAGCCAGAGCCCGAGCCGCGCGAGGAGTGCGGTGTCTTCGGGGTCTGGGCCCGCGGCGAGGAAGTCGCCAAGCTCGCCTACTACGGCCTCTACGCCCTTCAGCACCGCGGTCAGGAGGCGGCGGGCATCTCCGTCTCCGACGGCAGGCAGATCGTGGTCTTCAAGGACCTCGGCCTGGTCAGCCAGGTGTTCGACGAGCAGGTGCTCTCCAGCCTGCGCGGGCACATCGCCGTCGGGCACTGCCGGTACTCCACCACCGGCTCCACCACCTGGGAGAACGCCCAGCCCACCTTCCGCACCACGGCCACCGGCAGCGGCCTGTCCCTGGGCCACAACGGCAACCTGGTCAACACCGCCGAGCTGCGCGACCGCGGCGCCGAGCTGGGTGTCGGCGCGATGCGCGGGGCCACCACCGACTCCGACCTGCTGACCGGCCTGCTCGCCGCCGGGGCCGCCGACAAGGGCATCGAGCAGGCGGCGATGGAGCTGCTGCCGACCGTGCGCGGCGCCTACTGCCTGGTCTTCGCCGACGAGTCCACCCTCTACGCCGCCCGCGACCCGCACGGGGTGCGGCCGCTGGTGCTGGGGCGGTTGGAGCGCGGCTGGGTCGTGGCCAGCGAGACCGCGGCCCTGGACATCGTGGGCGCCTCCTTCGTCCGCGAGGTCGAGCCCGGTGAGCTGATCGCCATCGACGCCGAGGGGCTGCGCTCGTCGCGCTTCGCCACCCCTGAGCCCAAGGGCTGCGTCTTCGAGTACGTCTACCTGGCCCGCCCGGACACCACGATCGCCGGTCGCGGGGTGCACGCCACCCGGGTGGAGATCGGTCGCAAGCTGGCCGTGGAGTACCCGGCCGAGGCCGACATGGTCATCCCGGTGCCGGAGTCCGGCACCCCGGCCGCCATCGGGTACGCCCAGGCCAGCGGCATCCCCTACGGCACCGCGCTGGTCAAGAACGCCTACGTCGGGCGCACCTTCATCCAGCCGTCGCAGACCATCCGCCAGCTCGGCATCCGGCTCAAGCTCAACCCGCTGCGCGACGTCATCCGCGGCAAGCGGCTGGTCGTGGTGGACGACTCGGTGGTCCGCGGCAACACCCAGCGGGCCCTGGTGCGGATGCTGCGCGAGGCCGGTGCGCTGGAGGTGCACGTGCGGATCGCCTCGCCGCCGGTGCGCTGGCCGTGCTTCTACGGCATCGACTTCGCCTCCCGCGCGGAGCTGATCGCCAACGGCCTCGACCTCGACGGCATCCGCCGCTCCATCGGCGCGGACACCCTGGGCTACGTGTCGCTGGAGTCGCTGATCGCGGCCAGCGAGCAGCCGCGCAGCAGGCTGTGCTCGGCCTGCTTCGACGGCGAGTACCCGATCCCGCTGCCCGACGACGCGCTCATCGGCAAGCACCTGCTGGAGGGGATCGAGAAGGGTGTGACCGGCTCCGCCGCACCCGTCCCGGCCGCCGGGTACGGTGCCGAGGACGCCCTGCGTCGCCCCTGATCGCCCGGCAGCCCCGCCGGTCCGCCCGCCTCCGACCTGATTCGAGCCATGACTGAGAACCTCGCGTCCGAGCCCGCCCTGTCCGCCACCTACGCGGCCGCGGGGGTGAGCATCGACGCCGGTGACGAGGCCGTGGAGAAGCTCAAGCCGTGGGCGGCGAAGGCCACCCGCCCGGAGGTCCTGGGCGGCATCGGTGGTTTCGCGGGCCTGTTCCGGCTCAAGCTCGACCGCTGGAAGGAGCCGGTGCTCGCCTCCTCCACCGACGGTGTGGGCACCAAGATCGCGGTCGCGCAGGCGCTCGACATCCACGACACCGTCGGCATCGACCTGGTCGCCATGGTCGTCGACGACCTGGTGGTCTGCGGTGCCGAGCCGCTGTTCCTGCAGGACTACATCGCCGTCGGCAAGGTCCTCCCGGACCGGGTCGCGCAGCTCGTGAAGGGCATCTCCGAGGGCTGCGTGCAGGCCGGCTGCGCGCTGCTGGGCGGGGAGACCGCCGAGCACCCGGGCCTGATGACCGACGGCGCCTACGACCTGTCGGCGACCGGCGTCGGCGTGGTCGAGGCCGACGCCGTGCTCGGCCCGGACCGGGTCCGCCCCGGCGACGTGCTGATCGGCATGGGTTCCTCCGGCCTGCACTCCAACGGCTACTCGCTGGCCAGGCACGTGCTGCTGCAGATCGGCCGCATCCCGCTGTCCGGGCACGTCGAGGAGTTCGGCCGCACCCTGGGCGAGGAGCTGCTGGAGCCGACCCGCATCTACGCCAAGGACTGCCTGGCGCTGGTCGCCGAGGCGGAGGTGCGCACCTTCGCCCACATCACCGGCGGCGGCCTGGCCGCGAACCTGGCCAGGGTGCTGCCGCCCGGCCTGCACGCCACCCTGGAGCGCGGCACCTGGACCCCGCAGCCGGTCTTCTCGATGATCGCCCAGCGCGGCCGGGTGGCCCGCGAGGAGATGGAGCGGACGTTCAACATGGGCGTCGGCATGGTCGCCGTGGTCGCGCCGGAGGAGGCCGACCGCGCGCTGGCCGTGCTCACCGCCCGGCACGTCCCGTGCTGGCTGCTCGGCGAGGTCCGCCCCGCCACCGACGCCGACGGCCCGCGCGCCGAACTCGTGGGCGAGCACCCGCGCTTCTGATCGCGGCCCCCGGGCACGGCCCCGGCCGCTGATCCGAGCCCCGGGGCAACCCGGCCCCGCCCCGCGCCGTTCTACCGTTCGGAGCGCGCGAGGGGAGGGGCCGCCGTGTCGGACCGCGACAGCGAGTTCGGTGAGTACCTGGACAGCCGCGCCGCCGTGATGCGCAGGACCGCGTACCTGCTCTGCGGCGGCGACTGGCACCGGGCCGAGGACCTCGTGCAGACGACCCTGGCCAAGATCTACGCGGCCTGGCCCCGGCTGGTCCGCGGCTCCGGCATCGACGGGTACGCGCGCAAGGTCATGGTCCGCGCGGCCATCGACGACTCCCGGCGGGCGTTCCGCAGGCGGGAGAACGCCGTCGAGCGGCTGCCCGAGGTCGGCGTGCCGCCCGCCGGGGTGGACGACGCGGTCGACGTGCGCCGGGCGCTGGCCCGGCTGCCCGCGGGCCAGCGCGCCGTCGTCGTGCTCCGCTACTGGGACGACCTGTCCGTCGCCGAGACCGCCAAGGCGCTGGGGAAGAGCGAGGGCACCATCAAGAGCCAGGCGTCGAAGGGCCTCGCCACCCTGCGCACCCTGCTGGCCGACGGGCGAGTGGCCGTGGAGGGGCTGCGATGAGCGAGTTCACCGAGTCCGACGTCCGCGCCGCCCTCGACCGGGCGGTGGCGGGCGAGCCGCCGTTCACCCTGGACCGCGAGGCGGTCTTCGCCGAGGGCCGCCGCCGGGTGCGCCGCCGCCGCACCGCCGCCTACGGCCTGGCGGCGGTCACCGCCGTCGCCGTCATCGGCACCAGCACGCTGGCCGCGGGTGCGCTCAGCACCTCCCCGCAGCCCATGCCCCCGGCCGCCCCCACGGCCCCGGCGACCACCACGAAGCCCACGAAGCCCACGAAGCCCACCTTCCCTGCGTCGACACCCCCCTCCACCAGCACGACGACGCACTCCGCCGCCCCCGCGACCACCTCCGCCGACCGCAACTCCGCCGCCATGCGCGACGCGTCCATCGCCTGGCCCGTGGAGATCTTGCGGAAGGAGGGCGCGCACGGCGAGTGGTACCGGTTCGACGCCACGGGCACCCTGTCCGCCCGGCTCATCACCAAGACCGGCGACCGCAGGCTCATCGTGCAGCTCCGGGGCCCCGAGGGGGTCCCGCCCGCGACCGAGTGCCCGCCCGCGACGCGGTCGAGCCTGGTCTGCTCCCGCTACGACCACCCGGACGGCACGGTCCTGCGGGTCCTGGAGGACCACGCCGCCTCGTCGATCGTCGTCACCTCGCTGCGCCCCGACGACACCTACGTCACCGTGCAGGAGACCGCCTCGGGCATCCTCCCGTCGCGGCTGGCGCGGGTGCTGGAGACCCACACGGTCGTCGACCTGGCCCTGGTGGAGGGCCTGAGCGCCACCGGGGGATAACCGCTACGCCGAACCCGGCCGCCGCGGCCATACTGGTGGTGTGGCCGAGGACCTGGTGGTGACCCGCGCGCTGGTGATCCCGGCGGGCGAGCTGCGCGAGCGCTTCTCCCGCTCGTCGGGTCCCGGCGGCCAGGGCGTCAACACCGCCGACAGCCGCGTCGAGCTGTCCTTCGACGTGGCCGGTTCGCAGGCCGTCCCCGAGCACCTGCGCCCGCGGCTGCTGGCGAAGCTGTCGTCGCGCCTGGTCGACGGCGTCGTCACGATCGCCGCGAGCGAGTTCCGCGCCCAGTTGGCCAATCGCGCCGCCGCCCGCGACCGCCTCGCCGCCCTCCTGCGCGACGCCGCCGCCCCGCCGCCCGCGCCCCGCCGGGCCACCAAGCCCTCGCGCGGCTCCCGCGAGCGCAGGATCACCGACAAGAAGCGCCGGTCCCGCACCAAGCAGGGCCGCCGCGTCCGCCCGGACGACTGATAACCGGCTCACCACCGGGAACAACTCCCCGACCGCTCGGCGCTGGACCCTTCGAGAGCACGAACCACGTCGGAGGAGAACACCCGTGAGCCTGTTGTTCAGCCCGCTCGACCTGCGCTCGGTCACCCTGCCCAACCGGGTGGCGGTCAGCCCGATGTGCCAGTACTCGGCCACCGGCGGGCTGCCGGACCACTGGCACCTGGTGCACCTGGGGTCGCGGGCGGTCGGCGGCGCCGGGCTGGTCATCGCCGAGGCCAGCGCGGTCGAGCCGATCGGCCGGATCTCCCCGGAGGACACCGGCATCTGGTCGCCGGAGCACGTCGAGGCGTGGCGGCCGATCACGGCGTTCATCAAGGAGCAGGGGTCCGTGCCGGGCATCCAGCTCGCCCACGCGGGCCGCAAGGCCTCCACGTACAGCCCGTTCGCCGAGGGCCGCGGCGGGGTCGCCGACGCCGACGGCGGCTGGACCCCGGTCGGCCCGACCACCGAGCCGTTCGTCGACGCCTACCGCACCCCGGCGGCGCTGACCGGGGCCGACATCGCCGAGGTCGTGCGGAAGTTCGCCGAGGCCGCCCGGTACGCGGTCGAGGCGGGCTTCGAGGTCCTGGAGGTGCACGCCGCCCACGGCTACCTGCTGCACGAGTTCCTCTCGCCGCTGTCGAACACCCGGACCGACGCCTACGGCGGCGACGCCGAGGGCAGGCTCCGGTTCCCGCTGGAGGTCGTCCGCGCGGTCCGCGCCGCCGTCGGCGAGGACGTGCCGGTCCTGGCCCGCCTGTCGGCCTCCGACTGGACCGAGGGCGGTCTGACCGCCGAGGACAGCGCCGACATCGCCCGCGCCCTGGTCGACGCGGGGGCGGACCTCATCGACGTCTCCAGCGGCGGCAACGTGCCGTCGGCGCCCATCGAGACCGGCCCCGGCTACCAGGTGCCCTTCGCCGCGGTCATCCGCAACAAGGCGGGCGTCCTGACCGGCGCGGTCGGCGAGATCACCGACGCGCAGCAGGCCGAGGCCATCCTGACCGACGGCTCCGCCGACCTGGTCCTGCTGGCCCGCGAACTGCTCCGCGACCCGTACTGGCCGCTGCGCGCCGCCGCCGCCCTCGGCGACGAGGTGGCCCCGCCCGCCCAGTACGGGCGGGCGTTCTGAGCACACGCCGATGACCACCCCGACGGGTGACGCTGTCGGGGTGGTGCGGTGTGTGGTCGACGGCCCGGGGCAGCGCGGAAGACCGCGGGTGCCGTGGTGCGGCGGGGGTGAACGCGAAGGGGCTGCCGCGTGTTCCGGGGTGCCGGTCCACGCCGCAGCCGTCTCCGTGATGTCGACGGTGACCCCACCCGGCCAGGACGCGCTACCGTCCTGGACCCGCTGTGAAGGCCACCCCGGCGACCAGGGCCGTCGGGGTGGCCTTCACAGCGTTACGAGAGGGGATGCGGGGTCGGGTCCGGAGCCGGTGGGCGCCGGACCCTAGCTTCATCGCCGGTAGTCGTCGTACTCGTCCTCGGACGAGTCCTCCAACCGGTCACTGGTGTGACCGTCTTCGGGCCCTCCACTCGACAGCTCGCGCTGAAGCGCGTCGAAGTCGGTGTGGTGTGAGCTGTACTTGAGCTCCCGGGCCACCTTCGTCTGCTTGGCCTTAGCTCGGCCGCGCCCCATGGCTCGACCCCCTCGCACAGTGACGGGGCGGCCGGGGGAACGGCGGCCCCGTAGATGTCGACAGTTGATTCCTGCCAACTACCGTACCGTGCCGAAGGGGTTCCGTGCGACGCGGCACGGTGTGCAGAAACCGACATCCCGGGGAACTTCCCTCCCCGGCGCCGCGGTGGCGACCCCCCGTGAAACGATGACCGGGTGTCCCGTCCGTTCGTCGCCTACCTGAGGGTGTACGAGCCGTTGTCCGCGTTCGCGGAACCGCTGGCAGGACGCCTGCGCGCCACGGTCGAGAGCACTCCCCTGGACCGTTCGGACGTCGCCCGCCGCGAGCGTGAGGTGTGGCTCAAGTCACAGCTCTACGCGCCTCCGGGCACCCTCCCCGGCGAACTCCCCGACGGCCGCCAGTCCACCAGCGCCGTCCGCGACCTCCTGGTGATCGACCCCGTCGAGGTCCCGGTCGAGGACGCCACCGTGGGCCCCGGCCCGCTGGTCTGCCCGCTGGACCTGCGCGCCCGCTCCGCTGCGGCGATGGTCGGCTTCATCTCCACCGCCACCCCGGTCCTGCGCGCCGCCGCCCTGGCGGGCACCGCCGAGTCCGCCAAGACCAAGGCCGCCACGGTCCTGGGCGACCTCCCCAACGGCGCGGTGCACGTGGTCTCGACGACCTGGACCGTCCCCCTGCCCTGGTTCGCCCTGGTCGACCCGGCCCACCGGCACGTGGTCACCGCCGCCTCCCGCACCGACCCGCACCGGCAGGTCCACTGGCGGGTCGCCATGGCCGACGCCCGCCGCCGGGCCGAGCGGGCCCGAGCCCTCGCCGCGCGCACCTTCGGCGAGGGCGGACCCGCCAAGGTCCTCGCCGACACGGCCAAGTGGTTGGAGAACTTCCACGAGCACTCGGCGGTCGAACTCGACTACGGCGGCCTGGTCCAGCTCCTCACCGACGAGGAACTGGAGGGGGACACCTCGGCCGAGGACGTCCACGCCATCCTCCGGGCCATCGAGGACTCCGACCCCACCACGGTGGGCACCCGCTTCGAACGCCTGCGGGACTTCTGGGGCGACCTCGCCGCCAGGGAACAGCTCAACTGATCCCGGGACCGGCTACGCGTACTCGGACTCGTAGAGCGCGTTCAGCTCGGCGTGCAGCTCCGGGGACGCGGCCAGCTCCACCCCGTCCAGCACCCGCACCCGGGTGATCTTCCGGACGCTCGACGCCAGGAACACCGCGTCCGCCGCCCGCAGGTCGGCCACCGGGATCGGCTCGACCTTCGTCGTCCACCCAGCCCGCTCCGCGGCCCGGAACAACGCCCCCTGCGTGGTCCCCGCCAGCACCCCGCTCGACGGCGGCACCGTCCGCAGGGTCCGCCCCCGCACCAGCACGGCGGTGGAGGTCGGCCCCTCCAGGACGGTGTCGTCGGCAGCGGTGAAGATGACCTCCTCCGCCCCCTGGGCGGCGGCGTGGCGACCGGCGGCCATGTTCACCGCGTAGGACAGCGTCTTCGCCCCCAGCAGCAGCCACGGCGCCCCCGGCACGTCGGACGGGTCGAACCCGCGGGCCAGGGTCACCGCGGCGACCCCGGACACCCGGGCCCGCAACTGCGACGCCGCGATGGGCAGCCCCAGCGCGAACGAGGTGGTCGACCCGTCGCCGAACTCCGGCCCCCGGGTGTAGACGAGCTTCAGCGCCATCTCCCCGGCGGCGGGCCACTCGGAAATCACCACCGAGCACACCCGCTCCCACGCGGCCCGGTCCGGCTCCGGCAGGTCCAGCATCGCCGCCGACCGCGCCAACCGGTCCAGGTGCGGCCCCAGCTCCCGGGGCTTCCCGTCCACCACGAGCACGGTCTCGAAGACCCCGTCCCCGCGCAGCAGGCCGAGGTCGTCGACCCGGATGTGGGGGGCGTCGGGGTCGAGGACGGTCCCGTCCAGCATCGCCAGCACGCGCATGGGGGAACCCTACTGGCATAACATCGACGGGGTGGAAACCGCGCACCCGATAGCCCGGCGCCGTGCTGAACTGCGCGACACGCTGCACGGCCGCGGAATGCGGATGACCCCGCAGCGCCAGCTCGTGCTCGACGCGCTGCTGGAACTCGAGCACGCCACGCCCGAGCAGGTCTGCCAGCACGTGCAGCGCACCACCCCCACGGTCAACATCACCACCGTCTACCGCACCCTCGAGCTGCTGGAAAGCCTCGCGGTCGTCCGCCACACCCACCTCGGCCACGGGGCGCCGACCTACTCGGTGCACGAGCACGAGCACGTCCACCTGGTCTGCCACCGCTGCGGCCACGTCGACGAGGCCGAGCGCGCGGTGATGGACGAGCTGTGCGGAACACTGCGCGCCCGGCACGGGTTCCACCTCGATGCCAGCCACCTCGCGCTGTCCGGCACCTGCCGCGCCTGCTCCCAGGAGAACCCGTGACCCGCTCCCCCCTCCTCGACCTCCCCGGCGCCATCCCCGCCCCGGACGACTCCCCCGACGCGGCCGTCCCCTGGCACTTCGGCGACCCGTTCGCCGAGCAGCGCGCCGCCACCCGCGGGGTCGGCGTGGTCGACCGGTCGCACCGGGAGGTCATCGCCGTCCCCGGCGAGGAACGGCTGTCCTGGCTGCACCTGGTCATCTCCCAGCACGTCACCGGTCTCGCCGAGGGCGCGGGCACCGAGGCGCTGATCCTCGACAGCCAGGGCCGCGTCGAAGCCCACATGCTCCTCGCCCACGTCGACGGCACGGTCTGGCTCGACACCGAGGCGGGCGCGCAGACCTCCGGCGCCCGCCCCGGCCGGGTCCCCCTGCTGGCGTACCTGGAGCAGATGATCTTCTGGTCCAAGGTCGAACCCCGCGACGCCACGGCGGAACGCGCGGTGCTGTCCCTGGTCGGCCCGCACACCCCGGCCCTGCTGGCCGAGGCGGGCCTCCCGGTCCCCGACGGCCCCTACGCGGTCGCCGAGGGCGCGGGTGTCATCGTCCGCCGGATGCCCTGGCCCGGCCCCGACGCGGCGGACCTGCTGGTCCCCCGCGCCGACCTGCTCACCTGGTGGCAGCGCCTCACCGCAGCGGGCGCCCGCCCCACGGGCAGCCTCGCCTTCGAAGCCCTCCGCGTCGAATCCGCCCACCCCCGCGCGGGCCTGGACACCGACGAGAAGACCATCCCGCACGAGGTCGGCTGGGTCCACGTCGCCGCCCACGTCGCCAAGGGCTGCTACCGGGGCCAGGAAACGGTGTCGAAGGTCCACAACATCGGCCGCCCCCCGCGCCGGATGCTGCTGCTGCACCTCGACGGCTCCGACACCGTCCCGGAACCGGGCGACCAGGTCCGCGCGGGCGAACGCGTGGTCGGCAAGGTCGGCTCGGTCGCCCAGCACCACGAACTGGGCCCCATCGCCCTCGCCCTGGTCAAGCGCTCCATCGAACCCGGCACCCCCCTCACCGTCGGCGAAACCGGCACCAGCGCCGCCATCGACCCCGACGCCATCCCCGCCGATTCCCCCGCCCTGGGCCGAGCCGCCGCCCAGGGCCTCCGAGGCTGACCCCGGCGGCCCAGCCCGCCCCAGCCCGGCTCGCCCCGCCCCAGCCCGGCTTGGCCCGCTCCTCACGAAGCCTCGAAGCCACCACGAACCACGTGGCGAACGGCTGGATCGGGTGGAGTTGTTTCTTTGGGGGAGAAGACCCTCTGCCAAG
>NZ_AYXG01000120.1 GCF_000564855.1 Actinokineospora spheciospongiae
ACATGATCGCCATAGGGGCCCCGGCCAAACACATCCACCCACCCGGGCACCACCAACAAACCCCGGGCTCGAAAGCCGAGCACATCCACCCACCCGGGCACCCCCCCAGCGCGAAGAAACCGTCACAGCGCAACGCGAACCCCCGGGAGCGAACGCAGCTCACCGAGGAGCGCGGCCGTGACCGCCACCGGGTAGTCCTCGACCGCCAGCGTGATCCGCCGGTTCCCGCCGCACAGCACGATGCGCACCGGCGTGCTCCCCCGGTGGGCGGCCAGCGCCGAGCGCAGTTCCGACACCCCGTCCGGCTCGACCTCCGCCGTGGTCATCTCCAGCAGGAGCGGCGCCTCGACCACCCCGGCCTCGGCGCTGCTGACGTCCAGCGGCGCCAGGTCGGAGCCGAACACCGACAGCTTGTCCTCCCGCCGGTTCACCCGTCCCTTGACCACCACCGCAGCGTCCTGCACCAGGTCAGCGGCCAGCACGGTGTAGCTCTTGGGGAAGAACAGCACTTCGATCGACGCGTCGAGGTCTTCCACCACCGCGATGGCCCAGGTCTCCCCCTTCTTGTTCACCCGGCGCTCCAGCGCCGAGATCATCCCGGCGATCACCAGTTCCCCCTCGTGCGGCGGGTTGGCCAGCACCGCACCGATCGACCTGGGCGCGTGCTTGCGCAGGATGCGGTCGGCCCCGTCCAACGGGTGCGCGGAGACGTACAGGCCCAGCATCTCCCGCTCCAACGCCAGCAGGTGCTTGCGCGGCCACTCCTCCGCGTCGAACCGCAGGTGCGCCAGCGGTGAGGCCCCCGTGTCCGCGGGGGCGTCGTCCCCGCCGAACAGGTCGAACTGCCCCAGGGCCTGCCTGCGCTTGAGCCCGACCACGGCGTCCACCGCCTCTTCGTGCACGTCGAACAGCGCGCGCCGGTGGTGGCCGAGCGAGTCGAACGCGCCCGCCTTGATCAGCGACTCGACGACCCGCTTGTTGCAGCAGACCAGTTCCGACTTGGCCACGAAGTCGGCGAAGGAGGTGTACGGCCCTTTGGCAGCCCGGGTGGCGATGATCGACTCGACCACGTTGGCGCCCACGTTGCGGACCGCGCCCAGGCCGAAGCGGATGTCCGCCCCGACCGCCGCGAAGCGCAGCGAGGACTCGTTCACGTCCGGTGGCAGCACCTTGATCCCCAGCGCCCGGCACTCGGCGAGGTAGACGGCGGACTTGTCCTTGTTGTCCGAGACCGAGGTGAGCAGCGCGGCCATGTATTCCGGCTGGTGGTTGGCCTTGAGGTAGGCGGTCCAGTAGCCGACCAGCGCGTAGCCGGCAGCGTGCGACTTGTTGAACGCGTAGCCCGCGAACGGCAGGATCGTGTCCCACAGGGCCCGCACGGCCTCGTCGGAGAACCCGTTGGCCAGCATCCCGTCGCGGAAACCGGCGAACTCCTCTTCCAGGACGTCTTTCTTCTTCTTGCCCATGGCCCGGCGCAGCACGTCGGCGCGGCCCATGGAGAAGCCCGCGACCCGTTGCGCGATCTGCATGATCTGTTCCTGGTAGACGACCAGGCCGTGGGTCTCGGCGAGGATGTCGTGCAGCGGCTCAGCCAGTTCGCGGTGGATCGGTTCGACCGCCTGGCGGCCGTTCTTGCGGTCGGCGTAGTTGTTGTGGGTGTTCATCGCCATGGGGCCCGGCCGATAGAGGGCGTTGACGGCGATGATGTCGGCGAAACCGGTGGGGCCCATGCGGCGCAGCAGGTCGCGCATGGCCCCGCCGTCGAGCTGGAACACGCCCAGGCTGTCACCCCGGGCCAGCAGGTCGTAGGTGGCGGGGTCGTCGGTGCCCAGGGTGTCGAGGTCGACGGTTTCGCCCCGGTTGGCGGCGATGTTGTCGATGGCGTCGCCGATGACCGTCAGGTTGCGCAGGCCCAGGAAGTCCATCTTGAGCAGGCCGATCGCCTCGCAGGACGGGTAGTCCCAGCCGGTGATGACGGCGCCGTCGTCGCGGCGCCACAGCGGGATCACGTCGAGCAGCGGTTCGGCGGACATGATGACCGCGCACGCGTGCACCCCGGCGTTGCGGATCAACCCCTCCAGGCCGAGGGCGGTGCGGAACAGGGTGCCCGCGTCGCGGTCGGACTCGATCAGCGAGCGGACCTCGGCGGCCTCGGCGTAGCGCTCGTGCCCGGGGTCGGTGATGCCGCTGAGCGGGATGTCCTTGGCCGCGACCGGCGGCGGCAGCGCCTTGGAGACGCGGTCGGCGATCGCGTACCCGGGTTGCCCGAAGTGGACCCGGGCGGCGTCCTTGATCGCCGCCTTGGTCTTGATCCGGCCGAAGGTGATCACCTGGGCGACCCGGTCGGCGCCGTAGCGCTCGGTGGCGTAGCGGACCATCTCGCCCCGGCGGCGGTCGTCGAAGTCCATGTCGATGTCGGGCATGGAGACGCGCTCGGGGTTGAGGAACCGCTCGAACAGCAGGCCGTGCGCGAGGGGGTCGAGGTTGGTGATGCCCATGGCGTAGGCCACCAGCGACCCCGCCGCCGACCCGCGCCCGGGGCCGACGCGGATGCCCACCGCGCGGGCGTGGTCCATCAGGTCGGCGGTGATCAGGAAGTAGGCGGGGAACCCCTTGGCCACGATGATGTCGACCTCGAACTCGGCCCGCGCGGTGTACTCCTCGGGCACCCCGTCCGGCAGCCGCCGGTCCAGGCCGCGCAGCACCTCCGCGCGGAACCAGGACGCCACGTCGTACCCCTCGGGCGCCGGGTACACCGGCATCCGGTCCCGGTGCTCCCACACCTCGGCGTAGGACTGCACCCGCTCGGCGACGAGCAGGGTGTTGTCGGCGGCGCCGGGGACCTCGGTGTCCCAGTAGGCGCGCATCTCGGCGGCGGACTTGAGGAAGTAGCCGTCGCCGTCGAACCGGAACCGGTTGGGGTCGTCGAGGGTCTTGCCCGCCTGCACGCACAGCAGCGCCGCGTGCGCCTCGGCCTGCTCCTTGGTCACGTAGTGCGAGTCGTTGGTGGCCAGCGGGCGCAGCCCCAGCTTGGCGCCGATGCCCAGCAGCCCGTCGCGCACCTCGCGTTCGATGGTCAGCCCGTGGTCCATCAGTTCCAGGAAGAAGTTGTCCGGTCCGAAGATGTCCCGGTAATCGGCGGCGGCCCGCAGCGCCTCGGCGGGTTGGCCGAGCCGCAGCCGGGTCTGCACCTCGCCGGACGGGCAGCCGGTGGTGGCCAGGATGCCCGACGCGTGCGCGGAGAGCAGTTCCCGGTCCATCCGGGGTTTGCGGTAGTACCCCTCCATGCTGGCGAGTGAGGACAACCGGAACAGGTTGCGCAAACCGGTGGCGTTTTCCGCGAGCATGGTCAGGTGCGTGTACGCGCCGCCACCGGAGACGTCCCCGCGCGCGGCACCCCGCGCGCCCCAGAACACCGGCTTCTTGTGGTGCCTGCTCTCCGGCGCCAGGTAGGCCTCGATCCCGATGATCGGCTTGATGCCCACTCGCTTCGCCGCCTGGTGGAACTCGTCGGCCCCGTACAGGTTCCCGTGGTCGGTCATGCCCACGGCGGGCATCCCCAACCGGGCCGCCTCGTCGAACAGCGGCCCGACCTTCGCCGCCCCGTCGAGCATCGAGTACTCGGTGTGCACGTGCAGGTGGACGAAGGAGGACAACCGGCACCTCCAGGCGGCGCAAGGGGTTCGACGAGGAGCGCCCATTGCAGCCGAGCCCGCGCGGGACCGTCAAACAAGCGACACGCGTGGGCGGACAACCACCGGTTGTCGCCCCCGCGTGCGGTTCACCGCCCCATGGCGTCCAGCAGGCCGTGCAGGATCTCGGCGGTTTTCCGCTCCGGGTGGGCAAGTTGGTGCAGGTGCGCAACCAGGTCCCGGGTGGCAACGGTGGAAGCGGGGTGCTCCAGCACCACACTGGTCGTCTGGTGTTCAATGTGGACGACCGGGGAGAAGTTCTCGATGTGGAAGAGGCGGAAGCCGGGGTGCGGGACCGTGCGAGGCAGGACGCGGAGGTGCGCCCGGTGACCGATCAGGTGCCGCAGTTGCTCGCGCAGGACCTCGCGCGGCAGGTCGCGGTTGTCCAGGACCCGTGCGGGGAGGAAGAAGTGGGCCTGCCGGTCGGTTGCCCCGGTCTCGGCTGCTCCGGCCTCGGCGCGGTCGACGTCCGGGGCGAGGCCGATCGCGTCCCGGTAGGCGGCGGTGCGCAGCGGGCCGGGGATCAGGTTCGGGTCGTGCGTGGTGATGGTGGTGGCCATGGCTTCCAGGTCGTGCAGGACCTCGCGTCCCTCGATCGGGTGGCGGATGATCCAGTCGATGTGCTCGGCGGTGGCCCGCAGGGCGTAGAGGACCTGGCGCTGCTGGGGTGCGATGTCCAGGAGGGCGCAGAGGCCGCCGATCTCCAGGGCGGTGGGCACGCGGCGGCCGGTCATGATCCGGTTGACCATCGCGGGCGACATCGACATCGCCGAGGCCAACTGCCGGGTGGTGAACCCGCGCCGCAGGCGGGTCGCGTCGAGCCTGCGGGCCAGGATCAGGCCGCGCAGGGTCTTGGCGCGCACGGTGTCGTCGCGGCTCGGCGCGCGGTCGGCGGTGGAGGCGGTCATGGTGGGCCTTTTCGCTCGATTGGGTACGGCGTGTAACCTTGCACTTGCTCACTTCGCGGTGTTGAGTATGGGATTAGCGGAGTTGCAATGCAACCCGTAGCCCGAGACTGATCGGGTGGTCTTGCGCGATACTCTCGGTGGGCAGCGGAAGCGGATCGGAAGCCGACCAGCTCTGCCGGGAGCGCGCTCGACCGTCAACTGTCGTCGACACGAGAAGGGCGCCACTCGGCATGACCACGGTTCGGACAGCGAAGAAGATGATCCTCGGCCGCGAGATCGCGCACATGATGGAGACGGCGGGCAAGGCCCCGGCCGACCTGGCGGCCATCCTGAGCACCAGCCGGTCGCGGATGGGCCAGATCCTCTCCGGGCAGGCCACGGTGTCCGTCGGCGACTTGGAGCGGTTGGCGACCCAACTTGGTTTTCGCGACACCGACTACCACGAGACGCTGTTCGCGATGCGCAAGGACAGCCACAAGCGGGGCTTCTGGACCACCGGCTACCGCCGCGCCTACGGCGAGGAACTGCGGCTGCGCGTCGACACGGAGATGCACGCGGACCGCATCCGCGAGTTCGAGGTCGAAGTCATGCCGGGTCTCTTGCAGTGCGAGGACTACGTTCGGGCGCTGTACATGAGCGTGCCGGACGTTGACGGCCTCACGTTGGAGGACCGCATCCAGGCGCGGATCGACCGTCAGAGCATCTTCCTCAAGGACTCACCGCCCAGCGCGCACTTCGTCTTGTCGGAATCGTGCCTGCGCCGGGTGTGGTGCGACCGACCGGTGATGATCACGCAGTTGGAGCACCTGATCGAGCTGTCCCAGCGGGAGCACATGATGATCCAGGTGTTCCCGTTCGACCGGCCCGTGGGCCGCCGGACCGCGATCAGCAACCACTTCACCCTGCTGCGCATCCCGTCGACCGGGGTGGCAGGCTCGCTGGAGGTCGCCTACACCGAGGGTCCGGGAGAGTTCCGGTTCCTGGACGACAAGAAGGCGCTGGACGCCTACGACACAGCCTGGACTCGGTTGACCACCGCCGCCTTGGGCTTCGAGGAGTCCCGGAAGTTCCTGCGGGGGATGATCACCGAGTTCGGTAAGCACCCAACACCGTAAGGAGTCCCCGCCGATGACCACCCCCTTCTCCCGCAACGACTTCCGCAAGTCGTCCTACAGCAACCCGGACGCCAACTGCGTCGAGGTGGCCCAGCGCGCCGACGCGGTCGAACTGCGCGACGCCAAGACCGCGTTCGGCTCCGCCACCGACTTCCGCCTCCACCTGAGCCCGACCGGCTTCGCCGCCCTGATCGACACCGTGCGCG
>NZ_AYXG01000121.1 GCF_000564855.1 Actinokineospora spheciospongiae
CCGGCCAAACACATCCACCCACCCGGGCATTTTGTGGCCGGGCCGGCGGTTTGTGGGGTGGTCGGCTGACCAAGCAGCACATCCACCCACCCGGGCAGTTGGCTCGTCGGGCCGCCGGTTGGTGGGGTGGTCGGTGGGTCGCTGCGCTGGTGGGGTTCGGGCGACTGGTGGCTGGGTGGCCGGTTCGCGGTGACTGGTTGGCCGCTGTGCCGATGGTGTTGGGGGGGGCCGGGTGGCCGGTTCGCTGGGTGGTGGCTGGGCCTGGTGGTTCGCGGGGGTGGCTGGTCAGCCGCTGTTGCGGTGGGGAGTGGGGCTGGGTGCCGGGAGGGCGGGCGCTGGAACCGGTGGCACGTGGGTGTGTCCGGGCAACGCTGTGGCCGGTGTCGTCCCTGCCGACACCGGCCACAGGTGGTCCACCCGGGTCGCTCGCGGCTCGACCGGAGCGGGGTGCGGTCCGCCGAGCCTGCGGCGGGTGCCGTGGGTGGTGGGCTCGGTCGGGTTCGGTTCGGTCTGGTCTCAGTAGGCTGCCTGGTCGCGGTAGGGTGCCTGCTCCCGGTAGGTCGTGGTCCGGCGCGACCGGCGCGGCCAGGTCTTCGCCCCGAGCATGCCGCCGAGGGCCGCCGCGCCCAGTGACAGCGCGAGCCACAGGGCGCCCCACCCGGCGCTGCTGCGGGCGATCCGGATGGCGGTGTCCTCGTCGACCCCGGGCTGCGGGTTCGCGCCGACCTGGACGGCTGCCTCGAAGGCGCTGCCGAGGAGGGCGGTGCCGCCGACCAGGGTGAGCAGGAGCAGGGCGGTCAGGCCGACGGCCCAGACCAGGGCGCCGTGGAAGGCGCCCTCGCTGACGCCGCGCCAGATCGCCGACGAGCCCGCGGCGAGGCCGCCGATGAAGAACGCGACGAGGGAGAGGATGCCGCTGGTGACGGCTGCCGCCGTCTCGTGGCCGTCGGTGACGTTGAGCCAGCCCGCCGCGAAGAAGGCGAGTTGCAGCACCAGGAAGACGGGCAGCGCGATCGCGGTGCCCGCCCAGACCGCACCCCACCGCACCCGGTCGCGGCGGCGGCTCATCCCGTCGTTCGGGTCGTTGTCCACCTCGACCGCGGGGGCGCTCTCGGTGGGCCAGGCCGGTACGCCCTCGGGGTGGACGGGGGGCCTGGGCGACGGGGTGTGCGCTGCGGCGTGCTCGCTCGCCTGGTGGCTGCCGTAACCGGCCGTCCCGGTCCCGGGCATCGTCGCGGTGCTGCGGTCGGCCGGGTAGCCGGGCTCGTACGCTTGGTTGCCGGACATTCGTGGATCGGTCATGGCGCCATCTCCAGGGATGCGAGGGGTGGATCGAGCAGAACAGACCGCGAGGGCCGTACTCGGGATGAGCGGTCCGGCGGCCGGGGAAACACGCTTGCCCCTGTTTCACCAGGTCGTGGTGGCTGCCAGTGGGACCCCGGCGGCTTCGGTCACGCTCGGTGGCTCGGTGCCCGGGGTGTTGGACAGGGGGCGGGGCGCCGGTGGTCCACATGCGACATCGTGGGTGCAGTCCTCTGTGTCCTGCGTTGCGCAACCCGCTCGCGGGTGTTGGGGACGCCTCCGCAAGCGTTTGCCATGGGGGTTCACGGGCGTCTGCTCGGTAGCGCTGTCCTGGGGGAGCTGCTTTCCGGTACGGGGTGTCCGGTGTGCGCTGTCCCGGTACGTGAAAAGCGGTGGCGCGGTACCCGTTGCCGGGTACCGCGCCACCGCAGGTCACTGCTCACGCCTCCCGCGCGGGAGGCGACGACCGATCCGGGTCAGTTGCTCTGGCCGGTCCCGTTGTCGAGGATGCCGCCCTGGCCGCAGATGTCGGTGGCGATGCCCTCGTTCTCGTGCTCACCCGCGGAGCCCACCGGCGCCTGGACGCCGTTGAGGACCTCCTCCACCGGCACCTGGACGCCCAGGACGTTGATGTTGTTGTCGCAGACGCTGGCGATGATGTTGGTGTTGTGCAGCAGCGTCGTGTTGTCCAGGTTGACCAGGCCCACCTGCGAGAACTCGCTGGAGTCGACCGTGCCGGAGTTGCCCACGCCGTCCTGGCCCTGGGGGGTGGGGAGGTCCGCCTCGGGCGCACCCGCCGTGGTGGCAGAAGCCATACCGCCCAGCATGACCATGCCGGCAGCGGTCGCAGCCACAACGGCACCAAGCTTCTTGATCACTGAAAGTCCTTTGATAGTCACTAGCTCATGTACACCGGAGATACGGCCACTCCGCATCGGCGCGAGGCGCGAACGGGCCCGGGGGGCATTTCGGAGTCAGCCGCGAAGCGAACGTACAGCGTCTCCGTGGGGGATTCCAGCGGGATACCCGATCGTGTATTTCTGAATCGGGTGGAGTCGTGAGGACCTGCGGTTGGACCGGTCCGCGGGGTGGAGCGGGCACAAAGCGAAGCGGTGGTGCGAGACCCCACACGGGAGTCCCACACCACCGCTTCACGGCCTTGGAACGACGAAGGCCGACTGATCGGGCCGCGTGAGCGGCTTGATCACTGGCTCAGCTCAGTTGTTCTGGCCGACGCCGCCGTCGAGGATGCCACCGGTGGCGCACAGGTCGGGGACCTCGGCCTCGTTCTCGGACTCGCCCGGGGACAGGATCGGCAGGTTGAGGCCGTTGGCCACGTCCTCGACCGGGACCTGGACACCCAGGACGTTGATGTTGTTGTCGCACACGCCCACGACGGCGTTGACGTTGTGCAGGATGTCGGTGTTGTTCAGGTTGAGCAGGCCAACCTGGTCGAACTCGCTGTGGTCCACGCTGTCGTCGTTGCCGACCACCGGGCTGGCCGAGGCCATGCCACCGAGCATCACCATGCCTGCGGCGGTGCCAACGGCGATAGCACCCAACTTCTTGAACACAGAAAACTCCTCATTGCATCAATGGATCGGCTTGACTGGCAATCGTCTTACGGGTTCCTTATCGAAGGAAATCCACCGTATCGAGCTGAACCTGACTGCCGTGGAATGAACATACATCGAGCGTTCGGCTAAATCCACTTGGCGACACTATCGTGTGATAGTTGATCACAGAGTAAGGAGGAGCCCCCTCAATCGGGTGATCCATTACCGGTTCGTGGCGGCGGTGATCCCGAAAAATCTAAAAATGAATTCGTTTTCACCGGCGCCCGGTCCGATCCGAGGCCCGAGGGAGAAGCTGTGTCCTTTGTGGATGAACGCGGCGGTGGCCCCCGGTCCGGGGGGCGCGCCCGGTTCGCGGGCGGGGGCGGTGTGCCGCGGGCGGCGCCGGAGCGCCGCCCGCGGTGCGTCCCCGCCTGCTGTCAGTACCCCGCGGTGGCGCGGATGCGGGTGGAGGAGGCGCCCTGGTCCCCGGCGACGTCCTGGCCGCGGAAGTAGGCGACGCCACCGTCGTCGTCCGCGACGGCGACCACGTACTCGCTCATGGCGCCCCCGGGGCCCGCGACCGAGTTGGTCTCCACGAAGGTCGAGTCGTTGTCGTTGTAGCGGTAGCCGTGGTGGTGGTGGCCGTAGTCGTTGTCGGTGTCCGCCGCGACGTAGGTGGACGAGGCGCCCCAGGGCCCGGCGGTGGACTCCTGGGCCTCGTAGTCGTCCGCCAGGGCGGTTCCCGCGCCACCGAGCGCGAGGGGGATGGCGATGGCACCGGCGACGAACATGCGACGAAGCGAAAGCATGGAATTGCCTCCTACCTGCTGCTGCTGTTGTTGACCGATCCCCGCGGTGCGCTGCCGGTGGAAACGGGGCTGCGCTCTGCGGGATGTTGGTAAATCTGCTGGCCCCGCCCTGCGGTCGCTCAGCGAAATTGCTGTGACCAGGGTCACGCGATTTTGGTGCATGACGGACATTTCCAGGTCTGACGTCGGACTACGCGGAGGCTGATTCCGCTGATCAGCGCGTTCGACGCCCCTCGTGGTCACCTGGTCGAATGACGCACCTCCCGGTGGTTTAACCAACCCCGACCGGGGGTCCGTCCGCCGGAGCGCGGAGCGCCCCCGGTGTCGCGGGAACCGCACCGCTGGGCCGCCCCGGTCGACGATCGGGGGGTTGGGGGATCGACCCGGGGACTGGATGATGTGGACATGGGAGAGAAGGCGGAGGAGGCGGCGGCGCTCGCCTTCGGACAGCGGGTCGACGCGGCCGAGGTGGTGGCCGGGGGTCGGGCGCTGCGCGACGAGGTGGGGCACGAGGAGCAGGGCGTGCTGTCGCTGGCCGCCGACCGGCCGGGCGCGGTGGAGTTCGTCGAGGCGAGCAACGCGGGGCGGCTGGCCGACCTGGTCCCGCTGCGGGTGGGGCGGATGGTGGCCTCGCCGTTCTCCTTCTTCCGGGGCGCGGCCGGGCTGATGGCCGCCGACCTGGCGGCGGGGGTGCGGACCGGCGTGCACGCGCAGTTGTGCGGGGACGCCCACGCGGCAAACATGGGCCTGTTCGGCACGCCCGAGGGCAAGGTCGTGATGGACATCAACGACTTCGACGAGACGGTGCCCGGCCCGTGGGAGTGGGACCTCAAGCGGTTGGCGACCAGCCTGGTGCTGGCGGGCCGGGAGGGTGGGGTCCCCGAGGACCGCTGCCGGGAGGCGGCCGAGGACGTGGTCAAGTCCTACCGCAAGACGCTGAACCGGTTGGCCGAGCAGCCGTTCCTGGAGTCGTGGAGCGCCCTCGGCGACGAGTCGGCGCTGCGCGACGCCGAGGCGGACGCGCTGGAGGACGACTTCGCCAAGGCCGCCAGGAAGGCCGGGCGCAACACCAGTTCCCGGGTGGCGGCGCGGTGGACGCACCGGGCCGACGACGAGTGGCGGTTCGTCCCGGACCCGCCGCTGCTGTCCGCGGTGGACGATGGGGTCCGGGCGGCGGTGGTCGCCGCGCTGCCGCACTACGTCACCTCGCTGCGGGAGTCGCGGCGCAACCTGGTGCTGCGGTACGGGGTGTCCGACGTGGCGTTCCGGGTGGTCGGCACCGGCAGCGTCGGGTTCCGCAACTACCTGGTCCTGCTGCACGGCAACGGGGACGAGGCGCTGGTGCTCCAGGTCAAGGAGGCGCCCCGGTCGGCGGTGGCCGAGGTGCTGGGCCTGCCGCCCGCCAAGCACGAGGGCAAGCGGGTGGTGCACGGGGCCCGGCTGGTGCAGGCCGAGACCGACATCCTGCTCGGGTGGACGACCGTGCGGGGCAGGCACTTCATCGTCCGCCAGTTCCGCAACCGCAAGGGCGAGATCGATCCGACCGCGCTGGGGCGCGGCCACCTCGACGACTACGGCAGGCTGGCGGGCGCGCTGCTGGCCCGCGCGCACGTCCGCTCGGTGGACCCCAGGCTGCTCGCGGGCTACTGCGGCAAGGACCTCGACGACGCGATCGGCGGGTACGCGGTGGCCTACGCCGACCGCACCGAGGCCGACCACGCCGAGCTGGTGGCCGCCGTGCGTTCCGGTCGGCTGGCTGCGACCACCGAGGTCTGACGCGGCGGGCGAATCGGACAGTTGGTGCCAAGTGGACAGGATTCGCCGAGCCGGTGCGCGTGGGTGTGGTCACACGGGTGTGAGGAATCGTCAAACGCTCAAGTACGTTGGAGCTGATTGAACGTTTGACTACCGTGGAGGCGCACGACATGACCACCGACCAGGGCACCCGGGCACTCCGGTTGGCGCAGGAGGCCCAGGACCTGCTGTTCCGGGAGGCCCGCACGGCGAACACCTTCTCCGCCGAGCCGGTGACCGAGGAGCAGGTCCAGGCCATCTACGACCTGGTGAAGTGGGCGCCGACCTCGATGAACACCCAGCCGCTGCGGGTGCTGCTGGTGCGCTCGCCGCAGGCCAGGGCCAAGCTCGACGCGCTGATGTCCCCGGGCAACCGGGCCAAGACCGCGAGCGCGCCGCTGGTGGCCGTGCTCGCCGCCGACGTCGACTTCCATGAGCACCTGCCCAGCCAGTTCCCGCACCACCCCGGCGCGAAGGACAACTTCGCCGACGAGGGCGGCCGGGTCGACGTCGCCCGGTTCAACGCGCTGCTCCAGGTCGGCTACTTCATCCTCGGCGTGCGCGCCGCGGGCCTGGCCGCGGGCCCGATGACCGGGTTCGACGCCGCCGGGGTCGACGCGGAGTTCTTCCCCGACGGCAGGCGCCGCTCGCTCGTCGTGGTGAACATCGGCCACCCGGGCGACGAGGCCTGGTTCGACCGCAACCCGCGGCTGGGCTACGAGCAGGTCGTCGAGACCGTCTGACGAAACGGCGAAGGACCCCGCGGGCGGCCCGCGGGGTCCTTCGCCGTCAGTGGATCAATACGTGCCCTGGGTCTGCACGTTCAGCTCGGTGGAGCGGTGGAACTTGGCCAGGTCGGTCCGCGGGTCGTCGATCCGCAGCACGTCGAAGCCCTTGCCCAGGTCCGAGGTGTAGATGTAGCCGTTGTAGTAGTACGCCGACCAGACACCGCCGCTCTCGTCCGGGTCGGCCGCCGGGCCGCGCTCGAAGAAGCCGATCTCCTTCGGCGCCGTGGAGTCGGTGAAGTCGATGATCTGCACGCCGCCCATGTACCAGGCCTGGACCATGATGTCGCGGCCGGGGACCGGCAGCAGCGAACCGTTGTGCGCCACGCAGTTCTCCTCGTCGGTCTGCGTGCGGTTGATCTTGTAGAAGCTCTTGAACTCCAGCGCGCGCTTGTCGCCGCGGCCGGTGATGTCGTAGATGCCGTCGGCGCCGCGGGTCGGACCGATCTCCGGGTTGCAGGTGGCCGCGCCGCCGCCGCCCAGCTCGTCGGTGAACAGGACCTTGGTGCCCGCGTTGTTGAACGTGGCCGAGTGCCAGAACGCGAAGTGCTCGTCGTCCTGCACCCGGCTGATCACCCGGGGCTTCTCCCGGTCGGAGATGTCCATCAGCACGCCGTCGCCCATGCACGCGCCCGCCGCCAGGTCCTTCGCCGGGAAGACGGTGATGTCGTGGCAGCCGGTGGTCGCCGAGGTGTAGCCGGTCTCGATCGTGCCGGAGCGGCCGGGGTTGCCGCCGTCGGGGAACAGGTTCGGGGTGGCCACCAGCGCCGCCGACGCCGGGTCGCGCAGCGGGACCTTGACGATGGAGATGATGTCGTGCGGCGGCTGGCACTTGCTCAGGCTCGCCGCCGGGCTGTAGGACGAGACGTAGAGGTAGACGTCCTTGTTCTTCTTGCCCGGCACCAGCGTGTGCGTGTGCGAGCCGCAGGCGGTCTCGACCGCGGTGACGTAGCGCGGGTTGCGCTTGTCGCTGATGTCGAAGACCTTGATGCCCTCCCAGTACGGCTTGGTGCCGTCGCTCTGGGCGACCGAGTTGCAGGAGGCGTCGCTGCGCCGCGAGTCGGTCGACAGGAACAGCAGGTTCCCGCTCACCGAGACGTCGTTCTGCGACCCCGGGCAGAGCACCTGGCTGGTGATCCTCGGGCGCTCGGGGGTCTTGATGTCGTAGATGGTGAAGCCGAGGTAGTTGCCCGCGATGGCGTAGTCGCCGGTGAAGGCCAGGTCGGTGCCGACGGAGCTGGGCCCACCCAGCGGCGCGGTGGCCGGGATGTTGGCGACGTGCCGCACGTTCGGGCTGGTCACGATCTCGTCGGCGGCGGGGAACGCCCCCTGGGCGCTCGCCGAGGTCACCCCCGCGAGGGTCGACAGGGTCAGCGCGGCGGCACCCAGCACCGCTGTGGCCGACAGTCGTCGGGTGGAAGGCACGAGCAGCCCCTCTCGTGGAATGCGGAAACCGCAGTATGACCTCCCGGTCGGGGCTCGGACCAGCCACCAAGGTGGGATGTTTTCACCAGTTATGGGCGTCTTGTTGCCCCTGTCCGTGAACGGGTAGCGTCGGGGATCGTTGCTGGTGAGGGGAGTTCCGACGTGCGATGGCGACTGGTCGCGGCCTGTGCGGCCGCGCTGGCGGGCCTGACCGGTGCCGCCGGGTGCACCGCCGACGAGGCCCCGGCGAACCCGGTCGTCCAACCGGGGCTGCCGGGCGAGGGCAACCGGACCCTGTCGGCGGAGGAGGCCGCCTCGAACGCCGCCGCCACCCCGCCCAACGAAGCCGACCACACCTACGTGCGGGACATGGTCGCCCACCACCGCCAGGCGCTGGTGATGACCGCGCTGGTCCCCGACCGCGGCGCCGACCCCACCGTCAAGGCCTTCGCCACCCGGATCGCCGACACCCAGGGCCCCGAGGTGGACATGATGAACCGCTGGCTCACCCGGCACGGGCAACCCGAGGTCACCGAGCACGAGGGGCACGGCGGGCACGAGCACCACGCCATGCCCGGCATGGCCACCGACGAGCAGTTGGCCGCGCTGGCCGCCGCGTCCGGCCCGGCCTTCGACAGGCTGTTCCTGGAGCTGATGATCCGCCACCACGAGGGCGCGATCAGCATGGCCGACACCGTGCGCCGCTCCGGCTCCGACGTCCTCGTGCAGGAGATGGCCGACAACGTCGTGGCCGAGCAGTCCGACGAGGTCGCCAGGATGCGCGGCATGCTGGGGGCGTGACCGACCACCCCGCCGCACCCGACCTGTCCGCCAAGCCCGTCCTGATCGGCGAGCGGGTCCGCCTCGAACCCCTCGGCCCCGAGCACGTGGACGACCTGCTCGGCATGGTCACCGACCCCGCCCTCGACCGGCTGACCGGCACGCACACCACGTTCACCCGCGAGCAGCTCGTGGCCTGGTGCGGCTCCCGCGGCGAGCAGGACGACCGCCTGGACTTCGCCGTCGTCGACCCGGTCGGCGGGGAGTTCCTCGGCGACCTCGCGGTCAACGACTGGGACCCGGACAACCTGGTGGCGGGACTGCGCATCGCGCTGTGGAAGCGGCACGGCCGGGGGCTGGGCAGCGAGGCGCTGCGGCTGGTCCTCGACCACCTCTTCGACGTCGTGGGCGCGCACCGGGTGGGCCTGGAGGTCGTCGAGTACAACGAGCGCGCCGTCGCCGCCTACCGCAAGGTCGGGTTCCGCGAGGAGGGCAGGCTGCGGCAGGCCTGGCTGTGGGACGGCGAGCGGTACGACGTCATCGTCATGGGCGTGTTGTCCACAGACCGGCAAACCGGGGCGCGGGCCGTCGGGGCGGGTCGTTAACATCATCGTCGACCTGACACCGCTGACCTGCCCGGGTCGGCCCCGCACCGAGGAGTACACCGTGTCCCAGCCGCAGCCCGTCGCCGTCGCCCCCGCATCGAGCGTGGTGGTGAAGGTGGGCACCACCGCGGGCGCGGCCGTCCGGGAGGCGGGTCTGCCGGGCAAGGGGGCCGACGCGGTGGTCGTCGTGCGCGACCCCGGCGGCCGGTTGCGCGACCTGTCCTGGACGCCGTCGGCGGACACCGAGGTCGAGGCCGTGCCCGCGAACAGCCCGGACGGGCGCTCGGTCATCCGGCACTCCTGCGCGCACGTGCTGGCCCAGGCCGTGCAGCAGCAGTTCCCCGAGGCCAAGCTGGGCATCGGCCCGCCGGTGCGCGACGGCTTCTACTACGACTTCGCCGTCGACCGGCCGTTCACCCCGGAGGACCTGCAGGCGCTGGAGAAGCGCATGAAGGCCATCATCAAGGGCTCGCAGCGGTTCTCCCGGCGGGTGGTCGAGTCGGTCGAGGCGGCGAAGGCCGAGCTGGCGGCCGAGCCGTTCAAGCTGGAACTGGTCGACCTCAAGAGTAGTGACACCAACGCTGTGGACACCACTGAAATCATGGAGGTGGGCGGCGGCGAGCTGACCATCTACGACAACCTCGACCCGCGCAGCGGCGAGCAGGTGTGGGGCGACCTGTGCCGCGGCCCGCACGTGCCGACCACCAAGCACATCCCCGCCTTCAAGCTGACCCGCGTCGCGGCGGCGTACTGGCGCGGCAACGACAAGAACCCGCAGCTCCAGCGCATCTACGGCACCGCGTGGGAGTCGCAGGAGGCGTTGGACGCGCACCTGGAGCTGCTCGCCGAGGCCGAGCGGCGCGACCACCGCAGGCTCGGGGTGGAGCTGGACCTGTTCAGCTTCCCCGACGAGATCGGTTCCGGGCTGGCGGTGTTCCACCCCAGGGGCGGGATCGTGCGCCGGGCCATGGAGGACTACTCGCGGCAGCGGCACGAGGAGGCGGACTACGAGTTCGTCTACTCCCCGCACATCACCAAGGGCACCCTGTTCGAGACCTCCGGGCACCTCGACTGGTACCGCGACGGCATGTACCCGGCCATGCACCTCGACGCCGAGTACAACGAGGACGGCACGGTCCGCAAGCCCGGCCAGGACTACTACCTCAAGCCGATGAACTGCCCGTTCCACGACCTGATCTTCCGCTCCCGCGGCCGGTCCTACCGCGAGCTGCCGCTGCGGATGTTCGAGTTCGGCTCGGTCTACCGCTACGAGAAGTCCGGCGTCGTGCACGGCCTGACCCGCGTGCGCGGCATGACGCAGGACGACGCGCACATCTTCTGCACCCAGGACCAGGTGCAGGAGGAGCTGAAGTCGCTGCTGACGTTCGTCCTCGACCTGCTGCGCGACTACGGCCTCGACGACTTCTACCTGGAGCTGTCGACCCGCAACGACGAGAAGTTCGTCGGCTCCGACGAGGTCTGGGCCCAGGCCACCGAGACCCTGCGCGTCGCCGCGGAGGCCTCCGGCCTGGAACTGGTCCCGGACCCGGGCGGCGCGGCGTTCTACGGCCCCAAGATCTCCGTGCAGGCCCGCGACGCCCTCGGCCGCACCTGGCAGATGTCGACCATCCAGCTCGACTTCAACCTGCCGGAGCTCTTCGAGCTGGAGTACACCGCCCCGGACGGCTCGCGGCAGCGGCCGGTCATGATCCACCGGGCGCTGTTCGGCTCCATCGAGCGGTTCTTCGGGGTGCTCACCGAGCACTACGCGGGCGCGTTCCCGGCGTGGCTGGCCCCGGTGCAGGCCGTGGGCATCCCCATCGCCGACGAGCACTCCGAGCACCTGCTGGCGGTGGCGAAGGAACTGCGGTCGCACGGCATCCGGGTCGAGGTCGACCTGTCCGACGACCGGATGCAGAAGAAGATCCGCAACCACACGTTGCAGAAGGTCCCGTTCCTGCTGGTGGCGGGCGGCAAGGACGTGGAATCGGGCTCGGTGTCGTTCCGGTTCCGCGACGGCTCGCAGCTCAACGGGGTGCCGGTGGCCAAGGCCGTGGACGCCGTCCGGGCCTGGGTGGCCGGTCGGGAGAACGCCTCGCCGTCGTCGGAGACCTTCGTCGTGCCCGAGTAGCACCGCCGGGCCGCGCGGACGCACCCCCCGGTGGCGGCGTCCGCGCGGTGTACCCGGGGCGGGGCGGTGGCCCTAGGATCGGTGCATGGTCGATCCGGAGCTTGTCCCCCAGGAGGGTGTCGGCATTCCCGATGCGTTGCAGCGGTTGTGGACTCCGCACCGGATGGCCTACATCAGGGGTGAGGGCAAGCCGGAGGGGGACACCGCGTCCGGGTGCCCGTTCTGCGGGCTGGTGGACCTGGACGACGCCGACGCGCTGATCGTGGCGCGCGGGAAGACCGTCTACGCGGTGCTCAACCTCTACCCGTACAACCCGGGTCACCTGATGGTGGTGCCCTACCGGCACGTGGCCGACTACACCGACCTCACCGCGGACGAGACGGTCGAGCTGGCCGAGTTCACCCAGCACGCGATGCGGGTGGCGCGGCGGGTGTCGGCGCCGCACGGGTTCAACCTGGGGATGAACCAGGGCGTGGTGGCCGGGGCCGGGATCGCCGCGCACCTGCACCAGCACCTGGTGCCCCGGTGGGGTGGGGACGCGAACTTCATGCCGGTGATCGGGCACACCAAGGTGCTGCCGCAACTGCTGGGGGAGACCCGGCAGATGCTCGCGGACGCCTGGGCGGACTGAGGCACCCCGGCCGACCGGTCCGGGGACCGGTCGGCCGTGCGGGGGTCACGCCGTGCGGAGGACGGCCTCGACCTCGATGTGGATGTCGACCTTGTCGCTGACGACGATGACGCCGTTCTGCAGGCCTTCGAAGTTGACGCCGAAGTCCTTGCGGTTGATCTGGGTCTTGGCGGAGAAGCCGACCCGGGTGCCGCCGTAGGCGTCCGGGCCGAAGCCGTTCAGCTCGAAGTGCAGGGGGACGGTCTTGGTGACGCCCTTGAGGGTCAGTTCGCCGTTGAGGACGTAGCCGTCGCCGTCCTCCTGGAAGCCGGTGGCGGTGTAGGTCAGCTCCGGGTGGTTCTCGACGTCGAAGAAGTCCGAGGACTTGAGGTGGCCGTCGCGGTCGGCGTTGTAGGTGTTGATCGTGGCCAGGTCGATCCTCACCTCGACGCCGGAGGTGGCCGGGTCCTCGGTGGTGACGATGTGGCCGGAGACGCCGTCGAAGCGGCCCTTCACCTTGCTGACCGCCATGTGCCGCACGGAGAAGCCCACCTCCGAGTGCACGGCGTCGATGTCCCACGTGCCCGCGACGAAGTTCGGGATCTGGGTGAGTGCGGTGGTCATGGTCGCCCCTTCCGTTCGTTGAACGCTTGATTAAGCGTTCAACGAGCAAGCTACACGCATGCGGTTGAGAGTTCAACCAGAGGGGTACGCTGTGGGCATGGCTGAGGAGACGCGGTGGCTGAGCGGGGCCGAGCAGGATGTCTGGCGGACGTTCATCACCATGACGAGCGCGCTCACCGACTCGCTCGACCGTCAGCTCCAGCGGGACGCGAAGATGCCCTACACCTACTACGAGATCCTGGTGGTGCTGTCCGAGGCGCCCCGGCGCGAGCTGCGGATGAGCGAGCTGGCGGGGCTGCGCGGGTCCTCCCGCAGCAGGCTCTCCCACGCGGTGTCCCGGCTCGAGGAGGCGGGCTGGGTCGAACGGCGGGAGTGCCCGACCGACAAGCGCGGGCAGCTCGCCGCGCTCACCGACGCGGGGTTCGCCGCGCTGGCGGCGGCGGCCCCCGGGCACGTGACCGCCGTGCGGGAATCCCTGTTCGACCGGCTCACCGCCGAGCAGGTTCGGGTGCTCGGCGAGATCAGCGCGGCCGTCCTCGGCGGCCTCGACCCGGACATGCTGCTGCCGGGCAACCACCCGCGCGACTGTGGCGGTGGGCACGTCGCCGACTCCCCGCACACCGCTGAGGTGGGGCAGCCCGAGGTCGGCGCCGACACCTGAGCGGGTGGGGCGCGCCCGGGCCGGGGCGGGCCGGTTAGGCTGCGGGCACCAGGTCGTCTTGCCGGTTAGGTGTCCCCGACAGACTCATGCTCAACATCTTCGCCCGTGCCTCGGTCTCGCGCGCCACCGATCCCATCGGGGCGTGGCTGGTCCGCCTCGGCCTCACCCCCAACGCCATGACCCTCTTCGGCACGGCGGGCGCCGTCGCGGGCGCGCTGTGGCTGTTCCCCACCGGTCACCTGCTCGCGGGCACCTTCGTGGTGTGGGGCTTCGCCATGTTCGACCTCATCGACGGCTCGATGGCCCGCGCCCTGGGCGGGGGCACGCGCTTCGGCGCGGTCCTCGACGCCAGTTGCGACCGCCTCGCCGACGGGGCCCTGTTCAGCGCTCTCACCTGGTACCTGTTCACCGTGGTCGACCACCGGGTGCTCGCGGTGGCCGCGCTGCTCAACCTGGTGCTGTCGCAGGTCGTCTCCTACGTCAAGGCGCGCGCCGAGGCCTCCGGGCTCAGCGCCGACGGCGGCCTCGTCGAGCGCGCCGAACGCCTGATCATCACCCTGGTCGGCACCGGGCTCACCGGGCTGGGCGTCCCGTACGCCATCGACGTCGCGCTGTGGCTGTGCGCGGTCGGCTCGGTCATCACCGTCGTGCAGCGGCTGCTCGCGGTCCGCCGCGCCGCCGAGGGGGCCGCCGCGTGAGCGGGCTCGCCGCCACCGCGTACGGCCTGGGCTGGCGCCTCGTGCGGCTGCTGCCCGAGGCCGCGGCCAAGACCCTGTTCCGGGCCGGTGCCGACTGGGCCGCCCGCCGCGGCGGGCCGGGGGCGAGGCGGCTGCGCGCCAACCTCGCCCGGGTCGTGCCGCAGGCCGGGCCGGAGGAACTCGACGCGCTGGTCCGCGAGGGCCTGCGGTCCTACGCCCGGTACTGGATGGAGACCTTCCGGCTGCCGACGATGGACGTCGCCGCGATCCACGCGAACGTCGCCGCCAACATCACCGGCGCCGAGTACATCACCGCGGGCCTGGCCGAGGGCAACGGCGTGGTGATCGCCCTGACCCACTCGGGCAACTGGGACGCCGCGGGCACCTGGCTGGTCCGCGAGCACGGGTCGTTCACCACCGTCGTCGAACGGCTCAAGCCCGAATCGCTGTTCGAGAAGTTCGTCGCCTACCGCGAATCGCTGGGCTTCGAGATCCTGCCCGCCGAGGGCGGCGCCCGGATGGCCTCGGTGGTGATGGCCGAGCGGCTGCGCGAGAACCGGGTCGTCTGCCTGGTCGGCGACCGCGACCTGAGCCCGCGCGGCATCCCGGTCACCTTCTTCGGCCAGCCCGCCCAGTTGCCCGCGGGCCCGGCCTACCTGGCCGCGCGCACCGGCGCGGTGCTGCTGCCCGCGGGCGTGTGGTTCACCGACGACGGCTGGGCCGTGCGCATCCACCCGCCGGTCCCGGTGGGCGGGGTCAAGGGCATCCCGGCCGCCACCCAGGCGCTGGCCGACGTGTTCGCCGCCGACATCGGCTCGCACCCGGCCGACTGGCACATGCTGCAACCGGTGTGGACCGCGGACAAGGAAGCCGCCAGGGCCGCGGCGGCCGGGGAAAGCCCGCGGTGAGGGTCGGCATCGTCTGCCCGTACTCGTTCGACGTCCCGGGCGGGGTGCAGGCCCACGTGCTCGACCTGGCCAGGGCGCTGACCGGGCTCGGCCACGAGGTCGAGGTGCTCGCCCCGGCCGACGAGGACACCGAGCTGCCGGACTTCGTGCACCCGGCGGGCCGGGCGGTGGCGATCAAGTACAACGGCTCGGTCGCCCGGCTGGCCTTCGGCCCGGTGTCCTACGCCAGGGTCCGGCGGTGGATTCACGACCACGACTTCGACGTGCTGCACCTGCACGAGCCGACCGCGCCCAGCCTGTCGATGCTGGCCATGATGATCGCCGACGGCCCGATCGTGGCCACCTTCCACACCTCCACCCCGCGCTCGCGCACCCTCAGCGCGTTCCAGTCGGTGCTGCAACCGTTCCTGGAGAAGATCACCGCCCGGATCGCGGTGTCCGAACTGGCCAGGCGGGTGCAGGTCGAACACCTCGGCGGCGACGCGGTGGAGATCCCCAACGGCGTCGACGTCGGCTTCTTCCGCGACGCCGAACCACTGCCCGGCTACCCCAGGGCGGGCGGCACGATCGGCTACGTCGGCCGCTACGACGAACCGCGCAAGGGCATGCCGGTGCTGCTCGACGCGCTGCGCCTGCTCGAGGACCTGCCCGACCTGCGGGTGCTGGTGGTCGGCCGGGGCGACGAGGAGGAGCTGCGGCGCGCGGCCGGGCCGTGGGCGGACCGCATCGACCTGCTCGGCCAGGTCGACGACCCGACCAAGGCCCGCGCGCTGCGCAGCGTGGACGTCTACTGCGCCCCCAACACCGGCGGGGAGAGCTTCGGCATCATCCTCACCGAGGCCATGTCGGCGGGCACGGCCGTGGTCGGCAGCGACCTCGACGCCTTCCGCCGGGTGCTGCTCGACGGCCGCGCGGGCGTGCTCACCGCCGTCGGCGACCCGGCGTCGCTGGCGGCCGGGCTGCGCTCGGTGCTGACCGACCCCGCCCGGCGCGCCGCGCTGGTGGCCGAGGCGGACCAGCGGGTCACCGCGTTCGACTGGTCGGTGGTCGCCCGGCAGGTGCTGCGCGTCTACGAGCAGGCGGCGGCGGCCGTCCCGCGCGCGGTCGGGGAGGTCGGGTGAGCGGGTTCGGGCTGGCCGTCCTCCTGGTCGGGCTCGCGCTGCTGGTCGTGCTGGGAAGCTGGCTGGTGGGCACGGCCAACCGGCTCGACCGGCTGCACGTGCGCACCGACGCCGCGTGGGCGGCGCTCGACGCGGCCCTGGCCCGGCGCGCCGTCGTCGCCCGGGCCGTCGCCGGGACGCTCGACCCCCGGGCGGGCGACCGGTTGCGGGTGCTGGCCGACCGCGCCGAACGGGCGCCCCGCCGCGAGCGCGAACCCGCCGAGAACGCGCTGAGCAGGGAACTGGCCGGGGTCGACCGCCAGTCGATCCCACTGGTGCTGGCCGCGGAACTGGTCGACGCCGAACACCGGGTCGTCATCGCCCGCCGCGTGCACGGCGACGCCGTGCGCGACACGCTGGCGCAGCGCCGCCGCCGGGTGGTGCGCTGGTTCAAGCTGGCGGGCACCGCGCCGCAACCGGCCTACCTGGAGATCGCCGAACCGCAGCCCACCGACCTGCCCCGCCCCCGCCCGGCGGCCAGGGTGGTCCTGCTCGACGCCACCGACCGGGTGCTGCTGTTCCACGGCCACGACCCGGCCGACCCGGGGGACTCGTACTGGTTCACCGCGGGCGGCGGCGTCGAACCGGGGGAGGACTTGCGCGGCGCGGCCGTGCGCGAACTGCGCGAGGAAACCGGGGTCGACCTGCCGCCGGACGCGCTGACCGGCCCGATCTGGCGGCGGCGGGTGGCGTTCAGCTTCGAGGGCCGCAACTACGACGGCGAGGAGTGGTTCTTCCTCGCCCGCCTCCCCGAGGGCGCACAGGTCAGCACGGACGGCTTCACCGAGCTGGAGGCCCGCACCATCGCCGAGCACCGCTGGTGGACCCCCGAGGACCTGCGGGAGACCACGGACACGGTGTACCCGGTACAACTGGCCGACCTCCTCCCGAACCTGCCCGACGAAACCTGGTCCGGCGCGCCGAGAACGGTCCGCTGAGCCACCGGGGCCTGCCCTCGAACCCACCCGACGAACCACCGACCGGCCACCCGAAGCACATCGGCGCAGCAACACCCACCCAGCCACCCCGAAACCCGCCTGCCCGGCAGGCGAATGCCCGGGCGGGTGGATGTTGCTCGGCCAGCCACCCGACC
>NZ_AYXG01000122.1 GCF_000564855.1 Actinokineospora spheciospongiae
CCCTTCCTCTCTACGGCCCACCTCACCCAACCGGTTCGAGAGGTTGTTGAGGCTCATGGCGAGGTCAGGGAGGTGGGCATCCGGGTTGGTGCGGTGGTAATGGACGAGGCGTTGGGTGAGGTCGGTGGCGAGATGGGCGAGGCGTCGGGTGCTGTGGGGCAGCAGGTCAGTGAGGGTGGTGACGAGGGAGGTGGGTGTGTCGGGGTTGGTGGTGATGGTGTGTAGAGCGGTGAGGAGTGGTTGGGGTGTTTCGGTTTGGGTGGTGATGGTGAGGGCGGGTGGGGCGAGGGCGTGTGAGTGGGTGGTGATGAGGGTGGTGATGTGATGGGCGAGTTGGGTGGGATGGGGTGTGTGGATGAGTGCGCGGGTGAGGACGGTGAGCATGGTGGTGGCTTGGTCAGCGGTGGCGGTCGCGGCGAGCTGGTTGGTGAAGTTCGGGGTGTTCAGGGTTTGGTGGGCGGCGTGGTGTTCGGCGAGGCGGTCGGGTTGGGGGCTGTCGAAGTATCGTCCTGGGGTGGTGGGCGGGTAGAGGCTGCGCAACCAACCGGTCAGGTGGTGCAGGGTTGGGTTGGGGTCAGCGGGGAGGCCAGGGAGGGTTCGTAGGACGGGATCGGCGTCCTCCGGGCCGGTGAGTCCGGCGAGGATGGCGAGGGCGATGACGTTGTGCAGGGTGGTGCTGTTGAGTGCGGCGAGAGCGGGGATGGTGGCGGCGGTCTTGTGCCAGTAGCGGCGTTCGTGGAGGAGGACGCGGGCTTCGGGGGTGGTGTTTGGGGTTCGTTGTTCTGGGGGGAGGGTGGTGTCGAGGAGGTCGGCGAGGGCGGTGAGGTGCAGGGTGAGTGGGTGGTCGAGGTGGTCGCGATCGGGTAGGCGGGCAGCGATGTCGGCCCAGGGGTGGTGGTCGAGGCCGGGGACTTGGGGCAGTGCTGTGGCGTAGGCGGTGATGGCGTCGCGGTAGGTGGCCTCGGTGGCGGGCAGCGGTTCGAGGGGGTGGGTTCTGGCGGTGGCGAGGTTGTCTGCGATGCGTTCGTCGGCGACGGGCAGGTCCTCCCACCATCCCGCCGCGGTGCGCGCGAGCAGCAGGACCTTGACCTGTGCGGTGGCAGGAAGGACGGTCAGGATGGTGCGGAGTTGGGTGGGGCGGGTTTCGGCGTAGTCGAGGACGATGAGGGTGGGGCGGGCGAGTTGACCCACGATCTGCATGGTTTCGGCGGGTTTGTCGGGTGAGGGCCAGAACACCGCCCACCGGGCGGAGAGTTCATGGCTGAGTTGCAGGGCCAGGCGAGTTTTCCCCTGCCCTCCCGGTCCGTGCAGCAGCCACACACCTGGTCCGGGTTGGTCGGCCCAGGTCAGCAGGTCGCGCATCAGGGTGGTGCGGGGTTGCCAGGGCACGATTTCGTGTCGGGCCAGCAACAATGCGGACGGGGTCGGAATGGCGGTCGTTGTGGTGGCGGACAGCGGTGTGAGTTCCACGCTGTCCAGGCGCGCGTCCGGCTGTCCGAGTGCGGACCGGAAGGTGGGGTCGTTCCACAGGACGTAGGCGGGGACGGCCAGCAGTTCGCCGTGTTGGGCATTGGCCGGGTCGTGGGAGACCACGCCGATTATGGTGTCGCCGAGGCAGACAGCGGCCCCGGACATCCCAGCCCAGGGTGAATCACCGGAGGGCAGCGTTGTGTAGGGGTGGCCGGTGACAGTCATGGTGTGCTTATTGCCCACGAACCTGTCACCGGGGTTGATGTACCCGGTGACCTGGCGAACCTCCTGCGGTGCCCCCAGCGGACCCTGGACCCCATCAGGGACACCCCACGACTCACACACCTGCGCGGTGCGACGAGTGCCGAACCGAGCCCACCGCACCGGTGTGCTCACGTCGAAATCAGCGGTGTTGACCTTGACCAGGACAGCGTCGGCGGGCCCTGCCGGGTCCCCAGCCCACACCACAGTCCCCGAGACCGTCCTGCCGCCTGCCGGGCGCCAAATGGACACCGTTGTCCCCGTGGGGCCGCACACGTGTGCCGAACTCACCACCAGACCCGGGGCAACCGCATACCCCGAGCCGCAGATCCCGTCCCGGGCGACCGCGGCGACCCGCTCCCGCTCCACCGCTCAGTCCTCGACACGCCGGGAGGTGTCCCCGGGACCATCAGGCCGGTCCGCCTGACTGCCGACCTGCACATCACCCCCAGCCGCGTTCTTCGCCGTCAGGGAGATCTTCACCCGGTGCGTTACCGCCCGCGCGGCCCCGGCTTCGACGTCGCCGGACACCACCCATGCCTTGAACCCGGCCTTGGCCTTGGTGTCCTTCTTCAGCTCGACGGCGAACTCCAACTCGATGGGCCCGACCGTGAATGACACCCACGGACTCCTGCCCCGCGTCGCGGCCTCGATCAACTCATCACGCAGTGCGGCCACAGCATCAGCCAACTCGATCTCCATACTGCGTACCATCGCAGACCACGCCACCACGTAACAGCACCACTACGACAGGCACCACAAGAATCTCTGGCGGGTGGCCGGGCGAGAGGCTCGGTCTAGACCACCAGCCATGCGCCGCAACGGGCAAAGACGAGCATGAAACCCACTGCCCACAGCCAGGCAGTAGCCGGTAGCCAGCCAGATTCCAGCTTACTCTCTCGAAACCGCTAATGAAAACGATTTCCAGCATCCGAGGCCGTAGCTGCTCGTTAACCACAACGCTCATCATCAAGTGAACTTGAATATTTCATACTTACCGACGCTCAATTTAGAGCGAGTACTTGGGGCCGCTCCCGAGCACTGCCTACGCCTGGAGTCGCCATGAGATTGACCGTAGGTTGTCGGCCATAGGGTCCGCCGATAAGCTAAGAGCTATCGGACGACTTAGTCGTTAAGCACCACAGTGTTCAGTTAATGCATATAATGGCAAGCCCAGTTACAAAATATATCTATTGAAGATCCGCACATGCAGTGTAACAACAACACGCCTTGCGGCGATACTGATAGTCGCAGGGCGAGAACCAGGGTACAATCTGGTCAACTTGCACCAATTCATCACAGAGTGAAGAGCGACGATGGTACCTGAGGAACTTTCGACCAGTTTGTTTGAGACTCGGGCAGAGCACCTTTCGCGCTCTCAACTCGAGTCCTGGACCGCCCTATCTCCGCGTGAGGAACGGGTAGTGGCCAAGTTGAAATCTACTGGGGCCAAGCTCATTTCTGGTCCGCGCGGTTGCGGGAAGTCGACAATGATCCGCCTCGCGTATTATCAAGCGCTCGATAGCTCGGACGTTCTTCCGGTCTATGTCAATTATGCCAAGCATCTTGCAATCGAACCCATTTTTAAGTCACGTCCAGATGCTGTAGATTTATTTCGCCAGTGGGTAATTGCGAAGGTCGTAATTGGTCTCGAGCAGACTCAGATCGAAGCGGATATACCGTCTCCAATTTATCTGCGGTCCATGATATCCAGTTCTCACAGGCTGGTTGATGATCTGGAAGTCGGTTACATACCGACCGAAATTCCTAGAATTTCACCGACGCAGCTCATAGCATTTATTAATGAGCAGGTGGAATTTGTACGTCGCAAGCGGGCCGTGCTTTTGTTCGATGATGCCGCACACACCTTCTCCGCTCAACAGCAACGCGAGTTTTTCGAGATCTTTAGACAACTCAAGACGCGATCTGTCGCACCAAAGGCTGCTGTTTATCCGGGCGTAACTAACTACTCGTCAAATATGCATATCGGGCATGACGCCGAAATTCTCGAAGCTTGGTATCGAGTTGATGACCCGGCTTACCTTGAAACAATGCGCGAAATTGTCTCCAGGAGATTGCCTGCTGAAATCGTTGCGGAGTTCGAAAAAGACCGACTAGGTTTGCTGAATTATTTGGCTTTGGCATCATTTGGAATGCCTCGCAGTTTCCTTACAATGCTTCAGGAGGTACTCGAACTTGATGAAGACGCGGGGAAACATATCGCACCTCAAAGGCGTCGGACAGACTCTAGCATTGAGCGAAATGTGGCTATTGTGCGCGGCGTCTTCGAAAGTACGGGTGAAAAAATTCCGCGATACTCAAACTTGATCGTGGAAGGCCGTAGGCTTGAAGGAGCTTTTATTGAGCGGTTGGCTCAGATTAACACTAACAAAACAATACATCAAAAAACAACTACCGTTGGAGTCCGGCGCCCACTAACAAAAGAGTTTCAGCAAGTTACGGACTTAATGGCGTACGCTGGAATAATTCGTCAATTAGATTCCCAGTCTCGCGGTAGTGACGTGTACGAACGATATGAAGTACACTCAGGTTTCGTAATTGCAAGTAATGCTCTAAGCCTAGGGCGAAGCCCCTCTACGCGTGAGATTACTATCTCATTGACGAAACGTCCTTCATCTCTACTTGTGCGAGGTAAGCCAGAAACATACTTAGGCAACGATTACCGATCTCGTTGCACCCTCAATTTAACTCCATGCTCTAACTGCGACACTCCGCGCGTAAGCGAGGACGCGCAATTTTGTATGCGTTGCGGTAAGCCGCTGATTGACAAATCGCTTTATAAAGAAATGCTACAACGGCCAGTCTCAGATCTTCCTATTCCTGAGGCAAAGAAGAAAGCCTTGGCCAAAACTAATCTTGCGACTATCCAAGACATACTTCTAGATGTTGATTTCAAGCAGTTGCTTCGAGGGCACTACGTCGGCTCGATTTGGGCCAAACGAATCTTCTCGGCCGCCGAGGAGTACGTAAGTGTCTAACCACCTGGCTCCAGCATTTCGGGTTTGTGGAACGAGCCCAGCTACAACAATCAATATTAATTCGGCATGTCGACCACTCTCAAAAAGCAACGATTCCCCGATCGACCAATACTACGATGCCGCTGAAGCAATTACAATTGTTGGCGACCCCGGCCTTTTGCACACCCATCCCGTGCTCGGTCGCCTATTACTCTTAGGACACACTAGCGCTGCCGAAAGTTACGTTAGAGGAATAATCGCGGGGTTGCTAAATATCTGTTCAGTTGCAAAGCGCCATGCAGGAACACATGCGATTCCATTTGCGAGCTTAGAGTACTATAGTCCTTCGGAGATGGCTTATGGCCTGTTTGAAGGAAAAAGTTTAGCTGGATCACAAGAGCTACTTCAAGCGATAAAGAAACTTACTGGTATTGAAATAAAGCCAGGCAGTGCCGCTTTCGTCGCGATCGAAAAATTTGATTCTGTTTGCCACCTTCGTCACGCCGCTGTACACGCGCACGGGAGTATCGGGACGGCAAACGTCAGGGCGTTAGGATTATCATCAGGTGGGGGAAGGATGAGCGTCGATATCGACTTGCCTCGGCTGCATGAGGTTGCCATGACGTGTCGAACTATGGCGCAAGAAATGAATCAATTTCTGTTTGATTCAACTTTAGAAAGATGGAAAAACGGAGGGATTCTTGCTCGTGACTACAATTTAGATCGAGGCAATTTTCGGAAGCTACTTCAACTATTTCTGAGCGACAGAGACAACGCTAGCGGAAAATTCGGCCCGAAGAAGATATATGATCATTTAGTCTGAATCGCGAGCCCGCCGGAGAAATCTATCACCCGAATTTGGCAAATTGAGTCCGTCAGTCTGTCCTGACCCGTCAATTACGCATCCAAAGCATCCATGGCCGTCTTCATCTAATGGTAGCCACTATCAGTAGCTAGGCAATTTCCACGAACAAGACCGCACCATTAACGTGCTGTCCCTTGCTTGTCCTGCCGAACAGCTGTTGGGACAAGCAAACCTTGCCCTGACCAGCAAAGACACAGTTGGGACAGGTTGCTGATGGCTGTCCCATGCTCAACTGAGCAAGCCTTGAGCCAAGGTAGCGAAGTGATGCAAAGGGTATGTCCTGTCCCAGAGTTCAGCCGCTGGTATTTTTGGTCAGGAGATAAGAGATGAGGGCTACGGTGTCTCTTGGGTAATGGTCTACTGCGCAAGACGGGTGGGGTTGTTGAGGGTAGCTGCTGATCTACCGAGGCGGTGGGCGGCTTGGCGGGCGGTGAGTTCGGCTTGGTGGCGCACGATGGCAAGTTTGTGGCCCAAGGCCAAACTGCGGCCGGCGGGGTTGGGCATGGGTGGTGTTTTCAGAGGAGGTTGTTGAGCCAGTGGTGGGCGATGGTGTGCATTGCTTTAGTGTCGGCCCAATGGTGGCCGGGCGGGGTGGGGATGATGGCGATAGGGGTTTGGGGGCCTTCGGTAACGGGGCCGGGTGGTAGGTGGTCGTGGATGATCAGGTGGCGGTGTTGTTCGATGACGGTTCCGCGGAAGACGGCGATGAGCATGTCGCCTTTGGCGAGGCGGAAAGTGTGGCCGCGGTGGTAGATGCGGACGTGTGGGGTGGTTGATAGTTGGGCGCTGGAGGTGAGGCTCCGGGGTGTGGGCATGGGGTGTCCTGGGGACGTGGGTCAGGGGTTGAGGATGGTGGTGTCGAGCAGTTCGCGGACAAGGTGTGAGGCGAGGAGCCAGGGCAGGCGGGGGCTGTCGTAGTGCAGGGTCTCCGGGCCGAGAGGTGTGGGTCGGGGACTGGTGGGTGAAGGGGCGTAGAGGGCGCCGTGGACGCCTGCGAGTGGGGCGTGGGTGGCGCGAATGATGGCGTGGCCTTTGCGCAGGGCGGGGCAGGCGCGGGTGGAGATGGTCAGGCAGGGCGCGCAGATCGGGGGTTCGGTCACGCCCATGCCGGTGGGCCAACTGGGCCAGTCGGTGCGATGGTCGAGGAGGACCCAGAGGATGCCGTCGTCGGTTTGATCGGCGGGGGCTGCGCAGACTTGGCAGAGGAGTTTGCGCATGGCTCGGCGTTGGCGGGCGGCGTGGACGAGGCCGAATTCGGGGGTGCCCTGGCCGTGGGCCAGTGGGGTGCGTGCCCAGAGGATGCCGCGGGAGTCGCGGTCGCCGATCATTTCGTCGGGGTAGGAGATGCCTCGGTTGCCGAGGAGGCGGATCACGGGCGGGGGTTTGGTGACTTCGTGGCTCCAGGCCGTGACGTAGGGAACGCGCGGGTATCGGGGCGTGGGCATGTTTACTTGGCCTCCGCGGTGTTGCGGAGGTCGTTGTGGAGGAGCTTTCCGATTGGGGTGTGGAAGTGGTTCAGGAGCCAACGCAGGGAGGTGATGGCGTCGGTGTAGACGTCGGAGAGTTGGGTGACCGTGTCGCGTGACAGGGGCTTGCTGGCGAGTGTGTCGAGGATGTCGCGGCAGATGGTGACCAAGCTGTTCAGGTTGGCGTGGATGAAATTCGCTTGGAGTGGTGGCGCGTCGCAGGTTGCGGGGTCGATTGCACGTTTGTTGGCCAGCCAGCGGCAGGAGTCGAGGACGGTACGGCCGGTGCCTTCGAGGTTGTCGAGCTGGAGCGGGTCGAGGGTACCGTTGGCAAGGTTTGCGGCCATCTTTTCGGTTAGGTCTATGAGTGCGTAGAGGTCTTCGTGAAGGTAGGGGAAGCCGGGCGGGCGGGTGCGGTGGTGCTGAACCAACGCGAACGCTGCGAGCATTCCTGCGGTGGCGATGAGGGTCGGCAGGTGCAGGCGGGGGCGCATTGGGTCTCCGTGCGTTTCGTAGGTGGAATCGGTGGTGCCGACTCAACCGGCGACGGGTTGGAGAGGCCACGGGAGCGGTGTGGGGGCTCCGTGGGGTGGGCACGGTTCGACCAGTAGGGCCGATTTCGGCTGTTACGGTGATGGGACCGATGCCAGAGAGGGGTTGTCATGGGTCAGTTTCAGCGGCGAGCCAAGTTGGCTGCGGCACGGAAGGCCGCTGGGCACACCCAGGAGAGCCTGAGTGCGGCGTTGGGTGTGGATCGCACGACAGTGGCGACGTGGGAGTCCGGTGAACACATGCCGATGCCGCATGTCCGGCCGATGCTGGCTCGGGAGCTGGGGTGCAGTTTGGCGGAGGTTTGTGGATTGGTGGACGGCGAGACCGTCTCGGCTGTTGCCGTTGGGGAGCTGGCGGAGTGGTGCGCGTGGGTGGACGCGCGAGCTGGCTGGGAGCCGGGGACGTGTCGGGCACGGGTGGAGTCAGGCGCCCACAACGGTGCGGTTGGTCGGGACCTGGGACGGCGGGCTGTTGCTGAGGCGATGCGAACGTTCTACGGCGGTGGGTCGGACGCGGGTGTTTTCCGGGCCGTAGTGGGCGGTGTGGAGGTGGTGACCAGCGTGGCGACGCGGCCGGGGTGGCTGGATCTGCGGCGTTCCCTGGTAGCTGGGGATGGGCTGGAGCTGTCGGTGGGGTCGTTGTTCGAGGTTGGGCAGCTCGGGAAGGTGGCGGCGGAGTGGGCGGCGCGGCGGCTGGCGGACGCGGCGGCGTCGGGTGGGCGGCTGACGGACTCTCCGTTGTACCGGCTGGTGGAGGTGTCGGTGGCTTCCGGTGTTGTCGAGGGCCGGGTGGAAGTGGCGTCGTTTGTGGACTACGCGCTGACGATGGATGTACTGGAGCGCGAAGTCACCGCAGGGGAACTCGGGCTGCGGCGGGCGCTACTGCCCGATCTGGCCTCGGTGTTCGACGTGGGTGGGCGGTTGTGCGTGGGCGGGGTGCCTGCGTTGTGTGCGATCGCGCGGCCTGGTGGGGACTACGTGGTGTTGGTTCAGGAGCGGTCACAGCAGGTGGTCAACGTCGCGGGGCGGTTGGCGGTGATCCCGAAGGGGTTCCACGGGCCGTTGAACGATGTCCGGGCGGACGTTCGGCTGGTGGCGACGGTGCTGCGGGAGTTGGAAGAGGAGCTGTTCGGGCGCGGCGAGTTGGACAGCACGATTGGGGGCGTGCGTGCGGCGGCGCCGATGCATCCCGATCGGTTGTCGGCGCCGATGCGGTGGTTGATGGAAGCGCCGGAACGTCTGCGGGTGGAGTGCACGGGGTTCGGGTTGAACTTGGTGAGCGGGAACTACGAGTTCGCCGGGTTGGCGGTTGTGGAAGATGAGCAGTTTTGGGAGGAGTTCGGCGGATCGATCGAAGCCAACTGGGAGTCGGCGGGGTTGATGTTGTATTCGACGCGGGATGCGGACAGCATAAAGGCCCTCATTGCCGATGACCGGTGGAGCAATGAGGGCCTGTTTGCGCTGTTGTTGGGGGTTCGGCGGTTGCGGGAGATCGGCGGGGACCGGGTGGAGTTGCCTGCGGTGGAGTGGGCAGTGGGTTAGGTGGCAGAGGGCCAGCGGACGGTGAGGACGATCGACTGGTCGAGGGCTTCCCAGGAGTGGTCGACGCCGGGGCCCCACATGATGTAGTCGCCTTGGCGGGTCATGGTGGTGGAGCCGCCGGTGACGTCCACGCGGAAGTGGCCGCTGATGAGGATGACCAGGGTGGTTCGCTGGTCGTCGGCGGTCCAGTCGGCGCGCTTGTCGCCCGGGGGGTGGATACCCCACTTGATTTCGACGTCCTTTTGGGAGCGGACGCCTTCGTTGGGGTCGATGAAGTGGCCTACCAGCCAACCGCGGGTGGGGGCGCCGTCGTCTTCGGCGTTGCCGGTTGACCAGTTGTGGGTCACTTGCTTATCTCCCATTCGATGTGTGGCAGGTTCACGCGGTTGCCGCCGATTGTGTTGAGACGGCGGAGGGCTTGCAGCATGGCGAACAGGCCCTCATTGCTCCACGCTACCTCATTGAGGAGTTCGGTTATGAGGTCCGGGTCGTGGGTGGAGTAGCGGCGGAGGTTTGCTGATTCCCAATTTGCTTCTATTGATCCGCCGTGGTCTGCCCAGAATTGTTCGTCTTCTATGACGAGGAGGCTGGGGAACTCGTAGTTGCCGCTGACGAGGTTGAGGCCGAAGCCGAGGCATTCCATGCGGAGGCGGTCGGGCTCGGCGAGGAGCCAGGCCAGGGGCGTTGACAGGCGACTCGGGTGCATGGGGTCGGCGGTGCGGATGTCGCCGAGGGTGCCGTCGATGTCGCCGCGGCCGAACAGTTCCTCTTCGGTTTCGCGGAGGAGGGTGGCGCCGAGTTGGGCGTCTCCGCGGAGGTCGGTGAGGGGTTGGTGGAAGCCCTTGGGGATGACGGCCAGGCGGCGGGCGGCGTTGATGACGTGGCCGGAGCGTTCTTGGATGAGGAGGAGGTAGTCGGCGGGGCCGCGGTGGTCGGCGGGGCGGGCTATGGCGGTGAGGGCCAAGACGCCGCCAGCGCAGAGGCGGTTGGGGAGGTCGTGGACTGCTTCGGAGGTGGGGAGGTGGGCGTCTCGGAGTGGGAGGGCTCCGGGGGTGGTGGGGCGGCCTTCGGCGAGGGCGTCGACCAGCTCGCCTTCGAGGAGGTCGAGGGTGAGGGCGTACTCCATGAACGGGGCCACGCCGAACGTGCCGTTGATGCGGCCGGGAGTGATGTCGGCGTTGGTGAGGCGGTAGAGCGGGTTGTCGGTGATGCGGGTGCCCAGGGCCAGGGTTTCGGCGATGCGGGTCACGGCGGCGTCAGCGGCGGTCGCGGTGAGGGTGGGGCCGTCGTCGGGGAGGCCGGAGCCGATGGTGATGTTGTCGGCGGGGCCGGTGAGGGCGACGTTGAGGTCCAGCCAGTCCGGGGTGGTGAGGATGCTGGTGTGGGCGGTGTTGTCGCCGTAGCGGGCTGAGTAGCGGGTGGCGGTGCCGTAGTAGGCGGTGAGGGCGTCGGCGATGTCGCGTTGGGTGACTCGGGCTCGGCGGATGCCTCGCTCGCGGATGTCGCGGACGTTGAGGTGGGTGACGCGGTCGGCGACTTGGGCGCGGGCGGTGCCGAGGTCCCAGCGGGCGTGCCAGTCGAGCCAGTCGAGGGCGGCGCCGATGTGGTGGTCGCCGGTCAGGCGTTGGGCGATCTCCGGTGCAAGGGGCGCGGGCGCGACTGGTGTTGGTCTGGTGAGGGTCGTGAAGCGGGCGCGGGCGTCTTCTGGTGCTTGACGGAGGGCGGTGTCGAGGGCCTGTTGGATGTCGAGCTTGGGTTTCATGGCGGGCCGTTGGTGCCATGCGGCGACCGTGCGGACGGCTACGCCGAGGTGTTCGGCGAATGCCTCATTGGTCAGGCGCAGTGCCGCTTGGAGCGTGCACGCGGTTTCGCCGGTCCACCCGGTCGACTGGTCCATGACTGTGCTTCCCCCCGGAATGTGCACTGGCGATGCACTGGAACTGCACTGGCGGTGCATGGGGCGCGAGGCCCGTTCGGCATTGAATTCAGGGCATGGAAAACACCTGGTCCTCAGCGCTTCGGGCGGACGTGGTCGGCCACGGTCGACAGGTCGCCCTGCATGGTGTCGAGGCGGTCGGCGATCTCGGCGAGGCGTTGTTCGAGAGCGTCCAAACGGGACATGAGGCGGTCGGCGTTGTCGTCGACGGGCTCGTCCGGGTGCGGCGGGCGCTGGTTGTTCAGGACGGCGTTGAGGTGCTGGGGGTGCAGGCCCAGGGTGGTGGAGAGGGCTTCGAGGGTGCGGGCGCTGCGGCGTCGTTCGACGGTGTGGTGTTGCAGCTCGCGGACGATCGCCTGGGACACCTGGGAGCGTTCGGCCAGCTCTCGCTGACGCCAGCCGAGTTCGTTCACGCGCTCGTTGATCGCCTTGGCGACCGCCGCCCAGTCTTCCGACACCTATTCCTCCGTGCTCCGCCTCAGCGCCGAGATTAGCGCTCATCGACTTTCCTGCGGCGCGTTGGCGCGCATTCCGTCGGCGTGGCGGACAAACACACCTTCACTCAAGCTGATTTCAACACTATGTTGCTGAAATCAATATCAAGGGACATTTCTGATGCGGACGAGGCTGCCCGGAATCGGGCGGAAGACGGACCTCACGGTTCGTGAGGCGGCGTGGGTGCTCGGGGCTGACCCGGGGGTGGTTCACCGGGCGGTGCGGGCCGGGGTGGTCCGGACGTGCCGGGGTCGGGTGCCGGTTGTCGAGGTGCTTCGGCACCTGCGTGGGGGTGCGGCGTGACGGACTCGCTGGTGGGGATCGCGTGGCGGTTGGATCGGCTGCGGTGGGTGCCCTCGGATGTGCTTGGGGACGTCGTGGTCGCTCGCGGGGCGTGCATGGAGGTCTACGAGGCGGGGGACGCGCTGGAGTGGACGGGGTTGGCGCAGACGGATCGGGCGTTGGCCGCTCGGTTGTGCGCGGGGTGCCCGGTCGTGGACGAGTGCCTGGAACTGGAGCTGCGCACGGCCGGGGAGTCGACGGTCGGCGTGTGGGGTGCGCTCGGTGAGGACGAGCGGCGGGAGCTGTACCCGCACTGGTTGCGGCGCGGTGAGCGTGTGGAGCGGGGTGAGCACGCATGATCGAGCTGACTGCGGTGCAGGTGGTGGCGGGTGTCGGGGTGCTGCTGGCGTTCCTGTGGGTGTGGCGGGCGGGTGCTCGGCGGGCTCGGGCGGCGGCGGAGAAGGCGCGCGGCGGTGCTCGGCTGGTGTCGCTCGGCGGGCGGGTGCTGTTCAACGCGGGGTTGATCGTCGGGGTTCAGTGGGTGGTGATCGCTCACCCGGGGTCGCCGTGGGTGCTGTTGGCGGTGCTGGGGGTGCCCGCGCTGTTCTCGGCGTTCACGTTGACGCGGGCGTTGACGGTGGAGACGCACTCGGAGCGTCGGCGGCGGGGTGGTCGGCGATGAACCGGGCGCAGGAGTTGGCGCGGTCGGCCGCTGAGGCGGCGGAGGTGCGGGCGCACCTGGCGCACCCGGACGTCGTGGCGCTCGGGATTGAGCGGGTGCGCCGTCAGGTGGATTGGATGTGCTGGTCGGGGATCGTGCTGGGGTTGGCCTTCACGATGACCAACGTTCAGCAGTTCGCGGCTGGATCGGCGGCGGCGTGGTCGCTGCGGTGGGTGGCGGCGTGGGTGCTGGACCCGACGGTGTCGCTGGTGCTGTTGGCGATCTTGCGGGCGGAGCAGGTGACCGCTCGGTATCGGGTGGCCACGGGGGCGTGGGTGCGGCGGGCGAAGTGGTTCACGCTCGCGGCCACCTATGTCATGAACACCTGGGAGTCGTTCGTGGCTCGGGACGTCGCCGCGGTGGTGCTGCACTCGGTTCCGCCGCTGGTGGTGTTCGCTGCTGCGGAGGCGATCACGGACCTTCGGGACAAGCTGACTGAGGCTGTTATCGCAGCTAGCGCGGCTGGTGGTCCGGTCGTGAACGCTGAGGTTCACGAGGTAGGGGCGCGTTCACGGAAGCTGTTCGCCGACTACCTCGCTGACGCTCGGGCCGCGTGGTCGCCGGGGGTGGAGGTGACACCGGCGTGGGTGCGTGAGGTGTCGGGGTGCTCGCGGGGGCTGTCGTCGCGGTTGGCTCGGGCGCTCGCGGATGAGGTGCGGGCATGAACGGGGACAACTCGCCGGTGCGGGCGGTGCTGGACGCGGAGTTGGTGGACGAGGACGCGCCGGTGTCGGTGCGGCCGGGGTGGTGGGCTCGGCGGGCTCCGTTGTGGCTGACCTCGCGGCCGCACCGGGCGCAGATGCTCCGGGATCTGGCGTGGGCGGTGCTGCGGTCACCGTGGCGGTTCCTCGGGGCGGTGGTCCGTGGGTTGGTCGCCGCGTTGCGGTGGTGGCGGGGCTGGGTGACGGTGCGGGACTACCGGGAGGCCGCGGAGGGGTCGGAGAAGCTGGCGGACAAGTTCGAGGCGATTCGGGCGCTGACGCTGTTCCGGTGGAAGGTGACCGGCGCCCTGGTGGCGGTGGTCGCGGTCGTAGGCCTGGTGGTGCGGCTGGTCTACGGGGACTGGGTGCTGTGGCTGCTCGGCGGCATCGGCGCGGTGGGGCTGGCAGTACTCGGACGACGGAAGGAGGGCAGTCCGGGACGGAAGGCGGTGCTGGGTGGGCCGCGGGCGTTGACGTGGACGATGGACCCGCAAGTCCTGGTGGACGCGTTCCGGGACGCGAAGCTGATCGGCAAGGACGAGACGCTGCGGCTGGTCGAACGCGCGATGCGCGTCGGCGAGGGGTGGGCGGTCACGGTCGACCTTCCGGCGACGCGGAAGGCGGCGGACGTGATCCGCAACCGGGAGGCGTTGGCGTCCGCGCTGGCGGTGGATGAGGTCCAGCTCAGCGTGGAGCGGGTTCGCGGGAACGGTGGGCACGCGGGGCGGGTGGCGATGTGGGTTGCCGATCAGGACCCGTACGCGACTCCGCCGCTGTCGACACCGCTGTTGGATGCGCCGAGGTGGGATGCGTGGCGGGCGGTGCCGTTCGGGCGGGACGCGCGGGATCGGCGGGTGGACTTGCCTCTGGTGTGGACGTCGATGTTGGTAGGGGCGATTCCGAGGCAGGGCAAGACCTTCGCGGCGCGGTTGGCGGCGGCGGGGCTGATCTTGGACCCGTACACGCGGTTGTACGTGGCGGACTTCAAGGCCGGGAAGGACTGGGACGCGGCCGGGGCGGTGGCGCACCGGTTCATGTCCGGGGACGAGTCCGAACACGTGCTCGCGCTGCTCGGATGGCTGATCGAGTTGGTGTCGGAGGTGCAAGGCCGGTACCGGCGGATGCGGGAGCTGGATGACGTGGTGTGCCCGGAGTCGAAGGTGACTCCGGCGATGTCGCGGGACGTCGCGTTGGGGATGCCGATCACGGCGCTGTTCATTGATGAGGTCCAGGTGCCGTTGGAGGACCGGACACCGGTCAAGGTGCAGGACAAGAAGCTGACCGCGGGCGAGTACGTCGGAGAACTGCTGACTTGGTTGGCGAAGAAGGGACCAGCGGCGGGGATCGTGCTCGTGCTGGCCACTCAGCGGCCGGACTCGAAAACCATCCCGTCCGGGCTGCGGGCGGTGCTGGGGTCGCGGTTCGCGCTGCGGGTCATGGACTGGCGCGACTCCAACATCGTCCTCGGGGAGCAGATGAACACCCGCGGGTACGACAGCTCCCGGTTGCTGGCCTCGCACAAGGGCGTGGGCATCCTCCGACCGGACGGGGAGACCCAAGCCGGGGCCGAAGTGCTGGCGTTGACGGTGCGGACCTACTACATGCCCAATGAGGACTGGCGAACCATCTGCCAGCGCGGTCGTGCGCTGCGGGAGGCCGCCGGGACGCTCACCGGACATGCGGCTGGACAGGACACCGCGCCCGTGCTGGACCACGCGGCGGTGGCGAAGGCGATCGGCGCGGGAACAGGGACGAACCAACCCGTGTGGCGACCGGACGGGCTCCCCGAACCGCTTGCCGAGGTCGTGGCGTACCTCGGTGAGGACATCGAGGTACGGGACTTCGTACCGACGGCTGAGTTGGCCGAGGTGTTGAAGGCCGATCCGACAGCGTTCGCCCGGCAGATGGCGGCGCTGGACTGCAAGCCCACCCGCAACCGCACCCCGATGGACGACGGCGAGGTACGGCGGGTTCGCGGCTACTTCACCGAGGACATCCGGACAGCGGTGGCTCGCGCGCGACGTGGCGATTTCGGCTCCCTGGTCGAAGCCGGGCCTGACAGCGCATGAGTGCAGGTCAGGACGATGACCGCGCCATCACGGTCCACGTTCCGGACCATCCTCCCAGGTTGAACCCGAGAGCGAGTCGCACACTTCTTGCCATACTGGTCGAGCTGACGACGGTGGCGGCCCCTGAACCGCCTCCGGAAGGGGGACACGATGACTACTGAAATCAGCCCGAACCCGTGGGCGATGCTGGATGAACTACTCGGGTTGGAGGTGGACACCGCCGAGGTCGAGCACGGCATCGGACCCATCGCGTTCTACGGGCGCTGCTCCACCGAAGACAACCAGGACCCGGAGACCTCCCACGGCTGGCAGCTCGGCAACGCCCGCAAGTTCGTGGAACCGCTCGGCGCGACCGTGGTCGCGGACTTCTTCGACATCGGCCAGTCCCGATCCGTCCCCTGGGAGCGGCGCACCGAGGCGTCGCGGCTGCTCGCGGCGCTGAAAGACCCCCGGCGAGAGTGGAACGCCCTGGTGGTCGGAGAGGGCACGCGGTGTTGGTTCGGCAATCAGTTCTCGCTGGTCGCTCCCCGCTTCGCCGCGTACGGGGTTGAGCTGTGGGTGCCGGAGTTGGGCGGCAAGTTCGACGCGCGGAACCCCTCGCACAAGATGCTGATGAGTGTGCTCGGGGGCATGAGCGAGTCCGAACGCCAGCATGTGCAGGCCCGGGTGCGGGCGGCGATGGATTCGCAGGTGGTGAACGAGGGACGCCACCAGGGCGGCCGGGCGCCCTACGGGTACATGACCGTGGACGGTGGCCCGCACCCCAACCCGCGCAAAGCCGCTGAGGGATTCCGGCTACGCCTTCTCGCCGTGGACGCGCCCGCGGCTGAGGTGGTGCGCCGGATCTTCGCCGAATATCTCGAAGGCAACGGAGATCGGGCAATCGCGGCCAACCTCAATAGCGACGGCATCATGTGCCCGTCGGCGCGGCGGCCGGAGCAGAATCGGCATCGCCTTGCCGACGGCTGGCAGGGCAGCACCGTCCGGGCGATCCTCGACAACCCCCGCTACACCGGATTCGCCGTGTTCGGCCGCACCACCAAACACGAAACCCTCCTCGACCCCGACGACGTCGCGGCCGGGAACGTCACCCGCTTCCGCCGCTCGACCCCGGACCGCATCGTGCGATCCCGCACCCAGGCCCACCCCGAAATCGTGTCCGTCGAGACCTTCACCGAAGCCCAGTTGATCCGCCGATCCCGCGCGGCTGGCGGCATGACCGGCATCGCCAAGCTCGAACGCGCCCGCACCACCACCAAGCGCACCTACCTGTTCCGCGGCCACGTCCGGTGCGTGATCTGCGACCGGAAGATGCAAGGCGAGACCATCCGCAATGGCAACTACTACCGGTGCATCGCCCGCACCATCGCCCCCGGATCACCAGCCTTGGCCGACCACCCCAAAACGGTGAACCTGCGGGAGGACAAGGTGGTCCCCGCGATCAACGACTGGATCAGCACCATCTTCCACCCCGACAACCGGGACGAGACCGTCCGAGCGTTGATCGGCTCCCAGGGCACCACCGACGACGGCCGCGCCGCCGCCCGCGCTCGACTGGCCGACGCCGAGGACAAGGTGCGCAGGTACCAAGCGGCGATCGGCGCCGGAGTCGACCCCACCGGGCTGGTTGAGGCGATCAACACCGCGCAAGCCCAGCGTGAGGCGGCACGGGCCGAAGTCGCGGCCATCACGCGATCGGCGAGTGCCTTCGATCCCGCCGAGGTCTACGCCATGATCGACGCGCTCGCGGAGACGGCAGGGTCGATCAGCACGGCACGGCCGGAGCGGCTGGCGAAGCTGTACGCGGATCTGCGGCTTGACCTGCGGTATGACCACGAAAAAAAGGCCGTCGAAGTGACGGCCTCTCCGCGTGTGGTTAACGATGGTGTCCGAGGGGGGACTTGAACCCCCACGCCCGTTAAGGGCACTAGCACCTCAAGCTAGCGCGTCTGCCATTCCGCCACCCGGACTTGCGAGGGGTTGTCCTCGCGGTGCGGGTGAGAGCATAGCGGACCGCTCCCCTGCCGCTCGCAGGGGTTCACCAGCGTTGGTCTTCGTCCTTGTAGATGCGGGTCGACGTGAAGTCTTCGTCCTCTGCCGGGCGGGAGGCGGGGGCGCGAGGGGCGGGCGTGGTGGGGTCAGGGGTGGGGATGCGCTGGACGATGTCGCTGTCGCCGCCGAGGGGGGTGAAGGCTGTGGCTACCTCTTGGGCGGCTTGTTGGCGGGCGGTGCGGGTGGTGGCCAGGATTTCGGCGGTGAGGGCCTCCGCTGACTTGGTCATGGCCTTGTCCGTCAGGTGGAGGTCCAGGAGGGCTCCGCTGGGGGCCACCGTGACCGTCACCGAGCCGTCGGCGGAGCGTTCGACTGCTCCGGCGGACTCGATGTTCTTCTTGAACTCGGTTGCCTTCTGCTGGAGGTCTGCCACCTTGGACTCGAAGTCGGCGAGCCATTCGTCTGGGGTTTGCATGGGGTGCCTCCTCCTCGGGTGGGGTGAGCGTAGCGTTGGGCTGCTCTAGGGTGGGCTTAGTCGACTGAGGGTAGGGGGCGGGATGATCACCGCGATCGTGTTGGTGCGGGCTGCTACGGACCGCATTCCGGAGGCCGCTCAGGCGATCGCGGACATCCCCGGGGTTGCCGAGGTGTACTCGTGCGCCGGGGACGTGGATCTGGTGGCGGTGGTGCGGGTGGCTGAGCACGAGGAGTTGGCCCGGTTGATCCCGGGGGCGATCAGCAAGGTGCCGGGGGTGCTGGACACGGACACGCACATCGCGTTCCGGTCTTACTCGAAGCAGGACACGGACGTGGCCTTCGACATCGGTGTCGACGAGAGCTGATCACTCGCCCCGGTGGCGGTACGAGATGGGCGTGAGGTTCGTCGGGGTGGCGAGCCAGGGGTGGCACACGCGGAGGGTGCCGCCTGTGGCGGTCGGCGGGGTTGTGCTGCGGTCGAGGGTGATGGGTGCGGCGACGATGAGCATGGTGTGGGTGGACAGCTGTGATGCGTCCACGGTCTTCGCCTAGGCCGAGCTCGCGTGCAACTCCGGGAGGGGGCGGGTGCACGGTCTCGCCCACCCAGATGGTGGTGCCCTGCATGAGGGTCAGGAAAACGGAATCGCCGGGTGCATCGAACAGGTAGACGACGTACCGGCCCTCGGTGGCCTTGGGGGAGCGGCTGAGCGAATGCACCCTCACCCAGGGGACTTCACTGCGACGACTAACCCCGTCGCTGGCGTCCACGGCCAGGTCGGTGAGGGTGGGGGTCCGCAGATCGGAAAGGTGAGTGCGGAGCCAGCCGACCATGTTCTTGCAGATGGGGGTGCCCCGGCGGAGCATGTGGTCTGTTGTATTCGGGCTGTAGTGCTGCTTCAGGTCTAGACTTCATGCAACACTTCTCGCATCACTTCAACATGATTGCACGCCGAGGTGGGTCAGAAGCGGCCTTCGAAGAGGAGGCGGGCTATCTCCGTGTCTGTGGCTCGGCCCTCGTCGTAGGCGCCCTGGTTGGTGAGGTTGTTCATGATGGCCAGGGTGTAGCGCTCGGCGGGGCCTGCGAAGCCGACCGTGTTCATGACCCAGCCGCCGTCTTCTTCTGACCAGCCGTCTTTGTTGCCTGGGGTGGCTGCTTTGCCCGCGCCCCAGACGCCCCACTGTTGGTTTGCTGCCACTGTGCGCATGTTCTTGACGATGTACGCCTTGTCCTCGGCGGGGGTTTTGTCCAGGACGTGGGTCATGAGGCGGTCGAGGTCCGCCGTGGTGCACTTCTGGAAGCCCCAGTAGGGGTAGGTCTGGCTGTAGCCCCTCTGCGGGGTCAGGGTGGTCATGCCGTACATCGGGAAAGCCTTGTTCCACAGGGTGTGGTCGGGGCCGCCGTACTTGGTCCACAGGGTTGTCGCGGCGTCGTCGTCGGAGCTGTGGAGCATGGCGATGATCTTGGTGTGGTCTGTGGGGGTGAGGGTGACCGTTCCCTCTCGGTTCCTGCGGAGGAGGTCGACCACCATGGCCAGTTTGATGGTGCTGGCGGTCCAGGTGGGGTCTTCGGCGTGTTCGTTGTGCCAGACGGCGCCGGTTTGGCGGTCTCGGAGGACTATGCCGACGGTTCCGGGGCGGTGGGCCACGTAGGTCTTCACGGCGGTGATGCGGTTCTGGAAGTCGCAGTCGAAGCCGGTAGCGGGGCAGGTGGTCGCGATCATCGAGGTCGTCTACATCCTCCTGATCGTCCTCGGGGCGAACACGG
>NZ_AYXG01000123.1 GCF_000564855.1 Actinokineospora spheciospongiae
GCACCGCAGGCACCGCAGGCACCGCAGGCACCGCAGGCACCGCAGGCACCGCAGGCACCGCAGGCACCGCAGGCACCGCAGGCACCGCAGGCACCGCAGGCACCGCAGGCACCGCAGGCACCGCAGGCACCGCAGGCACCGCAGGCACCGCAGGCACCGCAGGCACCGCAGGCACCGCAGGCACCGAGGATCGTGGCCCAGGAGGGGTGTCTGTGGTGCACGGGGGTGGCGGTGGAGGGAGTGCGGTGGGCATCAGCGGCCGTGGACCAGGGTGGCGCCGGTGGCTCGGGCGGCGATTTCGGTGAGCATCTCGGGGGCGGTGGTCTCGGCGCCGATGGGGGTGGTCTTGTTGGTGCCGTGGTAGTCGCTGGAGCCGGTGGTGAGGAGGTTGTGGCGGGTGGCGAGGGTGCGCAGGGCGGCGCGGGCTCTCCGGTCGTGGTCGGGGTGGTCGACCTCGAGGCCGTCCATGCCCGCTTCGGCCAGTTCGGCGATGACCGTGCCGTTGACGGTGGGGCCGCGGCGGTGGGCGAAGCCGTGGGCCAGGACGGTGACGCCGCCCGCCGATTTGATCATCTCGATGGCTTCGAGCACCGGGGTCCTGCGGCTGGGCACGTAGTACCCGTTGCGGCCGTGCAGCAGGGACGCGAAGGCCTCGGTGACCGAGGAGACGACGCCCGCGCGGACCAGGGCCTGGGCCAGGTGCGGGCGGCCCGCCGGGACGTCGTCGGGGAGGTCGGCCAGGAGGGTGTCGCCGTCGACCGGGTAGCCGTCGGCGGCCATGCGGTCGGCGATGGTGTGCAGGCGGGAGCGGCGTTCGGCCCTGGTGCGGGCGTACTCGGCGACCACGGTTTCGGCCTCGGGGTCGAACAGGTAGGCGAGCAGGTGCACCGTGCAGCGACCGCCGCGGCCGTCCGGGGATACGCAGGTCAGTTCAGCGCCGCGGACGAGGGTGAGGCCGGGTGGGAGGGCGGCTTCGGCGTCGGCCCAACCCGCGGTGGTGTCGTGGTCGGTGATGGCGACCGCGTCCAAACCCGCCCGCGCGGCGGCGGCGACGAGTTCGGCAGGGCTGTCCGTGCCGTCGGACGCGGTGGAGTGGCAGTGGAGGTCGATCCGCACGGGGCCAGTCTCGCCGATGGGGCGTCCTGTGGAGAAACCGGTGACCGAGCACATGCGCCGGGGACCGTGTTCGCGCTCACGGCGACGACGCGGCCGCGGTCGGAACACGCACCACGGGCCGGCGCCGACGACCACCGCCGGGGCGGGTCGGGCGCGGGAACACGCCCGCAGAATGTCGGGAACGAGCCGGACGCGGGCAGTGCGCCCGCAGAGCCACACCCGCGACCACCGCTGAGGGGCAGGGCAGACACGGGGAGCACACCCGCCGCCCCCGCAACCGCCACCGAGAGCAGGGCGAGTGCGAAAGCCTGCGAGCCCCACCACGGTCACCACCGAAAACAAGCCGGGTGCTGGGATCACGCCGCAGCCACCGCCGAGGGCAGGCCTGGCGCTGGGAGCAGACCCGCGAGGCCCCGGCCCCGTCTGCGACCAGCGCTGAGAGGCAGGACAAACGCGGGGAGCACGCCTGCCATCCCGCCACCGCCAAGGGCAAACCGGACACCGGCAGCACGCTCGCAAAACCCTGACCACGACCACCGCAGAGGGCAGAGCAGCTGACAAGGAACATGTCCGCCGCCCCGCAACCGCTGCCACCGCAGAAGGCGAAGAAAGTGTGGGAGCCCTCATCACCGAGGGCAGGCTGAGCACCGGGAACAGGGCAGAAGCCCCCGCTGGTAACCACCACCCAGGGCAGGGCACGTGCGGGCCCGCGTGCCGGTGGCCCGGGAGGATTTCGGGGAGCGAGCAGCAGCAAGGCGGCGCGCTGGTGCGCGCTTCGGCAGGCTGGATGTGTCCGCGCCTGGGAGGCCGGAGCGATCAGACCGGCACGGTTCCCGATGCGGGAACCGTGGGCGCCGTCCCGAATGATCCAGGGTCTTGGCCGTGAGCGCCGGGAACCGGCCGGAGGCGGGTCGAGGACGCTCGCGGAACCACCGCGACCCCGGTCGCGGGCGACCGGGGGTCGGGTGGGGTCAGGCGACCGGGTTCTTCTTTCGGCCGACCCGGGCCAGGCGCTGGGCCTTGATCATGGAGAAGCGCTCGGCCTGGGCCTTCTTGTCGCCGAACACCAGTTCGGAGATGGCGTCGTTGACCTGTTCCGGGCGGGGGAGGTAGTCGATCTGGTTGAGGGCCTGGATCTGGCCAGCGGACTCGACCACGATCGTGCCGTAGCCGAGGACGCGGCCGGGGACGGTGCGCTTGAAGGTGAGGTCGGTGACCTTGCCGATGGGCATCATCAGCACCCGGGTGGTGAAGACTCCCGTGGTCATCATGAAGCGTTTGTCCGTCACCACGATGCGCTCCACCCACCAGGAGATGACCTGGTAGGTGAAGCGCAGCAGCACCGCCAGTGCGACGTACCAGAGGATGTTCTGCACCAGCCACATGGACGGGGGCAGGATGTAGGAGATCATCACGCACACCGCGAGCAGCGCGACGGCCTCGAACACCTCCCAGGCCAGGCTGGCCCAGTGCCTGCGCACCCGGATGACCCGGCGTTCGGAGTCGAGCAGGTACTCGTCTGGGTCCCTGGGTGCGAACATACGTCGACTTTACCGCTCTAGCCCTGGAAAACGGTGCGGACGAAGGTGATCACTGCTTCGGCACCCTCGCGCAGTGTCTGGATGATGGAGTTGACGATCCCCGCCGACTGGACCGGCTGCGTGACGAGGAAGAAGATGAGCAACGCTGCCCCAGTCAAGATCAGAACCTTCTTGACGTTCACTGCGATCTACCCCGTTCCGTGTACGCACGCCGGATGGCGCCCCTGTTGAAAACCGTTGTACCGCATACGGCGGCGGATCGGGAGCCTAGTCAGGCGCTTGGGGCAACGCGCAGCGTCACACCCGGGGTGCAGCTACGCTCCGTGGCGGTGACGGCATTTCACGTTCCACGGATCAGGTGTGTGGGCGCACTGATCGGAGATGACCGGGGTAGGCTGCTGCTGGTGCGCCGGGGTCGCGAGCCCGGGCGCGGCCTGTGGTCGGTACCAGGTGGGAAGGTGGAGCCGGGGGAATCGGACGCGGAGGCGGTGGTTCGCGAGACCCGGGAGGAGACGGGGCTCGAGGTGGTGCCGGGGCGGCTCGTGGGGTCGGTGCTGCGAGAAGCCCCGAACGGCGTCTTCCACATCCACGACTACGCCTGCGTGGTGACTGGCGGTGATCTTCGGGCCGGTGACGACGCCGACGACGTCCAGTGGGTGAACCTTGCGATCTTCACCACATTGGATTGGGACAACCTGCTTGTGGAGCAGTTGGCGGACACGCTGCGTGGCTGGAACGTGTTGCCGCGTTGATCGGAAGCCGCCGGTCAGGCGAGCCAGGTCATCCGTTCGCCGTGCATGGCGGTTCGGGCGAGGGCGACGGCATTCGGGCGACCGGCCTCCCACGTGGTGAGGCCGAGGACGCCGAACGCGGGGGTGTCGGGGGCGGGCACGAGGTCGTCGCGGTCGGGCAGGACCTCGGCGAGGCCCGCCGCGTAGGGCTCCTGGCTGATCCACCAGAGCGGGCGGGTGGCGGCCAGCCGGGCCAGGGCGTCGACGAAGGCGGTGCGGTCGGCGGCGGGCAGGTGGGTGAGGACGTGGCTGGTGAGGACGACCAGCGGGGTGTCCTCGGGGATGCGGGCGGCGGCGGTGGCGAGGTCGGCGACGGCGTCGCCGGTGACGAACTCCGGGGGGTTCTTGTGCTGCACGGCGGCGGCGGTGCTGAACAGCCGCCTGCGCTCGGGTTGGTCGGCCCAGATGCAGGCTTCGAGCCAGGCGGCGGCGTCCTCGTCGGCGAGGTCGACCGGGGCCCGGTCGAGGCCGACCCTGGCGGCGACGGCGATCTTCTTGGGGATGACCGGCATGGTGGCGCCGGGGGCGAGTTCGAGGGCGCAGTGCAGGCCGAGGGCGGCCTTGGGCGGTCCGGCGGCGATCTGGCCCGCGGTGGCGGTCTGGTAGCGGTAGGCGTACCGGTCGAGGTTGAGCAGCAGGCCGCCGCTGCACCCGACCTCCAGCAGCCCCAGCGGGGCCTTGGCGCGCTTGGCGGCGAGGGCGACGGCCGGGTAGAGCAGGGCGGCGCGGCGGACCTCGTTGGTCTGGGTGGTGTGCCCGGCGACGAGGGCGCGGACCTTGTCGGCGCGGTCGAGCACGAACGAGCGCCACAGCGGCCAGGTGCCGGCGTCGAGGCCGTAGCTGCCGCCCAGGGAGGGGTAGTAGTTCACCAGCTCGTGGAAGGGCTCGGCCTGCAGGGCGCGGTGCGCGGCGGCCAGCAGCAGCGTGGGGTGCGGGTGGGGTCCGGTGGCGGCGGTGAGCAGGGCGGCGACGTCGGGGTCGTCGGCGGCCCGGGTGGCGAGGTGTTCGTAGAGCGGGGACTCCCCCGCGGCCTCGTGCCGGGCGAAGCGCCGCAACCGGGTCCTGATGTCGTCCAGGGGATCGGTCACGGCGCTTCCTCCGTCTGCTACGCCTTCGGTTCGGGGCGGCCCGGCTGTTCGCCGCCGCGGGCCTCGCCGTAGGACTGCTTGGGCACCATCACCTTGCGGCGGAAGATGCAAACTACCGTGCCGTCCTGCTTGTACCCGCGGGTCTCGACGTAGACCACGCCGCGGTCGTCCTTGGACTTGGACGGGGTCTTGTCGAGGACCTCGGTCTCACCGTAGATGGTGTCGCCGTGGAAGGTGGGCTTCACGTGCCGGAGGGACTCGATCTCCAGGTTGGCGATGGCCTTGCCGGAGACGTCGGGCACGGACATGCCCAGCAGCAGCGAGTAGATGTAGTTGCCCACGACGACGTTCTTGCCGAAGTCGGTGGTGTTCTCCGCGTAGTTGACGTCCATGTGCAGCGGGTGGTGGTTCATGGTGATCAGGCAGAACAGGTGGTCGTCGTACTCGGTGACCGTCTTGCCCGGCCAGTGCTTGTAGACCGCGCCGACCTCGAACTCCTCGTAGTACCGCCCGAACTGCACTGTTCCTCCAACTTGGGGTGGCCGGGCCACAAGTGACCGGCGGGTAACCGCACTGTGACCGCACCTCGCCCGGCGCGCAACCGGTGTGTGAGGGAGCGCATTCGGCGGCCGCCGGTGCACCGTTTTCCCGGCCCGACCTCGGTTCCGGCCCGCCGTGGAGTACTCTGGCACCCCGGTGGGCCCCACATGCGGTGGCGGCTGCCTCGGCCAGGGGAGGTGAGGACGCATGAGCGACCCGCATGGTCATGACAACGCGACCGGTTGCAGTAGTACCCGCGTCCCCTCCGAAGGTGTGCTCCGCTAAGGACTCCACCGCCGTTTCGGCAGGGACGCTCCGCTCCGGGGCGCCTGTCCGGGCTCCTCGGTTTCCGTAGCGTCGGACACCACCCAGCGGTTGACCGGGTGGTGTTGGCTGGAGGTCCCGTCGATGCCTTCCATTCCCTCGTTCAGCGGCCTGCGGGGCCGTGGTTCGAAGTCGCCCGCCCGCCCGGCCGCGCCGGTCGCGGTGCCGCTGTCGGCGTACGTGGTCGACTGCGCGGTGTACGTCGACGGGGAGCGGCTGCCCGGGCGGTGGACGCACGTGGCGGCCGTGGCCGAGGTGCGCAGGCGGGGCGAGGGGTTCGTCTGGATCGGGTTGCACGAGCCGGACGAGCGGCAGATCCAGGGCGTGGCGGAGACGTTCGGGTTGCACGAGCTGGCGGTGGAGGACGCGGTGCACGCGCACCAGCGGCCGAAGCTGGAGCGCTACGACGACAACCTGTTCATGGTGCTCAAGACGGTGCGGTACGTGGAGCACGAGTCGCCGACGTCGGCGAACGAGATCGTGGAGACCGGGGAGATCATGGTTTTCCTCGGGGCCGACTACGTCGTGACGGTGCGGCACGGGAAGCACTCGGCGCTGCACACGCTGCGCGAGGAGCTGGAGGCCTCGGCGGAGCGGATGCGCGGTGGGCCCGCCGCGGTGCTGCACGGCATCGCCGACCACGTGGTGGACACGTACCTGGCGGTGACCGAGGCGTTCGAGAACGACATCGACGAGATCGAGAAGGCGGTGTTCGCGCCGAGCAGCCCGGTCAGCGCCGAGCAGATGTACCTGATGAAGCGGGAGATCCTGGAGCTGCGCCGGGCGGTGATGCCGCTGGCGAACCCGTTGCGGCGCTTGGCGGAGGGGTGTTCGCCGCTGGTCCCGGAGCAGGTTCGGTCCTACTTCCGCGACGTGGACGATCACCTGACGACGGTGTCGGAGCGGGTGACCAGCTTCGACGAGCTGCTGACGACCCTGGTGGACGCGACGCTGGCGAAGATCTCGCTGCAGCAGAACGGCGACATGCGCAAGATCACGTCGTGGGCGGCGATCATCGCCATCCCCACCATGGGGGTCGGGGTCTACGGCATGAACTTCGACTACATGCCGGAGCTGCACTGGCGCTTCGGCTACCCGATGATCATGGGGATCATCTTCCTGGGCTGCCTGGTGCTGTACCGCATCTTCCGCAAGAACCGATGGCTCTAGCGGGGTCTTCCCCGCGCACCCGGACCCCGTTCACCCCTCGATGGGAGGTTGCCCCCAATGACCCGGTACCTGAGCAGTGCGAAGTTCTGGCTCCTCGCGGTGATCATCACCTGGATCACGGTGGTGACCGTGCTGATCTCGGAGAGCCCCGTCGGCGGCTGAGTCGGTGGACCCCGTCGACGTGGAGCGCGTGGCCCGGCTGGAGCAGGAGCGCTGGTCCACGGCTGCTCTGTCCACTCAGGACTCTATGGCTGCTCGGCCCGCGGACGCGCTCACCGCGGCGGTGTCGGACCGCGTGTCGCTCGCGCTGCTGCGGCAGGCGCGTCAGCGGGCGCGGGCGGCGAGGGAGCGCAGTTCGGCGCGCAGTTCGTCGACGCCGAGCGGGTTGACGCTCATCCAGTCGGGGTCCTCAGTCGCCAGGCGGTAGCGGCCGCGCGGGGTGTCGACCCAGCGCAGCTCCTCGCCGGTGCGGTGCCACTGGTCCTCGGTCTCGTCGCGGGAGGCGAGACCGGCTTGGCCGCTGCCGACGACGGGTTGCAGGGAGGCGACCATGCGGCGGGCGACGGTCTCGTCGATGCCGTGCTCGCGCAGGAGGGTGTCGAGTTCGTCCTGGGTCATCGGGCGGGGTTCGACATCGCCGTCCGGGTCGTCCGGGTCGTCGGGCAGGCGGGTGAGCATCACCTCGAACGCCGACCGCAGGGCGCGCTTGGGCAGGGTGAACGGCGCCGTGCGGGGGGCTTCCGCGCGCGGCACCAGGTGCGCGACCCGGCTGACCGCCTCGTCGACGGAGGCGGCGTGCATCCGCACCACGCCGAACGGTTCGGCCTCGTCCTGGGTGACCAGCAGCGCCTCGTCCTTGGCGACGAGCACGGCCACCCCGAGCCTGCCCAGGTCCTCCCGGTCGACCACCAGGTCCAGGACCCCGGTGCAGGCGCGCAGCAGGTAGACGAACTCCTCGGCCACGCCGAGCGGGCCCCGCTCGTCGGCGAGGTCCCGCTCGATCAGGGTGACCGCGGCGCCGTGGAACAGCACGTCGCGCTCCTCGCGCGAGGCGGCGGCGCTGGGCAGTTCCAGCGGGAACGGCGCGGCCACCTCGGCGAAGGCGCACAGCAGGTCGACCTCGACCGGGTGCAGGGCGACGCCCGCCCGCGTGTGCAGCTCCATCGGGTGGTCAGGACCCGTTGCGGAAGCGGGTGGCGGAGCTGTCGTCGCTCTGGGCGTAGTTGGCGGCCGACTTCTCCGCGCTGGCCACGAACTCCTCCATCCGCTTGAGGGCGCCCTCGAGCTGCCCGCGCAGGCCGGTCTCGCCACCGAGGCGCTCGGTGAACTTCTCCGCCAGTTCCTGCCCGACCGGGCTGGTGCCCAGCATCGGCAGGTACGCGGGGGTGGCCAGCTCGGCCACGTCGGCGAAGATGGCGTCGAGGTCGGCGCGCACCTCCTCGACGGCGGCGGCGAACTCGCGGATCTGCGCGGGTTCCACCTGCCACCCGTCGGCTCCGGTGACGGCGTTGGGGTCGTCGACGTACACGGGGCCCTCCCTTTCCCTACAGGCCGATGACCGGCGGCGCGGACTTCATGTCGGACGTGGTGAACGGGTCTTCCTCGATCGGGACGCGCCTGCGGTGCTCCCCGTCCTCCTCGCGGTCGCGGGCGGACCCGCCCGCTCCGGTGCCGTAGCCGGACCCGGCGCGGCCGTGCTCCTCGGCGAACCCGGTGGCCCGCCCGAAGCGGCCGGGCCTGCCGTTGCGGTGCGCCTCGTCCTCCGGGAGCACGGTGGCGCCGCGGGCACCGCCGCGGCCGCCCCGGCGGTTCTCCTCGTCCTCGGGGAGCAGCGACCCGCCGCGGGCGCCGACCCGGCCGGTGCGGCGGCGCTCCTCCTCGTCGGGCAGCAGGGTGCCGCCGCGCAGGCCCGCGCGGTTCTTGCGGCGGGTCTCCTCGTCGTCGTCGAACAGGCCGCCGCCGCGACCGGTGCCCCGGCCCGCGCCGACGCCACCCCGGCCGCCGCGACCGGTGGTCGCGCCCGCCCGGCCGCCGCCGCCCGCACCGGGGGCGCCGGTGACCGGGCGCCCACCCCGGCCGGTGCCCGTGCCCGGGGTGCCGCGGCCGACGCCGACGCCACCGCCCTTGGCGCCACCGGTGCCGCGCGGGAGCCCGCCGACGGGGACGCCGCCGGGGCGCAGGCCACCGATGCCGCCGATCCCGCCGATCCCGCCGACGCCCGGACCGGAGCCCGCGCCGCCGGGGGCGCCGGTGCCGTTCCCGACGCCGGTGAGGCCCTTCCAGCGGCCTTCCCAGCCGCTGTTGAAGCTCGGCACGAATGAGGGGGTGGTGTTGAAGCCGGGGCCACCGCCGTAGACGGGGGCCGGACCGGCCGCGGGCGGGGTGTACGACGGGTTGCCGGGGACGGTGACGCCCGGGCCGGGGACGCCGGTGACCGGGGGCGCGGTCCACGCGGGGGTGGTGCCCGGGTTGATGCCGGTGGTCGGGGTGCCGAAGCGCGGGGTGGTGCCGTCGATGCCGAGGACGGCGGTCTCGAACCGCTGCATCGTCTGCACGGCCTTGCGCTTCATCTTCTTCTTGTTGCTGCCGAAGCCGAACGCGCTGGCGATGCCGCCGATGGCCGCGCCGAACGCGGCGCCGATCGGGCCGCCGATGGCCATGCCCGCCGCGGCGCCGCCGCCCGCGGTGGCCAGCCACGGGCTCGACGGGTTGCCGCCGGGCATGGTGCTCTGCGCCGAGCGCAGCGCGCCGCCCGCGTCCTCGACCGGCTTGGCGATCTGCTGGGCGGTGGCGCCCAGCTCGGCGACCCAGGCGGCGTTGCGGACGACGGTGTGCGCGGCCTGTTCGGAGGCGCCGCCGGACCAGAACTGCATCAGCCTGCCCAGCGACCGCGACAGGTCCTGGGAGGCGGTGGCGACCTTGGTGCCGTGCTGGGTCCACTGGTCGGCCAGCATCTCGAGCTGGGCGGCGTTGGCGTTGTCGCCGACCATGCGCTGCAACGACTTGAGGGAGTAACCGTTCCAGTCGACGCCGCCGGTGACGTACTGGTCGTCGTCCTCGCGGCGGCGCCTGCGCTCGTCCTCGGCGGAGCGGCGCGCGGCGGCGGCCGCGGCGACCAGCTCGGACATCCGCCCGGCGAGCTGCTCAAGGTTGGCGATCATCCCCGCGCCCCTCCCTCGGCCCGGGGTCCCCGGACCGGGTAGCGATTACCCAGGTGCTGTACATGCTCGTTTCCGACTGTCACGGTATCGGATGGGACCGACGATCCGGGAGATCCGCACACCCCTACCGCGCCGAGCGGACGGTGGGCGGTCACCGGTACCACAGCTCCCCGGCCAGGTCGCGCAGCGCGGCCACCAGCTCGTCGCCGGAGAACGGGTTGACGCTCATCCAGTCCGACCCCGGGTCGCCGCCGAGGCGGAACCGGCCGCGGGCGGTGTCGAGCCAGCGCAGCTCCGGGCCCGAGCGCTCCCAGGTGTCGGCGTAGCCGCCGCGGAAGGCCACCCCGGCCTGGCCGTTGCCCAGCACCGGTTGCAGGTGGGTGGTGAGCCTGCGCGCGGACTGCTCGTCGATGCCGTGCTCGGCCAGCAGGCGGTCCAGCCCGTCGGCGCCGAGCTGCCGCGGCCGACCGCCCCCGGGCGGCGCGGCGGCCGCCTGGATGGCCCGGTGCGCGGCGTCGAGCGCCCGCCGGGACAGGGTGAACGGCGCCGCCAGGGCGGCCGGGTGCGCGGGGACCAGGTCCGGCACGTGGTCGACGACCTCACGGGTGGGCAGCGCCAGCAGGTGCACCCGACCGCCGGGGCCGCGCACGTCCTGGGTGACCAGCAGCGCTTCCTCGCGCTGGGCGAGCACCAGCACCCCGAGCGCCCCACCGCGGCGGGCGACGAGCAGGTCGAACGCGCCGACGCCCTCGCGCAGCAGGTGCACCAGGTCGGCGGCCACCCCGCGCGGGCCGCGGTGGTCGGCCAGGCCCTGCCCGGCCAGCCGCGCCCTGGCCGAGGCGAACAGCTCCCGGCGCTGCGCGGCGGTGGTGCCGCGCGGGGTGAGCTTCAGCGGGAACGGCGGGGTGACCTCGGCGAAGGTGCACAGCAGGTCGACCTCGGTCGCCTCCAGCCAGGCGCCGCCCGGCCCGTCGTCGGTGCTCCAGTGCGCGTCGGGGTCGATGCCCAGGTTCAGCCCGGAATCCATCAGCCCGCCGTCCGCTGCTCGGCCTGCCCGATGGCGTCCCGGGCGATCTCCTCGGACTCGCGGTAGCCGTCGCGGACCTTCTCCGCGCTCTCGATGAACCGGTCCATCCGGCGCATGGCCTCGGCGAGCAGGCCGCGCAGGCCGGTGTCGCCGTTGAGCCGGTCGTCGAACTTGCGGGCCAACTGCCTGCCGACCGGGCTGGTGCCCAACTGCGGGGTGTAGTCCTCGCCCTGCATCCGCTCGACCCGGGTCTGCACCGCGGCCAGGCCGAACCGGGCCGCGGTGCAGGCCACGCTGAACCCGGCCAGCTTGGCCGGGTCGACGTCCCAGTAGCCCTTGGACTGCGGCGGCGGCTGGTCGGCCGGGGTGCCGGAAGTGCCATCCGGGGCGCCGATGTAGGTGGTGGGGGCGTCGTCGGGCCTGCCGGGGTGGCCGGGGCCGCCGCCTGCGGCAGCGCCGTCCCCGGCAGCGCCATCTCCGGCAGCGCCATCTCCGGCGGTGCCGTCCCCGGGGTGGGTGGCGTCGGTGTTGTCGGAACCGCTGTTCGGGTTGCCGCTGCCGGGGCTGCCCGCGGCGGGGGCGCCGGTACCGGGGTCGGGATCACCGGCGGCGGAGCCGGGACCGGTCGGGTCGGGCTTCTGCACGTCCGGGGCCGGGGCGCCGGTGCCCTCGGCCGGGGGCCCGGCGGGCTGCCCCTGCTCGGGTGCGGGACCACCCGCGGCGGGTGGCGGAACCGCGACCGCGGGCGCCGACGACGCGGGCGGCGCGGACACCGGCGCAGTGGGCTGCCCGGGAACGGGTTGGGCGGGAACAGGCCCCGGCACGGGCGTGCCCGGGTCGACCGGGCCGGGCGTGGCGGAGCCGACCGGGACCGGCGTGCCCGGGCCAACCGGAGCAGGTGTGGCGGAATCGACCGGGACCGGCGTGCCCGGGCCAACCGGGCCAGGCGTGGCGGAGTCGACCGGAACCGGCGTGCCCGGGCCGACCAGGCCGGGCGTGGTGGCGTCGACCGGGGCCGGTGTGATCGAGTCCGCCGGGGCCGGTGCCGCTGGACCCGGCCCCGGCACCTGTGTGGCGGGTGGACCCGGTTCCGGCACCGGCATGGCGGGCGGACCCGGTTCCGGCGCGGGCGTGGTGGGCGGGCCCGCATCGGGCACCGGCATCGGCGGCGGGGTGCCGTCCCCGCCCTGGGCCGCCGCCGGGGTCGCCAGGTCACCGGTGAAAGCGCCGTCGGTCACGACCCCGTCGGCGGCCGGGAACGCGTTCTGCTCCTGCATGGTGGTGCTGTCCCCTGCCCTCTAGAGTCCGATTACCGGCGGTGAGGCCTTCTTGTCGGTGAGCAAGAACGAGTCGTCGTCACCGAACGGGTAGCGCCTGCGGTGCTCGCCCTCACCACCGCCCTGCCCTCCCACCACGCCGCCGCCCATGGGCATCCCACCCATCCCGCCCAGGGCACCGCCCGCGTGCGCGCCCGCACCGGCGTTCGCGGCGGCGGGGGCGCCGACGACCCCACCGTTGCGGAAACCGCCGGACGGCACCGCCTCCGTCGCCCCGACGCCGGGGGACGGGGCCACCGGGGGGCGCGGCGTCCCCGGGCCGTCGCTGTCCTGCCCGACCGGGCCGGGGTGACCGCCGAACGATCCACCGCCGCCGCCACCCCCGCCGCCGCTGTGGGCGGGAGTGCGGTCGTTGGTGCTGGTGCCCGGCGTGCAGGTGTCGGTGTAGCCCGCGGCGGAGGTGCTCGACGGTCCGCCGGTGAGGTCGTTCCAGCGGGCGGTCGGGTCGGTGGGGATGGCGGGCGGGACCGTCGGCCCGATCGGCACCTGCTCCTGGGGAACGGATTCGGTGCGTGGGCGCAGTGCGCTGCCGCGCTCCTCGAACTGCGGGGTGGCCTGGTCGATGCCGATGGCCGCGCCCTCGAACCGGCGCATCGCCTCCACCGCCACGGCCTTGAGGTTCGCCTGCTCCTGCTCGGCGGTGAACGCGCTCTCGGTGCCGGAGGCGACCCCGCTGACGGCGGCGGCGAGCGGACCCCCCGCCTGCTCGGCCAGCGCGGCGCTGTCGGCGGCCAGGGCGGGCGGCACGGCCGGGGTCTGCGGTAGCTGCGGCATGGCGTCCTGGGCGGCCTTGAGCGCGCCCGCGGCCTCCTGCACCGGGTCGCCGATCCGGTAGGCGGTCTCACCGAGGTCCGACACCCACTGGGCGTTGAGGGCGACGTCGGCGCGGGCCTGCTCGGCGGCGGCGCCGGACCAGTACTGCATCAGGTCCTCGAGGGCGGTGCTGAGCACGTCGGAGGCGTCGACGACCTCGTTGCCCGCGGCCCGCCAGTCGTCGGCGAGGCGTTCGAGCTGCGGGACGCTCGCCTTGTCGGCGACCATCGCCACCAGCTCGGCCAGGCTGAAGCTCTCCCAGGGCGTGCCGCCGGTGACGTAGACGTCGTCGGTGGGCGGCAGCGTCCCCGCGGGAACACCGCCGGTGGTGTCGGGTGTGCTGTCGGTGGTGCCTGCCGCGCCCTTCGCGGCGTCGTCGGCCTGCCCTGTTGCCATCGCACGAACTCCCCTCGGCGGTGTGGCCGCACCGCCGCTCCCCGTGGACCTCATGACGCGCGGACACCCCTGGGGCGCCCCCGAACGCTCGTTTCCGACCATCAAACTAGCGGGTTGGACGGACTCCGGGCACAAACCGTTCCCTTCCGCGCACGCGCTGCCCGCCGCGCCGCCATCGATACCCGATCGGACGTACCCTCGGGAAGTGCCCAGGGTGCTCGCGGTGTCCGACGAGATCGTCGCAGGGCTGTGGACCGCCGAGGTCCGCAGGCACGACGTCGACCTCGTGCTCGCCGCGGGCGACCTGCCGTTCGACTACCTGGAGTTCCTCTCCGACGCGCTGGACCGGCCGTGCGTGTTCGTCCCGGGCAACCACGACGCCGACCTGGGCGGCTACGTCCACTCCTCGGGCCTGTGGACGCGCGACGGGCTGCCCGCCCGCTACCCCGGTCCGGAGGGCGCGGTGAACGCCGACGGCCGGGTGGTGGACGTCGCCGGGCTGCGCATCGCCGGGCTCGGCGGGTCCATCCGCTACAACGGCGGACCCAACCAGTGGACCGAGCGGCAGATGGCACGCCGCTCCCGCCGGGTGCGCAGGCGGGCCCGGCTGCGCGGGCTGCGCGACGGCCGACCGGTCGACGTCCTGCTCACCCACTCCCCGCCCCGCGGCTGCGGCGACCGCGACGATCCGCCGCACCGGGGGTTCGCGTGCCTGCACGACGCGGTGCGGGTGCTGCGGCCGGGGCTGCTGGTGCACGGGCACATCCACCCGCACGGTGAGCCGGTGCCGGACCGGGACCTGGGCGGCACCCGCGTCGTCAACACCGTGGGGTACCGGATACTGGACATCCCGGAGGGCCGACATGCCGCGTGACACCGGCTTCCCGACCGCCGACGCGGAGAACGACTTCCTGCGCATGCGCAGGCGCCAGGTGCTCTCCCGCTTGGGCGCCTGGCTGCGCCGGGAGCCCGACGACGTGAACATCATGCTTCCCTTCGAGGAGGTGGTGGCCGCGCTCGGCCGCGTCGGCGAGCGCAGGTTGGGCCTGCAGGTCGTCCGGCTCGACTCGATCATCGGCTCGGTGGACCGCACCCGGGACTTCGACCGCCGGTTCCGGCCGACCTCGGGCACGTCGCGGCAGCGGTGGGAGCGGCTGGCCCTGGCCCGGCGCCGGGGCGAGTCGACCCCGCCGATCGACGTCTTCCGCGTCGGCGACCTGCACTTCGTGGTCGACGGGCACCACCGGGTGTCGGTGGCGCACGCCCTCGGCCTGACCACGATCGACGCGTACGTGACCGAGATCGTCACCCGCGTCTCCGCCGCGGGCATCCGGTACCGGGGCGACCTGATCGTCAAGGACTACCGGCGCATCTTCCTCGACCGGGTGCCGCTGGACGGGGAAGCCCGGGCCGCCGTCAACCTGACCGACGGCTGGGACTACGCCGAGCTGTCGGAGGCCGTGGAGGCGTGGGGGTACCGGCTGATGCAGGACGAGCGGGTGTTCCTGGACCGGGCGACGGTGGCGCGGCGGTGGTACGAGGAGGAGTTCGTACCGGTGGTGACCATGGTGCGGCAGGCCGGGTTGATCACCACGCAGACCGAGGCCGAGGCCTACCTGTGGGTGATCTGCGAGCGGTACCGGCTGATCCGCTCGCACACGTGGAACGACGAGGTGCTCACCTCCCTGCGGGCTCGGGTCTGATCGCGCGGTGGCGCATCACCACGCGGGTGCGACCCGACCCGACAGCGTCTCCTGTGGACACACCCCGCCGAACCGCGCCCGGGCGGGAAGGCTGGGCCGCCCGCCTCACCAGACCTGGAAGGCGCGCACCACGTATGGGGCCTCCGGCACGAAGGTCCCCCCTCCCGGATAGGTGTCGAACTCGCCCTCCGTGGCGCACTCCCGGCTCTGGTACACCGTGACCTGCCTGCTGAGCAGGTTGGCGAAGGACCTGGCGGCCACGTCCGGCGGGAGCGGGGTGCACTGGCCGACCGTGGTGTCGGCGAGGGTGGCGCGGTGCAGCGCGCCCGCGTGGTCGGCCTCGACCCACAGGCACAGCTCGCCGCGTTCGCACCCGACTCCCGAGGCGGCGGTGGCGACGGTGGCCCCGCCGAGCGCGGTCAGGACGGCCAGGAGGGCGATGACGGCGGCGCGGATGCGGTTCTGCATGGCTGAAACCCCTTGTCCCCGGGCCGCCCCGCTGGTCGGGGCGGCTCCGGGGACAAGGATCGGTCAGTTCCGGATTTCCGGCAAAAAGTTGTCCACAGGGGCTTGACTCAGTCCGCGTAGGTCAGGTTCCGGCCGTCCCCGGGGTCGAACACCTGCAGCTTGTCGGCGTCGAACCACACCTGCGCCTCGGCGCCCTCGGCCGCGCCCGACGCGGCCGACAGGCGGGTCACGATCTGCGAGCCCGCGTCGCCGGTGTCGTGCGAGCCCGCGTCGGCGGCCAACTCGTCCAGCTCCGCCGAGGTCGCCGCGTCGCCCTCCAGGGTGAAGTAGGCGTACTTGTCCGACCCCATCGACTCCAGCACCTCCACCGTGGCGGTGAAGGTGCCGCCCCTGCTGCGCTCGGTGTCGTCGAGCAGGGTGGCGTCCTCGAAGTGCTCCGGGCGCAGGCCGATGATCACCTCGCGGGGGGCGTTCGCCGCCTCGACCAGGCCGCGGACGCGGTCGGTCAGCGGGAAGGCGCCCAGCGGGGTGTTGACCTCGCCGTTCTCCAGGGTGGCGGGCAGGAAGTTCATCGACGGGGAGCCGATGAAGCCCGCCACGAACAGGTTCTTGGGCTGCTCGTAGAGGGACTGCGGGGAACCGATCTGCTGCACCAGCCCGCCGCGCATGACCACGACCCGGTCGCCGAGGGTCATGGCCTCGGTCTGGTCGTGGGTGACGTACACCGTGGTGGTGCCCAGGCGGCGCTGCAGCTTCGACACCGAGGTGCGCATCTGCACGCGGAGCTTGGCGTCCAGGTTGGACAGCGGCTCGTCCATCAGGAACGCCTTGGGGTTGCGCACGATCGCCCGCCCCATCGCGACCCGCTGGCGCTGGCCACCGGAGAGGTTGCCCGGCTTGCGGTCGAGGTGCTGGGTCAGGTCGAGGACCTTGGCGGCCTCCTCGACCTTCTTGGTGACCGTGGCGTTGTCGACCTTGGCCAGGCGCAGCGGGAACGCCATGTTCTCCCGGACGCTCATGTGCGGGTACAGCGCGTAAGACTGGAACACCATGGCGATGTCGCGGTCCTTGGGGGCGCGTTCGTTGACCCGCTGCCCGTCGATGCGCAGCTCGCCCTCGGTGATGTCCTCCAGGCCCGCGATCATGTTGAGGGTGGTGGACTTCCCGCACCCGGACGGGCCGACGAGGATGATGAACTCCCCGTCGGCGATGGTGATGTCCACGTCGGACACCGCGAGGGCGCCGTCCGGGTAGCGCTTGGTGACCTTGTCCAGAACGATCTCTGCCATCAGCTCAGCCCTTCACGGCGCCGGAGGTGAGCCCCGCGACGATGCGGCGCTGGAAGAACAACACGAACAGGATGATCGGGACGGTGATCACGACGGCGGCCGCCGAGATGGTCCCGGTGGGGTCCTCGAACTGCGAGGACCCGGTGAAGAACGACAGTGCCGCTGGCACGGTGCGCGACGCCTCCGTCGAGGTCAGCGAGATGGCGAACAGGAAGTCGTTCCAGCAGAAGATGAACACCAGGATGGCCGTGGTGAACACGCCGGGCGCGGCCAGCGGGGCGATGACCCGGCGGAACGCCTGGGCCGGGGTGGCGCCGTCCATCTTCGCGGCCTTCTCCAGCTCCCACGGGATCTCGCGGAAGAACGCCGACAGGGTGTAGATCGCCAGCGGCAGCGCGAAGGTGATGTAGGGCAGGATCAGGCCGGGCCAGGTGTCGAACAGCCCCAGCGAGCGCTCCATCTCGAACAGCGGCGAGACCAGCGACACCTGCGGGAACATGGCGATCAGCAGCGACACCCCGACCAGGACCTGCTTGCCGGGGAAGTCGAGCCGGGCGATGGCGTAGGCGGCCATGGTGCCCAGCACCACCGCGATCACCGTGGCGATGATCGCGATGCCGATGGAGTTGACCAGCGCCCGCAGGAACTCGCTGGTGCGGAAGATGTCGACGTAGTTCTGCAGCGTCCACGACCGGGGGATGAAGTTCCCGTCGGCGATGGTCTCCTTCGACTTCAGCGACAGCGACACGATCCACAGCACCGGCACCAGCGCGTAGACCACCACGACGAAGTCGAGCAGCGCCCAGCGGGCCCTGGCGCCGTTCTTGGAGGTGGCTCCGATGAGGGCCATCAGCGCTTCCCCCCGTTGTCGCTGCCCGGCGCGGACGTGCCGAACACCTTGATGAACACGAACGCGATGACGGCGACCGCGATGAAGATCAGCACCGACATGGTGGAGCCGATGCCCAGGTTCAACCCCTTGATGAGGTTGTTGTACGTCTGCATGGACACCGACCCGGTCTGCTGCGCGCCGTTGGTGAGCACGAAGATGTTGTCGAAGATGCGGAACGCGTCCAGGGTGCGGAACAGCAGCGCCACCAGGATCGCGGGCTTCATGACCGGCAGCATCACCTTGGTGAACCGCTGCCAGGCGGTCGCGCCGTCCATCGACGCGGCCTTGAGCAGGTCGTCCGGGACCAGGGCCAGCCCGGCCATCAGCAGCAGCGCCATGAACGGCACCGTCTTCCACACCTCGGCGAGGGTGATGATGGCCAGCGCGGGCACCCGCTGGGTGAGCAGGTCGGAGTCGGAGGCGAACAACTGCGCCAGGTAGCCGGTGTCCTTGGTCCAGGCGTAGCGCCAGGAGAACGCGGCCACGACGGTGACGATGCCGTACGGGATCAGCGCGACCGTGCGGACCAGGCCGCGGGCCACCAGCGTGCGGTGCATGATCAGGGCCAGGGCCATGCCCAGGACCAGTTCGATGACCACCGACACGACCGTGATCAGCGCGGTGACGCCGAACGCGGTCCACCAGTAGGAGTTGCCCAGCACGGTCGCGTAGTTCTCGAACCAGATGAACTCGCGCTGGTCCGGGAACCGCAGGTCGTAGCGCTGCAGCGACAGCCACAGCGAGTACAGCACCGGGTAGCCGGTGACGGCGACCATCACCAGCGCGGCGGGGGCGCACAGCATCAGCCCGAGCTTGCGCTCGGCCCGCTTGCCCTCGCTGAGCGCCTTCTTGCCCTTCTTCGCCGGGGCGGCCGGTTCCTCGATCGCGTGGCTCACGGCAGCACTCCCTTGGAGTCGAGGGCGTCCTGCAGTTCCTCGCGCAGCCGCTGCGCGGTGGCCTGCGGGTCGATGGACGAGGGCGGGGAGAGGATGGTGGAGATCAGCGTGGACACGTTCTGGTAGGCCGGGGTGATCGGCCGCGGCGACGGCTTCTTCAGCTCGGCGAGGATGGTGTCGCGCATCGGGTACGGCTCGGCCATCTCCGGGTCGTCGTAGACCGACTCGATGGTGGGCGGGACACCGGAGTTGATCGCGGAGTACTTCTGGTGCTCGGCGCTGCGCAGGCACTTGACCGCCTCGAAGGCCTCCGGCTTGTGCCGGGAGTACTCGCTGACGGCCAGGTTGAACCCGCCGATGGTGGCGGTGCCGGTCTTGTCGGCGTCGACCGCGGGGTAGGGGGCCCACTTGAAGTGCTTGGCCAGTTCCGGGTTCGCCTTGCCCATGGCCGCGTACACGTAGGGCCAGTTGAGCATGAACGCCGAGGTGCCCTTCTCGTACTCCAGGCGGATCGGGTCCTCCTTGGCGTTGGACAGCGAGGCGCTGGCCACCGGGGAGGTCGCCAGGTCCTTGAGCGCCTGCAACGCCTTGACCGCGCCGTCGTCGACGACGGCCCTGGTGCTGTCGTCGGAGAGGATCTTGCCGCCCGCGCCGCCGACGAGGGTGTTGAACTGGACCACCAGGCCCTCGTACTGGGCGCCGGTCAGCAGGACCGCGCTGGGCTTGTCCTCCGCCTTGAGCTTCTCGGCGGTGGACAGCATCTCCGACCACGACTTCGGCGGGGTGGGCACCACGTCGTCGCGGTACCACAGCAGTTGCACGTTGGTGTTCTTCGGCGCGGCGTAGAGCTTGTCCTTCCACCGCGCGGTCTCCAGCGGGCCTGCGAGCGTGCCCCGCTCCACATCGGACTTGTCCGCGCCGGTCCACTCGGCGATCCAGCCCGCCTCGGCGAACTCGGCCACCCAGGTGACGTCGAGGCCGAGCACGTCCATGTCGGTGTCGCCCGCGGCGAGGCGGCGCACCATCTGCTCGCGCTGGCCGTCGGCCTCGCGCGGCAGGGTGTTGAGCGCGATCGTGTAGCGCCCGCCCGCCGCCTGGTTGCACATGGCGACGACCTGGTCGAAGTTCTCCTCGGTCGAGTAGTAGACGTTCACGACGGTGCCCCCGCCGTCGGACCCGCACGCCGCCACTGCCGGGGACGCGACCAAGGCGGCGCTGAGCACCGCGATGAGGCGTCGTCCGCGGCGGCCGGGAATTCGATTCACCGTGCCCCTCCATTCCGACGGGCACGACGGGGGGAGGCCGCGCCGCGGATCAGGGCGACCCAGCACCTCGCCGTGCCACCGGCACGCGATCAGCGGTCGTCGCCCCGCGCACCGGGTGTGCTGAACGTAGGCCCGGTGATCACCGCCCGCAATTCGGTGGGCGAACGGCCTAGCCGATGCCCCCGCCCGGCCCCATCGCCAGCTTGGCCAGCAGGTCGCGGCCCCGCTCGGCGTTGCGCGGCTGGGCGAGCACGTCGTAGCGGCCCGCGACGAGCTGGGTGGCGCTGGTGATCTCCCGCCCGCCGCGGCCGCGGGCGGTGGCGAACCCGACGGCGGCGAAGACGGTGCCGAACACCACCCCGGCCACCAGGCCGACGAGGATCGGCGCGAAGGACGCCTGCTGCTGGTTGAACAGGCCCAGCAGCAGCCCGACGAACAGGCCGAACCAGGCGCCGGACAGCGCGCCGGTGCCGAGCACCTTGGGCCAGCTCAGCCTGCCGATGACCCGCTCGACGAGCATCAGGTCGACCCCCACGATGGTCACCTCCTCGACCGGGAACTCACTGGTCGCCAGGTGCTGCACCGCGCGGTGGGCCTCCTGGTAGGTGTCGTAGGAGCCGATCGGCCACCCGCTCGGCGGGGTCGGGACCTTGGGAAGACCCTGGTTCGCTCGTCCAGGGCCGGAGAACGCACCGGTCATGCCCCCAGTCTGCCAAGCCGGGATGAACGGTGCGAACCCGACAGCCGCGCTCTCAGCGGATACCCGCCCCGCTCCCCCACCCCGACCCGCCCTCCCGCCGATCCCGCGATCCACCCCGCCGCTCCGCCCCCCGATGCACCCCGCCGCCGCGCCCGAACCCCCACCAGTCGGAGCCCGCCCGCCCTGGGGGCTGACCGCCCTTTCCAGCGTATCGACCCCTGACCAGGGCAAACAAGGCCGCTCGCTGGCCTGTGGACAACTCAGGGGGTTGTGGATGGACGTTTGCGGAGGCCGCCCACGACCAGCAGAGTGGACCCCGGGAGCAGACGGCGGCAGGCCACAACAGGAAACGGGGCAACGGCCAACGCCGTCGCCCCGCCCGGGAGAGGAGGAGAGGTGATCAGTTCCGCGACTTGTACTCGCGCAGCAGACCGCGGGAGATGATGGTCTTCTGGATCTCGCTGGTGCCCTCGCCGATGAGCAGGAACGGGGCCTCGCGCATGAGGCGCTCGATCTCGTACTCCTTGGAGTAGCCGTAGCCGCCGTGGATGCGGAAGGACTCCTGGGTGACCTCGGCGCAGTACTCGCTGGCGATCAGCTTGGCCATGCCGGCCTCGACGTCGTTGCGGGCGCCGGAGTCCTTGAGCCGGGCCGCGTTGACCATCATCAGGTGGGCGGCCTCGACCTTGGTGGCCATCTCGGCGAGCTTGAAGGCGATGGCCTGGTGCTCGGCGATGGCCTTGCCGAAGGTCTTGCGCTGCTGGGCGTACTCCACGGCCAGCTCGAACGCCCGGATCGCGATGCCGCAGGCGCGCGCGGCGACGTTGACCCGGCCGACCTCGACGCCGTCCATCATGTAGCTGAAGCCCTTGCCCGGGGCTTCACCCAGGACCTTGTCGGCACCGATCTTGAAGCCGTCGAAGACGGCCTCGGTGGTGTCGACGCCCTTGTAGCCCATCTTGTCGATCTTGCCGGGGATGGTGAGGCCGGGAGCGACCTCGCCGAAGCCCTCGGTCTTGTCCACCAGGAAGGTGGTGAGGTTCTGGTGCGGCTTCTCCGCGCCCTCGTCGGTCTTGGCCAGCAGGGCGATGAGGTTGGAACTGCCGCCGTTGGTCAGCCACATCTTGGCGCCGTCGATGACGTACCCGTCGCCGTCCTTGCGCGCCCGCGTCTTGATGGCGGCGACGTCGGAGCCCAGGTCGGGCTCGGACATGGAGAACGACCCGCGGATCTCACCGGCGGCCATCTTGGGCAGGTAGTGCTGCTTCTGCGCCTCGGTGCCGTGCTGCTTGACCATGTGCGCCACGATGAAGTGGGTGTTGATCACGCCGGAGACGCTCATCCAGCCGCGGGCGATCTGCTCCACGACCAGGGCGTAGGTCAGCAGGGACTCGCCGAGGCCGCCGTACTCCTCCGGGATGGTGAGCCCGAACAGGCCCATCTCCTTCATGCCCTCGACGATGTCCTTGGGGTACTCATCCGCGTGCTCCAGCGCCTGGGCGTTCGGGATGATCTCCTTGTCCACGAAGTCCTTGACGGTGGACAGGATCTCCTGCTGAACGTCGGTCAAGCCTGCGGTCTGGGCGAGGCGGGCCATGCGAGCTCCCTGTCTGCGGTGACGTGGTTACCGGCCAGTATCCACCGGTCAACGCCCGTCCGCGCCATGGAAGTGGGAGGGGTCTCAGCGGTACCGCTCAGCTCGCGCGCAGCTCCAGCGCGGTGCCGCAGTCCTTGCAGTCCTCGGCCAGCACGTAGACGTCGGCGCCGCAGTCGACGCACTCGCGGAAGCTGCGGTCGAACAGGTCGTCGCGCTGCTTGCGCCGCCCGCCGAACACACCGAGGACGCCGCGGGACTCCGAAGGGAGGCTGTGTCTACCCATGTCGCACAGAAGACATCACAGGACGCCCATACGGCAACCCCCTGCCCGTGACCTGTGCGTTATGTCACCGCAACCTTTGGCGCCCCGTTACGTCCTTGACCTGCACCGTGACCGAAGCGTGACTTTTGAAAGGGGTAACGGCTTGATGACGCTGCGATGTCTTGGCTGATCACCGCGGGCTCGTGCGGCGGGAACGCCACGAGCGGATCGCGAGCGCCGTGGGCGGATCGGTGAGCACCATGAAGGGATCGTGAGCGCCGTGGGCGGTCCCTGAGCGCCGTGGGCGGTCCGACCACGTGGGGAAGAAGACGAGCCGCCCCCGCGGTGGCGGGAGCGGCTCGGACTCGGGGGGGGGGATCAGCCGCGGTCGCGGATGGCGGCGGCGACGGAGAGGACCCGGCGGGCCTGGTCCACGTGCAGGTTCTCGATCATGCGGCCGTCGACGGTGACCACTCCCCTGCCCTCGGCGGTGGCGGCCTCGAACGCCTCGATGATCTTCTCCGAGCGGGCCACCTCCTCTTCCGACGGCGCGAAGACGCGGTTGCAGGTCTCCAGTTGGCCCGGGTGGATCAGGGTCTTGCCGTCGAAGCCGAACTGGCGGCCCTGGGTGCACTCCGCGGCGAAGCCCTCCAGGTCCTTCACGTCGTTGTAGACGCCGTCGAGGATGACCTTGCTGGTGGCGCGGGCGGCGAGCAGCGCCAGGGACAGGCCGCCGAGCAGGGGGGCTCGGCCGGGGACATGCTCGGCCTGCAACTCCTTGGCCAGGTCGTTGGTGCCCATGACCAGGACCGTGAGCCGGTCGCTGGCCGCGGCGATGTCGTGGGCGCGCAGCATGGCGATGGGGGTCTCGACCATGGCCCAGATCGCGGTGCGGTCGGGGGCGCCCGCCGCCTCCAGGGACTTCTCGATCTCGTGCACCTCGGCGGCGGAGTTGACCTTGGGCACCACGATGGCGTCCGGGCCCGCCTCGGCGGCGGCGCGGATGTCGTCGGCGTGCCACTCGGTGTCCAGGCCGTTGACCCGGATGGTCACCTCGCGGCGGCCGTACTCGCCGGAGGCGGCGGCGGCGCAGACGCGCGCGCGGCCGTCGGCCTTGGCGTCCGGGGACACCGAGTCCTCCAGGTCGAGGATCAGCGCGTCGGCGTCGAGGGTCTTGGCCTTCTCCAGGGCGCGCTCGTTGGCGCCGGGCATGTAGAGGACGGAGCGGCGGGGGCGGTAAGCGGTCACTGGGCCAGGGCCTCCTTCGTCGCGGCCTCGTACGCGGCGGCCAGCTCGGGGTCGCGGGCCGACAGGGCGTCGGCCAGCTCGGCCACCACGCGGCACTGCTTCACGGTGGCGTCGTCCTGCATCTTGCCGTCGATCATGACCGCGCCGGTGCCGTCGCCCATGGCCTCGATGACCCGGCGGGCCCAGGCGACGTCCTCCGCCGACGGGGAGAAGACCTTCTTGGCGATGGCGATCTGCTTGGGGTGCAGGCTCCACGCGCCGACGCAGCCGAGCAGGAACGCGTTGCGGAACTGGTCCTCGCAGGCGACCACGTCGGCGATGTCGCCGAACGGGCCGTAGTACGGCAGGATTCCGGCCGCGGCGCAGGCGTCGACCATCCGCGCCACCGTGTAGTGCCACAGGTCCTGCTGGTAGGTGGCGCGACCGGTGGTCAGGTCGTCGCCGGTGGGGTCCTGGCGCACCAGGTAGCCGGGGTGGCCGCCGCCGACCCGGGTGGTCTTCATCCGGCGGCTGGCGGCGAGGTCGGCCGGGCCCAGCGAGATGCCCTGCATCCGCGGGCTGGCGGTGGCGATGTCCTCGACGTTCGCCACGCCCGAGGAGGTCTCCAGCAGCGCGTGCACCAGGATCGGGCGGGACACGTCCGCGCGGGCCTCGAGCTGGGCGAGCAGGCGGTCGACGTAGTGGATGTCCGCGGCGCTCTCCACCTTCGGCACCATGATCACGTCGAGCTTGTCGCCGATGTTGGTGACCAGGGTGATCAGGTCGTCGAGCACCCAGGGGGAGTCGAGGCTGTTGATCCGCGTCCACAGCTGGGTCTCGCCGAAGTCGGTGTCCCTGGCGATCCGCACCAGGCCCTCGCGGGCGGCCTCCTTGCGGTCGGCCCGGATGGCGTCCTCCAGGTTGCCCAGGACGACGTCGGCCTGCGCGGCCATGTCCGGCACCTTCGCGGCCATCTTCTCGTTGCTCGGGTCGAAGAAGTGGATCATGCGCGAGGGCCGGAACGGGATCTCCCGCACCGGCTCGGGCGCACCCACCGCGAGCGGGCGGAAGAAGTCCTTCGGTGAACGCATCGAGCCTCCGTTCGATCACGTGGTTAACCAGCCGGTAACCGCCTGGGAGTTGTAGTCGACCACGGCCGGTGGCGGACCGCCATTGTGGTTTCCATGACACGTGATCCCTTGATCGTCCCGCCCGCGTTCGCCCGGCACTGGGTGTCCGAAGGTGAGCACGAGTGGGTGGCGGGGCTGCCCGCGCAGGCCGCGGCGGCGATGCGCCGGTGGGACCTGACCGCCGACGGGGAGCCGCTGCACGGCTGGTGCGCGGTCGTGCTCCCGGTGCGCGCCGCCGACGGCACCCCGGCCATGTTGAAGATCACCCGGCCGCACCCCGAGGCCGAGCACGAGGCGCTGGCCCTGTCCACCTGGGACGGCGACGGCGCGGTCCGGCTGCTGGCCGCCGAGCCGTGGGAGCTGCTGCTCGAACGGCTCGACCCGGCCCACTCCCTCGACGACGAGCCGCTGCCGGTGGCGCTGGGGGTGATCACCTCCCTGCTGCGCCGCCTGGACCGCCCCGCCCCGCCGCGGCTGCGCGCGCTGCGCGACGTGGCCGCCCGGTGGGTGCGCGAGCTGCCCGAGGGGGACGCGCCCGCCGAACTGGTCGAGCAGGCCGTGGCCTACTGCGCGGAACTGGGCCCGCGCGCCGGGGACCGGCTGGTCAACGAGGACCTGCACTTCGAGAACGTGCTGCGCGGTGAGCGCGAACCGTGGCTGGTGATCGACCCGAAGCCGCTGGCGGGCGACCCCGAGTTCGGCCTGATCGCGCTGCTGTGGAACCGGTGGGAGGAGTCGTCGGTGCCCGACCGGCTGGCCGCGGTCGTCGACGCGGCGGGCCTCGACCACGACCTGGCCCGCCGCTGGGCGTTCGTGCGGGCGGTGGAGAACTGGTCCGATCCGGACTCCGAGGACCCCGCGACCCTGACCGCCCCGGCGATCGCCCGGGCCCTGGCGTGAGCAGCGGACCGGGTGCACCGCACCGGGTTCGCGGGAACGCCGCGCCGCCCGGCGCCGCGGCAGCCGACGGGGGCTCCCGCCGACCCGCGCGGGCGCCGTGGGCTCCGCCACCGCACCGGCGCCCGGGCGGTGTGACCGGCCGCGGGCGACTAGCCTGGCCGGGTGGCCGGCAAGAGCAAGGTATTCGTGGCCCAGCTCCTGGGCCTGCCGGTCTTCGGACCGGACGGGGAGTCCATCGGCAAGCTCCGCGACCTGGTCGCCGGGCTGCGGACGGACGCGCAGCCCCCGCGCGTGCTGGGCGTGGTGGTGGAGCTGGCGACCCGGCGGCGGGTGTTCGTGCCCATGCTGCGGGTGACCTCGATCGACGCGGGCGCCATCACCCTGTCCACCGGTTCGGTGAACATGCGGCACTTCACCCAGCGGCCCAACGAGGCCCTGGTGGTGGGGCAGCTACTGGACGCGCGCGTGCACGTGACCGCGACCGGCAGCCCGGCCGTGGTGGTGGACGTGGCGATGGAGCCGACCCGCACCCGCGACTGGGTCATCGACCGGGTGGCGATCCGCGAGCGCACCGGCAGGCTGGTGCGGCGCGGGCCGGTGCAGGTGGTCGACTGGTCGCAGGTGCGCGCGCCGGGGGTGCTGGAGCTGGCCGGGCACCCGCAGGCCGCGCACCAGCTTCTGGCGGTGTTCGACTCGATGCGGGCCGCCGACGTGGCGACCGCGCTGCAGGACCTGCCGTCGAAGCGGCGCTACGAGGTGGCCGACGCCCTCGACGACGAACGGCTCGCCGACGTGCTCGCCGAACTGCCCGAGGACGACCAGATGGACCTGCTCAAGCACCTCGACGAGGAGCGCGGCGCGGACGTGCTCGGGGCGATGGACCCCGACGACGCCGCCGACCTGCTCGCCGAGCTGTCCGACCGGGACAAGGAGCGGTTCCTCGAACTCATGGAGCCCGCGGAGTCCGCCCCGGTCAAGCGACTGCTGGAGTACTCCTCCGACACCGCGGGCGGGCTGATGACCCCGGAGCCGATCGTGCTCACCCCGGACTCCTCCATCGCCGAGGCGCTGGCGCGGGTGCGCAACCCGGACATCACCCCGGCGCTGGCCAGCATGGTGTTCGTCTGCCGCCCGCCCAGCGCCACCCCCACCGGCCGCTACCTGGGCTGCGTGCACATCCAGCGGCTGCTGCGCGACCCCCCGTTCGACCTGGTGGCGGGGGCGGTGGACAAGGAGCTGACCAGCCTGCGGCCGGACGCGTCGCTGCTGGAGGTCACCCGCTACTTCGCCAACTACAACCTGGTCTGCGCCCCGGTCGTCGACGACGAGGAGCACCTGCTCGGCGCGATCACCGTCGACGACGTGCTGGACCACCTGCTGCCCGAGGGCTGGCGGGAGCGGCAGTCGCGGCACACCGGGGTGGGCACCCGTGCCTGAGCCCACCTCCCGCAGGCGCCTCGACCAGCCCAGGGCCCCGCGCGGGTTCAAGCTGACGATCGACCCGGACACCTTCGGGCGGCTGTCGGAGAACCTGGCCCGGTTCCTGGGCACCGGGACGTTCCTGTTCTGGCAGACGCTGATCGTGATCACCTGGATCGTGCTGAACCTGGTGGCGGTGTCGCTGCGGTGGGACCCGTACCCGTTCATCCTGCTCAACCTGGCCTTCTCCACCCAGGCCGCGTACGCCGCGCCGCTGATCCTGCTCGCGCAGAACCGCCAGGACGACCGCGACCGGGTGTCGCTGGACGAGGACCGGGCGCGGGCCGCGCAGACCAAGGCCGACACCGAGTTCCTCGCCCGCGAGCTGGCGGCGCTGCGGATCGCGGTCGGCGAGGTGGCCACGCGCGACTACCTGCGCGGGGAGCTGGAGAAGCTGCGGTCGGACCTCAGCGGCGACATCAAGCGCAAGAAGCAGCGGCCGGAGCAATCGCGGGACGAGACCCGGCGCAACGAGATCTCGCACTGACCGCGGGGCCGGGGCGGGCGCGTCCGAGCCCCGGTCTCGGCCGGTGCGGTCGCGGGTGGGTCAGTCGGCGAGTTTGCCGCAGAGTTCGCCCAGGTAGGCGAGCTGCTCGGCGCTGAGGCGGGCCACGAAGTGCTCGGAGACCCCGGCCAGGTGGGTGCGGGAGGCGGTGCGCAGCACGTCGAGGCCGTGGGCGGTGAGGGTGGCGACCACGCCGCGGCCGTCGCCGGGGACGCGTTCGCGGGCGACCATGCCCGCGCGCTCCAGGCGGTCGACCAGGCGGGTGACGCCGGAGCGCGAGAGCAGGACCGCGTCGGCCAGTTCGGCCATCCGCAGCCGGTGGTCGGGGGCCTCGGCAAGCTGGACCAGCACGTCGTAGCCGCCCAGGGAAAGCTGCTGCTCGGCGACCAGTTCGGCCTCCAGGACCCTGGTCACCCTGGCGTGCGCGCGCAGGAACGTGCGCCAGGCGTGCAACTCGGTCCGGGTGGGTCGCACGGACCTGTCCGGTGCGGTCACGGGCCCTCCTCATCCTGCGCGCGGGGTGACAAGGTTACGGACCGCGCCCGGGTCATCGCACGGCGCCCTTGACAACGGTTGTGGCGCGTGCCATCCGCGCGGACCGCCCCGGCTACCCGCCCGTAGCATGGGCTGGTGACCACAACCGAGCAGGTTCCCAGCGTCGAGGCCGTGCGGAAGGCTCTGGCGGGCGTGCAGGACCCCGAGATCCACCGCCCGATCACCGACCTCGGCATGGTCAAGGACGTGACCGTGCACCCGGACGGCCGGGTCGACGTCGCCATCTACCTCACCGTGGCGGGCTGCCCGCTCCGCGACAAGATCACCAAGGACGTCACCGCGGCGGTGACCGCCCTGGGCGGGGTGCGGTCGGTCGCGGTCGAGCTGGACGTGATGAACGACGAGCAGCGGACCGCGCTGCGCAAGTCGCTGCGCGGCGACGCCGAGGAGCCGCGCATCCCGTTCGCCGAACCCGGCTCGCTGACGCGGGTGTACTGCGTCGCGTCCGGCAAGGGCGGGGTGGGCAAGTCCAGCGTCACGGTCAACCTGGCCGTCGCCATGGCCGCCAGGGGCATCAAGGTCGGCATCGTCGACGCCGACATCTACGGCCACTCGATCCCGCGCATGGTCGGCTCCCGCGAGAAGCCCACCAAGGTCGAGAAGATGATCCTGCCGCCGGAGGCCAACGGCGTGAAGGTCATCTCCATCGGCATGTTCACCCCGGGCAACACCCCGGTCGTCTGGCGCGGCCCGATGCTGCACCGCGCGTTGCAGCAGTTCCTCGCCGACGTGTTCTGGGGCGACCTGGACGTGCTGCTGCTGGACCTGCCCCCGGGCACCGGCGACATCGCCATCTCGGTGGCGCAGCTCATCCCGAACGCGGAGATCCTGGTCGTCACCACCCCGCAGCAGGCCGCGGCCGAGGTCGCCGAGCGGGCGGGCTCGATCGCGCTGCAGACCCGCCAGCGGATCGCGGGCGTCATCGAGAACATGTCCTGGCTGGAGATGCCCGACGGCACCCGGATGGACGTCTTCGGCTCCGGTGGCGGTCAGCTCGTGGCCGACTCGCTGTCGAAGGCCGTCGGCTCCACCGTGCCGCTGCTGGGCCAAGTCCCGCTGGACCCGCGCCTGCGCGAGGGCGGCGACGACGGCAAGCCCCTGGTGACCAGCACCCCGGACGCCCCGGCGGCGAAGGTCCTCACCGAGGTCGCGGGCAAGCTGTCGGTCCGCGCCCGCGGGCTGGCTGGTCGGATGCTGTCGGTCTCCCCGGCCGGTCGCTGATCCGGCGCACCGCCCACGACCCGTCGTGGGCGGTGTCCCGGCCGTGATCAGGTGCCGGGTCTCCCGGCGGCGGTGATCAGCCCGGCGGGCGGGTTCACGGTGCCGGTGAAATCCGCCCCCTCGGCGAGGAAGACCTCGTCGGCCTCGGCTCCCGCCGCGAAGGTGGCCCTGGCGAACGTGGCCGGGCCGAGGACGGACAGGCGGCTGAGGTCGGCCGGGCCGTGGAACGCGGTGTCGGACAGGTCGGCGGTCTCCTCCGCGATGACCTGGACCAGGCTCGCCGTGCCGTGGAAGACCGCGCCGCGCAGGTCGAGGGTGTCGGTGTCCAGGTGGTCCAGGCGGGTGCGCCCGGTGAACGTGGCGCCCGCGGCGTGGAAGCGGTTCACGCCCACGCCGGACAGGTCCAGGTCGGTGAAGGTGCCGCCGGACAGGTCGAGGTCGATGTCGGACCAGAACCCGTCGGGCGTGGCGAAGTGCAGGTGGTCGCGCAGGATGGCGACCGCGCGGCGGTCGGTCGTGCGGCGCAGGTGCGCGCAGATCGCGCTCACGACGGCCCCGCGGCAGCGCGGGTGCGCGATGCCGATCCGGTTGAGGGCGGCCAGCGCCTCCCCCTGGACGGCGTGGTCGGTCGAGGTCAGCCGCGCGAGATGGGTGGCGAGTGCGGAGTCGACCGCGTGGACGACGGCGGCGGCGAACCGGTCACCGTGGTCGCCGGTGAACTCCACCCCGGCGAAGTCGGCCCGCTCGAGTGGAACGGCGCCCCGGAAGTCGACCGCCGCAGCGAAGCGGGCCCTGTGGAACCAGGCGCCGGGCCCGGTGAACGTCACGCCGTCGAACCGGGCGGCACCGGCGAAGTGGGCCCGGCTGAAGTTGGCCGCGGCGGCGAAGACGGCCCCGGTGAACCGGGCGTCCCGCGCAGGCGCACGTCGGAGAACACCGCGTCGCCGGTGAACCGGGCGCCCCCGAGGTCGGTCGTCCCGGTCACTTCGGCGTAGGACAGGTCGGTGCGGCCGAGGAACCGCGCCCCGGGGCAGTGCAGGTCGCGGATCACGCACCCGGCGAGGTCCAGGTCGAGCAGGGTCGCGCCGGTCAGGTCCAGGAGGACCGGGGAGGCGGGGCGGGTGCGGCAGCAGTCGGCGACCAGGTGCTGCACCGCCGCCCGCACCGGTTCGTCCGCGTCGACGGGTGGCCGCCGCAGGTACTCGCAGCCGATCGCCGCGACGACGCGGAGCAGTGGCTCGCGCAGGAATGCGAGGTGGCGCAGCGCCCGCACCGCGTCGAGCCGGGCGTGCGGGCGGCGGGAGCGGAGCCCGCGCGCCACCCGGCGCACCCGGTGTTCGAGCAGCCTGCCTGCTGCGGCGCGGCGCTCCCGGGCGAAGTCCAGCCGGTACTCGTCGAGGTGCGGGGCGGGGAAGCGGAGCGGACGCTCAGGTGGCATCGGGGTCGATCTTGGGCCGGTCGCCGGGCTTGGGCGGATCGGCCGGGGGGCGGGGGGGTAGCTGGGGCTGGGTGTCGGCGTAGCCGTTGGGCTTGACGCCGTTGTCGCCGTCGCCGAAGAGGGTTTGGGTGACGATGGTCTTCGGGTCGAAGTTGCGCAGTTGCTGGAGGTCCTGCAGGGGTTTGCGCAGCTCGTCGAAGTCGGGGCCGAGTTCGTTCTTGAGCTGGTCGCGGGCGCCGGTGGCGTACTCGCGGACCTTGCGGATGGAGCGGCCCACCCAGGCCGCCGCGGCGGGGAGGCGTTCCGGGCCGAGGATGAACAGGCCCGCGATCCCCAGCACGAGGATTTCCGCCCAGCCGACGCTCTCGAACACCGCTCACCTCCCGCTGTCTGCTGCCCGACGTTGCTGCCCTGACCGCCAGAGTATCCGGTCAGTCCGACCGCAGGGTGACCTGAATGGTGAGTTCGCGCCCCTGCCGGGCCAACACGACGGGAACGGTGTCCCCTGGCCGGTGCTCGCGGACCGCGACGGTCAGTTCGGCGGCGTTGCGCACCTGCCGGTCGCCGACCTTGCGGATCACGTCGCCCTCGGCGATGCCCGCCGCGGCCGCCGCGCCGCCGTCGGCGACGTTGACGACCTGGGCGCCCTCGGCGGTGTCGGCGGAGACCGACTTGACGTTGGCGCCGATGTCGGCGTGCTTGACCTGGCCGTCGCGGATGATGGTCTCGGCGATGCGCTTGGCGTCGTTGCCGGGGATGGCGAAGCCCAGGCCGATGGAGCCGGTGTTGCCGGTGCTGGAGCGGATGGCGGAGTTGATCCCGATCAGCGCCCCGGTCGCGTCGACCAGCGGGCCGCCGGAGTTGCCCTGGTTGATCGCCGCGTCGGTCTGGATGGCGTCGTAGGTGATGGGCGCCTCGCCGTTCTCCCCACCCGCGACGACCGGGCGGTGCAGGGCGCTGACGATGCCCTGGGTGACCGTGTCGGACAGGCCGAGCGGGGAACCGACGGCGATCACCGGGTCGCCGACCTGGAGCTTGTCGGAGTCGCCGAATTGCAGCACGGTCGGGTTGGTCACCGCGACCTTGATCACGGCGAGGTCGGTCTTGGCGTCGGTGCCCACGACCTTCGCCTCGGCCCGGGTGCCGTCGGTGAACACGGTGGTGATCGTGGACTCCGGGGTGGCGCGGCCCTCCAGGGTGACCACGTGCCAGTTGGTGAGGATGTAGCCGGAACCGTCGATGAACACCCCGGAGCCGGTGCCGCCGCCCTGCTCCATGCGCACCTCGATGGACACCACCGCGGGCCGCACCCTGGTCGCGATGTCGGACACGGACCCGACCGGGCGCTGCACCCCGGGCTCGACCTGGGCCAGGGTGACGTCGCTGGTGAGCGCGTCGCCGCTGCGGGCGACCACCCAGCCGACCAGCCCACCCGCCGCCCCGATCACCAAGGCGACGACACCGAGCAGGGCGAGCGCGACGGGCTTGACCCGCCTGCCGAAGAGGACGTCGGGCAGGCTCAGCAGCGCGCCGGTGCCCCGGGTGGACCCGGCGGCGGGCTCGTCGTCGTCCTTGGGCACCGCGGGCGGGCCGATGACCGCACCCGCGGCCGGGTCGCGCCACGGGTCGGCGTCCTCGCTCCACAGGTGGCCCTCGTCACCGGCGTCCCCGCCGCCTGCGCCGGGGGGTCGCTGCAACCGCACCCCGGTGTCGGCGGGCGTGCGGCCGAACGCGCTCGCGAGCGCGTCCGGGGTCGGCGGCGCGCTCGGCAGCCCCCCGAGCGGCGGGCGGGCCGCGGCGTGGGGGGAGAAGGCGCCGTCGACCCCGGCGGGTCGCCCGAACGCGGCCGCCGACGAGGGATCGACCGCGGGCCGCTCCAGCGGCCTGGGTCCGATCCGCTGCTCGGGGTCGGGGTTCTGCTGAGTCATCGTCCACCACGGTGCCGCAACGACGGTGAAATGGGCGTGCGGAACCGCGCGGGAAGCGGTTGCGCACGAAGAGAACCGCCCCCGGGCGGGGGCGGTTGCGGTGGTCTTGCGGTCAGCGGGCGGCGACGAGGCCGAACGAGGGGGCCTGGTCGGCCGCGGTCGGGCGGGCGCCGACGAAGCCGACCGGTTCGATGTCGCCCGCGGTCGGGTACGGCTCGGCGGTACCGGGGACGGGGCCGCCACCGGTGTTGACCAGCGCGAGCGCGCCGAGCACCAGGCCGGAGACGACCACACCGGCACCCTGCGCGGCGCGGCGGCCGGACCTGCGGCCCAGGACCGTGCTGCCCTCGCCCAGGCGCGGCGAGGACCCCAGCGGGGTGGCGGTGCCGAACGCGGCGGTGGCCTCGGGGCGCTGGATGGCGACCAGTTGGCCGTCGTCGGTGACCGCGAGGTTGTCCGGGGCGCCGGGGAGGTCGACCTCCTGCGGGATGGCCCGCAGCGAGGCGAGGAACCCGGCGGACATGCTGGGCACGTCGGCCGCGCGGACCGCCGAGCGGGCCTGCCGCTGGGCGGTGACCTCGGCGGCGCACCACGGGCAGCGGGCCAGGTGCGCGGTCGCGCGGTCGTGCGGGGTGCGGCCGAGTTCACCGTCGACGAAGGCCACCACGGCGTCGGGCATGAGGTGCAGGTCGGGCAGCCCCAGGCTCTCGAACGTCATAGCGCGGCCTCCCGTGCGAGTTCCCGGCGCCGCTCCAGCGACGCGCGCAGGGCCTGGCGGCCCCGGTGGATTCTGCTGCGGACAGTACCCAGCTTCACCCCGAGGGTGGCGCCGATCTCCTCGTAGGACAGGCCCTCCACGTCGCAGAGCACGACGGCGGCGCGGAACTCCGGGGGCAGTTCGTCCAGCGCGGCCTGCAGGTCCGGGTCGAGGTGGGTCTCGCCGTAGACCTGCTCCGGGCTCGGGTCGTCCCCGGCGAGGCGGTCGGTGTCCTCGGGCAGGGCCTCCATCCGCAGCCGCGAGCGGCGGCGGGCCATGTCCAGGAACAGGTTGGTGGTGATGCGGTGCAGCCAGCCCTCGAAGGTGCCGGGCTTGTAGGACGCCAGCGAGCGGAACACCCGGATGAAGGTCTCCTGGGTGAGGTCCTCGGCGTCGTGGGCGTTGCCGGTCAGGCGGTAGGCGAGCCGGTAGACGCGGTCGGCGTGCTCGCGCACGACCTCGTCCCACGACGGCGGCGTCCAGGCCGTCTCCTCGATCTCCACCGGCCTCGGCTCGGCGGTCTGGGTGGCGGGGATACGCACCTCCTGCACAGGGTCCTTCGCCGTCTTCCTGACAACGTCCGCGCGTCCCATCGTGTTCCCCCGCTCCCGGGTCAGACCCGTCCCAGCCATGCCGTCCACTCTGGGGTACCCCCATGTGGCCATGGTGAGAGCCTGCTGAGATGAGCCTGAGAAAACGTTCAGGGGGTGACCTTCCGGTCGAGTTCACCCGTTTTCCCCATCGGCGGCGCTAACCTCCGTTCCCGTGGGACGGGAATCGCCCGCCGTGGACCCGGCGGACCTGAGCGGGTACGTCGACGGCTTCCTGGCCGAAGACGACGCGCTGGCGTCGGCGCGGGCCACCGCGCTGCGGCTGGGGTCGGTCCCGGTCAGCCCGAGCAGCGGGGCGGCGCTGCGGTTCCTGGCCAGTGTGCTGCGCGCGAAGGCCGTTGTCGAGGTGGGCACCGGCCTGGGGGTCAGCGGCCTGTACCTGCTGCGCGGGATGGCCCCCGACGGGGTCCTCACCTCGATCGACCTCGACCCCGAGCACCAGGCCCTGGCCAAGCGCACCTTCACCGCGGCGGGCGTCGCCCCCGGCCGCACCCGGCTGATCATGGGCCGCGCCCTCGACGTGCTGCCCCGGCTGACCGACGGCGGCTACGACCTGCTGTTCATCGACGCGTCCAAGCCCGAGTACCCCGAGTACCACCAGCAGGGCGTGCGCCTGCTGCGGCCCGGCGGCGTGCTGGCGTTCGACAACATCCTGTGGCAGGGCCGGGTGGCCGACCCCACCCGCCGCGACCCGGACACCCAGGGGGTGCGCGAGGCCGCCAGGGCGATCCGCGAGGACGACCGGCTGGTGCCGATGCTGCTGCCGGTGGGCGAGGGCCTGCTGGTCGCGGCCAAGGTCTAGGCGGGTCCGCCCGGGTCCCGGGATCACCCGGGCGGGTCAGTCGGCGTGGGTGCCCTTGCCCAGGACGACGATGCCGCTGCCGCTCACGGTGTACCGGGCGCGGTCCGCTTCCGGGTCGACACCGATGTGGACGCCGTCACCGACGGTGACGTTCTTGTCGAGGATGGCCCGGCGCACGACGGCGCCCTTGCCGACCCGCACCCCCGGGAGCAGGACGCTGCCCTCCACGACCGCGCCGTCCTCGATGACCACGTCGGAGCTGATGACCGAGCCGGTCACCCGGGCGCCGGAGACGATGGTGCCCGGGCCGATCATCGACTCCTGGGCCAGGCCCTGGTTGACGAACTTCGCCGGGGGCAGCGGCGGGGTGGCGGTGCGGATGGGCCACTGCTGGTTGTAGAGGTTGAACACCGGGTGCACCGACACCAGGTCCATGTGCGCGTCGTAGTAGGCGTCCAGGGTGCCGACGTCGCGCCAGTAGCCGCGGTCGCGCTCGGTCTCGCCGGGGACCTCGTTGTCGGCGAAGTCGTACACCCACGCCGAGCCCCGGTCGACCAGCATCGGGATGATGTCGCCGCCCATGTCGTGCAGGGAGTCCTTGTCGGCGGCGTCGGCCTTGAGCGCGTCGAGCAGGGCCGCGGTGGAGAACAGGTAGTTGCCCATGGAGGCGAACGTCACGTCCGGGTCGTCGGGGACCGCGGGCGGGTCGGCGGGCTTCTCCAGGAACCGGGTGATGCGGCCGGTGGCGTCGGAGTCGATGCAGCCGAAGGCGCGCGCCTCCTGGCGCGGCACCCGGATGCCCGCGACGGTGACGCCCGCGCCGGTGGCGATGTGGCGCTCCAGCATCTGCGCCGGGTCCATCCGGTAGACGTGGTCGGCGCCGAAGACCGCGATGTAGTCGGGCCGCTCGTCGTGCACCAGGTTCAGCGACTGGAAGATCGCGTCGGCGCTGCCGGTGTACCAGCGCGGGCCCAGGCGCTGCTGCGCGGGCACCGGGGTGACGTACTGGCCGAGGATGTTCGACAGCCGCCAGGTGGTGGAGATGTGCCGGTCCAGCGAGTGCGACTTGTACTGGGTGAGCACGCACAGCCGGTGGAACCCGGCGTTGACCAGGTTCGACAGGACGAAGTCGACGAGGCGGTAGTTCCCGGCGAACGGCACAGCGGGCTTGGCGCGGTCGGCGGTCAAGGGCCAGAGCCGCTTTCCCTCACCGCCCGCCAACACGATCCCGAGTACCCGCGGCTGGCCCTTCACGTCCTGACCCTAACCGGCTCACCCAGTGGTGTGCCACACGTGATCGGCTTGTGTGGTCCCGCGTTCACCCGTGCGCCGCAGTGCGTTCCCCCGGCGCCGTGCGGCTACCGTGTCCCGCGTGCGCATAGGACTGCTGACGAGGGAATACCCACCGGAGGTCTACGGCGGGGCGGGCGTGCACGTGGCGTTCCTGGTGCCGCGGCTGCGGGAACTGCTCGACGTGGACGTGCACTGCTTCGGCGGGCCGCGCTCCGACGCGACCGCGCACAACCCGGCCGCCGGGCTGGAGCACGCGAACGCGGCGCTGCGCACGCTGTCGGCGGACCTGTCGATCACCGCGGCGGTGGACAAGGTCGACCTGGTCCACTCGCACACCTGGTACGCGAACATGGCCGGTCAGCTCGCCCAGGTGCTGCACGGCGTCCCGCACGTGGTGACCGCCCACTCGCTGGAGCCGCGCAGGCCGTGGAAGGCCGAGCAGCTCGGCGGCGGCTACCGGCTGTCCTCGTGGGTGGAGAAGACCGCCTACGAGTCGGCGGACGCGGTGATCGCCGTCAGCGCCGGGATGCGCGCGGACGTGCTCGACTGCTACCCGGCGCTGGACCCGGCCAGGGTGCACGTGGTGCGCAACGGCATCGACTCCACCGCCTACCGCCCGGTCACCGAGACCGACGCGCTGCGCGCGCACGGCATCGACCCGGGCAGGCCGATCGTGCTGTTCGTGGGCAGGATCACCCGGCAGAAGGGGGTGGGGCACCTGGTGGCCGCCGCCCACCACATCGACCCGGACGCGCAGGTCGTGCTGTGCGCGGGCGCCCCGGACACCCCGGAGATCGCCGAGGAGACCCGGGTGGCGGTCGCGGAGCTGGCGTCGGCGCGGCCCGGGGTGTTCTGGATTCAGAAGATGCTGCAGCCCGCCGAGGTGCGCCAGTTGCTGAGCCGGGCGGCGGTGTTCGTGTGCCCGTCGGTGTACGAGCCGCTGGGCATCGTGAACCTGGAGGCGATGGCGTGCGCGACCGCCGTGGTCGCCTCGGACGTCGGCGGCATCCCGGAGGTCGTCGTGGACGGGGAGACGGGCCTGCTGGTGCACTACGACGAGGCGGACCCGTCGGCGTTCCGCAGCGGGCTGGCGGACGCGGTCAACGAGGTGCTGGCCGACCCGGAGCGCGCGGCGGCGATGGGCGCGGCGGGGCGGGAGCGGGCCGTGCGGGACTTCTCCTGGGCGTCGGTGGCCGAGCAGACGGTGGCCGTGTACGAGGCGGCGCGGGCGGTGCACGGCGGCTGATCCGCGCCCGGGGTGATCCCAACGTCACACCGGGGCTGAGAGCGTGGTCAGCACCGGGCTCGTAGGGTGGTGGCGTGCACGTCCACCTGGGCAAACCGGCGTTCTCCCGGTACTCGGTGGCGTCGCTGCTGGCCACCGGGATCAGCCAACTGGTGCTGTTCGGGCTGTACGCGTGGGGTGGGGTGGGTGCCCTCCCGGCGAGCGTGATCGCGTTCGCGGTGGGGGCGGTGCCGCACTTCGTGCTGGTGCGCTGGTGGGCGTGGGGGCAGCGCGGGGTGCCGCGGCTGACCGGGCAGGTCGTCGGCTACCTGGTGACGACCGCGGTCGGCGGGCTGGTGTCGGTGGTGCTGACCGCGGGGGTGGACTGGCTGGTGGAGCCGCTGCTCGCCGACCGCGGGGTGCGCACGCTGGTGCTGAACGTGACGTACGTGCTCAGCGGGTTGCCGGTGTTCCTGGCGAAGTACGCGGTGTTGGACCGGGTGTTCGCCGGGCCGGGGGCCGCTGAGGACCCCGAGGCCGCCGCGCTGCCGTCGGAGCCGCTGGCGGGTCGGGCCTGACGCCGCTCAGGCCCCCGCCGCGTAGGAGTCGACGAACTCGACCAGGGTGCGGGCGGCGAAGCCGGTGGCGCCCGGGACGACGTCGTCGTAGGGGCGGTCCGCCCGGGCCGGGCCCGCGATGTCCAGGTGCGCCCAGGGCAGGCCCGCGGTGAACTCGCGCAGGAACAGGGCCGCGGTGATGCCGCCCGGCCCCGGCGGGCACTGCCGGACGTCGGCGATGTCGCTGGGGACGTGCTCGGCCCACTCGTCGAGCAGCGGCATCCGCCACCACGACTCGCCCGCCCGCGCCCCCGCCTCGACCACCCGGTCGGCCAGGGCCGCGGAGTCGGCGAACAGGCCGCCGGTGCGCAGGCCCAGGGAGATCTTCATGGCGCCGGTGAGGGTGGCCACGTCGAGGAGGACGTCGGCGCCGAGTTCGGCCGCGGCGTAGGCCAGGGCGTCGGCGAGGACCATCCGGCCCTCGGCGTCGGTGTTGGTCACCTCGGTGGTGCGGCCGCCGTAGTGGCGGACGACGTCACCGGGGCGGTAGGCGGAACCGGAGACGTGGTTCTCCGCGCAAGGCACCAGCGCGGTCACCCGGACCGGCAGGCCCAGGCGGGCCACCGCGATCATCGCCGCGATGACGGCGGCACCGCCGGACATGTCGGTGCGCATCAGGTGCATCCCGTCGGCGGGCTTGATCGAGATGCCGCCGGTGTCGAAGGTGATGCCCTTGCCGACCAGGACCAGGTGCGGGCCCCCGGCGCCCGGGGGCGCCCAGGTGAGGTGCAGCAGCCGGGGCGGCCGTTCGGACCCGCCGCCGACCGCGATGACCCCGCCGAAGCCGTGCTCGGCCAACCACTCCTCGTCGCGGACCACCGCGTCCAGGCCGGGTACCTTCCCCGCCGCCCTGGCCGCGGTGCGGGCCAGCCACGCCGGGTCCTTGACGTTGGACGGGGTGTTGGCCAGGTCGCGGGCGAAGGCGGTGGCCGCCGCCAGCGCGGTGGCCCGGCTGACCGCCGCCGCCACCTCGGCGCGGCGGTCCGGTTCGGACACCACCAGCCGCGCGGTGCGCAGCCGCGGCTTCTGCTCCTCGCCGGTGACCCGGAACCGGTAGCCGCCAAGCGACAGGCCCCTGGCGAACTGGGCCGCCTCCTCCGGTCCGGCGTCCGGCGGCAGCACGAGCGCCACCCCCGGCCGCCCGGTCCCGCGCCCGCTGTCGGTGTCCGCCGCCGCCCGCGCGTCCACGGCGCAGACCAGTGCCGCGCCCGCCGCCCGCCAGTCCGCCGCGGTCCCCTCGCCCACCCCGAGCACCCAGGCCGCCGCCGAGTCGGCGGGGCCGGGCTGCACCTCGCCCGCCCGGCCGGACAGCGCGACCGCGCTCGCCCAGTCGGCGCCGAGGTCGTTCCCGCCTGGCCCGAGCAGCGGGGGGCCGTCCGCCGAACTGCGGCTGAGCACGACGAGCGGCAGGCCGCCCCGCACCGAGGCCGCCACCTCCACGTCGGGCAGCGTCGTCGGCAGGGTCGGCACCGGCGTGGACAAGGTTCCTCCGGCTGGGATGCTCGGGAAGCGGGTGGTGGTGGGGTGGTGGGCGGTCGCGGCTCAGCCGGAGGCGGACTTGAGCGCGTCCCCGAGGTTGCCCGCCTCCTCCGGCGTCATCTCCACGACGAGGCGTCCACCGCCCTCGAGCGGGACGCGCATCACGATGCCCCGGCCCTCCTTAGTCACTTCGAGGGGACCGTCACCGGTCCGGGGCTTCATGGCCGCCATAGCGTGCTCCCTCCGTCATAGCCTGCCCACCCGGCGCTGGCCTCCGCACGCGTCGGACGGCCGGGTCGAATGACATTCTCCCCCATCCGGTCGCGGCGGGTGAAATCGAACCGATCATCGCGTGTCGGGTGACCGGCCACGATGGGCGGGCGGCCCGCCCCCGGCGGCCTCCCGACCCGGCTCCGCCGCACCCCCTCCGCGCCCACGGCGGACACCCGCGCACCCGGGGCGGGGTCGCCGCCGCCTTCCCGAGCCGACCTCGGCATTCCCGCCATCCGGACCGCGGTGTCCAAAATGGTGCGCCGCCCGCGCCCCCGAGGGACGGCCCCGGCCGCGCTGTGGTGTCGGTGGACACACGGCGGCGGCCCGCTTCCTGGCGGGGTGCCCGGGTGGTAAGCAGGGGTACACCGCGTGAAAGGGAGCCCGATGTCCGACACGGCACTGCTGACCGAGGACCGCGACGGCGTGCGCACGCTGACCCTGAACCGGCCGGAGGCGTACAACTCGCTCACGGTGGCGCTCAAGGAGGCCCTGCTCGACGCGCTGACCGCCGCCGCGGCCGACGCGTCGGTGCGCGCGGTGGTGCTGACCGGCGCCGGGAAGGCGTTCTGCGCGGGCCAGGACCTCAAGGAGCACGTCGAACTGCTGCGCGCGGACGACCCGGCACCTCTGTCGACGGTGGAGAGGCACTACAACCCGATCGTCACCGCCATCACCGGGATGCCCAAACCGATCATCGCCGCGGTGAACGGCATGGCCGCGGGCGCGGGCGCCTCCTTCGCCTACGCCTGCGACCTGCGCATCGCCGCCGACTCGGCGAAGTTCCTGATGGCCTTCGCCAACGTCGGCCTCACCGCCGACTCGGGCGCGGCCTGGACGCTGCCGCGGCTCATCGGCTACGGCCGGGCGATGGAGATGATGCTGCTGGCCAAGCCGGTGAGCGCCGAGGAGGCGCTGCGGCTGGGCATGGTCGGCCAGGTGCTCCCGGCCGCGGAAGTGCTCCCCGCCGCGCAGGCGCTGGCGACCAGGATGGCGGCGGGCCCGACCACGGCCTACGCGATGATCAAGGAGGCCATGCTGCGCTCGGCGGGCGCCCCGCTGGCCGATGGCCTGGTCGCCGAGGGCGAGACGCAGGCCAGGGCGGGTGCGACGGCTGACCACCGCGCGGCCGTGGAGGCGTTCGTGGCGAAGCGGGAGCCGGTGTTCGAGGGCCGCTAGGCCGGGTTCTCGGGGGTCGCGCGCCAGCAGGTCCGCACGTGGTCGTCGACCATGCCGGTGGCCTGCATGAGGGCGTAGCAGGTGGTGGGGCCGACGAAGGCGAAGCCGCGCTTCTTCAGCGCCTTCGACATCGCCGTGGACTCGGGGGTGATCGCGGGGACGTCGGCCATCGTCTTCGGGCGGGCGGGCTTGACCCCGGGGGCGAACGACCACAGCAGGTCGTCGAGGTCGGTGTCCATGGCGAGCACGGCCCTGGCGTTGGTGATGGTGGCGGTGACCTTGGCGCGGTTGCGGACGATGCCCGTGTCGGCCATCAGGCGTTCGACGTCGGTCGTGTCGAAGGCGGCGACCGCGTCCGGGACGAAACCGGCGAAGGCGCGGCGGAAGTTCTCCCGCTTGCGCAGGATGGTGATCCAGGACAGCCCGGACTGGAACGCCTCCAGGCTGATCCGCTCGAACAGGGCGTCGCGGCCGTGGAGGGGGACGCCCCACTCGGTGTCGTGGTAGTCGGCGTAGTCGGGGGCGGAGTCGCCCCAGGCGCAGCGGACCCGGTTCACCGGTAGGTCTCCGCGAAGCGGGCGAAGCGGCGCAGCGAGTACCGGACCCCCAACCGGAACCCGGGGCCGACGACGCGCCAGCCCAGTTCGCCCGCCCGGCCCAGCGGCAGTTCCAGCCGCTCGTGCCAGACGAAGGTGGACGCGCCGCCGCCGCGCGGCTGCACCTGGAACAGGCCGGTGCCGCGCACCACCCCGCCGGTGTGCAGGACCTCGACGCGCTTGGGCGCCTCCCAGGTGGTGATGCGCATGGTGTCGGTGAACCCCACCCCGAGCACCCCGGTGAACGCCGACAGGCCGGACCCGACACCGCGCCCGTCGCCCTCGGTGATCCGGACCTTCGTGCCCAGCATCCACTCGCCCTGGCGCGCCCAGTCGGTCAGCGCGGCCCAGGTGGTGTCGGCGGGGGCGGCCACCGGGACCCGCTCGGTGACCTCGATCATTCAGCCGCCTCCCTGGCGCGCTCCAGCTCGGCCACCCTGGCCCGCAGGGTGTCGATCTCGGTGCCGAGCCTGCGCAGCACCCAGTCGACCTCGGACATCTTGTAGCCGCGCAGGGTGAGCTGGAACCGGACGGACTCCAGGTCGGCGCCGGTGATGTCGGTGGCGGGCAGGCGGGTGGGCGACGCGCCGGGGGCCAGCGGCGGCAGCTCCTCGCCCCGGCCGAACACGACCGAGGCCAGCAGGAACACCACGCCCGCCACGAGCACCATGACGACGAGGTAGATCAGTGCGGTGGTCACGGGGGGATCGTGTCACGCCCGGCGGAAACCCGGTTGCCGACACCACGACCCCGCCCCGACGATGTCCCCATGCCCGAGGTCACCCGCCTCACCCCGCAGGACTGGTCCGCCCTGCGGGCCGTGCGCCTCGCCGCCCTCGTCGACAGCCCGCACGCCTTCGCCTCCACCCTGGCCAGGGAGACGGCGTTCACCGAGGCCGACTGGCGGTCCTGGCCGTCCCGGCACGCCGTGTTCGCCGCCCTGGTCGACGGCACCCCGGTCGGGTTGGCGGCGGGTGCGCCGGACCCGGCCGGGCTGGAACTGGTCTCCCTGTGGCTGGCCCCCGGCCACCGCGGCGGCGGGCTCGCCGACGGACTGGTCGCGGCGGTCGTCGGGCGGGCCGGGGAGCTGGGCGTCGACACGGTCACCGCCTGGGTGTGGGAGCACAACGCGCGGGCCCACCGCTTCTACGACCGCCTCGGCTTCGCGCCCACCGGTCGCGGCGAGCCGAACCCGGCCCACCGGGACCAGCTCGAGGTCGAACTCGCGCTCCCCGTCCCCGGGCCCGCCCGGTGATCACCCGGCGGTCGGTCCGGCCCGTTCGCCCGCTGTTTGCCGGGGCGGGCGTTTTCCGACCGCCGGACATGGGGTGATCACCCTAGACTCGCGGCCGTGACAAGCGAGCCGAAGAAGGACGAGCCGCCGCGCGAGCGCCAGCGCGGACCGGTGACGCTGCGGCGCGACCGCAGCGACGAGGCGACCACCACCGACCAGCGGCTGCTGGACTCGCGCGGGCCCAGCGACTGGGTGCACACCGACCCGTGGCGGGTGCTGCGCATCCAGGCCGAGTTCGTCGAGGGCTTCGGCGCGCTGGCCGAGGTGCCGCGGGCGGTCACCGTGTTCGGGTCGGCGCGCACCGCGCGCGACCACGAAGAGTACAAGCTGGGCCAGCGGATCGGCGCGGCGCTGGCCGAGGCCGGGTTCGCCGCGATCACCGGCGGTGGGCCGGGGGTGATGGAGGCGGTCAACCGCGGCGCGTCCGACGCCGGCGGGTTCTCCGTGGGCCTGGGCATCGAGCTGCCGTTCGAGCAGGGCCTCAACGAGTGGGTCGACCTGGGCGTGAACTTCCGCTACTTCTTCGCCCGCAAGACCATGTTCATCAAGTACTCGCAGGCCTTCATCTGCCTGCCCGGCGGCTTCGGCACGCTCGACGAGCTGTTCGAGGCGCTGACCCTGGTGCAGACCAAGAAGGTCACCAAGTTCCCGGTGGTCCTCTTCGGAACCGAGTACTGGGGCGGGCTCTACGACTGGCTGCGGGACTCGGTCCTCAAGAGCGGCAAGATCGGCGAGAAGGACATGGCGCTGCTGCACCTCACCGACGACGTCGACGACGCCGTGCAGGTCGTGGAGAACGCCTACCAGGCCTGGAGCGACGCGCACTGATGGCCGGGCACGGGGTGTGCGTCTACTGCGCGTCGAACTCGAACGTCCCCCGCGGTCACCTCGACCTCGCCGACGAGGTGGGCGCGGGCATCGCCGACCGAGGCTGGTCGCTGGTCTGGGGCGGGTCCAGCGCGGCCATGATGGGCGCGGTGGCCCGCGCGGTCCGCCGCGGCGGCGGGCACACCCTGGGGGTGATCCCGCAGGGCCTGGTGGACCTGGAGGTGGCCGACCCGGAGGCCGACGAACTGGTCGTGGTGGACACCATGCGCGAGCGCAAGCGGATCATGGACGACCGCGCCGACGCGTTCCTGGCCCTGCCCGGCGGGCTGGGCACGCTGGAGGAGCTGTTCGAGGTGTGGACCGCGGGCTACCTGGGGATGCACCGCAAACCGGTGGTCGTGCTGGACCCGGACGACCACTACGCGGGGCTGCTGGAGTGGACCCGCGGGCTGGCCGCGAAGGGGTTCGTCTCCCCCGCGTCCCTGGACTTCCTGGTGGTGACCAGGACGGTCGACGAGGCCCTGGACGCGGTCGCGCCGCGGTAGCTCAGGCGGCGTCGGGGCGCTTGTGGTAGCTGTCGACGTACTCCTGGCCGGACAGCTCCATCAGCGCGTACATGACCTCGTCGGTCACCGCGCGGCGGATCGGCAGCGAGTTGCCCAGGCCCGCGTAGCGGGAGAAGTCCAGCGGCTCGCCGAAGACCACCTTGATCCGGCGCGGCCGGGGCAGGCGGGTGCCCGCGGGCTGCACCCGGTCCGTGCCGACCAGGGCCACCGGCACCACCGGCGCCCCGTGCTCCAGGGCGAGCTGCGCCACCCCGGTGCGGCCGCGGTGCAGCTTGCCGTCGAGGGAGCGGGTGCCCTCCGGGTGGATGGCGAACGCGTCGCCGCGGTCGAGGACGGCGCCCGCGACCTCCAGCGACTGCAGGGCGGCCCGGCTGTTGTCGCGCTGGACCGGGATCGCGCCCAGGGCGCGGAACAGGGTGCCCACCAGCCGCCCGCGCAGCGAGGTCGCGGTGAAGTACTCGGCCTTGGCCAGGAACGCCACCTTGCGCGAGAGCATCAGCGGCACCACGAAGCTGTCGATGACCGCGAGGTGGTTGATGGCCAGGATCACCGGCCCCTTCGTCGGAACCAGGTTCGCGCCCACGACGGTGGGGCGGAAGAACAGCTTGGCGAGGAACGACAACACCGAACGCAGCGCGCGGTAGAACACGGCGAACCCTCCTAGGTCGACCCCACTGTAGTCCCGCCCCCGCGCCCGGAGACGCCGGTCACCGACCCGGGTGACCGACCGCATGGCACGATCGGGGGTCGTGACCACAGCACTGCGGTTCGGTTCCCGCCCGGTCCCGCGCGACCGGGCGCTGGTCATGGCGATCGTGAACCGGACGAGGGACTCGTTCTACGACGGCGGCGCCACCTTCGCCGAGTCCGCCGCGCTGGCCGCGGTCGACCGGGCGGTCACCGAGGGCGCCGACATCGTCGACATCGGCGGGGTGCGGGCGGGCTCGCACGGGGAGGCCGTGGACGCCGCCGAGGAGGCGCGGCGGGTGGTGCCGTTCGTGGCCGCGGTCCGCGAGCGGCACCCGGACCTGGTGATCAGCGTGGACACCTGGCGCTCCCGGGTCGGCCGGGCGGTGTGCGCGGCGGGCGCGGACCTGATCAACGACACCTGGGCGGGGGCGGACCCGGCGCTGGCCGAGGTGGCGGCCGAGTTCGGCGTGGGCATCGTCTGCTCGCACACCGGCGGCGCCGCCCCGCGCACCGACCCGCACCGGGTCCGCTACACCGACGTGGTCGCCGAGGTCGCCGCGGAGCTGGTCGGGCGCGCGGAGCGGATGGTGGCCCTGGGGGTGCCGAGGGCGGGGGTGCTGATCGACCCGACGCACGACTTCGGCAAGAACACCTGGCACGGCCTGGAGCTGCTGCGCAGGCTCGACGAGCTGGTCGGCACCGGGTGGCCGGTGCTGATGGCGCTGTCCAACAAGGACTTCATCGGCGAGACCCTGGGCGTGGGCGTGGAGGAGCGGGTCGAGGGCACCCTGGCCGCGACCGCGCTGGCCGCCGGGGCGGGCGCCCGGGTGTTCCGCGCCCACCAGGTCCGGGCGACCCGCCGGGTGGTGGACATGGTGGCCGCGATCGCGGGCACCCGCCCGCCGCGCCGCGCGCTGCGGGCGCTGGCGTGAACCCGGTCGAGCGGATGCTGGCCGACCGCACCTGGCAGAGCCCGGAGTGGTCGGTCTCGGCGCTGGTCCGGGCTAAGGGCACCCGCACGGTGAGCGTGGTGCTGCCCGCACTGGACGAGGAGGCCACGGTCGGCGCGGTCGTGGAGTCCGTCCGCCCCCTGCTGGGCACCCTGGTCGACGAGCTGGTGGTGCTGGACTCCGCCTCCACCGACCGCACCGCCGAGGTCGCCGCCGCCGCGGGCGCCCGGGTGGTCCACCGCGACCGGGTGATACCGGAGCTGCCCGCGCGCCCCGGCAAGGGCGAGGTGCTGTGGCGCTCCCTGGCCGCCACCACCGGCGACCTGCTGGTGTTCCTGGACTCCGACCTGGTCGACCCAGACCCCGCGTTCGTCCCGGCACTGCTGGGACCGCTGCTCACCCTGTCGGACATCCACCTGGTGAAGGGCTTCTACCGGCGCCCGCTGCGGCTGGAGAGCACCGGCGGCGGGCGGGTGACCGAGCTGCTGGCCCGGCCGGTGCTCTCGGCCCTGCGCCCGGAACTGGCCGGGGTCATCCAGCCGCTGGGCGGGGAGTACGCGGGGACCCGCGAGTTCCTGGCGTCGGTGCCGTTCGCGGCCGGGTACGGGGTGGAGATCGGGCTGCTGCTCGACGCGCACGCCCGCTACGGGCTGGCGGGGCTGGCGCAGGTGAACCTGGGGGTGCGCAAGCACCGCAACCGGTCGCTGCTGCAACTGGGGGTCATGTCCCGGCAGATCCTCGGCACCGCCCTTTCCCGCTGCGGCCTGCCCGCGGCGGACGCGGACCTGACCCAGTTCGTGCAGGTGGGCGGGGAGTGGGTGCCCGACCGGGTGCCGGTGCTGGTCGCGGACCGCCCGCCGATGGCCGAGGTGCTGGAGCGCCGGTAGCCGGTCCGCGTGGCCGTCAGTGGCGGGAGTCCGACCAGGCGAGGATCTCCCGGGCGAGCTGCGGGGCCATCAGGTGGTAGTCCACGTGCGCCCCGTCGTCGCCCCAGCGGAACGGCAGACCGCCGAGGCCGCCGCCGCAGGCCGGGTCCTTGCGCCAGCACAGCGAGATCGCGTTCCACCCGGGCGGGAACAGCGGGATCGGGCCGAGCGCGAACGGGTTCTCCGGAATGTCGTCGAAGAAGAAGTGGTTGATGCCCAGCGAGATGCCGGTGCGGCTGGTGATCGCTTCCCGGATGTCGTTGACCATCGGCAGGAATGGATCTTCGCTGTCGAAATTGGGGTCGGCGAGCAGGTGCACCCGAATTCGCGGATCGGGTTTCTGGCTCGCCAGGGTGCGGCGGATGACGTCGGAGCCCTGGGAGTAGCCGATGACGGCGACGTCGCTGCCCGGGCAGTTCGCGCGCAGCGCGGCCAGGTCCGACTGCATCCGGCGCACGCCGTCGCGGACGCTCTCCGCGTAGGTGTGCACGAGGTCGGGGCGGCCCCAGCTCAGCTCCCAGATCACCGCCGGGTAGCTGTTGCCCTGGGCGCTGACCCCGCCCGGCCGCAGCCGGTCCAGCTCGTCGACGACGGGGCCGATCTGGTTGCCGAACGGGCCCACCTCCTCGCTGCCGCGCACCGCGTAGACGTGCAGCGGCGCGCACGCCACCGCCTGCGGCGCCGCCTCGCCCGCGGGGGTCAGCGTGAGCACCAGGACGGCGGCGGCCGCGATGCCGCCGAGTGCCCGAACGAGTTTCATACCTTGAGAAATACTACTGTTCCCAGATCGAGGGCAATACGCGGCACGGAAATTCCGGCGGCCTTGGATGGGCGTGAGCAAAAGCCGCTCTGGGTTACCCGGCGGTATTTCGGTACAATTCCCGACTTTCAGCCCGCGACGAACCGCCGCAGCACCTCCAGGCACCGGCTGATGTGCTCCACCGGCACGTTCTCCTGCTGGGTGTGGGCCAGCGTCGGGTCGCCCGGCCCGAAGTTCACCGCCGGGATGCCCAGGGCGGAGAACCGGGACACGTCGGTCCACCCCAGCTTGGCCACCGGCCGCCCGCCCGCCGCCGCGATCAGCTCCTGGGCCGCGGGCGCGGTCAATCCGGGCAGCGCACCCGGCGACATGTCCTCCACGGTCAGGTCGTACCCGGCGAAGACCTCCCGCACGTGCGCCTCGGCCCGCTCCGGCGACCGGTCCGGGGCGAACCGGAAGTTCACCTTGAGCACCGCCTCGTCCGGCACCACGTTGCCCGCCACCCCACCGGACACGTGCACCGCCTGCAGGCCCTCGCGGTAGGTGCACCCGTCGATGTCGACCACGCGCGCCTCGTACTCCGCCAGGGTCCGCAGCGCGCCGCCGAGGGCGTGCACGGCGTTGACGCCCATCCACCCCCGCGCGGTGTGCGCCCGGGCACCGGTGGTGCGCAGCACGACCCGCATGGTGCCCTGGCACCCGGCCTCGATCACCGCGTTCGACGGCTCGCACACCACGACCAGGTCACCGCGCATCCACTCCGGCAGGTCCCGCTCGACCCGGCCGAGGCCGTTGCGGTCGGCGGCGACCTCCTCGCAGTCGTAGAACAGGAACGTCAGGTCGTGCACCGGCTCGGCGACGGTGGCGGCCAGGTGCAGCATCACCGCGTCGCCGCCCTTCATGTCCACGGTGCCCAACCCGTGCAGCACCCCGCCCTCCCGGCGCGAGGGCAGGTTCCGGTTCTCCGGCACCGTGTCGAGGTGCCCGGCGAACACCACCCGCGTCGGGCGGCCCAGGGTGGTCCTGGCCAGCACGGTGTTGCCCGAGCGCACCAGCTCCAGGTGCGGGGCCTGCGCCCGCAGCGCGGCCTCCACGGCGTCGGCGAGCACCCCCTCCCGCCCCGACTCGCTGGGCACGTCCACCAGCGCGGCGGTGAGGTCGACGGGGTCTGCGGTGAGATCGAGCACGGGGGTCACGGGTGGCCACGCTACCGGGGTCCGGCATTGGCTACCGTTGCGCCCGTGAGCAGCGCAGAGTCGATCGACAACAGGGCCGCCCACGGCGTCGGCCTGGCGACCGTGACCACCGGCGGGACCGTGCTCGACACGTGGTTCCCGAACCCCAAGCTGGGCCGGGCCCCCACCCCCGGCACCCTGCGGCTGTCCGAGCACGAGGCCGTCGAGGCCCTCGGCGCGGGCGTCTCCGCCCTCCTGGGCCCCGACCCCGCCCGCGGCGTCGAGGTCATCGCGGTCCGCACCGGCATCGACGACCTCGACGCCCCGCCCGCCGACGCGCACGACGTCTACCTGCGGCTGCACCTGCTCTCGCACCGCCTGGTCCGCCCGCACGGGCAGAACCTCGACGGCGTCTTCGGCCTGCTCAGCAACGTCGTGTGGACCAACCACGGGCCGTGCGCGGTCGAGGGCTTCGAGCAGACCAGGCTCGCCCTGCGCGCCCGCGGCCAGGTGACGGTGCACAGCGTCGACAAGTTCCCCCGCATGGTCGACTACGTCCTGCCCGGCGGCGTCCGCGTCGCCGACGCCGACCGCGTCCGCCTCGGCGCCCACCTGGCCACCGGCACCACGGTCATGCACGAGGGCTTCGTCAACTACAACGCGGGCACCCTCGGCGCCTCCATGGTCGAGGGCCGCATCTCCGCGGGCGTCAGCGTCGGCGACGGCTCCGACGTCGGCGGCGGCGCCTCCATCATGGGCACCCTCTCCGGCGGCGGCAAGGAGACCATCACCCTGGGCGAGCGCTGCCTCCTCGGCGCCAACGCGGGCATCGGCATCTCCCTCGGCGACGACTGCGTGGTCGAGGCGGGCCTCTACGTCACCGCGGGCACCAAGGTCGCCCTGCCGGACGGCACCACGGTCAAGGCCAGGGACCTCTCCGGCGAATCCGGCCTGCTGTTCCGCCGCAACTCCACCACGGGCGCGGTCGAGGTCGTCAAGCGCGACGGCGGCGGCGTGGAACTGAACGCGGCCCTGCACGCCAACTGAGGCACTGACACGACGAGGCCCGCCCCCGACCGGGGCGGGCCTCGTCGTGTCATTGGGGCTAGGCCGCCAAGCGGTCGGCGGCGGCGGCCATGCGTTCGTCCGTGGCGGTGAGGGCGATGCGGACGTGGCGGTCGCCGGTGGGGCCGTAGAAGGTGCCGGGGGCGACCAGGATGCCCCGGTCGGCCAGCCAGGAGACGGTGTCCCAGGCGGACTCGGCCCGGGTGGACCACAGGTAGAGACCGGCCTCGGAGTGCTCGACGGTGAAGCCCGCGCGCTCCAGGGCGGGCTTGAGGACCGCGCGGCGGGCGGCGAAGCGGGCCTTCTGGGCGACCAGGTGGGCGTCGTCGGCGAGGGCGGCGGTCATGGCGGACTGCACCGGGCGGGGGACGATCATGCCCGCGTGCTTGCGGACCTCCAGCAGGCCCTTGACCAGGGCGGGGTCACCGGTGACGAAACCCGCCCGGTAACCGGCCAGGCTGGAGGTCTTCGACAGGGAGTGCACCGACAGCAGGCCGGTGAAGTCGCCGTCGCAGACCGAGGGGTGCAGCAGGGAGACGGGTTCGGCTTCCCAGCCCAGGGCCAGGTAGCACTCGTCGGAGACGACGACCGTGCCGCGCTCCCGGGCCCAGGACACGACCTTGCGCAGGTGCTCCACCGGCAGGACCCGGCCGGTGGGGTTGGACGGGGAGTTCAGCCAGACCATCGCCGGGGCCTCCGGGCCCAGCGCCGTCAGGCCGTCCGAGCGGACCACCCTGGCACCGGCCAGCCGGGCACCGACGTCGTAGGTGGGGTACGCCAGCTCCGGCACCACGACCGCCCGGCCGCGCGCGCCCAGCAGCGTCGGCAACCACGCCACCAGCTCCTTGGAGCCGATGGTGGGCAGCACCGCCGCCGGGTCCACGCCGAGCACGCCGTGGCGGCGGGCCAGCGCGTCCACCGCGGCCTGCCGCAACTCCGGCAGGCCGTGCGTCGTGGGGTAGCCCGGCAGCTCCGAGGCCGCGCCGAGGGCGGCCTGGACCAGGTCCGGGACCGGGTCCACCGGGGTGCCCACTGACAGGTCGACCACGCCGTCCGGGTGCGTCCGTGCCCGTGCGGCGTGGTCGGCCAGGGTGTCCCAGGGGAAGTCCGGGAGGTCGGGGAAGTTCACTCGCCCCGCGGGTCCAACGCCTTGATCCAGTCCGGGTCGGCGGAGGTCTTGCCCGCCTTGGAGGCACCGCCCGGGGAACCGAGGTCGTTGAAGAAGTCGACGTTGGCCTTGGTGTAGTTCGTCCACTGGTCGGGGACGTCGTCCTCGTAGTAGATGGCCTCCACCGGGCAGACCGGCTCGCAGGCACCGCAGTCAACGCACTCGTCGGGGTGGATGTAGAGCATCCGGTCGCCCTCGTAGATGCAGTCGACCGGGCACTCCTCGATGCACGCCTTGTCGAGGATGTCGACGCAGGGCTCGGCGATCACGTAGGTCACTGCGCTCTCCTGCTCCTTCGTGGTGTAGCGCGCGCACTCGGGAGGATGCGCGACGACCGACAGTATCTCCTCCGGGCCGACCGGGCACGCACCCGGTGCCGTCTAGCTCACACGGCCCGGCGACACTTCCCGGGTGCGTGCGGTGGGCGAACTCGAAGACGTGTGCGCGCGGGCCTGGCCCGCCGTGGTGACCCGACCGCTCGGGCGGTGGCTGCTGCGGGCGTCGGGCGGGTACACGGGGCGGGCGAACAGCGCGCTGGCCGTGGGCCCACCCGGGGTGCCGCTGCCCGCCGCGCTGCGGGCGGTGGTCTCGTTCTCCGCGGAGCACGGGATTCGGCCGTACGTGCAGGCGGTGGTGGGCGACGAGGTGGAGGCGGCCCTGCCCGGGTTGGGGTGGGAGGTGAACCTGGCGCACCCGAAAGGCGCTGAGTCCGCCGTCCTGACCTCGGTGCTGGGTTCGGGACCGGGGCGGGCGCCCGTTGGCGGGACGGGTGTGGAGGTGGGCGGCGCGGGCGTGGGCACGCCGGGGGTGGGCGGGCCAGGCGTGGAGGGGTCGGGCGTGGGGGCGCCGGGGGTGGCCAGGCCAGGTGCGGAGGGGTTGGGCGTGAGCGGATCGGGTGTGGAGGTGGTCGGGTCCCCTCCCCCGGGGTGGTTCGAGTTGGCCGTGGGCGGGGAGCCGTCGGCGGCGCAGCGGGCCGTGCTGACCTCCGGGCCGCGCGTGGGGTTCGCCTGCCTGCGGGAGGGCGGTGCGGTGGTCGGGGTGGCGCGCGGGTGCGTCGTCGACGACCACCTGCACATCGCGGTGCTGGAGGTGCGGAGCGGGCACCGGCGGCGCGGGTGCGCGCGGCGGTTGCTGGCCGGGTTGGACGCGTGGGCGACGGCGCACGGGGCGCGGCGGCGGGTGTTGCAGGTGGCGACGCACAACGAGGGGGCATTGGCGCTCTACCGGGGGCTCGGGTACGTGGAGTCGCACCGCTACCGGTACTGGGTACCCGCCTGACCTGCGACGACCTGGCCCGGCATGCTCCCACCCACGGCCGATCCGAGTTGTCCACAGTTTGCCGAGTTGTCCACAGGCAAGATCCACATCTCTCTGTCCGACACCTCGCGCCGGTAGAATGGACCTGGGCACGGCCCCCTGGGTGCGGTGGGGTGTGGGTGCGGTGGGGTGTGGGTGCGGTGGGGTGTGGGTG
>NZ_AYXG01000124.1 GCF_000564855.1 Actinokineospora spheciospongiae
CGTGCGCGGCACCGCCCTGCTGCCGGGCACCGCGTTCGTGGAGCTGGCCCTGCGGGCGGGTGACGAACTGGGCCTGCCCGTGCTGGCCGACCTGACCATCGAGGCGCCCCTGCTGCTCCCGGAGGACGGCGCGGTCGACCTGCGGGTCACCGTCGACGCCGAACACCGCGTCGAGGTGCACTCGCGCGGCGCCGACGAGACCTGGACCCGGCACGCCTCGGGTGCGCTGGCCGAAGCCGTGCCCACCCCGGCCGTCGACCTGGTCGAGTGGCCGCCCCCGGGGGCGGAGCCGCTGCCCGTGGACGCCGCGTACAACGACCTGGCCGTGCGCGGCTACGAGTACGGCCCCGTGTTCCAAGGGCTGCGCGCTGCCTGGCGCCGGGGTGACGAGGTGTTCGCCGAGGTGGCGGTCGACGCCCCGGTGGCGGGGTTCGGGGTGCACCCGGCGTTGCTGGACTCCGCCCTGCACGCCCTCGGCCTCGACGGCGGCGACACCGTGCGCCTGCCGTTCGCCTGGTCCGGGGTGGCCCTGCACGCCGGGGGCACCGCCACCGCCCGGGTGCGCATCGCCCCGGCAGGCGCCGACGACACCGTGTCCGTGCTGCTCACCGACACCACTGGGAACCCGGTGGTCACGGTGGACTCGCTGGCCCTGCGCGAGGTCGACCCGGCCCGCCTGGCCGCCGCCCGCCCGGCGGACTCCCTGCTGCGGCTGGAGTGGACCCCGGTCCCCGCACCCACCGCCGCACCCGGCGCGTGGGCCGCCCTCGGGGACTTCCCCGGCGCCACAACCGTCCCCGACCTGACCGCCGTTCCCCCGGGCACCGACGCCGTCTTCGCTGTCCTGCCCGAGTACCCCGACGACCCGGCCGCCCTGCCCGACGCCGCCCGCGCGGCCACCGGCTGGGCGCTGGACCTGCTGCGCACTTGGCTGGCCGACGACCGGAACCCGGACGCCCGCCTGGTCGTGGTCACCCCGGCGGGCACCGGCCCGGCCGCCGCCGTGCGGGGGCTGGTGCGCTCCGCCCAGTCCGAGAACCCCGGCCGGGTGGTCCTGCTCGACACCGACGCCCGGCCCGACCCGGCGACCTCGGCCGCCGCCCTGGCCTCGGGCGAGCCGGAACTGGCCTGGCACCGGGGCACCCTCACCGCGCCCCGCCTGGCCCGCGCCACCGCCACCCCCGCCACCCTGCCCACCGACGGCACCGCCCTGATCACCGGGGCCACCGGGACGCTGGGCGCGCTGGTGGCCCGGCACCTGGTGGTGTCGCACGGCGTGCGGAGCCTGGTGCTGCTCAGCCGCAGCGGTGCCGCCGCGGCGGGTGCGGCGGAACTGGTCGCGGAATTGCGTGGGCTGGGCGCGCGGGTGGAATTGGCCGCCTGTGACGCGGCCGACCGGAATGCGGTCGCCGGGGTATTGGCGGGTATTCCGGCGGATGCGCCATTGCGCGCTGTGGTGCACGCCGCCGGGGTGCTCGATGACGGCCTTGTCACCGCGATGACCCCGGAACGGGTCGACGTCGTGTTCACGCCGAAGGTCGACGCCGCGGTCGTATTGGACGAGTTGACGCGGAACAGCGATCTCGCGGCGTTCGTGGTGTTCTCCTCCGCTGCCGGAGTTCTCGGCACTGCGGGGCAGGGCAATTACGCTGCCGCGAATGCCGTGGTCGACGCCATCGCGGTGCGCAGGCGGGCGGAGGGGTTGCCCGCGGTGTCCCTGGCGTGGGGTTTCTGGGAACAGCGCACCGGGCTCACCGGCGCGCTCAGCGACACCGACGTGGCTCGAATGGCCCGCGGCGGGGTCACCGGCCTGTCCCCCGAGGAGGGCCTGGCCCTGTTCGACGCCGCGCTCGGCGCCCCCGACCCGGTCCTGGTGCCGCTGCGCCTCGACCGGGCCGGGCTGCTGGCCGACGGCGTCGCCGTCCCGCCGCTGCTGCGCGGCCTCGTCCGGGCTCCCGCCCGCCGCGCCGCGGGCTCGGCCACCGGGGCTGACCAGCTCACCCGGCTGACCGCCCTGCCCGCCGAGGACCGGCCCGCCGCCGTCCTCGACCTGGTGCGCGGCCACATCGCCGGGGTCCTCGGTTTCGCCGGGCCCGAGGCCGTCGAACCGCACCGCGGCCTGCTCGACCTCGGGTTCGACTCGCTGACCGCGGTGGAACTGCGCAACCGGTTGGGCGCCGCCATCGGCACCCGCCTGCCCGCCACCCTGGTGTTCGACCACCCCAGCGCCGCCGAACTGGCCGACCACCTGCTCACCCGCCTGCCCGACCCGGCCGGGGCGGCGGCGGGCGGCGACGGGCTGGCCGCGCTGGAGGCCAACGCCGACACCCTCGACCCCGAGGAGCGCCGCCGCACCACCGCCAGGCTGCGCGCCCTGCTGGCCCGGCTGGACGCGGCGGGAATCGAAGCCGACAACGTTTCCGAAAAGCTGGAATCGTCTTCCGACGACGACCTGTTCGCATTCATCGACAACGATCTCGGCGTTTCCTGACAAACAGCAGAACAACGGCCCGGCCCCGGTGGGGTCGGGCCGTTCGCGTGTGGGCACGGGCCATAGGGGGAGGCCCTAGGGGTTGTAGACCCCAGGGGTCGACCATAGCGTTGGCCGAGCGGAAATAGCGCCGATTTCCCCTCGTCCGGTGATCAGTCCCGCGCGGGCGCACCAGTGGTCCACGTCCTCGAAGAGGTTGCGTCAGATGCAGAACGAGCAGAAGCTCCGCGACTACCTCAAGCGGGTCACCAACGATCTGCACCAGACCCGCCAGCGCCTGCGGGAGCAGGAGGAGCGCACCCACGAGCCGATCGCCATCGTCGGCATCGGCTGCCGCTACCCCGGCGGGGTGGCCTCCCCGGAGGACCTGTGGCGGCTGGTCGCCGACGAGCGCGACGGCATCGGCCCGTTCCCCACCGATCGCGGCTGGGACCTGGAGCGGCTCTACGACCCGGACCCGGACAACCACGGCACCCTCTACACCCGCGAGGGCGGCTTCCTGCCCGACGCCGCCGACTTCGACCCCCTGTTCTTCGGCATCTCGCCCCGCGAGGCGCTGGCGATGGACCCGCACCAGCGGCTGCTGCTGGAGACGTGCTGGGAGGCCGTCGAGCGCGCGGGCGTCGACATCGAGGACCTGCGCGGCAGCCGGACCGGCGTGTTCGCGGGCGTGATGTACCAGGACTACGCGTCCCGGGTGGACCAGGCCCCCGACGACGTCGAGGGCTACCTGGGCAACGGCAGCGCCGACAGCGTCACCTCCGGCCGCGTCGCCTACACCTTCGGCCTGCGCGGCCCCGCCGTCACCGTGGACACCGCCTGCTCGTCGTCGCTGGTTGCCCTGCACCTGGCCGTGCAGTCGCTGCGGCAGGGCGAGTGCGACCTGGCCCTGGCCGGGGGCGTCACCGTCATGTCCACCCCGGGCACCTTCATCGAGATCAGCCGCCAGCGCGGCCTGTCGGCCGACGGCCGGTGCAAGGCCTTCGCCGAGGCCGCCGACGGCACCGGCTTCTCCGAGGGCGCGGGCGTGCTGCTGGTCGAGCGGCTGTCGGACGCCCTGCGCGCCGGGCACCCCGTCCTGGCCGTCGTGCGCGGCACGGCGGTCAACCAGGACGGCGCGTCCAGCGGCCTCACCGCCCCCAACGGCCCGGCCCAGCAGCGGGTCATCGCCGACGCCCTGGCCGCCGCCCGGCTCACCCCGGCCGAGGTCGACCTGGTCGAGGCGCACGGCACCGGCACCACCCTGGGCGACCCCATCGAGGCGCAGGCCGTCCTCGCCGCCTACGGCCAGGACCGCGCCGAACCGCTGTACCTGGGGTCGGTCAAGTCCAACCTGGGCCACACCCAGGCCGCCGCCGGTGTCGCGGGCATCATCAAGGTCGTCGGGGCGATGCGGCACGGCGTGCTGCCCCGCACCCTCAACGTCGACCGGCCCACCACCGAGGTCGACTGGTCGGAGGGCGCCGTCGAGCTGCTGACCGAGGCCCGCCCGTGGCCGGAGGTGGACCGGCCGCGCCGGGCCGGGGTGTCGTCGTTCGGCATCTCCGGCACCAACGCCCACGTCATCATCGAGCAGGCCCCCGAGGTCCCCGCCGCGCCGGTGGCGGCAGGCCCGGCGCCGTGGCTGGTGTCGGCCAAGACCGAGGCCGCCGCCCGCGCGCAGCTCGACGCCCTGCGCGGTGTTCCCGAGGACCCGGCCGACGTCGCCTGGACCCTGTCGCGGCGTTCGGTGTTCCCGTACCGGGCGGTCGCGCTGCCCGGTGACCCGGCTGTCGAGGTGCACAGGGCCAAGCCGGGGGAGCGCGTGGTCTTCGTGTTCCCGGGTCAGGGTTCGCAGTGGGTTGCGATGGGGCGGGAGCTGCTGGATTCCTCGCCGGTGTTCGCCGCTTCGGTGGTGGAGTGCGAGGAGGCGTTCGGGGAGTTCGTCGACTTTTCGGTGACGCACGTCCTGCGCACTGGTGAGTCGTTGGAACGCATTGACGTTGTGCAGCCGGTGCTGTTCACGATGATGGTGTCGCTTGCGCGGGTGTGGCAGTCGTTCGGTGTTGTTCCGGCTGCGGTGGTGGGTCATTCGCAGGGTGAGATCGCCGCCGCATATATCGCCGGGGGTTTGACGCTGCGGGATGCGGCGCGTGTGGTGGCTTTGCGGTCGAAGTTGTGGCTGACCCTGTCGGGCAAGGGTGGGATGGCGTCGGTTCTCGCCCCGGCGGATCAGGTGCGGCAGCGGATCGGCAAGTGGTCCGATGTGCTGGCTGTGGCGGCGGTGAACAGCCCGGGATCGTGTGCTGTTGCCGGTGATCCGGCCACTTTGGATCTGATGGTGGCCGAGTTCGAGGCCGAGGGCATCAGGGCTCGGCGGATTCCGGGTGTGGACACGGCTGGGCATTCGCCGCAGGTGGATGGGTTGCGGGAGCAGTTGTTGGCGGACATGGCCCCGGTTCGTCCGACTGCTTCGCTGGTTCCGTTTTTCTCCACGGTGACGGGTGAGTTGTTCGACACCGCTGGGATGGGTGCTGAGTACTGGTACCGGAACATGCGGGAGCCGGTGGAGTTCGAGGCGGCGTTGCGTGCGGCGTTGCCGGGTGCTGCTGTGGTGGTGGAGGTCAGTCCGCACCCGGTGTTGGCGGTGGCGATTTCCGAGGTGATCGAGGACGCCGCCTGCGAGGCCGGGGTTGTCGGCAGCCTGCGCCGCGATGAGGGCGGTCTGGATCGGGTGGCGCGCAGCCTGGGGGAGGCGTGGGCCCACGGCGCCCCGGTGGACTGCGGCACCGCCATCCCCGCCACTCGTCTGGTCGACCTGCCCACCTACCGGTTCCAGCGGCAGCGGTACTGGCTCGACGCCACCGCCGCCCCGAGCGCCGCCGACCCCGCCGACGCCGCCTTCTGGGCCGCCGTCGAACGCGGCGACCTCGACGAGCTGTCCACCACCCTGGCCGTCGACGCCGACTCGCTCGGCACCGTGCTGCCCGCCCTGTCCACCTGGCGCGGACGCAGCCGCGACCGCTCCGCCGTCGACGGCTGGCGCTACCGCGTGGCCTGGCAGCCACTGGCCACCACCGAAACCGCCCCCACCGGTACCTGGCTCGTAGTCGTGCCCGAGGGCACCGCCGACGAGGGGTGGTCGGCCGCCGTGCGCGACGCCGTCGGCGACGCCGTGGTGTGCCCGTGGGACGCCGCCACCGCCGACCGCGCCGCCCTGGCCACGGCGATCACCGCCCTGGGCACCGACTTCGCCGGGGTGGTCACCACCCTGCCCCTGGACACCCGCCCGCACCCCGACCACCCGGCCGTCCCCGCCGGGCTCGCGGGCGCGCTCACCCTGCTCCAGGCCCTCGGCGACGCGGACGTGGCCGCCCCGCTGTGGCTGATCACCTCCGGCGCCGTGTCCGCCGTCCCCGCCGACCCGGCCGCCGACCCCGCCCAGGCGCAGGTGTGGGGCCTCGGTCGCGTCCTCGGCCTGGAGCACCCCACCCGCTGGGGCGGCCTGGTCGACGTGCCGCCCACCCCCGACGCCCGCGCCACCGCTCGTCTCGGCGCCGTCCTGGCGGGCGTGGGCCACGAGGACCAGCTCGCCGTGCGCGCCCCCGGCACCTACGTGCGCCGCCTCGCCCCCGCCCCGCTCGGCGACCGCACCCCGCAGGCCGCGTGGACCCCGCGCGGCACCACCCTCATCACCGGCGGCACCGGCGCCCTCGGCGGCCACGTCGCCCGCACCCTGGCCGAGGCGGGCGCCCCGCACCTGGTGCTCACCAGCCGCCGGGGCCGCGCCGCCGCCGGGGCCGACGAACTGGCCGGGGAGCTGACCGCCCTCGGTGCCCGGGTCACCGTCGCCGCCTGCGACGCGGGCGACCGCGACTCCCTGGCCGCCGTCCTCGCCGACATCCCCGCCGACCTGCCGCTGACCGCCGTCGTGCACGCCGCGGGTGTCGGCGACGTCGCCGCCCTGGCCGACACCACCCTGGACGAGGCCGCCGCGGTCATCGCGGGCAAGGCCGCGGGCGCCGAACACCTCGACGCCCTGCTCGGGGACACCCCGCTCGACGCGTTCGTGCTGTTCTCCTCCAACGCGGGCGTGTGGGGCGGTGCGGGCCAGGGCGCCTACGCCGCCGCCAACGCCCACCTCGACGCGCTCGCCGAGCGCCGCCGGGCCCAGGGCCGCACCGCCACCTCCGTGGCGTGGGGCCTGTGGGGCGGCGGCAGCGGCATGGCCGACGCCGACGACGAGGCGTACGTGCAGCGTCGCGGCCTGCGCCCGATGCCGCCCCGGCTGGGCGTGGCCGCCCTGCTGCGGGCCGTCGAGCACGACGAAACCTTCGTCGCCGTCGCCGACGTCGACTGGGCCCGGTTCGCCCCCGCCTTCACCTCCGCCCGTCCCCGGCCGCTGATCGAGGACCTGCCCGAGGTCCGTGCCGCGCTGGCCGACACCACCGCCGACGCGGGCACCGCCGCGTCCGCCCTGGCCGAACGCCTGGCGGGTGTGCCGGAAGCCGACCGGCGCGCTGTGGTGCTCGACCTGGTGCGCGGCGAGGCCGCCGCCGTGCTCGGCATCGCCGACCCGGCCGAGGTCGCCCCCGACCGGGCCTTCCGCGAACTGGGCTTCGACTCGCTGACCGCCGTCGACGTGCGCAACCGCTTGGGCGCCGCCACCGGCGTGCGGCTGCCCACCACCCTGGTCTTCGACCACCCGACCCCGGCCGCGGTCGCCGACCACCTGCTGGCCGTGGTGCTCGGCGACGGCCCCGCCGCCACCGCCGTGGCCGCGGTCGCCGCCGACGAGCCCATCGCCATCGTCGCCACCGCCTGCCGCTTCCCCGGCGGGGTCACCTCCCCCGAGGACCTGTGGGAACTGGTCTTCTCCGGCCGCGACGCGGTCGGCCCGTTCCCCACCGACCGGGGCTGGGGCGACGACCTCTTCGACCCGGACCCCGGCCGCACCGGCAAGACCTACGCCGCCGAAGGCTCGTTCCTCGACGGCGCCGGGGCGTTCGACCCGACCTTCTTCGGCATCTCCCCGCGCGAGGCCCTGGTGATGGACCCGCAGCAGCGGGTGCTGCTGGAGGCGTCCTGGGAGGTCTTCGAGCGGGCGGGCATCGACCCGTCGACCCTGCGCGGCACCGCGACCGGCGTGTTCGTCGGCGCCACCGCCCAGGGCTACGGCTCCGAGGCGTACCGCACGCCCGAGGGCGCCGAGGGCTACTTCATGACCGGCAGCCAGACCGCCGTCGTGTCCGGCCGCGTGTCCTACACCCTGGGCCTGGAGGGCCCGGCGGTCACCGTCGACACGGCGTGCTCCTCGGCCCTGGTCGCCCTGCACCTGGCCGCGCAGTCGTTGCGGCAGGGTGAGTGCGGCATGGCGGTGGCCGGTGGTGTGGCGGTGATGGCGACCCCGGCGGCGTTCCTGGAGTTCAGCCGCCAGCGCGGCCTGGCCGCCGACGGGCGGGTCAAGGCGTTCGCCGAGGCCGCCGACGGCACCGCCTGGGGCGAGGGTGTCGGACTGGTGCTGCTGGAGCGGCTGTCGGACGCCCGCCGCAACGGGCACCGGGTGTTGGCCGTGGTGCGGGGTTCGGCGGTGAACCAGGACGGCGCGTCGAACGGGCTTTCCGCGCCGAACGGGCCGTCGCAGCAGCGGGTGATCCGACAGGCGCTGGCCAACGCCCGTCTGTCCACTCAGGACGTCGATGTGGTGGAGGCGCACGGCACCGGCACGACCCTGGGTGACCCGATCGAGGCGCAGGCGCTGCTGGCCACCTACGGGCAGGACCGGGAAGAGCCGCTGTACCTGGGGTCGGTGAAGTCCAACATCGGGCACACCCAGGCCGCGTCCGGCGCGGCCGGGCTGATCAAGGCCGTGCTGGCGCTGCGCCACGGCGTGCTGCCCAAGTCCCTGCACATCGACCAGCCGAGCACGCACGTCGACTGGTCTGAGGGCGCGGTCGAGCTGCTGACCGACAACCGGCCGTGGCCCGAGCTGGACCGGCCGCGCCGGGCGGCGGTGTCGTCGTTCGGGGTGAGCGGCACCAACGCGCACATCATCCTGGAGGGCGTCCCCGCCGACGAGCCGGTGACCGGCCCCGCCGTGCCGGTGGTGCCGTGGGTGGTCTCCGCCCGCACCGCCGCCGCGCTGCGGGCGCAGGTCGAGCGGTTGGCGGAGGCCGCTGCCGACCCAGAGTTGGACCCGGTGGCGGTGGCCTCGGCGCTGGCGCTGGGGCGGCAGCGGTTCGACCACCGCACCGTCGTGGCGGGCACCTCGCGCGACGAGCTGGTCGAGGCCCTGCGCGCCTCCACGGGCAGCGTCGCGGGCACCGGCCGCACGGCGTTGGTGTTCACGGGTCAGGGTTCGCAGCGGCTTGGCATGGGTCGTGAGCTGTATGAGACGTATCCGGTGTTCGCCCAGGCGTGGGACGAGGTCACGGCGCACTTGTCTATTCCGGACTTGCCGGTTGAGGACACAGGTTTCGCGCAGCCTGCGATCTTCGCGTTCGAGGTTGCGATGGTGCGGTTGTTGGAGTCGTGGGGTGTGCGGGCGGATGCGTTCGTGGGTCACTCCATCGGCGAGTTGGCTGCCGCGTACATCGCTGGGGTGTGGTCGCTGGAGGATGCCTGCAAGCTGGTCAAGGCTCGTGCGTCGCTGATGCAGGCGCTGCCCAGGGGCGGCGCGATGGTGGCGATTCCGGTTGCCGAGTCGGAGATCGAGCTGCCCGGGGGCGTGTCGATCGCTGCGGTGAACGGCGCGGAGTCGGTTGTTATTTCCGGTGATGAAGACGCTGTGCTTGCTTTGGCGGCGCGGTTCCCCCGGTCGAAGCGGCTGAACACCAGTCACGCGTTCCACTCCGCGCACATGGAGCCGATGCTGGCGGCGTTC
>NZ_AYXG01000125.1 GCF_000564855.1 Actinokineospora spheciospongiae
CGAGGGCGGCGCCGAGGTCATCTCGGGCGAGGTCGTCATCGAGGAACCGGCGGCGGAGATCGACCCGGCCGCCGAGGTCAAGGCCCAGCTCGACGAGCGCACCGCCGACCTGCAGCGCCTGCAGGCCGAGTACGCCAACTACCGCAAGCGCGTCGAGCGCGACCGGGAGTCGGTCGTCGCGGGCGCCAAGGCCCAGGTCGTGGTCGAGTTCCTCTCGGTGCTCGACGACGTCGAGCGGGCCGAGGCGCACGGCGACCTGACCGGCGCGTTCAAGGCGGTCGCCGACAAGTTCAGCGCGGTCCTCACCAAGACCGGGCTGGAGGCCTTCGGGCACGAGGGCGAGCCGTTCGACCCGTCCGTGCACGAGGCGGTGCAGCACAGCACCTCCCCGGAGGTCGACGGGCCGACGGTCACCGGCGTGCTCCGCCGGGGTTACCGCTTCGGCGACCGGGTCGTGCGCGCCGCGCTCGTCGCGGTGACCGACGCCGAGCCGACTCCCGCCTCGGCGGACTGAGCGGAAGGAGGGGACGTCCGGTGAGTGCCAGGGACTGGATCGACAAGGACTTCTATCGCGAGCTGGGCGTCTCCTCCGACGCCGGGGACGCCGAGATCAAGAAGGCGTACCGCAAGCTCGCCCGCGAACTGCACCCCGACGCCAACCCGGGCAACGACAAGGCCGAGGCGCGGTTCAAGGCCGTGTCCGAGGCCTACGGCGTGCTCGGCGACGCGGAGAAGCGCAAGCAGTACGACGAGGCCCGCTCCATGTTCGGCGCGGGCGGTTTCCGCGGCGGCTTCGGCGGCGGCGCGGGCGGTGGCCCGGGGTCGTTCAGCGACATCTTCGGCCAGGCCGCGGGCGGCGGTGCCGGTGCCGGTGCCGGCGGCGGGTTCGGCGACATGCTGGGCAACCTGTTCGGCCGCGGCCGCGGTGCCGCCACCACGCCCCGCGCCCGCCGCGGCGCGGACGTGGAGACCGAGGTCCGCATCGACTTCCTGGAGGCGGTCAAGGGCGCGACGGTGCCGCTGCGCCTGTCCAGCCCGACGACCTGCGAGACCTGCGCCGGTTCCGGTGCCCGCCCGGGCACCACCCCGCGCACCTGCGCCACCTGCGGCGGCGTGGGCCTGCTCAGCCGCAGCCAGGGCGCCTTCGCCTTCAGCGAGCCCTGCCGCGACTGCCGCGGCACCGGCCGCATCGTCGACGACCCCTGCCCGGAGTGCGCGGGCGACGGCGTCAGCACCAAGACCCGCACCCTCACCGTCCGCATCCCCGCGGGCGTCGAGGACGACCAGCGCATCCGCCTGTCCGGCCAGGGCGAACCCGGCTCCAACGGGGCGGCGGCGGGCGACCTGTACGTCCGCGTCCACGTCACCCCGCACCCGGTCTTCGGCCGCGACGGCAACAACCTCACCCTCAAGGTCCCGGTGACCTTCGCCGAACTGGCCCTGGGCACCACCCTCACGGTGCCCACCCTGGAGGGCGTCGTCACCGCCCGCGTCGCCCCCGGCACCCCCTCCGGGCGGGTGTTACGGGTCCGCGGCAAGGGCGTCGCCAAGCGCGACGGCAACACCGGCGACCTCCTGGTCACCCTCCAGGTCTCCGTCCCCGCCAAGCTGGACGACGCGGCCACCGCGGCCCTGCAGTCGTACGCGGAGGCCACCAAGCAGCACGACCCCCGACCCGAGCTGACCGCCATGGTGGAGAAGGCGAGGCAGTCGTGAACCCGTTCCTCCCGGGAGCCGACGAGGACACCCCCGTCTTCGTCATCTCGGTCGCCGCCCAGCTCTCCGGCCTGCACGCGCAAACCCTGCGCAGCTACGACCGCATGGGCCTGGTCTCCCCCGGCCGCACCTCCGGCGGCGGCCGCCGGTACTCGGTCCGCGACATCGCCCTCCTCCGCGAGGTCCAACGCCTCTCCCAGGAGGCGGGGGTCAACCTCGCGGGCATCAAGCGCATCATCGAACTGGAGAACGAGGTCGACGCCCTGCGCACCAGGGTCGCCGAGCTGACCGAGGAACTGGCCCACGTGCACGCGGTCGCCGAACAGGCCGCGGCCGCCATCCACAAGTCCTACCGCCACGACCTCGTCCCGGTCCGCCAGGAAACCGCCCTGGTCGTCTGGCGCCCCCAGCCACGCCGCTGACGCTCGACGCACCCCGGAACGGGCAGGTCCACACCGGACCTGCCCGTTGCGCTGTCCCCACCCGGCCTGGGTTCCACTGCGGCGCAACCCATTCGGCCACGCCGAGGTCCGACAGTTGCTCGCCACCCACGCCGACAACTCGCCGACAGCCTCGGCACCTGCCGGGCCACCGAATCCACCTTCTCGCAAAGCCATGTCCGCATGTCGAGCCTGCAGGCTGCACCCAGGAGGGTTTGACGCGAGCCCTGCACGTTGATCGCAGCACGGTGCGTCGCTGGAAAACCAGAGATCAACTGCCTGCGCTTTGCCTGTGGCCCGAGTTGGCCGAGCTGTTGGGAATCAGCCGGGAAGAACCGAAGAACCTGCTCACGGTCGCGTCCGACGCCACTGCCTGCGCACCCTCCCCCGTGCGCCCGACTTCGGACTTGTTCCCCTCCAACCTCAGCCCAAGCGGACGCCATACCTCTGGGCAGCTTCTCGGTGGGGTGTGCCGCCGAAGGCGGGGACTGGGCGATGCGCGCGGAAGGGCCTGTGCGGCCTCGCCAACCTGGCCGTGCCCCGGGGGCGACCCGATGACGCGCTGAGCATGGCCGAGATGGCCTTGGTGCGCTCCGACCGGGTCGACGCGGCACTTCGGCGGC
>NZ_AYXG01000126.1 GCF_000564855.1 Actinokineospora spheciospongiae
CAGGTTCCACGACGCCATCCAGCAGGTGCAGGGGATGGTGTTGGTCGAGGTCGGCCCGGATGCTTCGCTGACCGCCTTGACCGGTGGGGTTGCGTTGCAGCGCAGGGACAAGGCCGAGGCGGTCACGCTGGTGGCCGGGCTGGGCAAGGCGCACGCCCTGGGGACCGGGGTCGACTGGGCGGCGTTCCTGGGTGGGCGCACCGCGCACGTGGACCTGCCCACCTACGCCTTCCAGCACGAGCACTACTGGCTGGACGGGGACGGCGTCGGTGACGTCACCGCCCTGGGCCTCGACGCCGACGACCACCCGCTGCTCGGCGCGGCCGTCGCCGTGCCCGACGGCACCGTGCTCACCGGGCGCGTGTCGCTGCGCACCCACCCGTGGTTGGCCGACCACGCCGTGCTGGGGTCGGTGTTGCTGCCGGGCACCGCGTTCGTGGAGTTGGCCGTGCGCGCCGGGGACCAGGTGGGCCTGCCGCACCTGGCGGAACTGACCCTGGAAGCGCCCCTGGTGCTGCCCGAGGACGGCGCCGTGGACCTGCGCGTGGTGGTCGACGGCGACCACCGGGTCACCGTGCACTCCCGGGTCGACGGCGGCCCGTGGAGCAGGCACGCCGCCGGGCTGCTCACCGCCGCACCCGCCGCCCCCGCCGTGGACCTGGCCGAGTGGCCGCCCGCCGGGGCCGAGGCGCTGCCCGTCGACACCCTCTACGCCGACGCCGAGGCGGTCGGGTTCTCCTACGGCCCCGCCTTCCGGGGTGTGCGGGCCGCGTGGCGGCGCGGCGACGAGGTCTTCGCCGAGGTGGCCCTGCCCGACGACGTGACCGCCGACCGGTTCGGCCTGCACCCGGCCCTGCTCGACGCCGCCCTGCACCCGGTCGGCCTCGGGAGCTTCTTCGCCGACCCCGACCAGGCCCGGCTGCCGTTCGCCTGGACCGGCCTCACCCTGCACGCCACGGGCGCCGCAACCCTGCGGGTGCGGCTGGCCCCGGCCGGACCGGACGCCGTCGCCGTCACCGCCGCCGACCCGGCGGGTGTCCCCGTGGTCACCGCCACCTCCCTGGCCTTCCGCCGGGTGGCCGCCGAGCAGGTTTCCGCGACCGCCGCCGTGGTGCGCGAAGCCCTCTTCCGCGTCGACTCGACCGCCCTGACCGCCACCGCGCCCGCCCCGGACTGGGCGCTGCTCGGCCCGGCCGTCCCCGGTCTCGACCTGCCCCCCGCCGCCGAGGACCTGCCCCCGGTCGTGCTGACCTGGATCGGCACGGTCGAGGGGGAGACCGAGCCCGAGCGGGCGCGGACCGCCGTCGACCGCGCACTGTCCACTGTGGTGGATTGGCTGGCCGACGAGCGCGCCGCCGCGTCCACCCTGGTGCTGGTCGTCCCGGACGACCTCGCCCACAGCGCCGCCCACGGCCTGGTCCGCTCCGCCCAGGCCGAGCACCCCGACCGCCTGGTGCTGCTGACCACCGACGGCGGCCCGGTGCCCCTCGACGCGCTCGCCGCCGCCCTGGCGGACGGCGAAACCGAACTGTCCGCCCGCGACGGCGCCCTGCACGCCCCCCGGCTGGTCCGCGCACCCGCCCCGCGAACCGACCTCGCCCCGCTCGACGGCGCGGTGCTGGTCACCGGCGGCACGGGTGCCCTCGGTGCGGCCGTCGCCCGGCACCTGGTGACCGCGCACGGGGTGCGGGAGCTGGTGCTGACCAGCCGCCGTGGCCCCGACGCC
>NZ_AYXG01000127.1 GCF_000564855.1 Actinokineospora spheciospongiae
TCGCCATAGGGGCCCCGGCCAAACACATCCACCCAGCCGGGCACCACCAACAAAAATCCCGACTTTCAACCAGATTCGGCCCAGCCCCAGCACCCAGCCTCAGCGCCCAGCCCCAGTACTCAGCCCTGGTGCTCAGTCCCGACCCGACCACGAGCAGCAGCAGGCCCCAACCGCCACGCCAGAAACAGAACCGTCGACTTGACCACAGCGGTCATCAACGCCCCGGTCCCCGGCACCAGCGGCCGGAAAGACGCCGTCCAGGTCAGTTCCGTCCCCCCGTCCGCAGCGGGCCGGAACTCAACCGCCGCCTCGTAGTCGCGCACCGGGATGTTGCGGCCCACCATGCGGTAGGACAACCGCGACGGCGGGTGCAGTTCGGTGATCCGCTCCCGGATCAGCACCGGCCACATCCCGGCGACCCGGACCGAGTCCACGTCCCCGGTGCCCTCGGCCCACCGGGAGGTCATGATCACCGGCCGCGCCCAGGACGACCAGTGCGCGGCGTCGGCCAGTACCGCGAACACCCGCTCGGGGGGTGCGGTGTACTTCCGCCGGATCACGTACCCGTGCTGCCGTGCCATCGCCGTCCACCCTCGTCGTCGAGAACCGGTGGTCAGCAGAGCACGGCCGCGACCACCCGGACAAGGTGAGGGGGAGAACAGCGCGTGGATTCGCAAAAGCCGATCACGTGGGTGACAACGCTCAACCGGCCTCCCGCTCGGCGCTCAGCAGCCGTTGCTTCGCGGCGGCACCGAACACGTACTCGCCGGGGGAGCCGTCGGAGCGGACGACCCGGTGGCAGGGGATGACCAGCGGCACCGGGTTGTTGCCCACCGCCGTCCCCACCGCGCGCACGGCCTTGGGGCGGCCGATCTGCGCGGCGATCCAGCCGTACGGGCGGGTCTGCCCGCGCGGGATCTGCCGGGTGGCCCGCAGTACCTCGCGCTCGAACTCGGTCAGGGTGTCCAGGTCCACCGGCAGCTCCGCCGGGGGGTTGCCGTCAAGGGCCGCGCGCAGGCCCGGGGGCTCCCGGTCGGTGCGGCGCAGTGGTCGACCGAAGCGGGTGTGGAAGGAGGTGGCGAAATCGCCGGTTGCGGTGCGGTCGGGCAGGCCCACCACCCGCACGTAGCTGATCCCCCGGACGGAGAAGGCGATGTCGATCTCGCCGATCGGGCCCGGGACCCGGGTCCAGTCGGCGAACAGGAAATCGGTGAGGTCGGTGGCGGGTGCCGCGACCAGTTCGGCGAGGCCCTTGAGTACCGCGTCGTGGTTCACAGCTTCTCCTTTCGACGTCCGGGTTCGGTGTAGAGCGACCGCAGCGTCGCCAGCCCGCGGGCGGTGTGCGACTTGACGGTGTTCTCCGGGAGCCGCAACACCTCGGCCGCTTCGGCCACCGGCAGCCCGACCACGTGCCGCAGCACCACGGCGAGCCGTTGCCGCTCGGGCAGTTCGGCCAGCAGGTCGGCCAGTTCGCGGCTGGTCTCCCCGCGCTCGAACACTTCCGCCGCGCCCGGACCCAGCGGCTCGGCCGAGACCCCGGTGGGCGAGACCGCCAACGCAGACGCCAGGGGTGCCTGCCGCGGGCGCCGGGCTGCCGTGCGCACCAGGTTGCGCCAGGTGTTGAGCAGGATCGTCAACAACCACGGCCGCACCCGCAGTGCCGCGATCCGCTCCCCGTCGTAGCCCACCAGCGCCCGGTAGGCCCGCAGGAACGTCTCGGCGGACAGGTCCTCGGCGTCGGAGCTGCCGAGTTGCGCGCAGAGCCGGACCGCCACCGAGTACACGTCGCGCTGGTACCGGCGCACCACCTCCTCGAATCCCCGGTCGCGGTCCGCGAGCAGGAGCGGGACCAGGTCGGGGTCGGCGGGGACCTCGCCTGGTGGGGCGTTCGGCAGGACTGCCGTGGGGGTGGGAACGATGTCCATACCCTTGAGAACACCGGTTTTCGGCATCGGTTGCACTTCAGTCGACCTGTTCGACCCGGCCGTCCACGTGCCGGGCGAACCGGCCCCGCTCGCGGCCGTGGGTGGGCGCCTGGTCCGGCCACGGCCAGCCGCCGAACCGGGAGTCCTGGAAGTCGCGCAGCGCCTGGTGGATCTCCGCCTCGGTGTTCATCACGAACGGCCCGTACCTGGCCACCGGTTCGCCGATCGGCCGCCCCTGCAGCAGCAGCGCGTCGACCGGGGTCGACCCCGCGGTCAGCGCGCCCGGCACCGACGCGTCGAGCACCACGCCGGTGTCGTCGCCCACCGACGTGTCCGCGACCCGGAGCCGGTCGCCCCCGAACACGTACAGCACCCGGCCGGTCTCCCGCCCTGCCGCCGCGGGCAGTTCCCAGGACGCCCCGGCGTCGAGCCGGAGGTGCCAGATGGCCAGGTCGGCGTCGGGGCGGGCGGCCCAGGAGTTCGGTGGTGGCTGCGGTGGCTCCGCCGCGCCGAGCGCGCCCGCGATGACCGTCACCACCACGCCGTCGGCTGGGCGGTGGCGGGGCACGTCGCCGTCCCAGAACATGGTGAAGTACGGGTCCACCAGCTTGTCCGAGGCGGGCAGGTTCAGCCAGATCTGGAACAGGTGCAGCGGGTTGGGCCCGTCCCGCTGCAGCAGCGGGAACATCTCCGCGTGCACGATCCCGCGCCCGGCGGTGAGCCACTGCACGTCGCCCCGGCCGAAGCGGGCCGCGGCGCCGAGGGAGTCGCTGTGGTCGATGTGGCCCTCGCGGACGTAGGTGACCGTCTCGAAGCCGCGGTGCGGGTGGCCGGGAAAGCCCGGGACCTCCAGCCCGTGGTACATCGACCAGCCGTCCAAGCCGGAGAAGTCCTGCCCCAGGTCCCGGTCGTCGATCGGCACGGCGGGGGCCATGCGGTCGTCGCCCGGTGGGTAGGCGTCGTCGTGGTGCGCGCAGAACAGGAACGGGTCGAGCGTGGGCCACTGCGATCCCAGTGGGACGGTCTGCAGAACGGGGCTTTCCATGGCTCCCAGGCTAGGCCGAAAGCCCGATCGTCGCGTTCAGTTGTCCACAGGCTTGCGCGCGACCGCGATGTCGCGGGTGATCGCCTGGTCGACGCGGTGTTCGAAGCCCCGGTACGGCCCGTCGTCGAGCGGCTGCAACCCCGCCGAGGCCAACGCGTCGAGCACCGACTCGCGGCTGGCGACGACGTTGTTCCAGGAGATGCCCAGCGCCCCGCCCGCCCGCAGCAGCCGCGACCAGCCGGGTGCCGCCGCCGAGATCAGCTCCAGCGGGCTGCGGTCCAGCGGCCGCGGCCCGGCCGCGCGCGACCCGTGCCGGACCCCGTACGGCGCGTCGCCGACGACCACGTCGAACGTCCCGGCGCGGAAGAACTCCCCGGCCTTCACCGTGTCCGCGTTGACGTAGCCCAGGTCCAGCGCGTCGCCCGCCTTGTAGCTCTCGCGGTCCACGCCGATCGAGGCCTTGAGCTGCCGCCCGACGTTCTGCTTCTCGCGCCGGATGCGCACCACCTCGGCGGTGTGCTTGACCCGCTTGCGCTTGAGCCAGGTCTGCAGGAACGTCGAGTACGCGTCGAAGTCCTGCTGGTCCAGGTCGATCCCGGCGGCGTGCCACCCGTACATGAGCGCCTGGTTGAGCGTCGTCCCCCGCCCGCACACCGGGTCCAGCACGCGCAGCCGCCGGTCGAGCATGTCCGGGGCCGCGGTCGAGGACAGCACGGTCACGTTCAGCAGCAGCTTGGTGAAGTGCTCGTTCGTCTTGCCCGAGTACTTCTGGATGGTCAGCAGGTCGTCGTCGAACCTGTCCAGCCGCCGCAGCTCCACCGGCTCGAGCAGGCCCCCGTCGCGGACCGCGAAGAGGGCGAAGGCCGAGGACAGGTTCGCCAGGAACTCCGCGTCGCGCTCGTCCAGGGCATCGGCGCGGAACCCGACGTAGCGCACGCCCGCGAGGTCGGTCTCGGCGATGTCGGTGAGCCGCCCGCCGAGGACGGCCCGGTTGACCACCTCCAGTTCCGCGGTGGTCAGCGCCACCGAGGCCTCGGCGTAGACGCGGTTCGCGGCTGGCTGCACAAGCAGCGCGTACTGGGTCATGGCTCCCGCTGATCAGGTCGGAGAAGTGCTGGTCAGGGGCAGTTTAGAGCATCCCCATAACCGACAAGGTCAACTGTCTTGACAAATAAAGTTGTCGGTGCGAGGGTTCTCCCATGCACGAGGTGGCAGTGATCGAAGACCCGGCCGCGGCCGAGGTCACGCTCGACCCGGTGCGCGCCGGTCTGCTGGCCGCGCTCGTCGAACCCGGCTCGGCCAGCACGCTGGCCGCGGCGGTCGGCCTGCCGCGGCAGAAGGTCAACTACCACCTGCGCGCCCTGGAGAAGCACGGCCTGGTCGAGCTGGTCGAGGAGCGCCGCAAGGGCAACTGCACGGAGCGGGTCATGCGGGCCAGCGCGGCCTCGTACGTGATCTCGCCCAGCGCGCTGGCCGCGGTCGCCCCCGACCCGGACCGGTCGCCGGACCAGCTCTCCGCCCGCTGGCTGATGGCCCTGGCCGCCCGGCTCGTCCGGGAACTGGGGCGGCTCATCGCCGGGGCGAACGCCGCCGACCGGCGGCTGGCCACCTACGCCGCCGACGCCAGGGTCACCTTCGCCTCCGCCGCCGACCGGGCGGCCTTCGCGGGCGAGTTGCAGGGCGCGGTGGCGGACCTGGTCCGCCGCTACCACAGCGAGAACGCGCCGAACGGGCGCGAGCACCGCTTCATCGTGGCGCTGCACCCGGCCATCACCCAAGACTTCAGCACGGAAGCCAAGGAGAAGTGAGAATGTCGAAGAACTTCGAGATCGAGCGCGAGGTCGTCCTCAGCGCCACCCCGGAGCAGGTCTTCGCGGCGGTCACCGACGGTCTCGGCGGCTGGCTGTTCCCCGGTTCGCCGCCCCCGGCCGACGGCACCCCGGACGAGTCCGGCACCCGCGCGCTGGTCTGGGACGCCCCGAACCACCTGCACACCCGGACCGACGGCGAGGACGGCTGGTTCAACGCCCTGGAGCACGTCATCGAGGCCCGCGACGGCGGCACGACCGTCGTCCGCTACGTCCACAGCGGGGTCTTCGCCGACGACTGGGACACCCAGTTCGACGCGGCGGGCAAGCACACGGACTTCTACCTGCACTCGCTCGGGCAGTACCTGGAGCACTTCGCGGGCAGGCCGGTCACCTACGTCGCCGCCCCCGGCACCGAGGCCTCGCAGTTCCCCGGCGCCGTCGACAAGCTGCACGCCGCCCTGGGGCTCACCTCGGGCAGCGAGCCGGGCGACAAGATCACCCTGGACGTCCCCGGTCTGGCACCGGTCGAGGGCGAGGTGGACTACCTCGAGGGCCAGTTCGTCGGCATCCGCACCGCCGACTCGCTGCTGCGCTTCTACGCCCGCGAGCCGTGGGGGATGCCGGTCGCCGCCGCGCACCACGTCTTCGCCGAGGACGCCGACGCCGAGGCCATCACCAAGGCCTGGAACGCCTGGCTGGACGGGGTGTACGCCTGATGAGCACCACCGGCACCACCGCTCTGCGCGCCCGCCTGACCGGACCGGCGGTGTCCGGTGCCGTCCTCTCCGCGGTGCGGGTCGTCGTCGGGTTCCTGTTCCTCTGCCACGGGTTGCAGGGCTTCGGCCTGTTCGGCGGCGTCGACACGATGGGCACGGCGGTGCCGGTCGGCTCCTGGCCCGGCTGGTACGCCAGTGTGATCGGCGTCGTCGGCGGGGCACTGGTGCTCGTCGGCCTGTTCACCCGGCCCGCCGCGCTGGTCTGCTCCGGGGCGATGGCCTACGCGTACTTCACCGTGCACCAGCCCCTGGCGGTGCTGCCGTTGCAGAACATGGGCGAGCAGGCGGTGCTGTTCTGCTGGGTGTTCCTGCTGATCGCCGCGCTGGGCCCCGGTCCGTTCGCGCTCTCGGCGCTGCGGCGGCGCTGAGGGCGGGTGCCTGTGGCACGGTGGGGGCATGAGCTGGAACGGCGAGGACTACCAACGGCGGTTCGACGCGCTGGCGGCCACCGGCACCGACGTGCACGGTGAGGCCACCTTCGTCCGCGCCTTCGACCCGTCCACCGTCCTGGACGCGGGCTGCGGCACCGGGCGCGTCGCCGTCGAGTTGGCCCGCCACGGCATCGAGGTCACCGGCACCGACGTCGACGGGTCGATGCTCGCCACCGCGGCCCGCCTCGGCCCCGGCATCGAGTGGGTCCCCGCCGACCTCACCACCCTCGACCTCGGGCGGGTGTTCGACGTGGTGGTCATGGCGGGCAACGTCCCCCTCTTCACCCCGCCGGGCACGCAGGCCGCGCTGGTGGCGGGGGTCGCACGGCACGTGCGCCCCGGCGGGGTGCTGATCGCGGGCTTCTCCCTGGACCGCGGCTACGGCACCGCCGACTACGACGCGCACGCGGCGGCGGCCGGGCTCGTCCTCGACTCCCGGTTCGCCACCTGGTCCCGCGACCCGTTCGAGGGCCGCGACTACGCGGTGTCGGTGCACCGGGCGGCTTGACCGGGGGAACGCGGTCAGAGCAGGGAGCGGGCGTGGGCCGTGGCCGCGGCGATGTCCTGGCGGACGACGGGCCCGTGGCCGGGCAGGACCACGTTCGCGTCCACGGCCGCCAGGGTGTCCAGGGCGGCGACGGTCCGGGCCTGGTCGTGGCTGAAGAACGGGCGCAGGAGTTGGGGGCCGTCCGCCGATGAGGTGGGGTGGGCGGTGACCAGGGTGTCGCCGGTGATGATCGCGCCCGCGGCGGGCAGGTGGTAGGCGCAGTGGCCGCTGGTGTGGCCCGGGGTGGGGACGGGGACGGGCGCGCCCGGCACGTCCAGCGGGTCCGGGAACGGTGTGGCGGTGGGGACCTTGATGTCCTTCAACGCCCCCGCGCGGACCAGGTAGAGGGTCCAGGGCAGGAAACCCGGGCGCCAGAGGTTGGTGAGGACGTCGACGGGGGTGGCCTGCTGGAGGAACTCGCGGCGGGCGTGGCGGGCCTCGGGTTCGGTGCCGTGCACGGGAACCGGCACCTCGGCGAGCAACCGGGGGAGACCGCCGATGTGGTCGACGTGGGCGTGGGTGAGCAGCACCGCCGCGATCTGCTCCAGCCGGAAGCCGATGCTCTGCACCGAGTGCCGCAGCGCCGGGAAGTCGGCCGGGTAGCCGCTGTCGACCAGGGTGAGCGCGTCGCCCTCGGTCAGCAGGGTCCAGTTGACGTGGGTGCTCTCGACGAAGTGGACGCCGTCGGCGACCTGCGTCACGGTCGGTGCGGTCACGGTGGTTCCTTTCGGTATCCTGAAAAGGATTCGGGAAGCCACTCTAACGATCAACGCCGTCCCGGGTTACGGTCGTCGTGATCACAGGTCCACCCGGGAACTTCCCACTGGCCTTCGTGGACATTCCGGAGAACCCGTTTGCCGCAGGTGGAACGGTTCAGTCGGATACCGGCGGTGACGCACCCCGGCCCATGGTGCACCCAGGGTAGTCGCCGCTGCTCCGAATGGGGTAAGCGCAGTTTCTCTCAGGCTCGTCTCAGTTTGTGACATCGATTGACACCCCCCGGCCGGGATGGCGATGCTCTCCGGCATGCGCTCCTCACTCCCCCTGGTCTGGCGGCTTCACGTCGACCTGTGCCTGCAGTCCAGCGCGCTCTGATCAGTCCGAGTAGGACTGTCCACTTCCGTTAGACCCCAAGTACTCCCGCGGCCATGCCGTGTGGACTCCCGACGCGTGCCCTGAGCGGGTCGGGAACTGCCGCGCGCCCGAATCCGGGCGCGCGGACCCGCATCGAACACGGAGACAGTCATGTCCTCGAAATCGCAACGATGGCGCAAGGGCCTGGTCGGTCTGCTGACCGGCGTCCTCGCCGTCGGCGCCGTCACCTACAGCGGTGAGAACAGCGCCGCCTACGCCGATGTCCAGACGACCACCGCCAGCTTGGTGGCCTCGGACGGCAAGTCCTACTGGGTCAAGAACCACCTCGTCGGCGACGCCGCGAACCGCTCCGCCGCCGCGGAGGGCAAGCGCAAGGAGTGGCTGCTGGTCTGGGCCGGTGACGAGAACATCGCCGACACCCTGGTCAAGGACCTCAAGAACCTGCCGGGCTCGCTCGCCGGTGGGCTCAGCAAGATCACCAACGCGCTGCCCGGCCCGGACTTCCTGGCCGTCATCGACGCCACCGAGGGCTCGCCGACCTACGGCCACGTGGTCAACACCGCCACCGTCGGCCCGCTGGTGGAGAACGAGCCGCACCACATGCAGTACGTGTGGCACAAGGGCGACACCATCTACGCCGGTGCGCTCTTCGCCGCGGCCACCTACGCCTTCGACGTGAGCGCGCTGCCCGAGCTGAAGCTCAAGGGCGTCAGCCTGCCCACGAACACCCTCGGCGGCTCGGTGCCCGACGCGTACTGGACCCTCAAGGACGGCACCGCCTACGGCACCTACATGGGCGGCCCGGTCGTGCCCGGCCCGTACGTCTACGCCAACGGCCAGACCGCGATCTCCAACGGCTTCGCGGGCAGCCCCGGCGCGGTCGTGCGCTTCGACTCCACCGGCAAGGTGCTCTCGCAGACCTCGGCGGCCACCCCGCAGGGCGACGACCCGAAGCTGTGCGCGAACCTGCCGCAACTGGGCAAGCCGACCTGCGCCAACCCGCACGGCATCCAGGCCCGCGAAGACCTGAACACGCTGGTCACCAGTGACTACGCCGAGCCGCGCAACATCATCCTGGACCCGATCAAGCAGCCGTCGCCGTACCTGCGCCGCCCGACCGTGCGGACCTGGGACATCACCGACCGCAACAACCCGAGGCTGCGCGCGGTGTCCTACCTGCAGGACGGCCCCCGGGCCAACGCCGCCGACCCGCTGCACAACGAGAGCCGCGCGGTCATGGAGACCACGGTGACCAACCTGCCCGGCCACAAGGGCGCCTTCGCCCAGACCATGCAGGGCGGCGCGGTGCACTACACGCCGGACATCACCGCCGCCGAGCCGCACTGGTACGAGGTGTTCGACGACGGTTCCGCCGCCAAGGCCATCTACGCGGGCAACGACTCCAACGGCGGTGGCTCCAACGGTGGCTGGATTCAGACCAGCCCGGACGACAAGTACCTCTACCGCGCCATCACCGGCCGCGGCAAGGGCGCGCTGGGCCCGAACGACCCGGGTTCCACCGGTGGCGTCTACGTGCTCGACATCCAGAAGCTGGTGGCGGCGGGCACGGACTTCAAGTGCCGCATCGACACCGCGGCCGAGGCGCAGAACGGTGGCGCCGAGGACGACTGCCCGACCGTGGCCGGTGCCGCGCCGATCAACCCCGGCCAGGCCGCCGCGGGCCCGCACTGGGGCGCCTACGACAACTTCACCCTGGGCGAGGACGGCTACTACCACGAGACCACCTCGCCGGAGCGCATCGCGGTGTCGAACTACTTCGTCGCCCGGTCCGGTCTGGACGGTGACCACAAGGTGAACATGCTGCACCTGGGCCGGGACGGCAAGGTCAGCGTGGACACGAACTTCAAGGACGAGTTCAGCGGCCAGGTCGGCATCAACTTCAACCGGCAGGCGTGGCCGCACGGCCAGTTCGGCAACGCGAAGCCGCACTCGGAGATCTTCGTCGTCGCCGACGCGGACCTGAAGTAGGCGGGTAGTCCCATGGAGCACCCCCACGGTGGTCTCGACGGCGGGCTCGGCACCGGCGCCTCGGCGCTGTTGCTGGTCCTGCGCCTGGTCCTGCTGCTCACCGGCGCGGTCGTGGCCGGGATCGGCCTGCTGCGCCCGCAGTTGACGGCCCTGCCGCGCCGGGTGGTCGTCGTCGCGGCGGTCTCCGCCGCGGTGTCGGCGGCGCTCGCCCTGGTGTCGGTGGCGGTGGCCGACGTGCACTGGCTCGGCGCGGTCGGGCACGTGCTGCTCGCCGCGGCGGTGCCCGCGCTGCTGCGCTGGCCCACCCCCGCCCGCTGGGCGGCGGTCGCGCTCGGCCTGCTGCTGGTGGTCGAGACTACCGCGGGGCGCTCCGGGGTGGACTTCGCCCTCGACACGGCCTACGTGGCCGCCTCGGTCGCGTGGTTCGGCTTCGCCGCGCTCACCCTGCTGGTGCCGCCGTCGCAGCACCGGCCGGGTGGGCCGCGGCCCGGCCCGCTGGCCCTGACCCTCGGCGGTGTGCTCGTGGTCGCCGGGGCGGTGCGGCTGGTCGGGTCCGGGCTGGCCTTCGACCGCAGGGTCGTGGGCAGCCCGGCGGGCCTGGTGCTGCTGGCGGCGGTCGTGCTGCCGCTGGTGGTCACCGCGCTCGCCGCGTTCCTCCGCGCCGGGCCGAAGGCCTACCGGTACGGCACCCTGGGCGTCGCGGCCGGGTTCCTCGCCTGGACCGCCATCGCCGCGGTCCCGGTGCCGCCCGCGCTGCCGGTGCCCGGGGTGCCGGTGCTGGCCGACACCGCGGTCGCCGACCGGCTGGTGCCGGTCCTCATCACCCCCCACCGCCCCGGCGCCAACCTGGTGCACTTCCCGGCCACCGCCGGTGTCGACCTCAAGGTCAGCGCCGACGGCGGCCCCGAGGTCGCCGCGGTCCCCCGACCGGGCGCGGAGGGCACCTGGGCCGAGGTGGAACTGCCCGAGGGGCGGTCCGACGTGACCGTCTCCCGGGGCGGGTCCAGCGACACCGTCGCGGTGGACACCGGCACCGAACGCGTGGACACCCGGGCCACCGGGGACGACGGGCCGGAGTGCGCCAGCGCCGCGCTGGGCGGGCTGGTCACCGGGCGCAAGGACGTGCTCACGTCCTGCCCGGCGGATGGTCTGTCCACCCAGGACGACGAGGCGCTGCGCAAGCTGGTCGGCTTCCTCGCCGCCCGGGGCGCGGCGGGCGTCGCGCTCAAGTCGGACCCCTCACCGCGCGGTGTCCGGGCGGCCGAGGTGGTCCAGGAGGCGGCGTCCGGGCTGGGCCTGCGCGTCGACCCGGACCAGGGCACCGACAACGCCCTGGTCGTGGTCGGCGGCTGGGCCACCGCGGCCACCGCGCTGAGCACGGCGGGCACCCAGCAGAGCGAGGCGGCGGTGTACCCGTACGGGCTCTACGTCGCGCCGTGGCTGCTCAACACCCCGCTGGTCAGCTCGGTCACCACGGTCGCGGTGCCGCTGCGGTTCGACCCCAGGGAGACCCAGCCGGTCACCTACGCCATCGAGGTCGGCAACGCCTTCGGCGGCGAGAGCCCGACCCTGGCGGGCTTCCACGCCTGGCTGGGCGACCGCCGCGGCGACGTCGACGGCGAACCGAGGGTGTTCGCCGCTGCCCAGGTCAACGTCATGGCCATGGGTCCGGGCGAGCCGCACGCGCCGGGGATGCCGATGAACGAGGAGCTGCCCGGCCAGTGGGTCGCCAAGGCGACCATCGTGCCGGTCAGCGGAGTCCTGCTCGACTGAGAAACCACCACACAGCAAGGAGAACCGACATGAAGAAGGTTTCCCGGGTGCTCGTCACCGCGATCGCCGCCGCCGCGCTGAGCGTCGGAACGGCCGGGATCGCCGGTGCCGACACCGCCGTCACCACCCAGGACAACACCTCCGTCTGGCTGCTGCCCGGGGTGGACCTGGGTGTGCTGCTCGCCCCCACCACCGCGATCCCGGGCGCGCTGGCGCCCGTGTTCGACCTGCTGCGCTTCATCGGCGGCTGACCCACACCCCGCTCTGACAAGGAGACAACCATGCAGAACAAGTTCGCCCGCACCCTGGTCGCCGTCACGATCACCGGTGCCGCGTTCGTCGGCACCGCCGCCCCCGCGCTCGCCGACCCGGTGATCGTGGACCAGCCGGACACCAGCGACCTCAACGACATCTACACCTTCGCCCCGCTGGGCATCCCGGTGTTCGGCCTCGTCCAGTCGGTCGTCCGCGCGGTCAACGGCATCATCCCGGTCTAGCCCCACCCGCCGGGCCGCCCGACTCCCCGGGCTCGGGCGGCCCGGTCCACCCCATCCCCCCGACACCCCCTGGAGCCCCGGTGTCCGCGACAACCGAGTCGAACCCCGAAGAGCAGAGATTCCTCTCCTTCCCCACCTCCTGCGCCGCCCCCGTCCCGCCGCCCGAGGAGCCGGTGCGCGTCGTGCCGCTCGCCGTCGCCGGTGTGGTCGCGATCGCGCTGACGGCCTACGTGTGGGCGTCGTACGGCCCGAAGTCCGGGGTGCTGCTCATCCTCGGCCTGGGGCTGGGCCTGGCCCTGTTCCACTCCCGCTTCGGGTTCACCTCGGCGTGGCGCCAGCTCGTCGCCGTCGGCAACGGCGCCGGGGTCCGCGCGCACTCGCTGCTGCTGGGCACCGCCGCCACCCTGATCGCGCTGATCGTGTCCACCGGCTCCGGGCTGTTCGGCTCGGTGCCCAAGGCCACCGCGGGCCCGATCGGGCTCGCCCTGTTCACCGGGGCCGTCCTGTTCGCCATCGGGATGCAGCTCGGCGGCTCCTGCGCCTCCGGCACGCTGTTCGCGGTCGGCTCCGGGCAGTCCACGATCGTCTTCACCCTGTTCGGGTTCATCGCGGGCTCGGTCGTCTACACCGCCGCGTTCCCGGTCTTCGACGGCTGGCCCTCGGTGCCCGGCGTGCTGCTGTCCGACCACGTCGGCTGGTTCGGCTCCTGGGCGATCACCATCGCCGCACTCGCCGTCATCGTGCTGGCCACCCGGTTCGTGCAGAAGCGGCGCAACCCCCCGCCGGTCGACGTGGTGCCCACGGCCTCCGGGTTCGCCAGGGTGCTGCGCGGCTCGTGGCCGATCCTGGCGGGCGCGGTCGTGCTCGGCGTGCTGGCGGGCGCGGTCTTCCTGGTCTCCGGCGGCATCTGGGGCGTGACGTTCGCCTTCGCCCTGTGGGGGGCGAAGTTCCTCCAGCTCCTCGGCCTGCACCCGGAGAACTGGGAGTTCTGGCGGACCGCGTCGAACGCCAAGTCGCTGGCCGGTTCGGTGTGGACGGACAAGACCACGCTGACCAACGTCGGCATCATCCTCGGCGCGGCGGTCGCGGCCTCGCTGGCGGGCGCCTGGAAGCTGCACAGCACCATCCCGTGGCGCACCGCGGTCGCGGCGGTCCTGGGCGGTGTCCTGATGGGCATCGGCGCGCGGCTGGCGGGCGGCTGCAACATCGGCGCCTACCTCGGCGGCGTGTCCACCGGCAGCCTGCACGGCTGGCTGTGGGGCCTGTTCGCGCTCGGCGGCACCTGGATCGGGCTCAAGCTGCGCCCCCTGTTCGGCCTCGGCAACCCCGCGCCGACCGACAGCGTCTGCTGATCAGCGGAACGTGACCGGGCGCGTCCTCCACGTGAGGGCGCGCCCGGTTCTCTTTGTGGGGGAGGGAAAATCGGGTGTGACATGGTTGTCCGCCGTGCCACGATCAGCGGGTGGACACGATCGAGCAGCACACCGAGTACGGCGACCGCGACACCGCGCTGGGCGGGGAGATCCTGCGCACCGTCGTGGGTTCCGGCGTGCACGGCATCGCCATCGCGGGCACCGACGACCACGACGAGATGGGCGTGTTCGTCGAACCCGCGCCGGTCGTGCTCGGCGTGGCCGACCCGGTGCCCCACTACGTCTTCCGCACCCGACCCGAGGGCGCCCGCTCCGGCCCCGGCGACACCGACCTGGTCGCGTACTCGCTGCGCAAGTACCTGCGCCTGGTCGTCAAGGGAAACCCGACGGCGCTGCTGCCGCTGTACGCACCGGCGGAATCGGTCCTCGTGCGGACACCGCTGGGCGACGAACTGCGCGCACTGGCACCGAAAGCACTGTCGCAAGAGGCCGGGCACCGGTTCCTGGGCTACATGAACGCCCAGCGCGACCGACTGCTCGGCCGGGGCAGGCGCAGCGCCGTGCCCAACCGACCCGAACTGGTCGCGAAGCACGGCTACGACGTCAAGTACGCCTCCCACGCCCTGCGGTTGGCGTACCAGGGCCTGGAACTGGTCACCCGCGGCCACCTGACCCTGCCGATGCCCGAGTTCGAACGGGAACGCGCCCTGCGGGTCAAGCGCGGCGACGAACCCGATCTCACCGAGGTCCTGGCCGAGATCGCGGACGTGCAGTCGCGGGTCGAGGCGGCCCTGGCGGCCGGGGACACGCCGCTGCCGCCCACCCCCGACCTGGCGGCGGTCTCCGCGTGGTCGGCCGAGGCCCACCGGCGGCACTGGGCTGAGCACCGCTGAGAATTGCGCCCCAGGGGGAAAAGGCGCGTGCGAACGCTCTCCCCACCGCCCTGACGTGGCCGCCCGCGTCAGGGCGGTGGCCGCGAACGTCATCCCTCCCGAAGGCGGAGACGGCCCGTGGACACCACCGCGCACCCTGGTTAGCGTCCCGTTCCGGGTACGACGTCGTTTACCAGGAGGCATGGCTGATGAGTGACAAAGACGTGCGGGCACCGCGCAGTCGCAAGAAGCGGTGGGCACTGGCCGCCGCGGGCGCGCTCGCGGTGACCGGCGCACTGGCCGCCACCCCGCTGGTGGGCGGCGCGGCCGCGGCCGAGGGGCCCACCTGCTCGTCGCTGCACCTGGTCATCGCCCGCGGCACCACGGAATTCGGCCCCTACGGGTTCATCGTCGGCGACAACCTGTTCCCCGCGGTGAAGGCCAAGGTCCCCGACGCCACCGCCGCCGCGGTCGACTACCCGGCGAACTTCGACGCCTCCTCGCCCCGGCTGGGCAACCAGGCCGTGGTCGACCACCTGACCACGCGGTCAGCGCAGTGCCCGAACGAGCGCTACGCACTGGTCGGCTACTCGCAGGGCGCCCAGATCGTCAACGCCGCCCTGGGCGTCGACACCACCGGCACGATCAACGGCTCCCCACCCGTGGCGGTCCTGCCGCAGGCGCTGAACCCGCGGATCGCCTCCATCGTGTTCTACGGCAACCCGCTCAAGGGCATCTCCCGCCCGGTCCCGCCCGCGTTCCAGGACCGCGTGCTGGACAACTGCGCCGAGGGCGACCCGGTGTGCGAGGCGGGGGCGTTCAACATCCTCGCCCACCTGAGCTACGGCCTGAACGGCGACATCGCCAGGGGCGCGGACTTCATCGCCGCCCACCCCTGACCGACCTCCCGGCGAAGCCGCCGCCCCGCGGTTCCGCCGGGCCACCCGCCGGTCCTGCCCCCACCACCTCTGCTCGCCTCGCGCGCCCGTGTGCCGCCCTCCCGCAACTTCACCCTCCCAGGCGATGCCAAACGCGTCGAGTTGTCCACAGGCAAGATCCACATCGCCGCGAACCGCCGTCCGCACCGGTAGACTGGCCTCAAGGCCGCAGATCCCCTCGGGAGGGTGGGGGTTGTGGATGGAACGCGCGCGAGGATGTGGATCTTGCTCGCGGGTGGACCGGGTCCGGGGTGTGCTCTGCCGCCGCGCGGTCGGGTGCGTGATGATGCCGGGGTGAACGACGTCGTCTCGGGGTGGCCGCGCAGCCGGATGCTGGTCCTCGTCGCCCTGACGCGGCGGCACCGGGTGGACGAGGCGGTGCTGCTGGCCGGGTCGGAGTACACCGTGGCCGACCTGTCCGACCCGCGGCTGCTGCCCACCCGCGACGACGAGGCGGTGCTGGTCCGCAACCTCGTCCGCGCGCTCGGCGGCGCCCTCGGCCCGGCCGTGGAGGCCGGGCAGGACTTCCACGTCGGCGCCGTCTCCGCCTGGGGGCAGGCGATGCGCACCAGCCCCACCCTCGGCCACGCCCTGGCCCTGTCGCTCGACCTCACCGCGGCTGCCGACACCCTCGTGCACCTGCGCGCCGTCCCCGACGACGAGGTCACCCACCTGGTCTTCGACGCCGACCACCTGCCCGCCGACACCCGCGCCTTCCAGTCGGTGTGGATGATGGTCACCACCGCGATCATCAACCGGGAACTCCTCGGCCGCCCGACCCCGGTCGACTCGGTCCGCGTGCGGTGCGCGAAACCGCCGGACGCCCCGCTGGTCGACGACTTCTGGGGCGTCGAGGTCCAGTGGGACGCCCGGGTCACCTCGATCGGCGTGCCGCTCGCGGTCCTCGACGCACCCCTCCCGTCGGCCGACCCGCGCGCCCACGCGGAGGCGCTGCGGGAGTGCGAGCTGCTGTTCACCGACGACGTCGCCGTCCGCGCCCGGGCCGCGCTGGCCCGCGACCCGCAGAGCCGCCCGGCCGACACCGCCGCGGCCCTGGGCCTGTCCGAACGCACGCTCCGCCGCAGGCTCGCCGAGGCGGGCACCGCGCACCGCGAACTGGCCGCCGAGGCCCGGCTGGCCAGGGCCGCGGACCTGCTCACCGCGGGCCTGCCCCGGTCGGAGGTGGCCGCCCGGCTCGGCTTCACCGACACCTCGGCGTTCAGCCACGCCTTCAAGCGCTGGACCGGCGTGACCCCCACGGCCTGGCTGCGCTCCCGGCACCGGCCGTCCGAAGTCGAGGGCCCCGGGGACTAGGCTGCCGCGCGTGACCGTCTCGACCGACGACATCGTCCGGCACGCGGCCAGGGACCTCTTCAACGGAACGCGCCTCGACCTGAGCCGGATGTCGGCCGAACTGGGGATCTCCCGGGCCACCTTCTTCCGCCGGGTGGGCAACCGGGAAGACCTGATGGGCGCGGCGCTGCTGCTGCTGTCCGACCGCACCTGGGCGGACTCCATCGCCCGCTGGCACGGGACCCACGGCGACGCGCCGCGCGACGCCGACGGCAGGCTCCGCTGCCTGTGGGTCATGGAGACCTACCGCCGCGAGGTCGCGGCCAGCGACGGGCTGCGCAAGCTGATCGACAGCGAACCGGTGGTGGCCCTGCGGGTGCTCACCGACCCGCGCGGCCGCGTGCAGCCGACCCTCATCGAGGCGCACACGGCGCTGATCGGCGCGGACGTCGAAGCGGCGGGCCTGCGCCCGCTGGTGGGCCTGCCGGACCTGAGCTACGCCGTCGTCCGCCTCGGTGAGTCCTTTTTGTACGCCGACGTCCTGGCCTCGCGCCCGGTCGACCTCGCGGTGGCCACCACCCTCCTCGACACCCTGGTCCTGGGCGCACTGGGGACGCACGCGGGGTAGCCACGCAGGTGATCCCGCTCACCCGTTCAGGCGATGTGAAACATTTCGCCCGAGTGTTTCACTGACTGGGCGGTCGCACCCCCGGCCGCGGATTCCGCCCCCACCGCGTCCCAGTCGCGACCACCGGACGGCGGACGCGCAACAGCAGGATTTCCCCACCGGGAAACGGCTCCCCTGCTGAAGGCCACCACTCGCGGGCCGCGACGCCGCTGCCCCGAGCCAAGGGAAAGGTCAAAGATGACCCCACTCGCCAACCCCGCCACCCCTCCCGCCCGTCCCCGCCCCGCGGGCCGGTGGCGAACCCGGTTCGCCGCCCCCCTCGGCGTCGCCCTCGCCCTGGTCGCGGGCGCCACCACCGCGGTCGACGCGGCACCCCTCGCGGACAACCCGTACGAACGCGGCCCGGCCCCCACCACCTCCAGCATCGAAGCCTCCCGGGGCTCCTTCGCCACCGCCACCACCACGGTGTCCGGCCTCAGCGTCACCGGCTTCGGCGGCGGCACCATCTACTACCCCACCAGCACCGCCCAGGGCACCTTCGGCGCCGTCGCCGTCGCCCCCGGGTTCACCGCCTACCAGTCCAGCATGGCCTGGCTCGGCCCCCGCCTGGCCTCCCAGGGCTTCGTGGTGTTCACCATCGACACCAACACCACCCTCGACCAGCCCGACAGCCGGGGCAGGCAACTGCTCGCCGCCCTCGACTACCTCACCGAGCGCAGCTCCGTCCGCAGCCGCATCGACAGCAGCCGCCTCGGCGTCATCGGCCACTCCATGGGCGGCGGCGGAACCCTCGAAGCCGCCAGGTCCCGCCCCACCCTGCAGGCCGCGATCCCGCTGACCGGCTGGAACCTCACCACCAACTGGTCCGGCAACCGCGTCCCCACCCTCGTCGTCGGCGCCCAGTCCGACACGATCGCCCCGGTCGGCTCCCACTCGATCCCGTTCTACAACAGCCTGCCGTCCACCCTGGACAAGGCCTACCTGGAACTGCGCGGCGCCAGCCACTTCGCCCCCAACACGGCGAACACCACGATCGCCAAGTACACCATCTCCTGGCTCAAGCGCTTCATCGACAACGACACCCGCTACGAGCAGTTCCTCTGCCCGATCCCGTCCACCAACCTGCAGATCTCGGCCTTCCGCGGCAACTGCCCGCACTCCTGACAGCCGAACCGGCGGCCCCGCAGGACACCACGGTGTCCTGCGGGGCCGCGTTGACGTCAACCCGACATCGACAGGTACCCACTGATGACCGGGCTTCCCCGGAGCAGCCGAGGCGGTCTTGTCCCACGGCGAGCGCGATGCCCGCAGCCGGAGGTCGCCGGTGGGTCAGAGCCAACCCCGACTGGCCCCACCGTTGATCGTGGCCACCGCGTCGTGGCTGTGGATGCTCTCGAAGTTCCGCACCCGCACCTCGTGCGCCAGACCGCGCGACCGACAAGCCCCGGCCACCTCTCGGGCCATGTCCTCGACGAAGGCGGGGTGGTCGTAGGCCTGCATGGTCAGCACCCGCTCGTCCGATCGCTTGACGAGGGGGATGACCGGTGCGGAACCCGTGCCGTCCAACAGGTCCAGGGCCGTTCGGGCGGGCAGCGGGTACGGGTCATCGGCCGTTCCCTGGACAGCCAGGGTGATTTGGCTGCGCTGGTTGTGCGCGCCGTAGTCCGAGATGGTCTTCGAGCACGGGCAGAGGCTGGTCACCTCGCTGCGCACGGCTGAGGTGACCGCGCAGGAGGCGTCGTCGAGCGAAGCGATGATGGCGACGTCGTGCACGGTGATCGACTCCCGGTGCGAAGCGGGCGCCGTCACGGTGCGGGTCAGGGAGAAACCGGCGGTGATCTCGATCGAGGGGGCTTCCAGTTCGTCCATCCCGATCTTCAGGACCTGGGGCAACCGCCGCGGGTCGAGCACCTGCAGGTGCTCGTGGACCAAGGCCACCATCCGGCTCATGTGCGTGCCGCGGCGCTCGGGTTGCAGGCGGACGGTGACGGTGAAGTCCGCGATGGCCGACTGCTGGACCTCGCCGTCGTCGAAGGCCACGGGGTATCGCAACCCCGTGATCCCGACCTGGTCCACGCTGATCCCGCGTCGATCGAATTCGTTTTGCACGTCGTGCACAGTCACCTACCCCGGTAGATGCACCCTGAAGTGCAGGTTTCCCGCACACCCACCGCTGACAGGTCAGGCAGGGCGGGAAGCAGGCGGTCCCAGATCCACACCGCCAAGTTCTCGCTGGTCGGGTTCTCCAGGCCGGCGACCTCGTTCAGGTAGTGGTGGTCGAGTTGGTCCTCCAGTGGCTTGAAGGCCCGCTTGAGGTCTCCGAAGTCCATCACCCAACCCGGTGCGGGGTCCACAGGGGCGTCCACGTGCACGGTCACCCGGTACGAGTGGCCGTGCAGTCGTGCGCACTTATGGCCTTCCGGAACATTGGGAAGGCGGTGCGCGGCTTCGAAGGTGAACTCGCGGAAGATCTCCATCATCGAATCCCGATGTACTTGTGCGTCTGCAGGGACAGTGACCACTGCGGGTTCTTGAGGCAGTACTCGAGCGCGGCCCGCGTGTTCGCCTCCTGATCGGCGCTGTCCAGTGGCTGGAGGCGGAAGTGGCGGAAGTCGAGGTGCTCGAACTGGGCAGGATCTCCGCCCGCTTGGGGGTACACCAGCTTCAGTTCGTCCCCGCTGGTGAGCGCGAGGCCGGCGCCGATCTTCGGACTGACGCAGAGCCAATCGATCCCGGCGGGCGCGGGCCTGGTGCCGTTCGTCTCCACCGCGATCTCGAAGCCCCGTTCGTGCAGAGCGCGGGTCGCCGCCTCGTCGAGTTGCAGCAGTGGTTCGCCGCCCGTGCAGACGACGAAGCGGTGCTCCCCGCGCTCCGAGGGCCAGTGCGACTCGACCGCGTCGGCCAGGTCATCGGCCGTTGCGAACTTCCCTCCGCCATCCCCGTCGGTGCCGACGAAATCGGTGTCGCAGAACTGGCAGATCGCCCTGTGCCGGTCCTTTTCCATCCCGGTCCACAGGTTGCACCGGGAGAACCGGCAGAAAACCGCGGGCCTGCCCGCGTGGCTGCCTTCTCCCTGGAGGGTGTAGAAGATCTCTTTGATCAGGTAGGTCATGCGCCCGCGTTCTGGTACGGCGCCGGGTCGTCGATCCCGACCTCGGCGAAGCCCTTCAGGCGCAGCAGGCACGTGTCGCAGTGCCCGCACGCCCGACCCTGCGCGTCGGGGTCGTAGCAGCTCGAGGTGATCGAGTAGTCGACGCCCAGGCTGAGGCCCTTGCGGATGATGTCGGCCTTCGACAGGTCGATGAGCGGTGAATGCAGCTCCAGGCGGGTCTTGCCCTCGACCCCGGCCTTCGTCGCGAGGTTGGCCATCGTGGCGAAAGCATCCATGTACTCGGGCCTGCAGTCGGGGTATCCGCTGAAGTCGACGGCCGTGACGCCGGTGAAGATGTCCGTGGCACCCACGACCTCGGCGTAGGCCAGCGCGAACGACAGGAAGATCGTGTTGCGCGCGGGGACGTAGGTCACCGGAATGGTGTCCGCCTCGATCTGCTCGACGCTGTCGTGCTTGGGCACGGAGATGTCCGAGGTGAGCGCCGAACCACCGAAGACGCGCAGGTCGATGTCCGCGACGACGTGACGGGCCGCGCCCTGGGTCGTCGCCACCCGCTCCGCGGCTTGGAGTTCGATGCTGTGCCGCTGCCCGTACCGAAAGCTCAGCGCGTACGGCGTGAAGCCCTGATCGCGGGCGATGGCCAGCACCGTCGTGGAGTCGAGGCCGCCGCTCAGTAGTACGATCGCCGGTCGTTCCACCGACGTCACCCCCTTATTTGTGTCAAACAGTCCGGTGCATCGTAACGCGCTATCTGGCGGTAGAGTCGGATGCACCGGCGGCGAGTTACTCAGTAGGAGTTCAGGGGCAGTGAAGCAACTATCCGTAGTAGTGACTTGCACAGAGCGCAAGATCGCTGCTGTCAGCCCCGAGTTGCAGGTGCGGGCGCTGCCTCCCGGAACAGTGGACCACCGCGTGGGGATGTGGCACGAACGGCTGGGACTCGGCACGAGCGCCGTCCCGTTGATGAACCTCTACCAGGGGGAACACTGGGTTCAGACGCGCCTGCTCCTCGAGACCGCCCGGGCTGCCGGGTTCTCGCCGCGGTTGTGGGTGGCTTCGGCCGGGCTGGGTCTGCAGCCCGCCTCTGCCAGCTTCCCGGCCTACGCCGCCACCTTCAGCCCTCGCCACCACGACACGGTCGCTCCCACCGGAGTCGACCGCAGGCTGTGGTGGAAGGCCCTCGGTCGTCGTATGGGAACCCCGCGCCTGGCTGATCTCGGTGGGCGCAGGTCGGTGTTGCTGGTGCTCTCCGAGGGCTACGCGAACGTCCTGGAAGGTGAGGTCCGCGAACTGGCCGGAACCGGTGACGAGGTGGTCCTCGTCGGGGGGGCGGGCGATGTCGAGGGCATCCACCGCATCCGCGCCGACGGCAGCCTGCGTTCCGCGCTCGGTGGAACGATGACCGGCCTGAACGCCAGGATGGCCTCCGCTTGGTTGTCCCGGTGCGCGGATGGGCGGTTGATCTCCCCCACGACCAAGGGGGTGTGGACGCGGTGGGTCAACCGGGTGCGGATCGAGGAGCGCCACAACCGGGTGCCCATGACGGATGCCCAGGTGAAGAGCTACATCGGCAAGGCCGTCCTCGACCACCCGGGGTCTTCGAGGACGAGGTTGCACCGAATGTTGCGGGACAGCGGGAAGGCGTGCGAGCAGAAGCGGTTCGCCCAACTCTTCGCCGAGATGATGGGGGAACAGTGATCAAGCGCCGGGCATTGAAGATCAAGCAGCATCCGACCATCCCGTTGTACGTCTTCACCCTCACCGCGCAGGAGGTTGCCCAGGTCGCGGACATCGCGCGCATCTCCCGCGACGCGGCGGGCAAACTCCTGGGGTACCAACGCCCGGAAAAGCGCCAGCACGTCAACCAGATCCTGGAGTACCTGGATGGTGAGGACGTCCTCTTCCCCAACGGGCTGATCCTCGCCCTGCCCAAGTCGGTCAAGTTCCGGTCGAAACCGGGGCCGAGCGCCGAGTACGACAGGTTGACCGAGAGCGGCACCATCGAGATCCCGGTGGCCACCTCGGACGACGAGCCCCGCCCGGCCTGGATCGTCGACGGTCAGCAGCGCAGCGCCGCCTTGGCCCGTACGCGCAATTCCGGTCTGCCGGTGATCATCGCCGGGTTCGAGGCCGAGGACCTGGCCACCCAGCGCGACCAGTTCCTGCGGGTCAACACGGTCTCACCGCTGCCGACCAACCTGGTTTCGGAACTGCTGCCCGAGGTGTGGACACCGCTGCCCGCGAAGCTTTCCGCGCGGAAGTTGCCTTCGGCCCTGGTTGACCAACTCAACCAGGACCAGCACTCGCCGTTCCGCGGGTTGATCAAGCGCGCATCGACGGCGGCGGACCAGCGCGGCACCGCCGTCGTCACCGACAACAGCCTCATAGCGGCCATCGAGGAATCGTTGAACTCGTCGTCGGGAATCCTCTTCCTCCACCGGAACCTCTCGACGGGCACCACCGACACCGGTGCGATCAGGCGAATCCTCATCTCGTACTGGACCGCCGTGCGCGACACCTTCCCGACCGCCTGGGGTGTGCCACCGACGAAGAGCAGGTTGATGCACGGTGTCGGCATCCGCGCGATGGGCAGGCTCATGGACCGGGTGATGACGCACGTGGACCTCTCGGCGGACGACGTCGTCGAGCGCATCAGGGCGGAACTCGCACCGGTCGCCGCGCGGTGCCGCTGGACCAGTGGTCGGTGGGATGAACTCAACATCCCGTGGAACGAACTCCAGAACACACCCCGGCACATCAGCACCCTGTCCAACTTCATCGTTCGCGAATACGTGAGTTCGAGGTCGAATCCTTCGTGAAGTTCTTCTTTCCGGACAGCCAGGACCTGGTCAGCCCGACCTACGACTTCCTGCACGACGAGTACCTGGCCACCCGTGTCCGGCAGCGCGACGACGTGTACGCGCACGAAGTCGTCGTCCCGCCGCCCTATGACGGGATTCTCGTCAGCAAGGCCATCGTCGACCCCTCGGTCGCGCGGGGGGCGGGCAAGTACACCGCGCCGCAGCGGGCCAGGCTGTACCGCTTGGGCATTCGCAAGTTCTTCCGGCTCCCCCCCGCCATGTCCAGCATCGGCGACTGCGGCGCGTTCAACTACATCGATGAGGAGTACCCGCCCTACTCCGTCGATGAGGTGCTCGACTTCTACGAGGGCTGCCAGTTCGACGCGGGCGTCAGCATCGACCACGTGATCTTCGGTTACCTCCCCGAGGCAGGCGAGGCGGACGTCGACGCGGCCTGGGTCAAGCGCAGGCACATCTCCCTCGACCTGGGTGAGAAGTTCCTTGCGGAGTTGCGCAAGCGCGACAGTCCGCTGCAACCCGTCGGTGCCGCACAGGGTTGGAGTCCGGCGAGCTACGCCGACAGCGTCGTCCGCCTCCAGGAGATGGGTTACCGGCGGATCGCCCTGGGGGGGATGGTTCCCCTCAAGACCCCGGAGATCCTGGACTGCCTGCGGGAGATCGCCCCGAAGTTGCTCGACGGCACCGAACTGCACCTGCTCGGCATCAACAGGGTCGACAGCATGGAGCGGTTCGCCGAATGCGGCGTCACGAGTTTCGACAGCACCTCGGTGTTCCGACAGGCCTTCATGGACGACCGCAACAACTACCACACCGCGAACGAGTCCTACACCGCGATCCGCGTTCCCCAGGTTGACGGCAACCCAGCCCTGAAGCGCCGGATACTTTCGGGAATGGTTTCACAATCCGGGGCGATCGCCGCCGAACGCGCCTGCTTGTCCATCCTGCGCGCCTACGACAACGCGGGCGCCGGAATCGACGAGGTGCTCCAAGCGTTGGCCGTCTACGAGGAGTTGGTGCTGGGCAAGGATTCGAAGAAGAAATCCTACATCCCGCACTACCGGCGCACCCTCGAAAGTCTTCCCTGGAAGGACTGCCCGTGCGCCCTCTGTCGGGAGCACGGTGTCGAGATCGTCATCTTCCGGGGAACCGAGCGAAACAAGCGGCGTGGTTTCCACAATCTCAGCGTTCTCGAAGCAAGGATGCGTCAACTCGTTTACTGACTTGAGCGCTATGATGCACGCTCATCGACTTAGGAGAGCCTGTGGCTGACCGGTACACCCTGCGCCTGCCCGCACTGGAGGTGCGTCAGGGGCGTCGACGGATCTACTGCTTCGCCGTCGACGGCAAGAAGTTGCACAGCTTCGCCGCCGTGTCACGCATCCGCCGGGACGACGACGAGAAGCTGATGGGGTACCAGCGGCCGGAGGTCGGGGCCCACATCCGAGGCATCCGCAAGTACCTGGAGTCGGACGGAGCGATGCTCCCCAACGCGATCGTCGTCGCCTTCGACAACCGGGTCGAGTTCGTGCCCGCCCTCATGCAGGGTGAATTGGTCGACTACTCCGTCGCGGGTGAGTTGGTCATCCCGGTCGACGAGACCCTGCCGGACCACGAGAAGCCGGCCTGGCTCGTCGACGGTCAGCAGCGCAGCGCGGCCATCCGGGACGCTGATCTCGCGGAGTTCCCGGTGGCGGTGGTCGGCTTCATCGCCGACACGGAGGAGGAGCAGCGCTCGCAGTTCATCCTCGTCAACTCGACGAAGGCGCTGCCGAAGGGGCTCGTCCACGAACTCCTGCCGGACACGACCGGTCACCTGCCCCGCTCCTACCTGCGGCGCAAGTTGCCCGCGCAGTTGATGACCCGCTTGAACGGCGACCGACGAAGTCCGTTCTTCCGAATCATCGCCACGCCCACGGCCCCCGACGGGTACATCAAGGACAACAGCATTCTGAAGATGGTGGAGCACAGCCTGTTCGAGGGCGCTCTCTACCAGTACCGGAACCCGGTGGACGGGACGGGTGACGTCAAGCGCATGCTGCTCCACCTGATCGATTTCTGGACAGTGGTGCGCGACACCTTCCCCGACGAGTGGGCCAAACCCCCCAGGTACTCCCGTCTCACCCATGGTGTCGGTATCCAATCCCTCGGCTTCGTCATGGACAGCCTGACCGACGAACAGCCTGCGGAATCGGTGAAAACCCCCACGCTCTCCCGGGCCATCGAGGGACTTCGTCCGCACGTGGCGTGGACTTCGGGTAGTTGGAACTTCGCGGACGGGGAAGAGCGCAGGTGGAACAACCTGCAGAACACCCCCAATGACGTTCGGCAACTGACCACCCATCTCTTGCGGGTTCTCAGCAAGAAGTAGGAGTGGCGCCGGAGTACGACCTGCGCATTGATCGCGGTGTGCTTTCATATGCTCTCCCGGGGCGAGCGCACTCCAAGGCAGGGCGACATCACTCGCATGGGGGCAGCCGCCGCCACGTGCTTCAACATCACCGCCAAGTCCCAGGAAAGCAACCACCCACCGCGCGAACCTCGGTCGTCACCCGGGCGACAGCGATGATCGGCGCTGTCGCCCACGGCGCGAGCGCTGATGTTGCTGCGCGCCAACCCACTGGCCTCCGACGCCGGTCGTGGTGAACGGCCATTCCTCTGAGGAAAGCACAGAGCCCGCTGACAGCATGCTTGCTGGTCAGCGGGCTCTTGATGGTGGTGCCCCCGGCAGGATTCGAACCTGCGCTCCCGCCTCCGGAGGGCGGTGCTCTATCCCCTGAGCTACGGGGGCCCGTTGCTCGTTCGTGGAGGAGCTTAGCGCATGCCCACAACCGGGTTGTGGGCGGGAGGGGTGCCCGGACGGCGGTGCCCCGGTGACCGGGTTCCTCGGGAACGGGCGGGGCGCGCGGCGTGCGGTGCCCGGACGGGCCGGAAGTGGTGCCCGGGTGTGCCCGGGTCTCGGGTGGTGGGCCTGGTGTGGGGGTGTGACCTGGGGCATTCTGGGGGTTCGCGCCCGGGTTCGGGTGGGTGGCGGTGATCACTTGGAGGCGAGGCAGCGTGGCCGAGGTCCGGTATGAGGCGGCGTCGAGGGTGTATTCGGGGAGTCCGCCGGTTCGGGCGGTGGACGGGTTGGACCTCGAGGTGGCTGATGGGGAGTTTCTGGTCCTCGTGGGGCCCTCGGGGTCGGGGAAGTCGACGGCGCTGCGGATGTTGGCGGGGTTGGAGGACGTCAACGAGGGGGTCATCCGGATCGGGGATCGGGACGTCACCAATGTGCCGCCGAAGGGGCGGGATATCGCGATGGTGTTTCAGTCGTATGCGTTGTACCCGCACATGACGGTGGCGCAGAACATGGGGTTCGCGCTGAAGTTGCAGGGGTTGGCGAAGTCGGAGATCGAGACCAAGGTGCAGGAGGCTGCCAAGCTGCTTGACTTGGAGAAGTACCTGGCTCGGAAGCCGAAGGCGTTGTCGGGTGGGCAGCGGCAGCGGGTGGCGATGGGGCGGGCGATCGTGCGTGATCCGGCGGTGTTCTTGATGGATGAGCCGTTGTCGAACTTGGATGCGAAGTTGCGGGTGGAGACGCGGGCGAACATCGCGGCGTTGCAGCGGCGGTTGGGGACGACGACGATCTATGTGACGCATGATCAGGTTGAGGCGATGACGATGGGGCATCGGGTGGCGGTGCTCAAGGATGGGTTGTTGCAGCAGTGTGACACCCCGCGCGCTTTGTACGACCGGCCTGCGAATGCTTTTGTCGCGGGGTTCATCGGGTCGCCCGCGATGAACCTGCACGAGGCGCCGGTGACCGGGTCGGGGCTCAGGCTCGGTGGGCTCGACGTGGACCTGCCCCGTGCGGTGAACACCGCTGTGCGTGAGGCCGGGTTGGACAGGGTGACCGTGGGGGTGCGGCCGGAGTCGCTGGCGCCCGCGCCCTCGGGGACGGCGGGCGGGTTCGAGCTGGTGGTCGAACTGGTCGAGGAGTTGGGTGCCGACGCCCTGGTGCACGGGTCCGTGTTGGGGTCCGAGGGCGGCGACCGGCTGGTCATGCGGGTCGACGGGCGCACGCCGCCCGCCCTGGCCCAGACGGTCACGGTGACGGTTCGCGACGCCACCGAGCTGCACCTGTTCCACCCGGGGACCGGCGAGCGCCTGGTCTGAGTTCCGCGGAACCCCGCCGGGCCGCCGCGAGTGGCCCGGCGGGGTTCCGCGTGTCCGGGGTCAGGGTTGCTGTCCACTCTGGATCACCGGGTCCGTCCTCTCGGGAACGGACTGCAACTCCATGCCGCCCTTGGGGGGCTTGGTGTCCTCCTCCGGAGTGGGTTCCGGGGCCACGTGCGGGAGTGGGGTGGGCGGGGGCGGGGGCACGAGGACCGCCCGGGGGAGCGGCGTCGGG
>NZ_AYXG01000128.1 GCF_000564855.1 Actinokineospora spheciospongiae
CGGCTACGCCGAACCCCACTGGCGCAGCCGCCGACCACCCCGAAACCGCCAGCCACCCGGAACCCACCAGCCCGGCCACCAGGTACTCCGAACACCGCAGGCGCAGCCACCGACCACCCCACAAACCACCGGCTGGCGGCCAGCCACCCGGAAGCCCCCCGGCGCAGCAACAACCAGCCACCCACCCAACAAACCGCCAGCCCGGCTACACGGCTGCCAGGTGGGTGGATGTGTTTGCCCAGCCGACCACCCCGAAACCCACCTGCCCGGCTACCAGCCACCCAGAACCCCACCCGGCGCAGCAACAACCAGCCACCCCTGCAACCGCCGGCCCGGCGAGCCACATGCCCGGGTGGGCGAATGTGCTCGGCCAGCCGACCACCCAACAACCGCCAGCCCGGCAAGCGAATGCCCGGATGGGTGGATGTCCCTGAACGCAAATCGGCCACCCCGAGAACCGCTGGCCCGGCTACGGACATGCCCGGGTGGGTGGATGTGTTTGGCCGGGG
>NZ_AYXG01000129.1 GCF_000564855.1 Actinokineospora spheciospongiae
TGGTTGCCGATCAGCGGGAACGGGCAGGTGTAGTTCAGCGTCAGCGAGACCGGCACGGCGGAGCTGGAGCCCGAGCCGAGCAGCAGACCGGTGGCGACGAGACCGGCCGCACTGGTCACGGCAACACCCGTGACCAGCTTCTTGGAAACCTTGCGAGGGTTCACGGTCAACCTTCCTTGCTTGGTGTATCCACGTCGATACAAGACAAAGCGGAATGATCCGCTCGGCCGAGAGTATGGCGAGTATTCCGATGGGGAAACCGTGTGGTTTCCGCCGATAGCCGCCAGACAAGAGACTAACCAGACCCACAAGGTGTGGCAAGGACTGGCCGACATTTCGACTGCATTAACCCAGAACTTGTCACCGACCGCAGTTCCGGCGCCACGCGCTTAGCAGAGTCAGACACCCGCACACTGTGAAAACCCCTCGTCATCGCAGCGACCTTCCCGTCGAACCTGGCCGCGACCAGCAGTTTTCCACCCCGGAGCACAATACTGCCGCCGGTTTTTGACCACGGGAGCGAGAAATACCGAAGGCATCCGAGAGCCGGTTTGCCCGGTGACGGACAGCGACAAAAACCCCCGGGTGCCCGGGGGTGGAGTTGTCTGGGGGTGACAAGAACGGCCGCTCCCGGCGGTGTCGCCGAGTCAGGTCTTTTCGGCGCTAAATCGACCTACGGAGCGCACACGGCACGAATCGCGAAATTGGATGTTTAAACGGCGCGGGAGCGCCACTCCCGGCGCGGGAGCGGCCGGAAGGCGCGTGCGGGGCAGCGGTGCCCTATCGGGGTCGCTCCGGGCGACCGCCGTCGACGCGACCCCCGCCGTGCCGGTGCCCACCGGGCCCGCCCGCGGTGTCCGCGGGGCGGGAACAGCCCGTCGTACGGGTGTCGGGGTGGCGAACCGGGGTGCCACGTCCGCGCTGTCGCATCCGCCCTCCCCGTCCGCCTCGAAGCCTCGTCCGCCCCGCGCGGACGGTGACGAACCGCACAAGGCTGCGCCAATAGATAGCAGAGTATTCCGCGTCAACGCAACGGAAACCTCACGGCAACCTGCTTCTTGTCACCAGGAGCGCACTTCCCGCCCCGGATTTGTGCGAAAGCCGCACCGCGCGACCACACCTTCATCAGGGGTGGACGGGTCCGCCGTTGTGCCACATCCACAGTGGACAGCGACCCGGATGCGCACATGTCAACAAGAAGTGTCCCCCGGCAGGGCCCCGCCGTCGAGGAAGGCCGAGACCAGCGCGTCGGCGCAGGCGTTGCCGGAGAGCAGGTACACGCCGTGCCCGCCCTGCCGGGCGGTCACCGACGCGGCCCGCTCCCCCAGCGCGGCCCGCATCGCCAGGGTTCCGGTCAGCGGACCGGCCGGGTCGCGGGTGCTGCCGAGGACGAGCGTCGGAGCGGCGGCCGGGCGCACCCGCTGCGGCGCCGGGCCGGTCGGCCACGCGGCGCAGGCGAACTCACCGGCCGCCATCGCCCCCGCGAGCGGGTGCCGCGCCGCCTCCCGCCGCGCGGTCCGCGCGTAGACCGCCGGGTCCCGCGGCCACGCCCCGTCGCGGCAGACGACGCCGAGGAAGCCCGCGGCGAAGTTGTCCACCGGCACCGCGGGCCAGCCGCGGGAGGCGCGCGCGGCCCTGCCCGCCAGGATCGGCACCACCTGCCCCTGGGTGAGCGCGGGCGTCACCCCCCGGCGCAGGTCGGCCAGGACCGCCCCGAAGGCGGGGAAGCCGGCATCGGCGTACAGCGCCTCCCGCATCCCCTCCCGCAGCAGGTTCCCGGTGAGCGGGTTGCCGTCGAGCAGGGTGCGCGGCGCCCGGTCGAGGTCGGCGGCGGCGTCGAGGTACGCGGCGCGCACGGCCGCCGGGGTGGCGCCCAGGCCCAGCTCGCCGTCGCGGGCGGCGGCCCAGGCGGCGAAGTCGGGGAAGCGGACCTCCGTGCCCTCACCCCAGCCGCGCAGCGCACCGCGCCAGACCCGCGCCGGGTCGACCGCGCTGTCGAGGACCATCCGGTCGACCCGGGCGGGGAACAGCGACTGGTACACCGCGCCGAGGTGAGTGGCGTAGGAGTACCCGAGGTAGGAGATCCGGCGCTCCCCCAGCGCGCGCCGCACCAGGTCCAGGTCGCGCGCGGTGTCCCCGGTCCCCATGTGCGGCAGCGCCGCCCCGGCGTGGCGGTCGCAGCGGCGCGCGAGGTCCACGGCCACCGCGTGCGTGCCGCCCGGCCGCGGCCACGGGGTGAGGTCCGGCAGCCGGGCCTCGGTCAACCCGCAGCCCACCGGCGCGCTGCGGCCGGTGAAGCGGGGGTCGAACCCGACGAGGTCGTAGCGGTCGCGCACCGACCGCGGCAGCAGGGGCGCGAGCTGCCCCGGCAACCCCAGCCCCGCGCCCCCTGGCCCGCCGGGGGCGAGGACGAGCACCCCCACCCGCCGCGCCGGGTCGGCCGCCGCGATCCGCGAGACGGCCAGGTCGATCGAAGCCCCACCGGGCCGCGCGTGGTCGACCGGCACCCGGACCCGCAGGCACCGGCCCACCACGTCCTCCGGGCAGTCCCCCCACCTCGGGCCTGCCGCCGCCTGCCCGTCGGTCGGCACCACCACCGCGGCCAGGACGGACGCCGCCACCACCAGTCGTCGCATGGGAGCAGCCAACCGGACCGGGAGCGCCCGCCTCCACCGCTTCCGCCCACCGCGAAGCCGCCCAGAGCGAACGCCCGGGGGGCCGGTGCCTCAGGGTCGATGCCTCAGTACGGTTCCGGCTCCCGACGTGCGCCGAGGCTGCCCGCGTACACCGCGACGAGCACCGCCGCGGCGACCGCGATCCACCCCGCCGCCGCTTGGATGCCCGCGGCGTCGTGCCGCCACCCCAGCTCCAGCGCGGTGTAGAAGGACTGCCCCAGGACGCTCTCGCGCTCCAGGAGGGCGATGCCGCACACCAGGTACACCACCGCGACGGCCAGCACCGGACCGCGGCGCGGGACCGGCGCGGAGAACAGCACCCACCCGGCGGCCAGCGACCACAGCAGCAGCACCACCCGGACCCAGTGCTGCCCGGCGAGCTGGTCGTGGAGCCCGCCCGCGTACAGCAGCAGCGGGGGCACCGCGTACACCCCGGCCACCGTCCACGGCTTCGGCCACCGACCCGCCCCGGCGTCCTCGGCGCCCTCGGGCGCCCGGACCCCGGCCAGCTCCGGCGCCCGGCCGTGGGCCAGCAGCACCGAGGCCACGAAACCGACGAGGACCTGCACCAACAGGTGCGCGCTGAACACCGCGGGCTCGTACCGGCCCAGGCCGGACGAGGTGGCGACCGCCAGCACGAGGCAGCCGAGCAGCCAGGAGGCGGTGCGCTCCGCGGGCCACGCCCGGTTCCGCAGCCTGCTCAGGTACCACAGCGCGCCGACCAGGGCGAGGGTGCCGAAGACCAGGTCCGGCCGCCACTGGGTCGCCAGCCGCACCAGCGTCGGCCGGTCCGGGAGGCCGTAGCCGAGCAGTTCCTCGGTCACCGACCCCGGCGCCGCCCCCGCCCGCGGCCCCGGGGAGCGCGCCAGGCCGACGGCGATGCCGACCGTCACCAGCATCAGCAGCACCTCGACCGCGCCCAACCGCAGGAACGCCCGGAACTTCCCCGCCTCCAGGCGCGGGATGGTGCGCACGCGGTGCAGGTACCCGAGGGCGCCGAGCAGCAGGACCGCCGCGGTCTTCGCCAGCAGCAGGTACCCGTAGTCGGTGGTGAGCAGGTCGACCGGGTGCACGCGCAGGAAGGCGTTGACCACGCCGGTCGCGGCGACCACCAGCCAGCAGCCCAGCGCGATCGCCGAGTACAGCCTGGTGGCGGTGACGGCGTAGGAGCGGTGCGCGCCCGCGACCACCAGCACCGCGACCAGCCCGCCGACCCACACCGAGGCGGCGACCACGTGCGCCATCAGGCTGTCGCCCGCCCAGTCGTGGTTGCCGCCCGCCGAGGAGTGCCCGGTCAGCGCCACCGGGGCGACCCCGGCCACGGCGGTGGCCAGCAGCGCGATCGGCGGCACCGCGAGCTTCTCCCACAGCCACACCAGCCCGGCCAGGTGCGCCGAGACCAGCCAGGCGATCGCCACGGTGAAGCGGCCGATCCCGGGGAACAGCATGCTCGGCACGACGACCTCGCCCAGCGTCATGCCCATGGCGTCGGCCACGGTCAGCACGACCAGCACCGCCGACAGCAGCGCCCAGAACCCGGCCAGCCGCCCGCCCAGGCGCAGCGCCCGGTCCCGGTCGGGGCCCTCGGGCACCAGCAGCACGGCGGCCAGGTACGCCCCGACCACCAGCACCGCCAGCACCTCGGCCACCACCCGCACCCCGGGCAGACCTGCCCGCACGGCGATCCCCGGGTCCGGCAGCCCGGCCAGGACCGGTGCGGCGGTGCGCGCGGTCAGCCCGACCGCGACCACCGCGGCGGCCACCGCCCCGAGCACCACCACCGGCCAGAGCGCCGCGGCCCGGCCGGGAGCGGACGGCTCGGCACCGGCCGCCGGGCTGTCGCTGCCCATCGCGCCCCCTCGGCTCCTTCGACAAGATCGGCGCTGACGAGCATCGCCGGAAACCGCCCCGGCGGGCTAGGTGCGCCCGTGACAAATCCGCCGCGCACATCACCCCCGATGTGCCAGTTTCCCGCCGCACCGCCACGATCGGCCCAACGTCGTTGTCCACAGTGGACTTGATCGGGAGTACCCCCGATCGGGCGAACGCCGAGGACGACCGCCACCGACCACAAGGGGCGCCCGCGCTCGCGGACGCCCCTGTGCGCCACAGCGGACTCAACTGTGGACAACGAAATCCGTCAGCGGACGACCACGCTGCTCAGTTGTGGACAACGCCGCCGATCAGTCGCGGACGACGGGCGCCGATCAGTCGTGGACGACGGTCCCGATCAGTCGTGGACGACGATGGCCCCGGCGGGGCACACCATCTCCGCGTCGCGCACCCCGTCCTCGGAGCCCGCGGGCACGTCGGCGACCAGCAGTTCGACGATGCCGTCGTCCTCGCGCTGGGTGAAGACCGCACCCGCGGCGACCACGCACTGGCCCGCGCCGATGCACTTGTCCTGGTCGATCTCGACCTTCACGATGGCTCCCTCTCCCTGGCTCACCACGTCACGGGGAGTTCGTGCACCCCGTAGATGATCATGTCGTGCTTGAACGGCAGCCGCTCCACGGGCTCGGCCAGGGCCAAGCCGGGGAGGCGCCGGTAGAGCGTCTCGAAGGCGACCTGCATCTCCACCCGGGCCAGCGGCTGCCCCAGGCACTGGTGCACGCCGTACCCGAAGGCAACATGGTGGCGGGCCTTGCGGGTGATGTCCAGCGCATCGGGGTCGGCGAACGCCCCCGGATCGCGGTTGGCCGCGTCGGTGGCGGCGATGATCCCCTCCCCCGCGCGGATGAGCACCCCGCCCACCTCGAGGTCCGCCAGCGCCACCCGCCGACGTCCCAGGTGGACGATCGTGAGGTAGCGCAGCAGCTCCTCCACCGCGTTCGCCACCACCGCCGGGTCACCGCCGTCGCGCAGCAGCGCCAACTGCCCCGGCTCGCGCAGCAGCGCGGCGGTGCCCAGGGTGATCATGTTCGCGGTCGTCTCGTGGCCCGCGACGAGCAGCAGCAGGCCCATCGAGGCGATCTCCGCGCGCGACATCGCCCCCGTGCGCAACTGCTCGGCGGTCAGCCTGCCCAGCAGGTCGTCGGTGGGCTCGGCGTCCTTGCGGTCGACCAGGTCGCCCAGGTAGGCCAGCAGGTCATCGGTTGCCCCGACCGCGTCCTCGGGGGTGGCGTCCCGGGCGATGATCGTCCTGCTCGCCCGGTGGAAGAAGTCCCGGTCGGCGTAGGGCACCCCGAGCAGTTCGCAGATCACCAGCGACGGCAGCGGCAGCGAGAACGCCTGCACCAGGTCGACGGGCCGCGGGCCCGCCAGCATGTCGTCGATCAGCCCGTCGACGATCCCCTGAACCCGCGGCCGCAGCGCCTCCATCCTGCGCACGGTGAAGTCCGAGGTCAGCAACCGGCGGTGCCGGGCGTGGTCGGGGTCGTCCATGGTGATGAACGACTTCACCCGCCCCCGGCGCGCGGCGACCCCCGGGGTGGTGTGCGGGAAGCCGGGCAGGTCGGAGTCGGAGCTGACCCTCGGGTCGGCCAGCACCGCCCGCACGTCTGCGTAGCGGGTGACCAGCCACGGGGTGCTGCCGTCCCACAGCCGCACCCGCGACACCGGCGCGTCCTCGCGCAGCCCGCCCAGGGGCGGTGGCGGGTCGAACGGGCAGCGGCCGTCCCTGGCCATCGGGTAGGCGGGGACTTCGGGCAGAACCCGGGTCATCGGAACCTCCTGTCACCACGCACAGTTACCAAACAATTGTTCGGATACTTGCTGAACAGATGTTAGGCAACTTGGTGAACCCTCGCCAACCACCCGCCCGCCGGTTCACCTCGACGGCGCAACACCTCTTGGGAGGAAAGGGAAAAACCGGCCGTACCGGTGTGACGGACTACACGAACAGCAGGTCCACGAACTCGTCGACGAACGGCGTCACGGCCCGCGCGTGCTGCTCCCCCGGGTTGCTGTGCAGCAACGCCACGCGACCGTGCGCCCCCACGAACACCATCACCGCCGCCCGGTCCGCGGGCACCCGCAGCGCGTGCCCGGCCTCGGCGCACCGCTCGAAGGCGACCCGCAGGGTGTCGATCACGTCCACCAGCGGCCCGGCGGGCGGGCGGTCCGGCGCGGGCCGCTCGGCCCCGTTGCCCAGCATCAACCGGTAGTGCCCCGGGTTGTCCACGGCGAAGGCGCAGTAGGCGTGCAGCCGCGCCCGCAACCGCCCCACCGCGTCCCCGGCGTCGACGGCCTCGTCGGCGGCGCGCATGAGGTCGCGCAGCCGGTCGAACTCGTGCGCGATCAACCCCCGCACCAGCGCCTCCCGGTCGGCGAAGTGCTGGTAGATGCTGGCGGGCGCGATCCCCACCACCCGCGCCACACCCCGGATGGTCAGCCCGTCGCCACCACCGAGCTCCGAGAGCACCCTGCCCGCGCCGTCGAGGATCTCCCCGCGCAGCCGCTCCCCCTCGCCCCACCGGTTCCGGGTGCGCTGCACGGCCGCGGTGCCCTCATCCGACATCCGCCCATTCTCACCCGCCCACCCGGCCGGGGTGAGCACGGCGCCCGGGAGGTCAGTCCCCCGCGGCGACGTCGAACCGGAAGTCCAGGAAGTTCGCCCAGTCCACGGCGATGCGCACGGGTTCACCCGCCCGCAGCCGCTCCGGGTCCGGGCCGACCTCGAAGTCGGGCTGCTCCCCGAGGATCACCACCGCGGCCCGCACCGACTCCACCTCGACGCGCAGCGCGCCCGCCAACTCCCCCAGGCTGGTGTGCAGCACGTCCACCGGGTCGTCGCCGTGGGCGCCGAACAGGTCGATCAGCCCGCGCACCACCGGCCGGTGCAGCGCCAGCCACCGCAACTCGTCCTCCGCGGCGACGACCTCCGCCGGGAGGTCCAACACCTCCGCGGGCAGCGGCGCCCGGGGGTTGAGCCGGAACCGCGCCCGCCGGTCCTCGACGAACCCCGTCACCACCCGGCACGCCACCAGGTAGTCCAGCACGTCCCCCACCGTGCGCGGCTCGACCACCCCCAGCCCCCGCGCGTACCCGTCCACCTCGGCCACGAGGTCCCGCAGCACCTTCGCCCGCTCCCGGTCCGGGCCGCAGGCGTCCCACGGCTCCAACCCCACCCACGCGGGCGCCGCCTCCCCCACCGCGGCGTCCGAGGACTGCCCAGCCAACCGCGCGATCTGCTCCCGGGTGGGCGCCCCGAGCAACACGATCACCCCCAGCACACCCGCCGCCGCGTGCGGCGTGAACCGCTCCCACCCCAGGCCCTCGAACACCTGGCGGGACACCGCCGCCCGGGCCACCTCGGCACCCACCTGCTCATCGGCCATACCCCGGAATCACCCCGGACCACGGCAGTGTTACAGGTCACACCCCACTTTCTCCGTCCGTCCCCAGTGGATCGCACACAGTCACGAAAAGCGTGTTTAACACGGGTTCGCCCCCCGAAGGTCAGTCCAACCCCGCCACCGGGGCAGGCCCGGACGCCCATCGCACCAGCCGCCGGGCCTTGCCGGTCTCGGCGCGGGGCACGGTCCCCGCGGCAACCACCCGGACGTCACAGGTCAACCCCAGGCGCTCCCGCAGCGCCACCACCAGAGCCGCCCCCACGGAATCAGCCCCACCCGAAGCCTCGACGAGCACCCGCAACTCCGGCCGCGCCGCCACCCGCCGGTCCTCGACGACGAGGTAGTGCGAACCGACCCGCCCGTCGGCGAGGAGGACGGCCTCGATCTCGGCGGGGAAGACGTTGACCCCGCGGACGACCAGCATGTCGTCGGTGCGCCCGAGGACCTTCGACATGCGGCGCAGGGTGCGCGCAGCCCCCGGCACGGGCCCGGCCAACGTGGCCACGTCCCCGGAGCGGTAGCGCAACAGCGGCATCCCGGTCTTGGTGAGCGTGGTGAACACCAACTCCCCCGGCGTCCCATCAGGCACCTGGTTGCCATCGGCATCGAGGCACTCGACGTAGAAGTGGTCCTCGGCCACGTTCAACATCCCCTCGGAATCCAGCGATTCGGCCGCCACCCCCGGCCCGATCACCTCGGACAACCCGTAGACGTCCAACGCCCGGATACCCAGCAGCGCCTCGATCCGCCCCCGCATCCCCTCCGTCCACGGCTCCGCCCCGAACACCCCCACCCGCAACGAGGTGGGCTCGACCCCCGCGGCCACCATCGCCTCCCCGAGGTGCACGGCGAACGAGGGCGTGCAGGTCAACACGTCCGGCCGCAGGTCCTGGACCAACCGCACCTGCCGCTCGGTCATCCCCCCGGACACCGGCACCACAGTCGCCCCCAACCGCACGGCCCCGTGGTGCACCCCCAACCCCCCGGTGAACAACCCGTACCCGTAGGCGTTGTGCACCACGCTCGACCGGGTCGCCCCCGCCCCACCCAACGCCCGAGCCATCACCTCACCCCAGATGTCCAGGTCACGAGCGGTATAAGGCACCAAAGTAGGCCGCCCCCCAGTCCCCGACGACCCGTGCACGCACACCACCTCACCGGCGTCCACGGCCCGCAACCCGTACGGGTAGTGCTCCCAGAGGTCCCGCTTCCGAACAGTCGCCAACCTCCCCAACGACCCCAACCCCACATCCCGCCCGGAGGACACCCCGCAATCCCGCAACCGCTCCGCCTGCACCCCACCGGCCCCCAACAACCGGTCCACCAACCCCCGGAGCCGCCGCTCCTGCACCCCCCGCCGCTCCTCGACGCCAACACCCTCCGCCGCCGCGTCCACCATCGGGACAACGCTGTCCAGTCCGGTCACGCCCTCCGGTCTAACACCCCAGGTCGGACCTGGGAAGCCCCCAAGAGGGCACCCCCCGTTTTCGCCCTCCCGACGGGGTGTTGTAACGTATGCGCAGCACGCCAGGGAGCAACCCTCCCGAGCGTGGCTGATCCGGGGCTGTGGCGCAGCTGGTAGCGCATCACACTGGCAGTGTGAGGGTCAGGGGTTCGAGTCCCCTCAGCTCCACAATTGAACAACACTACATTTTCACCCGCTGACCTGCGAAAACACGGTCAGCGGGTGATCTTGTTTTACCGTCCCGAGTGGACAGTGGCGCACCGGCATGGAGCAGATCTGGAGCAGCGTGCCCGTCGGGCACCGAACAGGGTCACAATCTGCTCCAGCGTTGTTGACCCGATCGGGCATCCTTGTGGACCCCCGATCGTGGAAGCAGGTACGGGCTGCCGAAACATCGGAGCTACCGCGGGATTCCGAACCTCCATGTTGATCGCCTCGGCTCGGGCCACCAGCGCTGCCTGCGCCTGCGCCATAGCGGCGTCGTTGACAGTGAAGTTGCGATCCTCGCCGGCCCGGGAGGGCCGGCGCTGCGGGGCGTGTTCGGCGAGGTAGCGGCGGGTGCGCTCGTTGCGATCCTCGCTGGCCCCGGAGGGCCAGCGAGGCCCTGCCTGAACAGGCTATATGCGATATCGAGTATCCACGAAGCCCAATCACGCACCAACCCCCAAGTCGGTTCGATGTCCGCTGAGCACCGACACGTCCTCAGCGACACGAACCCGGACGAGACCACCTTGCCGAACCGATGACCACCGCGCCGGTTATCCCCCTCGGCGCACAGCTGACCTCTTACCGGGGATCACACTTAGTCAAGCGTTTCCACCTAGAATTCATGCAATACCCTGGGCAAGCACCCGATGGCCCGGCGAACCCCACCTCGCGGAGCTTCGACACCTGGAGCGAGAAGAGCTCGACTACAACGCCTTCGCCACCCGCCTGCGCGACGGCGAGCGACGGATGCGCGAAACCGGAACTGAATGTACCCGCATCCCTGAGTGAACTACTACCCTCTCGAATCCACAGCAGACACCACCATTCATCGAATCTTAATTAGTTCTGGATTATTTCGCGTAGCGAGCAGACAGGCGCCACAACCACTTGCTCCGGTTGATGCGGTACATTTCATCGACTTACGACTGAAACACCACGACCGCCTCGACCTTGGCTTCCATGCATGGGATTCATCACCCATGCATATAGGTCTTACATCCACCCGGACCATCAAAATCCAAGCGCACCTGATGTCCAGCATCGGGATCAAGACGCGCTTACTGCTTGCATGGTCACCGCGACTACCGGCCGACCGCATGCGCCATCCTCAGCCTGAGAACCCTTGCGTACTACCATCTCATGAGTTGGGCAAGCCAATTTTGCCATCAGCGGCCACGCGGACATCTGACTCGTCGAATCACCACACTCGAGATTGCACTGTGACGCAACACATGGCAAGCCTGTGCCATAAGTACGCGGTTGGCCGATGCGGCATGACGGTCACCGATCTTAATGTCGACTTCGTTGACGCCCGACTCTCGGGCACCACATTGCAGAGGGGTCGGTAATGGGATTCGCGACCAAGGCGCTCGCCGCCGCCGGTCTGGTGCTCGCCTTCGGTATCGCCGTTCCTGGTGTCGCAGCGGCCAACAACGTCGGCGACGGCAGCTCGGACTGCAACTCGGGGGAACACTGCTTCGCGCTACACTCCAATGGCGGGGTCCCGCAGAAGCACTTCTACAACCCCGCCGACCACGGCGAGTACACCTTTCCGGGATACGTTGAGCTGAAGGGGGAGGCGTCTTCGATCAACAACCGCGACACGGTCAACGACGTCTTCGTACACGAAGAGTGGGACTTGTTCGAGAACAACGACTACCAGCGGTTCTCCAGAGGAAACTTCTGGCAGAACTTCAACGGTGATGTCAACGACGACAACGGCCACCACAACTACTCCTCCGTCAGGTAGCGGGTAGCGGAGCCGTGGCGGGCACGGCGGCGACGCCGTGCCCGCGTTCTAACGGAGGATCAGTGAAGCCACGCAGGGAACTGTCCGTGATCTTGGCGATCGTGGTCGGCGTCATCCCGACTGCAACGGCCTGCGCGGCGGAGGCCCGCCCGGCTCTACCGCCGCTGCCGCCGGGGGCGCAGCGCCCGTTCGACCTGTTCCGCAGCGCGGATGTGGCGCTGATCAACGACGCGCAGATCAAGTTGCAGTCCCAGTGCATGGTCGACCGAGGGTACTCGCAGTTCTCGAACCTGTTGGCGGTGCACACGGAACCCGGTTTCGGGTTCGAGGCCGACCCGTTCGAGCCGCGCACCGAGGAGCAGGCCAGGCTGTACGGGTTGGGGAAGCCACGGCCTGCGACCCCTGGACGTGTGTCCGGGGCGGGGGATGCCGCGTACAACTCGGCAATCGACCACTGCGAGGCAACGGCCTGGAAGGCGGTCGTCGACACCGGTCCCTTCAGGCAGTACTACCAGTTGGGCAACGCCCTGGCCAGTGAGTACGGCGGTGTCCTGGATGAGGTCGGCGAGGACTTCCGCGACGCCGTGATCGACTGTTTGTCGGCAGGCGGCTTCACCGCTGCGGGTGGGGACCCCGGCTCGCCCGAGTCGTTCGGTGTCAAGCTGGGCAGCCACGTCGGCGGCAGCGAGCCTGCCGGAGAGGACGGCGGCACCACCGTGACGGTCCACCCGCCGACTCCCGCCATCGAGTACGTGCCGACGCAACAGGAGGTCGACTTCGCTGTCGCCCTCGTGCGGTGTCGAACGGAGACCGGCCTGTTCGCCAAGGCGGACCAGGTGGCCGAGGAAGAGCAGAGGTCCATCGTCGAGGACCACGCCGTCGAGTTCGTCGAGTTGAACCCCACGATCGAGGCCGCCGCCAAGGAGGCGGCGAAGGTGCTCGGCCGGTGACCCGACGCAGGCGGTGGGTCCGACCGGTTGTCATCACGCTCGCCTTCGCGGTCGTTCTCGGAGCCGCGACCTGGGTCGCCCCGTCACTCAAGTCGCCTGAGCAGGTCGCCGCGGACGCAGCCGCGCCCCCACCTTCATTGATCACCGTGGCCGCGCAGCGCAAGACGCTGGTGGAGAAGGTCCTCCTGCGCGGGAAGGTCGAGGCAGGCGCGTCGATCGGGGTGTCGGCGCCGGTCACGGGACCGAACGCCGTGGTGACCAATGTCTTCGTCAGTGCAGGCGACGTCCTGGTCGAGGGGAAAGTCGTCGTCGAGGTCTCCGGGGAACCGGTCTTCCCGCTGGTTCTGCCGTTTCCCCTGTACCGGGACATCAGCGACGGGATGACCGGGCCGGATGTGCACGAGGTGCAGAAGGCGTTGCGCCGCATGGGGTATCGGGTCCCCGGCTCCGGCGCGTTCGACGCGGCGACCCAGGCCGCTCTCGGACGCATGTACCTCGCGCGCGGCTATCGACTCACTCAACGGTCCGCCCCGCCGGCGGCAACGACCACCCCGGCCGCAGGCGATCCACAGGAAGAAGTGCACCCGCCGGTTGCGGTGGCGTTGTCGAAGGCGCACGTGATCCGCATCGACCGGCCGACCCGGGTGATCAGCAAGGTGGGTGTGGCCATCGGCGACGTCTTGGGGCAGACCGCCGCACCCGGTGCAGGAGAGTCCGGGGGAAACGGCCAGTCTCAGGCGCTGTTCGAACTCGACGCCGGACCGGCGACGGTGACGGCGGTGGTCGGCCAAGACCAGATCGGGGCGCTGCGGCCGGGTGCGGCCGCCGAGGTGATCGACGACGTGGGTGGCACGAGGTCCACGGCGGCGGTCGAGACCGTGGGGACCACACCGAGGCAAGGGTCCGACGGGGCGCCTGGGTACGACGTTCGTCTGGTCTTCCGCGGACCGGCCCTGGCACCCACGCCCAACCACACCGTTCGGGTCACGGTGGGTGACACGACTGGCGCGGCCCCGGTGCTCGCCGTCCCCATCACCGCCGTGTACTCACGAATGGACGGTTCGACCTTCGTCACGGTCGAGGATCGCGGCGCCACCACCGACCACGACGTCCGCGTCGGCGGAACGGCCGACGGGTGGGTGGCGATCGTCGACCCACCCACCGCGCTCACCGAGGGCACGCCGGTGGTCGTGGGCCGGGCCATCGGATGAGTGCCCTGCTCGACTTGCGGGGCGTCACCAGGGTGTACGACGACGGTCACGAAGTCATGGCCCTGCGGGAGACGGATCTGACCGTCCAAGCAGGTGACCACATCACGATCACCGGGCCGTCCGGCGCCGGGAAGTCAACGCTGCTGAACGTCCTGGGCCTGCTCGACAAGCCGAGCAGGGGGCAGTACCTCATCCAGGGCGTCGATTCCGGCGCGATGACCGAAGCCGTCCGGGGAGCGGTACGGGGTCAACTCTTCGGATTCGTGTTCCAGGCGTTTCACTTGCTCGCAGGACGGACGGCAGTGGAGAACGTCGGACTGGGCATGCTCTACGGACCTCATTCGCCCAAGGAGCGAGGGAACCGTGCAGCGGAGGCTCTCGACCGGGTGCGCATGTCCCACCGCGCGGACGCGGACCCCAGGACGCTGTCAGGTGGCGAGAAGCAACGGGTCGCGATCGCCAGGGCGATCGCGGGGGAACCCGCCGTGCTGTTCTGCGACGAGCCAACCGGCAACCTCGACTCGGTCAACACCGAAAACCTGCTTGAGTTGCTGCATGAGCTGCACCGCGATGGCCTCACACTGGTCATCGTCACGCACGACCGCGAAGTGGCCGCGCGCGGCGACCGCATACTCACCGTGCGCGACGGTTCCGTGACGGAGGCAGCCGGATGTCCTTGAAGTCGTTGGGACTCGTACCCGCGAGGTTGCGCCTCGGTGATCTGGCCATGGAGGCCCTGCATTCCGTCACCGGACACCCCGCACGGTCCCTGCTGACGGCCTTCGGCACGGTTCTCGGTGCGGCGGCGTTCGTGGCGACGCTCGGGATCTCCTCGACGATCTCAGGGCAGGTGTCGGAGAGTTTCGACGTGCGCCGGGCCACCGAGGTCACAGTGGCGCCCGCGTCCAGCGGGACAGGTGCCGAACGCGCACACCGAGACGAGCAACCCGACTGGCAGTCCGACGCGGCACTGGACCGGTTGAATCGCCTCAACGGTGTGGAGTCGGCGGGCAGGCGCCTGCTGCTGCCGGAGTTGGCGGTCTCCCGGTCCTTCAGCCTCGACGAGGGAGCGCCGACAAGGGTCATGGGAGTCGACGCCGGGGCGTTGCGAGTCATCGAACCGCACATCGTCCTCGGGCGGGGATTCGACGGATTCCACCATTCGAGTGGCCAACCGGTCGCCCTGCTCCCGATCGGCACCGCCGAACGCCTGGCGATCGATCGAGTTGGTGTCGCCGTGTTCATCAATGACCGGTCGTACATCGTGATCGGTGTTTTCGACGACGTGGAGAGCAAGCCGGAGACATTGGCCGGTGTTGTCGTCCCATACAGCAGCGCGGCGAGACTGGCTGACGGGATGCCCGACGTGCAGCACGACGTCGTGATCAGGACGATACCCGGGGCCGCATCCCTGATCGGTGCACAGGCGCCCCTGGCCCTCTCGCCCACCACCCCGACGGCGCTGACGGCCAACGCACCGCCGGACCCGAAGACGTTGCGCCGCGAAGTCGAAGCGAACGTGACGCAACTGTCCGTCATCCTCTCGTTCGTGTCACTGGCGATCGGCGCTGTTTCAATAGGCAACGCGGCAACCGCCCAGATCAGGTCCCGGGTCGGTGAGATCGGCCTGCGCCGCGCCGTCGGCGCGCGACCTGTGCACATCTTCGCCCAGCTGATCGGGGAGACGACCCTGCTCGGCACAGCAGGTGGCCTGCTCGGCAGCGCGACTGGCGTGCTGACCGTCGTCGCGGTGGCACTGTGGAACGGCTGGCAACCCGTCGTCGACCTGCCCTCGGCCGCCTTGGCCGTCGCAGGTGGGACCGCAGCCGGATTGCTGGCCGGACTCATCCCCGCATGGAGGGCCACCGCCGTGCAGCCGGTCGCCGCACTGCAACGCTGACCTGGAATTTTCAGCCACCTCGCACGCTGGGCCAGCAGAAGATCCACCAGAACACAGCACGTGAGAACACCCGGAAATCCATGACCTGATCCACCCTCTCCCACCACCCCGTGTCAACTGATCGGGCACCAGGTGACACTTCAGAGGAGACCTCGGATCAGGGGTCTTCGCAGGCCGAGCCCTGAGACCTGGGGGACAGCTCGGCACTGCCTTCACCTGGGGAACACGATGGACAAAGCCCCCAACGATCCCCAGCCCAAGCACTCCACCGTCCGCACTGCCCTCGTGCTGTTGCTCTCGCTGCTGACCGCCATCGCCGCGGGCATCCTGCTGCGTGCCGCCACCCACTCGACACCGCTGGCCGTGCTCACCGGCGGCACCGCTTTCGCGGGCGCTCGGGCCTTCGTCGACCGGCTCATCAGCCAGTCAGACAGCCTCCAAGCCACCCTGACATCCACAACGGGGTCGGCGGCTTGCAGTACTACCCAAGGTTGACCGATACGAACACAGCCACCCGCTCCTAACCCGACGACGAGAACACCCCAAGACGCCAGCACACAGAATGAGATCGAGCCGAGGACGCACCAAGACACGGACTCGGCCCCGACGACAGCAGCGCGTTCACCCTGGCGACCGATGACAGGTGCACGCAGCGCAACAGGCGGTCGGCTGGAGCAGATGTGGAGCAAGCTCTCGCGAAGAAGACCACCCAAGGACGCAAACCGTACTCAGCTGCAATCAACCGCACCACCCAACCAGGATGTTCTCCATTTCCGCAGGTCAGCGGCATGATCCGTCCGTGCTGGCAGTGTGAGGGTCAGGGGTTCGAGTCCCCCCAGCTCCACAATTGAACAACATTACATTTTCACCCGCTGACCTGAGAAGACATGGTCAGCGGATGATTTTTTTCGTCCCGAGTGGACAGTGGTGCACCGGCATGGAGCAGATCTGGAGCAGCGTGCCCGTCGGGCACCGAACAGGGTCACAATCTGCTCCAGCGTCGTTGACCCGATCGGGCATCCTTGTGGACCCCCGATCGTGGAAGCAGGTGCGGGCTGCCGAACGCCGAAGCTGCCGCGGGATTTCGGACCGCCATGGTGATCGCCGTGGCCATACCCCGGCCACGCATCTCCCCTGCCTCGGCATGCCAACGCCAGTAGCCGTTCAGCACCGCCCTGGCGGCCTCTGTGGTGACCTCGGGTGGCTCCGCACCGCCCCCTCGCAGGCCGACGACGGCACCAGCCAGGCGCGGCGGTCCACGGCCGTGGGAGCGGGCCTCCCGGCGCTCCAGCCACACGACGAAGCCCATGAGCGCCCCGGCTGGCGCCAAGGCGTCCGAGACGCCCGGCTCGGCCACGCACCTCGGCCAGACCTTCCAGCCAGCGTCATGGGCGCAGGGTGCTCGCGGGCCGCTGGGTGCGGACGTATCCTCGGGCGGCCACTTCGAGCGCGGCGAGACGCTCCTCCGAGGTGGCAGGGAGGCGTCAACGGGAGCGACCTGAACGGCCGCGTTCCGCACTCGGCGTTCGCCGCGTCCTTCAAGAACCAGGTCGGCACCGCTTCCCCGGACCACCGCGTCCAACGGCGCATGAGCCTCGCCCGCGGCACCCTGTGCCGTGACAACCGATCCATCTCATGACTCGCCTTCGCCGCCTGCTACGAATCCGAAAGCGCGTTCAGCACAACGCTCCGCCGCGTGGTCGGCTCGTCGCCCAAACGGTTCCGCGACACCGCCCACCAGCTCTCCTGGTCACAGCGCAAGTGGAAAGACCGGGAGTCCAGTGGTACCGCTGAGGTGATGCGAACCGGCGATCACACGACTTCCTCCAGCTCTTCGCTTTCGGCCGCCGCAGCCCGCTTGCGCCTGCGCAGCACCACGACCACGCCGACCACCACCACGGCACCCAGTACGACCCACATCGCCCCGCTGAACACCGACTCGACGTACTTCGCGGACGCGCCCGCGGCCGAGCCGATGCCGATGTGCAACGCCGACCAGCACCCCGCCCCCGCGATCGACGCGGGCAAGAACCGGCGGTACTCCAGCTTCGACGCACCCGCCGACGCAGGCGCCAGGGTCCGCACGACCGGCAGGAACCTCGCGGCGAACACCGCCCACGCACCCCGGCGCCGCAACAGGTCCCCCGCCTTGTCCCAGTGCTGCTGCCCCATCCTGCGCACGATCCGGCTGTCACGCAGCCGATCACCGCAACGGCGCCCAAGGTGGTGGCCGATGCTGTCCCCGGCGACCGCGCACGCCGTCACCACGAGCCACATGACCACGAACCGGGACATGCTCGTCACCGTCGTGGACGCCAGCAGCAACGCGGTCTCCCCCGGCGCGAGGAAACCCACCCCGAGGGTGCACTCCGCCAGCGTCAACGCACCCGTCACGGCCAGCACGGCGGGCTGCGGCAGACCGGCGAGCCCTTCGAGGGCATCGGTCAGAAAGGACATGGACTCCCCCAGGGGGACGCAGGACGAGCAAGAAGGTCACCGACAACACCGCGGCCCACTCGTCGTTGTGTGGTCCGAAGCGGTGATCGGCCTCAGCAGCAAGCGTGGAGTCCTGCCTGCGGACGGTGACCCGGTCAGTTGGCCGGAAGTCATCGCCGGTCGGCTGGACTTCTTCGAGTTCGTCCGCATCGCTGAGAACCGCACCGCCTTCCAGGGCCGGGGGTGCGGAGCGTGCCGACCGGCGGGGGTGGGTCCAGCCAGGCAGCGGGTTGTTCCGGACGTCCGGCAGGTGGGGGCGGCACCGGTGGCCCACAACACTGGGATGCGTCACGGGTTCGGTCATTCCGTCCCAGGAGGGGAGCTTCTCATGTTCAACCGGATGCTGAGTGCCTTCGGCATCGGTGGCCCGTCGGTCGACACCGTGCTGGACTCGCCGCATGCCGTGCCCGGTCAGTCGGTCACCGGACAGGTCCGCGTCCAGGGTGGCAGCTCGGACGCCGAGATCGGCCAGGTCGTGCTGTCCCTCGTGACCCGGGTCGACCGCGGCGGTTTCTCCTTCGGCCACGACGACGAACGCGGTGACGGCACGGAGTTCTCCCGGTCGGTGGTGCAGCAGGACCTGCGGGTGCCCGCGGGTCGACTGGTGTCGGTCCCGTTCCGGCTGGTGTTGCCGTGGGAGACGCCGATCACCGCGGTCGCGGGTGCGGCGCTGCCGGGGATGAGCGTGGGCGTGCGCACCGAGCTGGTCATCGCGGGCGCTCCCGACAAGGGTGATCTCGACGCTGTCCTGGTGGGTCCGCTGCCGTCGCAGAACGAGGTGCTGGACGCTTTCGGGCAGCTCGGTTTCTCGTTCCGCGGCACCGGTGTCGAGACGGGGCACCTGCCTGGGGTGGCGCACGAGCTCGGCTTCTTCCAGGAGCTCGAGTTCGTCCCGCCGGGGCAGTTCTCGGGCAGGGTCGACCAGGTCGAGCTGACCTTCGTCGCCACCGCGCACGAGCTGCGCGTGATCCTCGGGGCCGACCGGCGGCGGGGCGGGTTCAACTCCGGTGGGGACACCACCGGTCATCTCCGCGTATCCCACCAGGAGGCGCGGGCCACCGACTGGGTTTCCGCCATCGGCGCGTGGCTGACGCGGGTCGCCGCGCGTTCCGCGACGAACCCCGCCTTCGGCGGTGGCGCTCCCGACCCGGCGTTCATCGGTCAGCCGGGCCACAACCCCGCTTCCGGCGCACCGATGGGTCACGGCGGGCAACCCGTGTACGGGGGTCAGCGCGCTTTCGGCGGCCAGCCCGGTCACGGCGGCCACGACCACCAGCAGGACCAGCGACGCGGGGCGGGCATGGGCGGCATGCTCGCCGCCGGTGCGGGCGGTGTGCTCGGCGGCATGGCGCTGGGCGGCATGGCGGACGAGTTCTTCGGCGACGACGAGGGCTGACCCACCTCGATGTGGTTCCCGGGCGTGAGCGGCGTCAACAGCCCTCAGCCGCGGGCCCGTCGAAACCAGCGTGGCAGGTGCGGCCTCCCCGGCACCTGCCACGCTCCTCTTCTGCGGGGAGAACGAAACGCATGCCGAGCACCCCGGACCTGTCGGTGATCACCGGACCGGTCCCCGTCGCCGCGACCGTGGCCGGGGTGCTCGCCGTGATCGCGTTGCTGATCCGCAGAGACAGGTGGTCGTGACGGGAAGCGCCCCGGTCGCGAGCAACGCACATTTCGGCCTGTGCCCCACCACGCGTGCGGTGCTCGAGGTGTTCACGAATACCAGGGTGGACCCGGACGAGGCGGCACCGCCTGCGGCGCGCGTGCTCAAGGTCCCCGCCGGGCACCGGCTCGCCGATGTGTGGCGCAGGCCCGCTGACCTGCCTGAGAAGGGCACGGTGTCGGAGGCGGCGATTCCCGGTGCGTTCGCGGCGCGACCGGCGTGGAGCTGCCTGCCGCCCGCGTACGCGGCGACGCCTCGTCCGCGGCTGCCGGTCGTGGTGCTGCTACCGGGTCAGCCGGGGGCTCCGCGCGACTGGTTCGACGCGGGCCGCCTTCGCGAGCACCTTCGGCGCGTTCGCCCGCGAGCACGACGGGCCGGCTCCGGTCGTGGTGGTGGCCGATGTCCATGGCCCACCCGGGCTCGGTCGCGCTTCCCCGCACCGCCAACGCGGTCAGCCGCGCCTACCTGCCCGTGTCACCGCACGGCAGGGATTTCGCTTGTCGTCCAGGGTGATCGGCCGTTCGTGACCGACCTGCGCGGCCGGACCGGTCGGCTGCGCGGGTCCGGCCGACCGGCGGGGTCCGCACCGCGACCTGACGGGTGGTCGCCCACTCGGCGCTCCCACGACAGTGTCGCTGTGAAACAGATGCCACCAGACGACATCTCACCCGCGCGGGAATCAGCACGTCACCAACACGCGACACCGACCGCACCGTCGACAGGACGCTTGGTCGGGATCGACCTGGCGCGCGCCCTGGCCGTGTTCGGCATGTTCGTCGTGCACCTCGGTCCCGCGGCCACCGCCACGACCGGCATCGGCTCCTGGGTGCGGCACCTGGCCGAGGGGCGCTCGTCCGCGCTGTTCGCGACCCTCGCCGGGTTCTCCCTCGTGCTGCTCGCCGGCCGTCTGGAGCCCAAGACAGGTCTGGCCGGTCGTCAGGCGAAGGTGCGCATCGCGATCCGGGCGGTGGTCCTCCTGGCGCTGGGCACCGTGATGGCCGCGTTCTACGGCGGCGTGGTGATCCTCGCCTTCTACGGCGTCTACTTCCTGCTGGCCCTGCCGCTGGTGCGGCTGCGCGCCCGCACCCTCGCGATCACCGCGGCCGTGCTCGCCGTGGTGCTGCCGCCCCTGGCGCTGGGCGTCAAGGCACTGGTGACCGAGCCGGTCAGCACCGCGCTCAAGGCCTACGACCCGCTGGACCTCGTCGGCGGTGTGGGCGTGCTCGACCTGCTGCTCACCGGCCTCTACCCGGCGATCCCCTGGATGGCGTTCGTCACCGCGGGCATGGCGCTGGGCAGGCTGGACCTGTCCACCCACACCGTACGGCGACGGTTGGCCGTGTTCGGCCCTGGCCTGGCCGTCTTCGCCCACGGCACCTCGTGGCTGATGTCGCGGTTGTTCGAGGGCGTGCGGACGGCCGCGGAGACACAGAGGCGGTGGCTCTCCGCCACCGGTGCGAAGTCAGGTCCGAAAGACCTCGGCGCCATGGGTGACACGGCGTCGCCCGACGGGCTCGGGTCGGTGTGGTCGTTGCTGACGGCGGGGCCGCACAGCGGCATGCCGTTCGACGTCATCGGCTGCGTGGGGGTCGCGATCACCGTGATCATCGGTGCCACGGTGGCACTGGACCGCTTGCCGTTGCTGCGCCGACTCGCGGCGCCGGTCATCTCGGTGGGCACCATGTCCCTCACCGCCTACGTCGGCCACTTCGTCCTGTCGCCCCAACTGGCGGGTGGCGGGAACGAATCGCGGACCTCCTGGACGCCGGTGCTCCTGTTCATCCTCGGGGTGACGGTGTTCGCCTGGGTCTGGTCCCGCTTCTTCCGCAGGGGCCCGTTGGAGTACCTGCTGAACCTCGCGACCAAGCCCGCGGAGCGCGTTCGCTGAGGTTCGGACGAACCGGGTCCTCCCCGCCGACCGGCAGGCCCGAACCCGCCGGTCGGCGGGGAGGGTCCGCCAGCTCCCGGATGGCGGGCCCGCACCGGTGGCGGGGAGACTGCACCCGTACAGGTCCGCAAAGGAGAAACGCATGATCCGGGTGGTCGTCGTGGACGACGAGGAGCTGGTGCGGACGGGGTTCCGCCTCATCCTGCAGGCGGCCGGGGACATCAAGGTGGTCGCGACCCCGACCGGGGCGCAGGCGGTGCGGGAGATCAGCCTGCTCAAGCCCGACGTCGTGCTGCTCGACATCCGGATGCCCGACGTGGACGGCCTCACGATCCTGCGCCGGTTGCAGGGCCTCAAGCCGCCGCCGGTCGTGGCGATGCTGACGACGTTCGACTCGGACGAGTACATCGCCACCGCGCTGCGGACGGGCGCGTCCGGGTTCGTGCTCAAGGACACCGGCCCCGAACAACTCGCGCAGATGGTCCGCACTCTCGCCCACGGCGGCGTGGTGCTCTCCCCCAAGGTCACCCGGACCGTGGTCGACGGCTACCTGGGGTCCGGCGCGGGGTCGGACGCGGCCGAGCAGGTCGATCTGCTCACCGACCGGGAACGCGTGGTGCTCGTGCTGATCGCCGAGGGGCTGTCCAACACCGAGATCGGCGCGCGAATCCACATCAGCGTGGGCACGGTGAAGGACCACGTCAGCGCCATCCTCACCAAGCTGCGCGTCGGCAGCAGGGTGCAGGCCGCTCTCGTGGCGCAGCGCGCCGGGCTGCTCGAAGGCGATCAGGAGCCCCGGTGAACCCCCGGATTCCGGTCCGCCTCGCGGTGCTCGCGCTCGCGGTGGCCGAGGGCGTGCTGACGATGATCAGCGAGGAGGACCCGTACGGCGTGGTCCCGATCGCGATCGCGGTGCTCGCCCTGCCTGCGCTCGAGCGCCTGCCGCTGCCCGCGTTCCTGGCGACGTTGCCCGCGGTGCTGGCCCCCGGCGCGATCGTCCCGGCGATCATCGGTCTCTACGTGGTCTCCAGCCGCTCCCGCGACTGGTGGGTCCTGGCGGGCTGCGGGCTGCTGGCCGCGGCCGGGTTCGTCTTTCCGACGGCGGACCTCGCCCCGTCGATCTGGAACTCCTACACGCTGCTCGGGGTCATCTACTTCACGATGACCGCGCTCGCCCCGATCCTGCTCGGCCAGTTCCTGCGCTCCCGGCGCGAGCTGGCGCTGCGGCTGGAGGAGGTGAAGGAGGCGAGGGAGCACGAGCGCAGGCTCGACGCCGAGGCGATCCTGGCCAAGGAACGCAACCAGCTCGCCCGCGAGATGCACGACGTCGTCTCCCACCAGGTGAGCCTGATCGCCGTGCAGGCGGCAGCGCTCCAGGTCAGCACCGCGGACCCGGACGCCAAGCTGGCCGCCGCGAACGTGCGGCAGTTGTCGGTCACCACCCTCGACGAACTGCGGCACATGGTGAACCTGCTGCGCGCTTCCGGCACCCCGGCCACCGAGCTCACCCCGCAGCCCACGCTCACCGACCTCGAACGCCTCATCGCAGGCAGTGCGATCGACGCGCAGCTGGTCAGCAACGTTCCGGAAGGCCTCGAACCGCCGGTGCAGCGGGCGATCTACCGCACCGTCCAGGAAGCGTTGACCAACGTGCGCAAGCACGCGCCGGGTGCCTGCGCCGTCGTGGAGATCAGCCACGATGACACCGACCTGACGGTGACGGTCACCAACACCCGGCCGACCCGGCCACACCTCGCGCTCCCCAGCGCCCGCCACGGCCTGGTCGGCCTGCACGAACGAGCGGCGTTGCTGAACGGCAAGCTGCACACCGGCCCCACGGCCGACGGCGGTTTCCAGCTGCGGCTGATCCTTCCCCTCACCGCACACGGCTGACTCCCGAGCGGGAAAAGGGACGGCCCTGCGGCGAACCGCAGGGCCGTCGCTCACCCGCCGCGCTCGCCGGTGAGAAGCTGCGTGGCGGCGAACTCGGCGTAGAGCGGATCGCTCGCGACGAGTTCGTCGTGGGTGCCGACAGCCCGCACCGTGCCGCTGTCGAGCACCACGATCCGGTCCGCCTGCGTCACCGTCGACAGCCGGTGCGCCACCACGAGCACCGTCATCGTCTTCGCCGCTGTGGTGACGACGTCCCGGATGGCCATCTCGTTCGCGGCGTCCAGTTGCGAGGTGATCTCGTCCAGCAGCAGCACTCGCGGCAGGCTGACCAGCGCGCGAGCGAGCGCGACCCGTTGCCGCTCCCCACCGGACAGGGAGCCACCGCAGTGCCCGACGGGGGTGTCCAGACCGGCGGGCAACCGGTCGACCAGCGAGTCCAGCCTCGTCCGCGCCACAACGTCGCGGACCTCCTCATCCGTCGCGTCCGGGCGGCCGTAGACGAGGTTCTCGCGCAACGACCCGGACAGCATGGGCGCGTCCTGTTCGACGTAGCCGATCCCCGCCCGCAGCCCCACCAAGTCCCAGTCCGCGAGGTCGCGGCCGTCCAGGCGGATGCGACCCGAGTCGGGCTCGTGGAACCTCTCGATCAGCGCGAACAGGGTGGACTTGCCCGCGCCGGACGGCCCGACGAAGGCGGTCATGCCCGACGCGGGCACCTCGACGCTCACGCCCCGCAGGACCTCCGGCAGGTCCGGGCCGTAGCGGAACCGCACGTCGGAGAAGCTCAGGCGTCCTCCACCCCGCTCGGCGGGCCTGGCGGCGACGGAGCCGCCGGTGCCGACGGGCTCGGTCCGCATCTGCTCGACCTCACGCAGCCTGCGCACCGCGGCGAAACCGATCTGCAGCTTGCTGCCCGCGTGCAGGACCTGCCCGATCGGTTCCTCCAGGAAGAACAGGAACAGCAGGAACGCCACCAGCGTGGACAGCGGTATCGCGCCGGTCGCGACGCGCGCGCCGCCGACACCGAGCACGGCGAGGAAGGACGCCTGCACCGCGAGACCGTTGACGCCGTGCACCAAGGCCTCCCACCGCGCCGATCGCACACCGGCACGCCAGGCCTCCCGGGCACCGTGTTCGACGGCCGCGATCTCCCTGGCCTCGGCTCCGGCGGCCTTGACGGTGCCGAAGGCACCGAGCACCCGCTCCAGCCGTGCACCGGTCTCCCCGACAGCGCTCTGCGCGGCGTGCGAGGACTTCTCGATCATCGGCATCCCGGCGAGCGCGAGCAGGCCCACGACCGCGAGCACGGCCAGGGTGATGCCCAGCAGGACCAGGTCCATCGTCCCCATCATCACGACCATCACCACGGTCGTCGCCGTACCGGTGATCAATCCGACGAGGGCGTGCGTGCAGACCTCGCGCAGCAACGTCGTGTCACCGGTGAACCGGGACAGCAGATCGCCCGGCTCGGCGCGCTGGAACTCGGGTACCCGCAACGACAGCAACCGCCTCGCCAGCCGTTTCCTGGCGCCCAGCACGACCGACTCGGCGGCACGCTCGAGCAGGTAGTTGCCTGCCATCGCGATCACGGCACCGGCCAGCGCGAGACCGACCAGCAGCACCAGCAAGCCGGTGATCCCGCCGCCCGCGCCCAGGCGGTCCACCAACTCCTTGGCCGCCAACGGCAGCGCCGCGGCGGCGAGGCCGCTCAACAGGACGAGCAACCCTCCGCAGAGGATGGTGCGCCGCTGCGGTCTGGCATGCTCCAGAAGGGCCCGCAAGGTCGTGCGGTCGATCAGGGTGTGCACGGGAAACAACTCCGATTGTCCGGTCGTGAACGTGGAGCGCGATCCGGGCAGGCGGGAACGCCACCGCGGACCGGCCTCACGATCCTCGTCCCCGCCACCGCCCGGCGGCACCCGCGGACCAGCCGGAGCGCCCAGCCGAGTGGCCGGGTGCGGACAGCCGGTCAGGGGATACCGGACTTCTCCGGAACAGCGCACCGCGACGCGGCCGACACACCGGCCACAGCCTCGTCCACCCACATCGGCGTGACCGGCCTCGTGACCGCGGGCGTCATCATCGGTCTGCTCGACGACCGGTCGATCAAGATCGCGCCGAACACCGAGGCGATGCTGCGCGTGGCCGAGATCGTGCTCGCCGGGGTGGTCGTGCCCATCGACTCCGCCCCGCCGAACGGCTCGTGCGCTCATCGCCCGCCGCGGCGTCGAACACGGCTCCGGGCTCAGCGTGCGCCGCTGGGTCGTCGAGCGGGCCTTGGCGTTGTTGCACCGGTTCCGCCGCCTGCGCACCCGCTGGGAGATCCGCGACGACATCCACGGAGCCTTCCTCGGCGCCGCCTGCTCGATCACCTGCCCGCAGGGCGCTTCACCTGGGCAGGAGGTCCGTGGTTGACCTTGCCCCAAGGGCATGAGCTGGGATGGGTTCGCAAATCACCGGATCAGACGTGCGGGGGAACGACCATGCACTGGAAACATCGACCCGGCCGTGGGTGGGTTCTCGCGGCCGTGCTCGGCTTGAGTGTCCCTCTGGCCGCGCCCGCGATGGCCGACGCGCAGGCGACGCGGCTGGGGTGGACCGCCTGCCCCGACGACGTGGTGGCGGGAGCCGCTCCACGTGAGCTGCAATGCGCCGTGGTGCCGGTTCCGCTGGACTACACCGACCCGGGCGGTGTTCAGATCAACCTGATGATCTCCCGGCTCGCCAGCACGAACCCGGGCAAACGCCGGGGCGTGCTGATTCTCAACCCCGGTGGTCCCGGCGGTTCGGGTCTGGTTCTGTCCGCGCAACTGGCGAACAAGGGGCTGCCGACCAGTGTGTTGGACAGCTATGACCTGATCGGGGTGGACACCCGTGGTGTCGGCCGCTCCGCACCGGTGAGCTGCGCTTTCACCACCACCGGGCCGTACTTGGCCAACATTCCGCCCTACGCGGTCGACGACGCGGCGGTCACCGCGCAGGCCGCTGTGGCGAAGCGGGTCGCAGAGCAGTGCACGGCCAATGACCGCGACAACAGGTTGCGACACTTGACCACCGCGAACAACGCTCGCGACATGGACCGCATCCGGGCCGCGCTCGGTGAGCGGAAAACCAGCTTCTTCGGCCTCTCCTATGGTTCAGCCCTGGGGGCCGCCTACGCCTCGATGTTCCCCGAGCGTTCAGACCGGATCGTGCTCGACAGCAACGTCGGCGACACCCACCTCGACCACGACGGCATGCGCCGCTATGCGCTGGGCATGGAGCAGACGTTCCCGGACTTCGCCGAATGGGCCGCGGAACGACACGGTGCCTACGGTCTCGGCCGTACACCCGCGCAGGTGCGCCGAACTTACTTCGAGATTGCCGAAAAACTCGACAAGCAGCCCGTGGACGGCCTGGACGGTTCACTGTTCCGGCTCAACCTCTTCGGCAACTTGTTCAACGAGTCGCTGTACGCGAAAACAGCGCAGTTGTGGCAGATCCTGCGCCAGGACAGCCCCTCGGCACCGGGCCTGCGGGCAAACACGAAAACCGAGCTGCTGCCCACGGACAACTTCCTCACCGTGTTCCTCGCCGTGACCTGCAACGACGTCGAATGGCCCACCGACATCGACACCTACCGGCGCGCGGTGGCCGAAGACCGCCAGCGGTACCCGCTTTTCGGGGCGTCCGCTGCGAACATCACCCCCTGCGCCTACTGGCCACACCGACCAGCCGAGCCACCGGTGCCGGTCAACGACAAAGGTCCCCGGAACGTGCTGATCCTGCAGAACCAGCACGACGTGCCCACTCCGCACCGCGGCGGCGAATTGCTGCGGGAGAAGTTCGCGCAGCGATCCCGGATGGTCAGCGTCGAAGGCAGCGGGCACGGGGTCTACGTCGTGGGCGGCAACGCCTGCGCGTTGAACGTCACCACCACGTACCTGGTTGACGGCAGCCTGCCTCGAGACCAGCGCTGCAAGGCATCCCCGGAATAGCGCGATGCGGCGCCCGGCTGAGCTTGCGAGGGCGATACGAGCCTGCTCAGCCGGGCCGCCGACCGGCGAATTCCTCACCTGCGAGCGTTCCCCTGAAACGCCGAATCACCTTTTCAGGCACCTGAGGTCGACTCCGCCCTCGGGCCACACCCGACACTCGGCGCCATGAGCATGATCAACGACGTTTCCCGTGGGTCGATATCGGAAGCTGAGCGGACTGCCGTCCGGTCGCCCACCAGAAACGACATACGCACATTCGGCCACGTGGCTTCGATCAGTTTCCCGCCCGCACTTGTGCGTGTGCGAGAGCGAGGGCCTTGAGCTGGGCGGCGTTGAACCGCTCGACGACAGCAGATCCGATCGCAGCCTCGGCGAGCTCTTGGCGCCGCGTTCCCCCGGAGCACGGGTCCGCCATCCACGGGAACCGGGCATGGCTGCGCTGGATCGACTCGGCCAGGCGGCTCGCGATCGCCGCGACAGCCCCATCGTCGGCGTCCTCGGAAAGACGATCGAACTCCTCATCGACACCACGGTCGGTGGGCTCCGCCATCAACCGACAGAGGTCATCGATGGCGTGATCCGGCAAAGTCCCGGAGAACACCGTCAACATCGCCCAGTCTTTCTCCGACAGCCCGTCAGCGACGCCCCCGAACCGTGCCGGGGAATCCAACGGAGCACCGTGCTCGCGCTGGACCGCAAGCTCCCCGCGAATTCGCTGTAGCTGCTCGACCGTATCCGCCAACTTGGCGTCAAGCATGCAGAACGTGTCTTCCGAACCACCGTCGTCACCTCCCATCTCCCGAATCTGGGCGAGCGAAAGGCCGATGTCGGTCAAGCGCTTGATCCGGAGCAACCGGACAAGATGAGCCACGTGGTACTGCTTGTACCCGTTGGGTGCCCGGTCAGGCAGGTCGAGCACACCAATCCGGTGATAATGCCGCACCGTTTTGACAGTCGTGCCGGCCAGCTCTGCCAACTGCCGCGTGCTCCACACCACACCCACCCCCCCACTGCCCGCTGTCACGCCAGACAGTCCAGAGACGACCACCAGACAACCCAGCAGCGACGGCAAGCCTTCTGAACATTACTTCTCGACCTGTTCACCGAACGTCGCACTCTCACTTCACCCTACTGCAACGGCACTTATGCGAGTGGGTAGCCGCATCGTTCGCAGTGGCTGAGACGGCACGCCCGCCTCGGTTCAGCCCGGGCCCTTTCCGCCCGACGGCCGCGCGGCTCGGCAGTGGTCGTCGTCGGCAGTCCGCTGCGGGTCGGAGGTGGTCCGAGGCCGGGGCGATTCTCCCCCGACGTGTCAGGTCCGGTACCGGATACGGTTTCGCATGGCCGATGATGGGCCGATGGACGAGGACACCCCTCATGACCGCATGGACGTGAGTGGCCGAGCCACCAACGCGGTCCAGGCGCGCAGCGTGCGGGATGTCCACTTCCACGGCCCGTCCCCGTACCAGGGGAAGATCGCCCCACCGTGCCTGTGGGGGGCGGTTCCGGACATCGCGCCGGGCTACCAGCCGCGTGCGACCACCACGGCGCTCCCCACCACCAGCGGATGCACGGTGGTCTTCGGGACCGCCGGGGTCGGCAAGACCCAACTGGTCGCCGAATACGCCCACCAGGAGTGGAACGGGAACAGGGTCGAGCTCCTGGCATGGATCACGGCGACCTCCCGCGCGGACCTGGTTTCCGGTTACACGGCCCTGGCCCAGGCCTTGACCGGGCGGGAGGACCCGGACCTCGCGATCCAGCTGCTCTTCAGTTGGTTCGCCACCACGGGCACCCGCTGGCTGGTCGTCCTGGACGACATCTGGCGCCCCCAGGACATCGAGAACCTGTGGCCGCCGTCGTCGCCGGTCGGGCGGACCATCGCCACCACCCGCCGTCAGGACGCGGCTTTCCAGACCCCGGGGCGCAGCTACGTCGAACTCGGCCTCTTCACCCCGGAGCAGTCCCGGGCCTGCCTCGAGGAGCGCCTGCGCGGTCGGCAGGACCTGTTGCGGGGGGTGGGGGCGATCGGGGAACTGGTCAGCCACCTGCCGCTGGCGATCGGCCAGGTCGCGGCGTACATCGCCGACCGCGGTCTGACCTGCGAGGCGTATGCCGTCCGCTGGGATAACCGCAGGCGCACCCTGAAGGACCTCTTCCCACCGCAGACCGAGCTGTTGGCCTCGGAACGAGCGGTGGCGACCACGTGGGCGCTGTCGGTGGACCGGGCGAACGAACTGGCGCCGCGGGGCATCGCGGGCAAGGTCCTCGACATCGCCGCCGTGCTCGACGCCAACGGCATCCCCGAGTCCGCCCTGGTCTCCGCAGCCGTGACGAAGTACGTGGGCACGGACGCGACGCAGGACGACCTGAGCGACGCGCTCGGCTGCCTGACCCGCCTTTCCCTGGTCACCAGGACGGGCCAGTCCGGTCAGATCCGCGTGCACTCCCTCACGCAACGCGCGACCCTGGAATCGATGGCACCCGGCGACCGGGCCACCTGCGTCCGGGTGGCCGCGGACACGCTGCTGGAGGTGTGGCCGGACACCGACACCACGAAACCCCTGAGCCCGGACGCCATCGCCCTGGCCGAGGTCCTGCGGGCGAACGCCATCGCCCTGGCCGAGG
>NZ_AYXG01000130.1 GCF_000564855.1 Actinokineospora spheciospongiae
GCCCACTGGCGGGCGCGCAGCGGCGACATCACCAAAGCACTCGACGAACTCCGGCAACTCCTGCCGGACCAGACCCGCGTCCTCGGGTACAACAACCCCGTCACCAAAACCACCCGGGGCTACATCGCCTACTTGCAGTACCAACTGCGCTGACCCCGGGGCGGGCGCTGCCCTGCTCGAAAGGCACGTGCACACCGCGGTCTCCACCGACGCCTCCGCGGCCGGAGTCCGGTGCCGCGCCGCGGGCAGGTCCGAGCCACCGCGAACGCCCGGATCAGGAAGTCCGGACCGGCGCGTGGTTCAGCGGGTCGGCAGGGTGAGTGTCGTGCGCAGCGGGTCCAAGACCACCATCGTCGTGTAGCGGCGGATGTTCGGGGCCGACTTCAGCACCTCGTCGGCGACGGACCGGTGTTGGCCGATGCCGGTGGTCGCCAGGACGGCGATGTAGTCGTGGTCGCCCGTGACGTTGTAGAGCTGCTGGACGTGGGGGTTCGCCAGCAGGTGCGCGCGGAACTCCTCGTGGGCTTCCACCGACTCGCGGTCGAGGGTCACCGCGCAGATGGCCAGGAGCGCGTCCGTGGCGGTTCGGGGGTCGAGGACGGCGACGGTGCGGGTGATGAGGCCGGTTTCGCGGTAGCGGGTGATGCGGCGTTGGACCGCGCTGGGGGACAGGCCGACCAGCTCGCCGAGGGCGGCGAGGGTCTTGCCGCTGTCCTGTTGCAGGAGGGCCAGCAGGTGGTGGTCGAGGTCGTCGAGGGGTTGCGGGGGCACGCAATATTTTTGCGCCAGGCGCGGGAAGTTTTCAAGCGCATTGCGGAGGGTTTCGACTACTGTCATTCCTCGGATGGGGAAAACAGGTCCGAATCGCGGTGAAAGCGTTCGGGAATCCGACGCGTACAGCGTTTCCGGCGACAATCGACATATGTTAAATCGGGGGGGCTGGGCTGATGACGACCGCGATATCACCATCGGTTTCCACCATTTCTGACACCACCCGCTGCGCCCGGACCGCGGACGTGCTCGCGCGATGAGCAGGACGGGCCTGGCAGGCGGTCTGGCGCTCGGCGCGCTCGGCGCGGTGGCGATGGGCAGCGCGGCTCCCGCGTTGAAGCTGTTGGCGGGCAGCGGGCTGTCCCCGGTGAACGTGATCCAGGCGCGCACGGTGGTCGGCGCGCTGGCCCTCCTCGCGGCGGCGCTGCTGCTGCGCAGGGGGCGGATGTCCGTTCCGCGCGGCGACTGGTGGCTGGTCGCGCTGTACGGGGTGGTCACGATCGCGGTCAACCAGGTCCTCTACACCGTGGCGCTCGGGCGGCTGCCCGTGGGCGTGGCGTTGCTGTTGGAGTACCTGGCCCCGGTGCTCGTGGCGCTGTGGGTCCGGTTCGTGCGGGGCAGGCCGGTCCCGGCGTTGCTGTGGGTGGGGATCGCGGTGCTCCTCGCCGGTCTCGCGCTGGTCAGCGAGGTCGGCGGGGGCGGGTTGGACCGGGTGGGTGTCGCCTTCGGCCTCGCCGCCGCGGTGACCCTGGCGGGGCGGTTCTTGCTGGCGGAGCGGGGTCTGCGCACGCACGACCCGTTGGTCATGGCCACCTGGGGGGCGTGCCTCGGCGCGGTGGCGCTGACGGCGGCGGGGGTGTTCGCGCCGTTCCCGTTCGAGGTGCTGACCAGCACGGCGGGGTCGGCGCCGGTGTGGGGGCTGGTGCTGTACGTGGGACTGGTGGGGATGGCGGGCGCGATCGCGCTGGGCGTGATCGCGCAGCGGGTGATCCCGTCCACCTCGGCGAGTCTGATCGCGGCGCTGGAGATCGTCGTGGGCGGCGTGCTGGCGGCGCTGGTGCTCGGCGAGCGGTTGAGCGCGGCGCAGTGGACCGGGTCGGCGGCGATGCTGACCGGGATCGCGCTGTCGCAGTTGGCGACAATCCCAGCCGTGATCCCTTTCGCACCACGTCGTGAATGATCCGCCATTCTTCCCACCGGACGGCGCTGGCATGAACATGGTTTTCGATATGCTGCCGATATGCGCGGGCTCGTAGCATCGGAGCATGCGAGTGCTGGTGGTCGAGGACGAGCTCTACATGGCCGAGGCCATCCGCGACGGGCTGCGCCTGGAAGCGATCGCGGCCGACATCGCCGGTGACGGGGACACCGCCCTGGAGCTGTTGAGCGTCAACTCCTACGACATCGCCGTCCTCGACCGCGACATCCCCGGGCCCTCCGGGGACGAGGTCGCCGCGAGCATCGTCGCTTCCGGTGGCGGGATGCCGATCCTGATGCTCACCGCCGCCGACCGGCTCGACGACAAGGCGTCCGGGTTCGGGCTCGGCGCCGACGACTACCTGACCAAGCCGTTCGAACTGCGGGAGCTCGTGCTCAGGCTCCGGGCGCTCGACCGCAGGCGCGCCCACAGCAGGCCGCCGGTGCGCGAGATCGCGGGCCTGCGGCTGGACCCGTTCCGCCGCGAGGTCCACCGGGACGGGCGCTACGTGGCGCTCACCCGGAAGCAGTTCGCCGTGCTCGAGGTGCTCGTCGCCGCCGAAGGTGGGGTCATCAGCGCCGAGGAGCTCCTGGCGCGGGCGTGGGACGAGAACGCCGACCCGTTCACCAACGCCGTGCGCATCACCGTCTCGGCGCTGCGCAAGCGCCTCGGCGAACCCTGGATCATCGCCACCGTGGCGGGCGCGGGTTACCGCATCGACGCGGAACGCGGGGGCGGGGAGCGTGGGTAGGGCGCCCGGTCCGAGCGTTCGCCTCAAGCTCACCCTCAGCTACGCCGGGTTCCTCATGCTCACCGGTGCCCTGCTGCTGGCCGTGGTGTGGGTGTTCCTGCTGCGCTACGTGCCCGAGGAGATCGTCCTCACCCCGCAGCGCAGCGCTCCCGGGGTGCCGTGGACGCCCGGCCCGCACGTGCCCGACCGCGCCGACCTGATGCGCGCCTTCGCCCCGAAGGTCGCCGCGATGCTGGTGTTCCTGCTGGTGTTCGGCCTCGTGGGCGGGTGGGTCCTGGCGGGCAGCATGCTCGCGCCGCTGACCCGCATCACCAACGCCACCCGCCTGGCCGCGAACGGGTCGCTCTCCCACCGAATCCAGTTGGAGGGCCGCGAGGACGAGTTCCGCGAGCTCGCCGACGCCTTCGACACCATGCTCGCGCGGCTCGACGCGCACAACGCCGAACAGCAGAGGTTCGCGGCCAACGCCTCGCACGAGCTGCGCACCCCGTTGGCGATCACGCGGACACTCCTCGACGTGGCCCGCAGCGACCCGAGGCGGGAGGCGGACGAACTCGTCGACCGCCTGCACTTCATCAACACCCGGGCGATCGACCTCACCGAGGCGCTGCTCCTGCTCAGCCGCGCCGACCAGCGGTCCTTCAACCGGGAACACGTCGACCTGTCCCTCATCGCGGAGGAGGCCGCGGAGACGCTGCTCCCGCTGGCCGAGAAGCGCGGCACCACCATCGAGACCTCCGGCGACATCGCCCCCACCGTCGGCTCCCACGCGCTCCTGCTGCAACTGACGACGAACCTCGTGCACAACGCGATCGTCCACAACCTGCCCGAGCGGGGCACCGTGTGGGTCACGACCAGCGTTCACCCCAGGGCCGTGGTGCTCACCGTCGAGAACACCGGCCAGGAACTGGCCCCGCACCTGATCTCCACACTGGTCGAACCGTTCCAGCGCGGCACCCAGCGCATCCGCGACGACCACGCGGGGGTCGGCCTCGGCCTGGCGATCGTCAAGAGCATCACCCAGGCGCACGACGGGGCGCTCACCCTCACCCGCCGGGCCGCGGGCGGACTCCGCGTCACGGTGCAGCTTCCCGTCGCGCCACCGGGCACCGACCGGTGATGACCAGGGCCACGATCCGCCCCCGGGAGCGGAGTGCGCCAGTCGCATTCGCACACCTTCGACTACGCGACGGGAAAATCGAAGTAGGTGGACGGGTAGGGTTCGTCCTTGAGCGTGTAGTGCCACCACTCGCACTCGTAGGCGGTGAAACCACAGGCCTCCATCACCGAGCGGAGGTGCAGGCGGTTCTCCGCTTCGAGCCGCGTGACCCCCGGCGCTCCGTGGTGTGAGATCACGTCCATCAAGTCGTGGTCGCCGCCCATTCGCGCGAGCTCACCGGTGCTCAGGTGGTAGAGCGTCAGGTCGACGGTACTGCCCCGGCTGTGTCCCGACTTCGCCGCCACATAACCTTTTTCGAACATCTCGGCCCTGTCGATGTGCGGGTAGTGCCGCAGTTTCGTCCGGCCGTCTTCTGGCTGTCGCGACCAGCGCAGGAAGCAGTCCACGGCCCGTTGCGGGCGGTAGCCGTCCCAGAGCAGCAGGCCGAAGCCGAGGGGCGCGGCCTTCTCCCGCACGTCCTCCAGGGCCGCGCACAGCGCCCTCGTGCCGACGACGCGGTTCACCGCGTACCCGTCCACGGGTTTGCCGGTGAAGTTGTCCCAGGTGGAGTACTTGGCGTCCCAGCGCACTCCGGGCACGAACTCGTCCACGAAGACGAAGTCCTCCCCCATCACGACCTCCCCGTCAGGGCCGACGCCACCGCCCGGTCGACCACTTCGGCGAGCGGAATCCCGGCGGCCGCCATCATCCTCGGGTAGCGGCTGTAGGAGGTCATGCCGGGGAAGGTGTTGACCTCGTTGAGGACCACCGTGCCGTCCTCCCGCAGGAACATGTCCACCCGCGCCAGCCCCGAGCACCCCAGGGCGCGGTAGATGGCCTTGGCCACCTCCTGGACACGCGACCGGGTCCGCTCCGGGATGTCCGCGGGAACGGTGACCGTCGAGTTCTCCGAACCGATCTCCGGGGCGCTTTCCTGGTGAATCCGGAAGAACCCGTGGGACAGCGAGATCCGGTCGACCTCGCCCGCGATCAGGTCCGGCCCGTCCCCCAGGATCGCGCACCCGACCTCGCTGCCGACGACAGCCCCTTCGATCAGCACCTTCGAGTCGTACCGCCGTGCGGTCCGCACCGCGCTCGGCAGTTCTTCCCGGCGGGTCACCTTGCTGACGCCGAAGGACGACCCCGAGCGCGCGGGCTTGACGAAGACGGGGTAGGTGAGCGGTTCGGGGTCGACGTCCTCGTCCGCCAGGACAGTCCGGAAGTCCGGCGTCGGGATTCCCGCGGCACCGGCGACCACGTACGCGAGCGACTTGTCCATGCACAGCGCGGAACTCTGGACGTCGCAGCCGACGTAGGGGATGCCGGAGAGCTCCAGCAGGCCCTGCACCGCACCGTCCTCGCCGAGCTTGCCGTGCAGGACGGGCAGCACGAGGTCCAGGCCGATCACCTCGAACTCCCCGCGCCCCAGGACGAGCAGTCCGCGGGCGCTCCGGTCCGGTGACAGCACGACCGGGCGACCGCCGTCCTCCCAGCCCGGGTCGGGGCCGTCGCAAAGCCGCCAGGCGCCGCTCTCGGTCACCCCGATCCAGAACGGTTCGTACTTGTCGGCGTCGAGGTGCTCGGCGATTTCCCGTGCGGACTTGACCGAGACGGGGTGTTCCTCGGAAACTCCCCCGAAAATTATTCCGATTCTCATGTCCGGTGCTGCTTCCTGCTCTCGAAGTCCAGGCAGTTGACGATGGAGTTCTCGACGGTGTCGACCAGCGCGTGGTCCGTGTGGTAGGCCGAGTGCGGGCTGATGATCACGTTGGGCATTCCCTGCAGGCGCAGCAGCAGGTCGTTCTCGATGGACCCGTTCCGGCGGTCCGCGTAGAAGATCCCCTCCTCGCCTTCGAGGACATCCAGCGCCGCGCCACCCAACCCACCGCTTTCCAAGGCGGAGACCAGGGCCTGGGTGTCGAGCAGTGGACCGCGCCCGGTGTTGACGACGTACGCGCCGCGCTTCATCCCCTCGATGCGCCGACGGTCGAGGAGGTGGTGGGTGTCGGCGTTGAGCGGCGTGTGGAGCGTCACCACGTCGACCTGCTGCAACAACTCGTCGAGGGGAACGCGCTCGGCGGGGGTCGTGGGGCGGATGTCATGGGCCAGGACGCGACAACCGAAGCCGCGCAGCCTGTCCATGACCGCCGTGCCGATGCGCCCCGCTCCGACCACCCCCACGGTCAGGTCGCGCAGCTCTTTCCCGCGTTCGTCACCCAACCGGTAGTCGTGGGCGTCCGTGCGCCTGATGGTGGCCTTGGCGCCGCGCACGGCCATCAACATGAGCATCAGCGTGTAGTCCGCCACGCTGTCCGGCGAATAGGCGACGTTCCCGACGGTGATGCCGACGCTGTTCGCGTACTCCACGTCGACGTGGTCGCACCCGGCGCTCCTCGTGGAGACGTACACCACGCCGGCCCGGCTGAGCGCGCGGAGAGCCCGGTCGGGAATCCGGTTCTTGTGACTGACGCTGACGCACCGGTTCCCGGCCGCCACCGCGGCGTTGGCCTCGGACACCGCGGCCTCGACGATGGTCGGCCGCACGCCGAAGCGAGGCGCCATCTCCCGGAACAGGTCGGCCTCGTCCTGTTCGCACCCGTAGACCGTGATCCCCGTTCCCGCAACGGCGGCGAAGGGCCGGACCGCGGGCGATCGGGTGCGGCAGGCCGCTGCCCGTGCCGGTTCGCTGTGGGTCATGCCGCCAGTCAAGACGGCGTGGTGTTGCGGGCACGTACGCGGTTTTCGATATGCGGGCGATAGGGTCCCGGAACCGGCGGGGACACCGCCGCGGTTCAGCCGCTGCCGAGCGGGGCGGCGCGAATCCTGTGGTGGGGCGTCACCGACCCGCGGTCTCCCGGTGGGCCACCGACCGCGCACCACGACCCAGCCGCACGCGAACCTGATCAGCTCGACGAAGCACCCGACCGACAGGAGTGCCACCGTGACCGACGACGCCGTTCTCCCCCACACCGGCGCCGGAGCCCCGACGGGGTCGGGGTACGGCCTGCACCACGTCCAACTGGCGATCCCGCCCGGGAGCGAGGACGAGTGCCGTCGCTTCTACGTCGGCCTGCTCGGCCTGCACGAGGTGCGCAAGCCCCCCGCCCTGGCGGCTCGCGGTGGGCTGTGGGTGCGGGGCGACACCCTGGAGATCCACCTGGGCGTCGAGGACGACTTCCGGCCCGCCCGCAAGGCGCACCCCGGCATCGTCGTGCGGGCGCTGGACGACCTCGCCGAACGGCTCGGGAGCGCCGGGGTGGCGGTCGCCTGGGACGACGGGTTCCCGGGCTTCCGCCGCTTCTACTCCTGCGACTGCGTCGGGAACCGCCTGGAGTTCATGACGCCGGAGGCCTGACCGCGGGCTGTCCCGCCTTGCGCCGCTTGAACCGGCTCACGAGCGCGTCCACGGCCAGGAACACCAGCAGGCTCGCGCCGACCGCGGGGAGCACCCACGCCAGCGCCGCCACCCCGAGCAGGACCACGACCAGCGGGCCGCCCGCCAGTTGGCGCCACACCGGGCGCGGCAGCGATTCCCACCGCCTCCGGTACGGGTTGTGTATCCACCACATGCGGTAGCCGAGGGCGAGCAGGGCGAACGTGGCCGCCGCCAGCAGCGCGAGGGCGATCTGGTTCGCGAGGCCGAACAGGGTGCCGGTGTGGAACTGCGTGGCCAGGGTGCTGAGCTTCGCCACCGGCGAGTAGTCGCTCCAGTCGAGGTGTTCGGTCACCCCCTCGGTGTAGGGGTCGATCGCCACGGCACCCCGGTGGATGGGCAGGCCGTCCGAGATCTCCGTGACGGTGAAGGGCGTACCCGAACCCGACGGCGGGGTCACGGCCAGTTCGCCGCTCAGCCCGGCGGCCTTGGCGGCCACCACCGCGCGGTCGATGTCGATGGGCTGGGCACCCGCCGGGACCGGCACCGGGGCCGCCGCGAGCACGGGGGCCCGCAGGCGGCCGGGGTCGATCGTCGAGTCCGCCCGACCGCCCGCGAACCGGGTCATGGTGAGCCCGGTCCCGGCCAGGAGCACCAGGCCGACCGCGAGCCACAGGCCCGCGGCGCCGTGGATCGCCCGCAGCCGCGTCCACCCCATCTTGTCGCGGACGGACGGCAGGAGCACTTCGCGCCGGGTGCGCTTGCGGCGGGTGCGGGCCAGCCACAGCACCAGGCCGCCCACGGCGATCAGGGGCACCCAGCTCGCGGCGAGTTCGGCGTAGAGCCTGCCCGGTGCGCCCAGGTGCAGGTTGCCGTGGAACTGGCGCAGCCACGTGTTCGCGGGCAGCCGGTTCTCGACCGTGGTCAGCTCGCCGTTGATCAGCCTGGTGTACGGGTCGACGAACACCGTGCGGTCCTCGATCCCGTCCGGGCCGGGGACCGCCAGCACCACCCGGGTGGTGCGGTCGTCGGCGGGTGGGGTGAGGACGGCCTTGAGCGTCGCCTCCGGGTGGGCCGTGAGCGCTGCCCTGACCTGTTCGGCAAGGGGGCGGCGCACCTCGCCGACGTGGTGCACGTGCAGGTCGGACCGGTAGAGGCTGTCGTGGATCTGCGGGCTGAACACGTAGACGAGCCCGGTCAGGCACAGCGCCGCGAGGAAGGGCGCGACCACGATGCCCGCGACGAAGTGCAGCCGCCGGGCGACGATCTGCAGGACGGGGCTCAGGCGCGGCCGGGCGGCGGCCCGGCGGGTGGGGGCGGCGGGGGGCGAGGACAAGGCGACTCCCAGGCGGCTGGTGGGGGCGTTCATCGCACGTCGATGGGTTGCCCGACCGTGTGCGTGCTGCCGTCGGCTGCCCGCAGGGTCAGGGCGAGCTGCCACCGCCCGCGCTCGGGCACCGTCGCCCGGCCCGTCCAGTGGCCGGGGCCCGCGCGGTCCAGGGGCACCGGTTCCGTCCGGTTGTCGCGCTTGAGGGCGATGCTCACGGCGGTGTGGGCGCCGTGCGGGCCGAGGACCGACACGCGTACGTCGAGCCGGTCGGTGGTCGGGATGAGCACCAGGTCCAGCGAGCCCTGCCCGCTCGGGGTGCCGGTGTCGTAGGTGAGCCGCGCGGGCGGGGCCTGCTCGCGGATCGCCGCCGGGGCCTGACCCACCGGGCCCGCCGCGTGCGCGCTCTGGCCGGGGTCGAGGGCGATCAGCGTCGCGGTGGTCGCGGTGATCAGCGCGGCGGCTCCCGCCACCCCCACGACCTGGTGGCCGAGCCGGGTCGACCGCGCCTTCGCGGACCCGCCCGCCGCGCGGCGGGAGAGCAGCCAGGCGAAGACGGCGAGGACCGCGGCCAGGGCGAGGGCTCCGGCGGGGAGCAGGCCGAGGCCGTGCCCGAGCCAGGCCTGGGCGGTCCCGGCGACGGCGAGCAGCACCGCGCACCCCACCACCGACCGCGCGAGCCGGGCCACGGCGTGCCGGTGGCGACCGACCGGGAACCGCAGCAGCACCAAGCCGCCCACCGGGATGGCCAGGGCGACGAGGAGACCGATGTCCGCGGCGAGCGCGAGGGGGGACGGTGAACCGAGCGATCGGGGGTCGGCGAGGGGCCAGGTGGCGAAGACCGCCGACGCGCAGCCGAGCACCGCCGCGCCGCGCGAGCACCGCTCGACCGCCGTGGTCGCGGGCGGGTTCACCACCAGCAGCACGAGGCCGAGGGTGGCGGGGACGAGGGTGGCGAGGCGGGCGAGCAGCGCCGCGCCCCCGGTCGACTCGACGGCGGCGGAGAGGAGTCGCGGGTCGAGCGCGTCGTGCCACGGCACCCACGCCGCGTACGGCCCGAACGACACCAGGGCGACGAGCGTGCTCCCGACCAGCAGCCACCAGGCGACCTTGATCAGCCGACGGGTGACCCTGGCCCGCACGGCGGGGGGCCCGAGCGAGGCGACGAAGAACGCCAGGCCCGCGAGCAGCACCATGGCCGCGACCGCCAGCGCCCGCGCCGCCAGGTGCGCGGCCGCCACGACCGGGTCGCGCGTCGTCTCGATCGCCGGGATGCCGCCGGGCTGGATCGGGCGGGACACGTCGAAGGTGAAGGAGCCGCTGACGGGTTCCAGCCCGCTCGACGGCGCGGTCCACGCCACGGCGTAGGTGCCCTCGTTGCGCTGCGCGGGCATGGGGACGGAGATCGCGTCCTCCCGGCCGTCCGGGTGGGTCGGCCGGGTGAAGACCACCTGCCTGCCGCCGGGGTCGAGGACGCGCACGGTGGCCAGGGCGGCGGGCACCGGGCGGTCGAAGGTCAACACGACCGCGTCGGGTGACTTGACGAGCTCGGTGTTGCCCGGGGAGGTCGTCAGGAGCACCGGGTCCCCGGTCGCCTGCGGGGTGGTGGCGAGCAGCGCGCCCCAGCAGGCGGCGACCAGCAGCAGCAGCGCGACGAACTGCCCGGCGGCGGCGCGCGGGCGGGCGACCGCGGCGCGGGGGCGTTCCCGCACGGTCGTCACTCGGCACCCACCCCGCTCTCCTCGACGCGCCCGGCCTTCGGTCCCGCGGCGCCGGGTCCCGCTGTGTCCGGCTCGTCGGCAGCGGATTTCGCGGTGTCGGACTCCGCGGTGTCGGGTTCCGCGGCGGCCGTGCTCAGCCCGCGGCGGTGGGACCGGTACCCGACCACCGCGATCACGGCGAGCGCGAGGCCCAGCGCGCCCCACAGCACGGCGAACGGGGGCCCGCCGGTGGTGCCCGCGCTCCGCGCCCCCTGGTCCGCGGGGGCGGCGGTGTCGACCACCTGGAACGGTTGCGCCGCGTCGACTTCGCCCGCCGGGGCCACGGCCGCGGGAGCCGCGCCCCCGCCCGCGCCGGAGCCCGCCCCGAAGTTGATCACCGGAGCGGGCGCGGTGTTCTGGTCCCAGCGCGAGACCGCCCCGTTGGCGAAGGTCTGCGTCGCCCCGAGCAGCAGCCTGCCCTCGGCGGGCAGCGGGCCCATGGTGACGAGGAACTGCTCGAACTGCCTCGGGCCGATCGCGCCGCCTTCGAAGACGAGGGCCCCCACGACCTCGCGGATCACCTTGCCGTCCGCCTCGACCGGCGGGTCGAGCGGCCGGGGGCGGATGGTGGCTGTCCAGCCCGGTGCCGAGGCGACCTTGACGTAGGGCACGGGCGGGGTCGCCGGGAAGACCAGTTCGAGCCGGGTGGACTTGGTGTCGGTTCGCTCGTTGGCCAACCGGAAGGCGAAGGTGCGCGTGCCGCCGCCATCGGCGCGGTCGGGCACTATGGACACTTGGGCGGTCGCGGGCGACGACAGCGCGATCGCGCCGAGCACGGCCGCGAGCAACGCGGACAGGCCGCGAGGGAGGGCTTTCCGGCGGTAGGCCATGGTGGGCTCCTGAGCAGAGTGGTCCGGGACCGGGAGCTCTCCCGGTCCCGGACCACTACCGTGTCGGTGTCAGCAGGTGGACTTGTCGATCGGGTTGAGCTGCCCGCAGGTCAACTGCGACCGCCAGCTCCCCTGGTTCTGCTGGGCCCACCCGTTGTAGACGAGCGGGATGGCCAGCACGCCCTGGCCGCCGTAGCCCGACTTCCCGGAGATGGAACCGTCCATCTTGGTCTTCGGGGTGGCGTCGAGCGTCAGTTGGCCCGCGATCTTCGCGTCGTCGAGGGCGCCGTCGCCGTTCGGGTCGACGTCGATGATCTGCATGACGTTGGCGAACTTGTTGGAGACGTAGCCGTAGTAGCCGCCGCCCTTCTTGGCACCGAAGTTGATGCCGTGGCAGCCCGCCGAGCACGGCAGGTCCTTGACGATCTTGTTGGTCCTCGGGTCGATGACCGTGACCGTCTGGGACAGCACGTTCGCCGCGAGCATCGCGTTGCCGTCCGGGGTGACCGGCAGCTGGATCGTCAACCCGCCGAACGGCGCGCCGCTCTTCGGGCCGTCCTGCGGGCTGTAGTTCGCCCACAGGTCGATCGTCTTGCTGTGCGCCATCTGCCCGTTGTCCGCACAGGCGTCCTGCGCCAGCGAGACGCACGTGAGCGTCTGGCCGAGGAAGTCCGCCGTGTAGAACGTCGAGGAGTCCGGGGTCATGCTCGTGGCGATCGGGAACTGGCCCGTCTTCTCGGTGCGGATCGTGCCGGTCGGCATGTCGATCACCGACGCGTTGTTGGTCATCACGTTCGGGGTGACCACGGTCTTGCCGTCCGAACTGGTCCAGTGCGCGTGCGGGTGCCGGACCTCACCGGTCGGGCTGACCGTGATCTTGCGGAGCACGTTCGTGCCGCCCGGTGCCAGCTCGACGACCTCGTTGCCCGCGTTGATGCCGATGATGAGGTTGTCGCTGCCCGGTGCCGTCATCACGTGCGCCGGGTTGTGGCCGACCTGGGTGGACCGGACGAACTCGCCGGTCTCCCGGTCGAACACGTCCACCTTGTCGGCGAACCACTCGGTCTGGTACAGGTACTTGTAGTCCTTGTCGGTCCACATGTTGTGCGGGTTGTTCATGTTGATCGACGGGGCGCCGATCTTGCGGTCGACCGTCCAGTTGGTCACGTCGACCTTGGTGGCCGAGCCGACCGCCTTCTTGCCCGCCCACTCCTCGACCTCGGTGTCGATCCACACCTCACCGACGCCGGGGACCTCGGGGAGCTGGTTGCCCTTCGACAGGGTCTTCGGGTACGAGAACTTCTTGTCGAAGTAGGCGTCCAGGTTCGGGATCAGCACCGGGTTGCCCGCGGCGTCGTACTGCAGGATCGGCACCGGCGGCTGGATCGCGTTGAAGCTGTTCTCCGAGTCCGCCTTGTACTGCTGCCAGTTGTTCGGGTTGGTGATGTTGAAGAACGTGTTCACCAGCCGGTTGACGATGTCGGAGTTGGTCGGGACGACGAGGTTGCGCGAGTTCACCATCGACGCCTTGCCGAAGTCGAGGCCGATGGTGAGCGGGTCGTCGACCACCACCGCGCCCAGCATGTACGGGGTCACCATGTCGGTGAACGCGTACAGCCCGGGCTCGGTGAGCTGGATCGACCGCTGGCCGAAGAACGCGCCCGCGGGGTTCTCGTAGGGGAAGCCCTCGGCGCCCTCGGGGGCGATCAGGCCCATCGGGTTGCGGATGCCGGTCGACTCCTTCGGGTCGACCACGAAGTTGACCGTCACCGGCGCGCCCTTGACGGCGAACTTGGCGAGGTCGTTCAGGGCGCCCTGCAGGTCAACGCCGACCGGCAGGGAGTTCAGGTTGAACGGCTGGTCGGCGCGCATCGAGCTGAGCTGCTGGGCGAACTTGCCGAGCAGGTTCTCCGCCTTCGCCGCCGCCGGGGCGGCCTGCCGGTCGGCCGTCCCGATCGCCTTGACCGATGCCAGGGTGCTGTCGAGGTTCAGCGCCTTGCCCAGTTCGCCGCCGAGCGAACCGAGCAGCGGGAGCTGGCCGAGGAGGTTCCCCGTCAGGTTGCCGACCGCGCCGACGAGGTCGGAGTTCAGCAGGCTGGAGAGTTCACCCCCGGTGGTCAGTCCACCCAGCGTGCCGAGCCGGGGCATGACCGCCACCGCCAGGGACTGGTCTCCGAACAGGTTCAGCCCGGAGTCGAACCACTTGCCGTTGTCGTCCCTGAGGTGGAACGTGATCGGCACGGGGGCGAGCCCGATGGGCTGCTGGGCCGAGGCCGGGATCACGGCCACCGAGGAGATGCCGAGGGTGGCGACCGAGAGCGCGGCCACCGCCTTGGCGCGACGCCACCTCCGGTGGGCTCCTGGCGGAGCTTCTGGGAACATGGGTTTCCTTCCTATTCCTGTCCGGCCCGGTGGGAATCGGACTGTCCGAACGAGGGAAAGTGAATCACGGAAAACAGGACCTACTCGGTTTCTTCCTGTTAACGAGAAGTGAAATAGACGATCGTGAAAAATGTTCTCGCGGTGAGGAAAAGCGTCGAAAAAAGGACTGGGAGCGTTTGCGTTTAATACTTCCCCGCGCTCAGCCGAGCAGACCGAGGACGACGCAGAGCAATGGCCCCAGCAATCCGCTCGAATCGCATTCCGGAGCGGGCGGGGGCGGGGTCGGTCGAGGGGGCGGCGGTGTGGTGGTCGGGGGTCTGACGACCGGCGGGTCGGACGGTCGCGGCGGCGCGGGCGGAGTTCCGGTGGGAGGCGGTGGTGCAGGAGGCGGCGGGAGCGATTGCCCCGGTGCGGGCAGCGGTTCCCAGGTCGGCGCCGGTCGACCGGGTGTCCCCGGCGGCACCGCGACCGGGGGGACGCGGCCGGTGGCGACCGCCCGCCCGACACCGACCGGGCGGCCCTCGGCGGTCGGACCCGGTTCGGGCACCGTCACCGGTGGTGTCGGGACCGGTGGCGGGGAAAGCGATCCGGTGCTCGTGGGTGGGATGATGACCGGGAACTCCGGTCCGGGCGCGGAGACCTGGGCGACCCGCGGTGGCGGGTCACCGAGGTGGCCCGCCACCGTCCAGAACGCCCAGCCGCAGGACGCGGCGGCGACGAGGGCCGCCGCGCGGGTACCGATCTTCGTCGTCAGCGCGGCCATGTCAGAGGTCCAACACCAGCTTCCGCCCGCGGGAGCGGGACACGCAGATCATCATCGTCTCGTTCGCGGCCTGCTCCTCGCTGGTCAGCAGCGAGTCGCGGTGGTCGGGGACCCCGTCGAGCACCGGGGTCTCGCACGTCCCGCACGTGCCGCCGCGACATGACGACAGCACCGGCACGCCCGCGTCCTCGGCCACCTCCAGGATCGACCGGTCGGCGGGCACCGCCAGCGTCAGCCCCGACCGGGCGAGCTCGACGTCGAACCCCGTCACCGGGCCGGTGTTCTCCTTGGGCGTGAACCGTTCCACGTGGAGGGTGAGTCCCGGGAGGCCCGCGCAGAGCTCCTCGGCCGCGGCCAGGAGCGGTTCGGGCCCGCAGCAGTAGACCGCGGTGCCGGTGCCCGCTCTGCCCAGCACCCCCGGCACGTCGGGCGGTCCCGCTTCGTCGCGGGGCCACAGCACCACCCGGTCGCCGTACCGCTCCCGCAGCCACGCGGCGAACGCCATCGACGTGCGCGACCGCCCGCCGTAGAGCAGTTGCCAGTCCGCGCCGTCCGCCTCGGCCGCGGCGACCATCGGGATGAACGGGGTGATGCCGATCCCGCCCGCGACGAACAGGTACCGCTCGGCGCGGACGTACGGGAAGTTGTTGCGGGGCCCGCGGACGCGGACCCGGTCACCGGGGCGCAGCGCGTCGTGCACGAACGCGGACCCGCCGCGCCCGGCGCGCTCGCGCAGCACGGCGACTTCCAACACCGAGCGGTCACCGGGGTCTCCGCACAGCGAGTACTGGCGGACGGTGTCCGGCCGCAGCACCAGGTCCACGTGGGCACCCGGGGCCCACGGCGGGAGCGGGTCCCCCGCGGGGTGGCGGAACACCAGCCGGACGACGCCGTCGGCGATCGTCTCCTTGTGCGCCAGCAGCACTTCGAGGTCGAGGTCGGCCGAGGGAAGGAGGTGGGTGGTCATGGCTCTCCCGGTTTTTGCACGTGGGTTCGAAGAACAAGTCAAACGAGCGCCGGAAACAGCGAAATAGCTGGACAATGAATTCCGTGTATCGCCGTTTTCACGGCGCACGGCGGGGGCGGTGAGCTTTTCCGAGAACCCGGGCAGGCACTGCTGTCAAATACTACCCATTTCTGCCGTCACCACCAGAGGTCATTTCGCCACAGAAATCGATCAATCGAGTGCGAAGCGCACCGACAGCAGGCCGGGGCGAGGTCTCGGCCACTCCCGCAGCATGTCGTCGTGCTGCGCGGGCCACTCGCAGACGATGACGTTGAGCCCCCTGCCGAACTGGTCGGTGAGCCGGGTCAGGAACTCGTCGGCCTGCCGCGCGTCGAAGGCCCCGCGCTGCGCCTGCAGGAACACCACCCCGCGGTGGGACAGGGCCAGCAGGAGGTTGACGTCGCCGAAGTGGTCGCGGAACCCGGTCAGCAGGTTCTGCCTGCCCGAGACCGGGCCGCGGCGCGGGTCGACCGGGGTGTGCGGGCGCGTCCAGGTCAGCCGCAGCACCTCCGCTCCCACGATCCACTCGTTGCCGGGGCGGGTCTCCCCCGGGCGGCCCGACGGCACCCGGCCGCGCCGCACCTGCGGCAACCGGCGCTCCTCGACCAGCCCCCACCGGGCCAGGTACTGCGACACCGTCGGCGAGCTGATCAGGATGCCGAACTCCCTGCGGACCAGCTCGGCGATCGCCTGCCTGGTCCACAGCCGCTGCGGCAGCCCGCACGCCTCGGGCGGGCCCGCCACGATCGCCCGCACGACCCGCGCCTGCTGCGCGGCCGACAGCGCGAACTGCTCGCCGGGCCGCCGCCCCCGGCGCCGCGGCCGGAGGGCCTCGTCGCCCCGGCGCCGGTACTCGGCCACCCACGCGCCGACGGTCTTGCGGGAGACGCCGAACAGGCGGGCGACCTCCGCCCGGGTCACCCCCGCCTCGACGGCCGCGACCGCCCGCCGCCGGAGCGCTTCGAGGGCGTCCGCGGAGAGGCTGCGCGCGTCACCGCTGGTCACGTTCGGGTCCCGGGTGGTGGCGGTTGCGCTGTTCGTGGCGGACTTCCTCTCGTGAACGGGATGTCACCGCTCGTCCCTCCTGCGGAGAACCTCGTGACCGGGGACGACGTCCCCTTCGCGGCCTGCCCTGTTCAGCGCGGGGAGCGCAAACCCCACCTGCGCACCAGTCGGGCGCTCACCGCGGCCAGCAGCAGGATCGCCGCCAGGACCGGCAGGGAGAGCTCGTCGGGCAGCCGCGTGGGCAGCCCCTCCACCCGCCCGACCGCACGCCGCGCGTCGGCCACCACCGGCACGACGTCCGCCCGCGGCTCCGCCGACCCGGCCGGGGACCGCGCGTCGACCGCCACCGGCACACCGCCCGCCTGCGGCACCCCGGCGCCCACCGGGAGGTCGAACCCCGGCAGCCGCCCCGGGATCGGGGTGCCGAACACCGTGCCGCCGCTCGACGTCGCACCGGGCACGGCCGCGACCACCCACTGCCGTCCCGCGGTCGAGGTGTCGCCGCCGCCCGGCGGGACCGCGTCGCCGCCGCCCGGCGGGACCGCGCCCCCGGCGGACGGCGGGGGCGGCGCGGGTGCGGACTCCGGAGGGGCAACCGGGACCTCGCCGCGCACGAGGATGCGGCAGAGCGGGGTGAGCACGGTGTCCACAGTGGAGAGCAGTGGGGTGAGCACCGGCGCCAGCACGGGCAGTTCACCGAGGCGCGCCAGCACCGCGTCGGCGATCCGATCCCCCGGGATCTCGGCCTCACCGGTGGGGACCGTCCCCACCGGGATGGGCGCCGTGGTCGCCCAGACCGACCGGAACACACCCGTCAGCAGGCCCAGCGGGTCCAGGGGCGCGAGCGCGGACACCACGGGTTCGGTCACCGACGCGGGCGCCAGCGCCACCCGCCCGCCCGGCGTGCCGGTGACGATGGCCGCACAATCGGCCACCACCACCGGGGCCTCGTCCGCGACGGCGGGCGCCGCGGACAACAGGGTGAGCGACAGGGCACCCGCGGTGAGAAATGGTCTGGTTCGCACGTGCCGCCTCCTCGGGCGCCGGACTCTTGGCCCAGTCTCAGGTATCCGCCGTTCGCGTGTGCCAGGCTGGGAAAACCGGACCACGACATGGTGGCAGCTCCACCGTTTTGTTGACCAGCAGGCAGAAAACAGGCGGTCTGCTTCGTTGCGCCGATGTTGCCGCCACCGGTGAACGTGCCCCCACCAGGGTCTACGCGACTTTTCGTCCATTGTGGACGGCAAAGGTGAATTGCCTTCGGCTGGCAAATACCGGACACCCCCGCAGCGGCGGGAACGAGGTCGCGACGGGACCGGCGCGGATCACCTGTAACCCCTTCAAGGCAGGGACGGCACTTCTGTTCCACGACACCACCGCGCCCGATCGCCGAACCGGGAGAACGTTTACGCGCGGGTAACACGCAGCGGGCACGAAAAAAAGCCGCCGATCCGGAATCCGGATCGGCGGCCTCGTCGGCACCGGGCTCAGGTGGGCCGCACGGCATCCCGCCCGGGCCCCGCGCACTCGCCCAGCAGCGCGGCGTGGGCGGCGGGCCAGTCGTGCGGGACCAGCCGGACGTCGCGACCGCACTGCATCCGCAGCCTGCGCCGGAACTCGGCGATGCCGGTGAACGGGGTCTTCCCCACCAGGAAGTGCAACGTGCCGCGGCCGCCGACCGCGACCAGCGCGTGCAGCTCGTCGGTGCCCGCGGGCGGGCGCGGGTGCGTCCAGGTCACCGACAGCGTCCCCGGCGGGCAGCCCGCCCGCCGGGACACCCCGCCCTCGCGACCCAGGAGTTCCCACCGGAGCAGGTACTTGTCGATCGTCGTCCCGGCCAGCACGAGCCCGCACTCGCGCGCGATCAACTCGGAGACGGCCTTGCGCGTCCACACCAGCCACGGCAACCCGGCCTCGTCGGGCGGCCCGGCGGCCAGGGCCTCGACCACCTCGCGCTGCTGCGCCGCGGACAGCACCAGCCGCTCACCGGCCCGCCGACCGCGCGGCCGGGGCCGCAGCGTCGACTCGCCGCCGGACTGGTAGGCCCGCACCCAGGTCCCCACCGCCTTCCTGGACACCCCGAACATGCTCGCGACCCGCGTCTGCGACAACCCCGACCCGACCGCGGCCACGGCCTGCCGCCGTAGCTGTTCCAACGCGTCCATCGGCAGGCTCCTGGCGCCGCCCGCGCCCCGGCCCCGCTGACCCTCCACCATCGCCACCCCATCCTGTTCCGGGCTACGGCTGGACCTCTTCCGCGCACGGGTCCCGCAGGCGGCCCCGGACCGACGGCCACCGCCTCGACCGCACGACAACACCCCACCCGCGGCCACGGGAGCGACCGCGTCCACACCGGACACTCCGGCCACGTCGGGCGGGCACCACCGCGATCCCGGCGAGGTGCGGCACCGGCAACGGCGTCGACGCCCCGATTCGCGGTGCCGGTGCGCGCGGTCGCCCTTCCGCAGGGCTCACTGCCGCGACCGGACCACTCCCGGTACGACCGGATGGTGGAACGAGGAATATGTTCCGGGCAACGGCACGGGAACACGTGACGGGCGGGTGAAGCTTTGTTGACAGTTCTTTACCGGGAGTTCTCCACCTCCCGGACGCACCCGGCGATCCGCCACGGGTCGCGCGAAAGGCACCGGGGCTGTCCGTAAACAGGTGCCACGCGGTCGGCGCACCCGGCGTCTCGCAGCGCTCCTCTTCCCAGCTCAGACCGACTGAGCTGGCACCCTGTGGGTCCGATCGAGTGAATCACCTATTTGCCTGGAGCCCTTTCCCTTGACTCGGCGAGGTGCTCGGCCGACCGGTTCAGGTGCGGTCGGCGGGGAGTTCGCGCATCCCGCGCAGCGGCGAGAAGAACACCCAGCCGACCGCGAGCCACGCGCCCGGTGCGGACACCAGCAGCACCGGGCGCAGGCCCACCGCGCCACCGAGCAGGCTCCCGGCCGGGATACAACAACCTGAAGTCCCGGTCCCGCCGGAGCGACACGGCGATCTCAGGCGGGGTGGCGGAACCAGAGGCAGCCGTAGGGAGCGACGGTGAGTTCACCGTCGGCGAAGGGGATGGGGGTTCGGGTGAGGAGGTCCAGGTAGGGGCCGTCGGGAAAGGGGAGGGTGGTGGTGGCCTCGTGGTCGCCGAAGTTGTGGACGGCGGTGATGGAGGCGCCGTCGGCGGTGCAGGTGTGGGCGAAGAGGGCGTCGTCGTCGGTGGGGTGGGGGGTGAACTCGCCCCAGGCCAGTTCGGGGTGTTCGCGGTAGCGCTCGATGAGCAGGCGAATCCAGGACAGCAGGGAGTCGGGGTCGTGGCGCTGGGCGGCGACGTTGACCTCGGACGGGCCGTAGGTGCCCGCGGGGGGCGGGGCGGGGAAGGTCGACGGGTCGGCGGTGGAGAAGCCCGCGCCGACGCCGGGTTCCCACTGCATCGGGGTGCGCACGGCCTCACGGCCCTCCACGGCGAGGTTCTCCCCCATGCCGATCTCCTCGCCGTAGAACAGCACGGGGGTGCCGGGCAGGGAGAACAGCAGGCTGTAGACCATCCGGATGCGCCGCTGGTCGCCGTCGAGCATCGGGGGCAGGCGGCGGCGGAGGCCGCGGTCGTAGAGCTGCATCTGCGGTGCCGGGCCGAACGCCGCGAAGACCTCGGCGCGCTCGGCGTCGGTGAGCTTGTCCAGGGTCAGCTCGTCGTGGTTGCGCACGAACGTCGCCCAGTGCCCGTCCCTGGGTGGTTGCGGGCGCTCGGTGAGCGCCCGGACCAGCGGGGCCGCCGAGCCGCGCGCCAGCCCCAGGTACATCTTCTGCATGCCGATGAAGTCGAAGCACATGGTCAACTGGTCGCCGACGCCCGCGCCGAAGTACTCCATGGTGTCCTCGTACGGCAGGTTCACCTCCCCCAGCAGCACCGCGTCCCCGGCACGGCGGGTCATGAAAGCGCGCAGGTCGACCAGGTAGTCGTGCGGGTCGGGCAGGTCGGGCGCGTCGAGGGCGCCCTCGGTCTCCAGGAAGAACGGCACCGCGTCCACCCGGAAGCCGGACAGGCCCAGCTCCAGCCAGAACCCCATGATCCGCGCCATCTCGTCGCGCACCGCCGGGTTGGCGACGTCGAGGTCGGGCTGGTGCTTGTAGAACCGGTGCAGGTAGTACTGCTCGGTCTTCTCGTCGTACTCCCAGAGGCTGGTTTCCTCGTCCGGGAACACCACGCCCTCCGGCCCGTCCGCCGGCGGCTCGTCGCGCCACACGTACCAGTCGCGGTAGGGCGAGTCCCGGCTCTCGCGCGCCGACCGGAACCACGGGTGCTGGTCGGAGGTGTGGTTGACGACCAGGTCGGCGATGACCCGCATCCCGCGGTCGCGCGCGGTGCGCACGAACTCCACGAAGTCGCCCAGCGTCCCCAACCGCGGGTCGACCGAGTAGTGGTCGGTGATGTCGTAGCCGTCGTCGCGGTCCGGTGACGGCAGGAACGGCATCAGCCACAGGCAGGTCACTCCCAGCCGCTCGAAGTGGTCCATCCGCTGCGTCAGCCCGCGGAAGTCCCCGCAGCCGTCACCGTTGCCGTCCTGGAACGTCTCCACGTCCAGGCAGTAGACGACCGCGTCCTTCCACCACAGGTCCGAGGTCTTGGTCAGCCGCACAGTTCCCCCAGCACCTTCGCGCCGAACGCGTCGATGAAGGCGTCCTGCTCCTTGCCGACGTGGTGCAACTGGATCAGGTCGAAGCCGAGGTCGGCGTACTCGCGAAGCCAGGCGGTGTGCCGCCCGAGGTCCGCGGAGACGTTCACCGAGGCGCGCACCTGCTCGGGGGTGACGAAGCGGGCCACCTCGTCGAAGTGGGCCGGGAGCATGTCCCAGCAGACCGGCGGCGGGAACACGTTGCCGCGCCACTGCTCGTGCGCCACGGCCAGCGCCTCGTCCTCCGACGGCGCCCAGCTCAGGTGCACCTGCAACGCCAGCTCCCCGCGCCCACCCGCGTCCCGGTAGGCGTCCACCATGGACCGCAGGTGCTCGACGGGGGCGTTGACGGTGATCAGCCCGTCGGCCCACTCCGCGCACCAGCGAGCCGTCTCGACGCTGACCGCCGCGCCGTACAGCTTCGGCGGTGTCTCTGGCAGCGTCCACAGCCGCGCCCGGTCCACGGTCACCAACCCGTCGTGCGAGACCTCCTCACCGGCGAACAACGCCCGGATGACGTCGACGCACTCGCGCAACCGCGCGGATCGGACTTCCTTGCGCGGCCACACGTCACCGGTGATGTGCTCGTTGGACGCCTCACCGGTGCCCAGCGCCGCCCACAGCCTGCCCGGGTACATGGCGCTGAGCGTGGACATGGCTTGGGCGGTGATCGCCGGGTGGTACCGCTGACCGGGAGCCGTCACCACCCCGAACCCGAGCGACGTCGCTTGGAGTGCCGCCCCCAACCACGACCAGGCGAAACCGGACTCCCCCTGGGCCGACGTCCACGGCGCGAAGTGGTCGGAGGACATCGCCGCGCCGAACCCGGCGTCCTCTGCGCGGCGCACCGCGTCGAGCAACCGCGCCGGGTGGACCTGTTCGTGGGATGCGTGTAAGCCGTAGACCGCCATGCGGGGTAATTACCCACCCCGGGCAAATCCGACACGGAGAGGCGCGTACCCCATTGCCTCAAGGGCGGCTCAGCAGCTCGATCGACCACACATCACCGGCTGCGACCGGGTGGGTGCCGCCGATCACGACCTGCTCACCGTCGAGCACGTTGATCAGCGCGTCGGAGTCGACCACCCGGTAAGTGCGGGAGCCCGGGTGGTGGCGGTGATCCTCCACCCCGTTCGCCGACCGCAGCTCGATCGCGGCCCGGAGGTCCTGGAAAGGGACCACCCAGGGCGGCGGCGGGAAGTGCGGCGCGAGCACACCGGGGGCCCGGCGGTCATCATCGAAGGCGAAGCGGTGGACCTGCAGCATGATCGACTGGCAATGCCCCGCGCTCAGGACGACCTCGACCAGGCCGTAGTCCACGAACACCGACCCCTTCTGCCTCGTCTCCGCGCCTCCCGGACCGAGGGCGGCTCGGACCTCCTGCTCCGGGGTGCCCACCGCCACGCCCGCGATCACGCCGCGGCAGACCACCTCGGCGAGGTACTCGATCATGTTGGTCATCCGCCCATTTTCCCCACGTGTCCACCAACCGCTCGTCCATCGCCGACGCGGCCTCGGAGGTGGGGTCTCGCACGGTCACGGACGGCGCGGCGCGGTTGTGGACCGAGTGGAGAAGGCGACCGCACGACCGCTTCCCACGTCGACCCCGGCCAGGGGGCCGAGCGATTCCCCGACGACGACCCTGCTCCCCGCCGCGGACGTGGTGGCGACACCGCGGGCGAACGCGACGAGGACGGTCTCGACGTACATGCCGTTCGGCCCGGCCTCGGGGAACGGCACGATCCGCTCGAACGGGTCACCGCTGAGGCCCGCGAGCCAATCCGCCTCGGCCGTGACGACGCACCACCGCGAGCCGAGGTCGACCCGCACCGCGCTGATCCCCCTGCGCAGCACCTCGTCGACCAGGCTCGAAGCCAGGTGGACCGGGTCGTACCCACCCGCGGGCAGGTAGGTGCCCGGGCTGGCCCGGATGGCTTCGACCGGGTCGACGCGCCGCACGTCCTCAGGGCCGTACACCGGCTCCCTCCCGCGCTCCGGAATCGGTCGGACGGCCGAACCGTAGCCGCGGGCACCGCGGCGGCCACCGGGAACCCCCGGCGGCCGCCGCGGTGTCGAAAGGACCCCGGGTCACTCCTTGTACGCGCTGAGCAGGAAGCCCGGCGGGTTCTCCAGCAGGCGGCCGAGGCGCGCGGTGTCGTCGTCGGAGACCGGGGAGTGGGTCATCTGCTCCCAGTCGACCCGGGTGAAGCCGGTGGATTCGAGGGCCCGGGTGAGGCTCGCCCGCGGCCAGTGGTGGACCCGCACCGAGGCGGGGGGAGTCGTGCCGATGGTGACGGTGAAGGGGGCTCCCTCGCGGAGGTCGGCCGGGCGGTCCACGGAGAACCCGAAGTCCCGGGCCGCCTCCTGGTCCACGTCGGCATTGCCGACGTAGGCCAGCAGCCTGCCGCCGGGGGTGAGGTTCGCCGAGATCCGCCCGCACATGGCGGCCAGCGTCGCTTCGCTGTCCGCGTAGTGCAGGACGTTGACGGCGATGACCAGGTCGAATTCGCCCAGCGTCGGCATCGTCGCCACGTCGTGGACGTGGTAGGTGACCCCGAGTGGTTCTTCGGCCTCGGCGGCTTCGGCCAGTCGGATCATCTCGGCGGAGGAGTCCGTTCCCACCACCGGGCCCGCGCCCCGGTGGGCGACCAGCCGCGCGTAGAGGCCGTCGCCGCACCCCACGTCCAGCACCCGTTTGCCCTGCACCGGTCCCAGGGCGCGGAAGAAGGAGTGGAACTCCACGTTCTCGCGGTAGAAGTGGATGGCCTTCTCGATGTCGCCGAGTTGTTTGGCCAGGACGTCGTACTGTGCCATGGGGCCCCTCAGGGTGGTGTCGAACTGGAAACCGCGGGCGGGAACCGGTCTCACCGCGCCGGGCGAATGGTGGCGTACCCCTGCCGGGCAGGCGCCCGGAGCCGGGATTCCCCGGAGAAGACGACTTCGGCCAGGGGGAGGGTGCGGTGGTAGAAGTTCAGCGACGTCGAGACGCCGAAGATGTCGGTGGACGCCAGGAAGAAGGGGAGTTCGGCGGTCAGGTACCGCATGGACTCCTCGATCTGGTCCGCGGTGAGCGGTCCCTCGTGCCCCCTGATCCGGAGGACTTCCCTGCTCATCTCGGCGCACGTCCGCCGGAGGACGTCGTCCTCGCCCAGCACCCGTTCGCACTCCGCCAGCTTCTCCCGGTAAACGGTGCCGGACGACAGGTCCGACATCCGGTGCAGGCCGTCGGCCGCCCTGGGTCCCCCGACGCTGTCCCAGGCCCGGGTCACCCGGTTGTGCAGCACGTTGATCTCGCCGCGCGCCTTCTTCGCCGCCCGCTGGGGTTCGTAGCCGAGGGCGAGGTAGGTGTGCACCAGCGCGGAATCCGGGATGACGGCGTCGACCCGGTCGAATTCCGCGCGGAGCCACCCGAAGAGTTCCGCCATCCGCGCGACCTGGAAGTAGCTGTTCCCGGGGCTGATGCCGAAGACCGCGTGCTCCCGCCGCTCCCACACCCGGCGGGACGCCTCGGTGAGCGGTTCGACGGTGAACAGGCCCCGCTGGATGACGGGGTTCAGACCTGCGTCGCCCACCGGTGCCATGCTCATGTCCACCGCCCGTGACCGGGGTGGCCGACGCCCGCGAGGTACCGCGTGCGCAGGGCTTCCCGGAGGATCTTCCCCGTACCGGTCCGCGGCATGTCCTTGAAGGCGATGACGATCGGCTCCGCCAGGGCGGGCACACCGCGCACCGCCCCGCGCCACCGCTCCCGGTCCAGGGAGCCGTCCGGCGTGGCCACGATCGGCACCGGCGGCCCGTCGGGCACCGGGAGCAGGGCCACGTCGTGCCCGTCGGGCAGGTGGTCGACGATCACGTCCTCGTGCTCCAGGCAACTGCCCCCCGGCGCGTAGTTGACCTCCCGGTCGAGCAGCGTGAGGGCACCGGTCCGGGTCATGACACCGATGTCACCGGTGTTCCACCACTCCCCCACCGCCTTCTCCTCCCAGCGCTCGGGTTCCCCGTAGTAGCCGACGCACCGGGCCTTCGTCTTGGCGAGGACGATCCCCGGCTCGCCGGTCGGCACCGGCTCGAACGTCGTGGGGTCGACCACCTTCAACTCGACGAAGCCGGGCATCGGCCGCCCCACCTTGCGGGGTCCGGGCCGCTCGTCGCGCCGCTTGTTCGCCCGGTACCGGGTGATCATGGTCATGCCCAGGCCGCCGGTCTCCGACTGCCCGTACCCCTCGCGCCAGACCGGGAACCAGTGCCGGGAGGCGTTGAGGAACGTGCGGATCGCCGACCAGCGCATGGCGTCGAAGTTGCCGATGAACGTGCGCACCGAGGCGAGGGCGTCGCCCCGGTTCTCCCCGGCGAGGGGCGCCATCCGCAGGAAGTCGATCGGCAGCGCCTCGACCACCGTGGGCCGGTGCTGCCGGAACAGCGGGCCGACCACCTCGGGGTCGTTCTCGCTCATCAGCAGGACCGTGGCGGGCGAGAGGGTCAGCACCGAGTAGATCCAGGTGAAGGCGCGGGCGTGCACGTACGGCAGGAACATCGCCACGACGTCGTTGCGCCCGAAGGTCAGGGGCGGCAGGTGGCGGCACTCCAGCCTGGCCATCTGCCCCTGGAGCTTCTCCGGGGTGTACATGATGAGCTTCGGGATGCCCGTCGTCCCCGAGGTGTGGGTGAGCATCATCAGCTCGTCGTCACCGCGCGGGACCGGGGCGGGCTCCGGCCCGCCGAGGACGTCGACGAGGGCCAGCGCGTCCGGCACGCCGCCGTCGAGGCTCAGGGTCCGCTCCGCGAGCGAGGTCAGCGGGCCCCCGTCGGACCCGGCCTCCTCCAGCAGCCTGCGGTTGCTCACCAGCAGCGTCGGTTCGACCCGCCGCAGCAGCGCGCGCACCGAGTCCGGCGGCAGCAGCCCCGACAGCATGACCGGGACCGCGCCGATCCTGATCGCGGCGGCGGCCAGCAGCAGGCAGTCGAAGTGGTTCTCCTTGAACACGGCGACCCGGTCGCCCGGCCGGGCCCCGGCCGCGTGCAGGGCCGCCGCGGTGCTCCTGACGAACCCGGCCAGCGCGGGCAGGTCGAGGATGAGCTGCCCGGAGGGGTCGATGTCCATCGGGCGGCTGAGGCGGAAGAACATCGGTTTGCCGATTTCGGCCCTGCGATCGAAAAGAAGCCCGAGACTCGACTTCCATAATTGCATGCCGGACACTGATCCCCCATTCAGCCGGACAGTTCGACACCGGAGACGTTACGACCGGATTACAGACAAGGTCAAGAAGCCCGAACCCCTATCGAACCCCGACGGCGGACATCCCGGAATCCGAAAGGGACATGGACGGGTGGCCATGAACTGCGACTATCCGCACCACCCACCGGTATACGACTCACTATTTCACCATTCAATGTGTTCCAGGTCACTGCCACGCTTGCGGGAGTCGTACCAACAGGCTGTGCCGGACGGTCCCGAATGCGGCGGGTTCCGAGGTGGCAACGGCAATAACAGGACACCGGACGCAATAGGGGCCGAGTGCCCTTGCCGAGCCGGGGTCGCGGGAGTAGAGGAGAAGGGGTGACCGGCAATCGGCGCAGCCGGAGTTCTCACGCCCGCCACCGAGAAGGTGCAATAGGTCGGATGATGTTAAGTCCGGGGCGGATTGAGCCATCGTGGAATAATTGATTGTCCCTCGACCCTCCGGCGGGACTTCTCCTTCTCGGACAAGAGCCCCCGATGTTGTGCGGTTTCCGGGCCGCTGCCGTTCCCAAGGGGCTCGGGCGGCGGGCGGGCACGGAGTCGACCGCTTCGCGAGCCCCCACCCGCCGTCCGCGGCAGTCGGGTGGCGCGGCGAACAGCCACCGGCCGCGTCGGAGACGTTCGGCCGATCGCGTTGATACGGTTGCCCGCATGGAGCGCGGCGGGAGCCCTTGGTCGACTGTGCGGGCGGAGCGGCTCCTGGTGATCGCCGTCCACAACGTGACGGCCGCGACGCGGCTGGTGGACGTGCTGCCGCTGATCGCCGGCGATTCCCGGGTCCAGGTGCGATTCGCGGTCACGGGCTCCTCCGCGTTCACCGACGGGACGGCCGGGTTCCTCTCCGCCATGGGCGCCGATCCGGTGGATTGGACCACGGCGGTCGAGCTGCGGCCGGACCTGGTCATCAGCGCCAGCCACGGCGGTGACCTGCGCGAACCCGGGGCACCCGTGATCATCTTCCCGCACGGGGTCGGGTACAATAAGTACCTCGACCCAGGAACCCAGGAACCCAGGAACCCAGGAACCCAGGAACCCAGGAACCCAGGAACCCCGGTCTTCGGGCTGTCGCCTGAGTGGTTGTTGGACGCCGACGGTGGTGTGATCCCGTCGGTTCTGGTGCTGTCGCACGCAGAACAGGTCGACCGGTTGGCCTCGGCGTGCCCGAAGGCCGTGCCGGTCGCGGTGGTGGCGGGTGATCCGTGCCTGGACCGAATCCTGGCCAGTCTCCCGTTGCGGGCGGTGTACCGGTCGGCACTGGGCGCGGACGGGCGGACGGTGGTGGTCGTCTCGTCCACGTGGGGCCGGGAATCGCTGTTCGGCACCGATCCGGGGTTCGTCGCGCGGTTGGCGGCGCGGTTGCCGGTCGACCGGTACCGCGTCGTGCTGGCGTTGCACCCCAACATCTCCGCGCACCACTCGCGCTGGCAGGTGGAGACGTGGTTGCGGGAGTGCGCGCGGGCCGGGGTGGTCGTCCTGGACCCGGTGGAGGGCTGGCGGGCGGCGCTGGTGGCGGCTGACCTGGTGATCGGCGACCACGGCTCGGTGAGCCTCTACGCGGCGGCAGCGGGCAGACCACTGGCACTCGCCGTCGCCCCGGAGTCCACCGTGGACCCGAACTCGGCGATCGGGCGGATGCTCGCCGTGGCACCGAGGATCGCGGTGGACGACGACGTGGCCGCACGAGTCGACGAGTTGGCCGGGCAACCGGTACCACCGGAACTGGCAGCGGTGGCCGAGTTGGCGAGTTCGGGCCGCGGCGAGTCGGCCCGGCTGCTGCGGACGGCCCTGTACGACCTGATCGACCTCCCCGAACCGCCCGAACCCGCCGACGCCACCGCCGTCCCCGTGCCGCCGCCGGTGTCCGATCGCGGCCGCAGCCACCTGGTCACCGCCACGATCGTCGCGGTGACCGAGGACTCCGCCGAGGTCGAACTGGTGCGGTACCCGGCTCCCCGGCTGGAGGACTGGGTCGGCGGCTCGGCGCACCTGGTGGTCGGCTTGGCCGAGCCGTACCGGCGGTGGCTCGACCTGGCCGAGGTCGTCGTCGTCGACCGGAGCCCGGCGGACGCGGCGGCGGTGTTGGCGAGCCTGCCGGGGTGCCTGCTGGCCGCGGTGTCGGACGGCCCGCCGACCGTGCTGACAGCTGACGGAACCCGGGTGCGGTTCACCGAGGTCACCGGGGACGGTGACCCGCACCCGGAAACGGCGGCGCTGTGCGCGTCGGCGGTGCACTGCTGGCTGGTCGACGGTCGCGCCCTCGCCGAGCTACCCCGGTTGCTGCGCCTGTGGGTCGGCGGGCGGGTGCGCCGGGTCGAGGTCGGCGAGCTTGCGGGCTAGCCGGGCCCCGTCGTGCGGGAAGACCTCGGTTTCCGCGATGGACAGCGCCTCCCGGTACCGGCTCGCGGCCTCGTCGTGCTCGCCCTCGGCGGAGGCGAGGTCGCCGAGGGCCTCGCGGGTGGCCATCCGGTCGAAGTGCCGGTCCAGCACCCGGTCCGCGCGCAGCAGCTCGGCGCGGGCCTCACCACGGCGGGCGGGGTCGGCGATGAGCCTGCGCCCGCGCCACTGGGCGGCTTTGCCCGCGTTGTAGGTGTCCGGGGGCTCCAGGCCGAGGAACTCCGCCTCGGCGGCGGCGAGCAGCGCCAGGGCCGACGGCAGGTCGTCCACCTTGGCCAGGTGCAGGCGGGCCAGCGCGGTGCGCCTCGGCTGCCCCAGTTCTCCGGCGAGTTCCAGGTTGTGCCGCAACGTCCGCGCCGCGACCTCGCCCGCGCCCGCGGCGACCTGGGCCAGGCCCAGGGATTCCAGGGCGGTGGCGGCCAGGTCGGTGAACGGCGTGGTCCGGGCGAGCGCGAGCGCCCGGGTGAACAGCTCGGCCGCCGCCAGGGCCTCGCCGCGGTGGACGTGGCCGAACCCGAGCTGGGTGGTGAACAGCGATTCGGCGGCGACGTCGCCGAGGGCCCTGGCCGACTCGACCCCCAGGTCCCCGCACCGGCGCAGGTCGTCGAGGTGCTTGCCGCGCTCGTGCAGCGGCCACAGCATCAGGCACATCTGGCACACGACCTCGTGCAGCCCGAGGTCGGACGCCGCCACCACCGCGGCCAGCAGGTTGGCGCGCTCGTCCTCCAGCCACCGCCAGGGCACGTCGACCTCGGGCAGGACCTGCCCGGGGCGCAACCGCTCCCACATGCCCCGTCCGGGCATCGCCCGGTGCCCGCCCGCGACCGCGCGGTCCCGGTAGAAGGCCACCACCCGGCGCAGCAGCGCCTCCCGCTCGCCCTCCGGGGCGGCCACCTGCCTGGCGTGCGCGCGGACCAGGGAGTGCATGGAGTGGCGGGACTCGGTGAACTCGGTCACGAGCTGGGCGCCCACCAGCGAGTCCAGGCTGTCGTGCACCCGGTCGAGGTCCCACCCGAGGGCGGCGGCGATGACGTGGGCGCCGAACCCACCCGGGCCGGGGTGCGCCCCCGCCGCGCGGTAGCAGGCCCGTTCGTCGTCGGTGAGCCGCTGGTAGGCGGTGTTGAACACGGCGGTGACCGACAGGTCGCCACCGTCGCGGGACAGGGTCCGCAGCCTGCGCTGCTCGTCGCGCAGCGCCCCGACCAGCCGGGTCATGGACCGCTGGGGGTGCGCGGCGACCATCGAGGCGGCCACGCACACCGCGATCGGCAGGCCGTCGGCGACCTCCAGCACCTCGGCGACGGCGTCGGGTTCGTCCACCGCCCGCTCGGGGCCCGCGATCCGGCCGAACAGCTCGCGGGCCGCGCTCGCCTCCAGCGGCGCCAGCTCCAGGAACGTCACCACGTTGTCCGCGCGCAACCCGTGCAGCGGGCCCGCCTGCGTCACCACCAGCGCCGACCCGTCCCCGGCGGGGGCGAGCGAGCGCACCTGGGCCGGGGTCGAGGCCCGCTCCACGACCACCGCGACCCGGCGCCCCGCCGACCAGGAGCGGAACAGCCCGGCCCGCCCCTCCGGTGAACTGGGTATCTGTTGGGCCGCGAACCCCGCCGACAGCAGGAAGGCACCGAGCAGGTCCGCCTCCGCGCCCACCCCCGCACCGGTCAGGTCGGCGTGGAACGTGCCGTCGGGGAAGTCCCGGCGGCGGTCGTGGACCCACGCCCGCGCCGCTTCGCGCTTGCCCACCCCCGGCGGGCCCGTCAGGACCAGCACCCACCGGCCCGCCCCGGCCTCGGCGAACGCCCGGTCCGCCGCGCGCAGCACCGCCCGCTGGTTGGTGAAGTGCGGTGTCGGCCGCGGCACCAGCTCCGGTGGCGGCGTCGACGGCCCGTGGAAGTGGATGCCGCCCGACACCCCGCCGCCCACCTGCACCACGTGCCCGCCCGCCCCGGACACCCGGTTCACCACACCCGATTCCTCGGACACCCCGCCCCCTGCCCCGCGACAACGATTACCCGAGGGTACCCATGAGATCACCTGCCGCGCCGGGGGTTCGACGCGACCGGTGGGTGTTCACCGCGGGGCGGCGAATCAGCCGTCCCCGGGGGCGGGCGCTGGTGGCTTGTGGTGGTGGACCTCTTCTCACGCTCGTGGGCGGCGTTGCGCGCGGTGGTCGCCGGGCTCCCGGACGGGGACTTCGCACGGCCGGTTGCGCCGGTTGGCTGGTGCGGGACCTGGTGTGCCACCTGGTCAGTCGCGAGAGGACGATCGGCGGGGTCAGGTGGTGGTCTGCTCGGCGATGGACACCGCCGTCGAGGTGTCGGTGGTGGCGACGACGGTCACCGTGTCGCCGGTGGCCAGGTCGGACTTGGTGACCGTGGACTGGGTGGTGCCGGGGCCGCCGCCCATCGCCGCGTAGGTGGTGGTGGCGTCGATCGTGTAGGTCTTGGTGTACCCGTCGGTGCTCTCGGTGGTGATGGTGGTGTCGGTGATCTCGGTGACGGTGCCGGTCTGCATGGCCTCGGTGACGTGGTTGCCGGAGGAGTCGGTGGTGGTGAACTCGCCGTGCAGGGCGTCCATCAGGGCGGAGCCGCCGCCGGGTCCGCCACCCGTGCCGCCCGCGCCACCGGGGCCGCCGCCCGGCGCGCCCGCCTGGGCGGAGGTCTCGGCGCTGCTGCTCGACGCGGCGTAGACGGCCGCGCCGCCACCGCCCGCGATGGCCAGGGCGACCGCGGCGGCGATGACGGCCTTGCGGGTGCGGCTGGCCCGGGGCTCGGGGGCCTGCGGGGCGGTGGGCGGGGTGTGCTGCTCGGCGGTGGGCGGGGTGTACTGCTCGGTGGTGGTCATCTCCGGCGCTCCTGACTGGGGTTCTCTTCGCTGCTGAGAACCACGATCGGCGGTGCCGCTGTGCGTGGTCTGTGCCTGCCGTGGGACCTCCCTGTGGGTTCAGCGCTGTGGGTGCAGGCGCGGATCACACCGACCAGTGCGGGTCGAGGACCGGCTACACCAGGTAGGTCCTCGGGCTGAGCAGGGCGGTGGCCTCGGCGACGAGCAGGTACCCGCCGTCGGACGCGGTCTCCGCGCCAGGGTGTGGCAGGAAAGTGCCAGGTCACCGGTAACGCGGACGTGGCCTGCGGAGATGCACGGTCCATGGCCGAGGAAGAAGTCGACGGGGAAGTCCTGCGCGGTGGGGTGTTCCGCGACGTCTTCGACGGCCTGGGCTGGAGCCGGTTCGTCCCGCACGCGGCCGTCGAGGTCCTGGGCGTGGTGGTGCTGCTGGGTGCGCCGACCCGCGACCAGATCGGCAGGCTCGTCGGCCGCACCCCGGACGCGGTGGTGGGCCTGTCCGGGCCCGCCTGGGACGAGTTCGAGCCGTGGACCGAGCACACCCTGCGCACCGCCCTCGACGGCGCCGCCCCCACCCCCGGCGAGGTCGCCAGGGCCAACGCCGAGGACCGCGCCTGGCTCGACGGCCTCATCGCCGAGATCGACTCCCACGCCGACGCCCTGGGCGTGTTCCGCCCCCGCACCCTGTCCGACGTCCTGGACTACCTGACCGCCTGCACCGTCCTCATCGCCACCGGCCGCGACGGGGACACCCGCTACGAGCTGAACCCGTGGGCGATGCTGCCCGCGGAGGTGCTGCCGCTGACCCGGGACCAGGTCGACGAGGAGGACGCGCTGCGCTGGATCGGCCTGCACCGGCCGGTGGTCCGCAAGCTGATCGACCTGTTCGGGCCGTACGCCGACGCCCCGCTCGACGTCCTGCGCACGACGCTGCTGGAGCTGTCGCGGACCTGCGGGGTGGACCTGGAGTCGACCCGGGCCGCGGTGACGATCCTGGCGGACCAACCGGACTTCGAGGTCACCGGCGACGCGGAGCGGGCGGAGCCGGGCGCGGAATTGGAGATCCGGGTGGACTGGGCGAACTTCCTCGAGTACCGGCTCGACATCGCGGCGGGCACCATCGACTCCCCCTGACCGCCGCGCGGGTCCGTCAGTCGGCCATGCGGTGCGGGACGACGACCCCGCCGTGCGCGGGTGGTCCAGGCGTTCGTGGTCGGTGCGGACGTACTCGTCGAGGACGGCCACCAGCTTGGCGCCGAGGTCGGCGGCGGCCTCCGGGGACAGGTGCAGGGCGAAGCGGGCGGAGGTGCGGACGGGGCGGGTGTTGGCGCAGGTGCTCGGCGTGCGGGCGGTGTTCGCCGTGGTGGGGTTGTTCGCGGTGGTGGTGCTCGCGGCGGTCATGTCCTCCGCGCGGGCGGAGGACATGACCGGCTGATCAGTCCCGGTCGCGGTCGGGGAGGAATTCCTGGAGCTTGGTCTTGGCTCCCTGGGTGATCAGGTGCAGCGCGGCCGGGTCGCCCTTGAGGACGGCCTCGGTGACCGAGCGGACCTGCTCGAAGGTGGCGTGCGGCGGGATCGGCGGGACCTCGGGGTCGCAGTGCACGTCGAGGACCATCGGGGAGTCGGCGGCGAAGGCCTTGTCCCAGGCGGGGCCGAGCTGGTCGGGGTGTTCGACGGTGATGGCGGCGAGGCCGAGGGAGCGGGCGAACCCGGCGTAGTCGACCTCGGGCAGCGACTGCGATTCCTCGAACTTGGGGGCGCCGCCCATGGCGCGCAGTTCCCAGGTGACCTGGTTGAGGTCGTTGTTGTGGAACACGCACACGACCAGCCGCTGGTCGGACCAGCGGTGGCGGTAGCGGGCGATGGTGATCAGCTCGGCCAGGCCGTTCATCTGCATGGCCCCGTCGCCGACCAGGGCGACGACCGGGCGGTCGGGGTGGGCGAACTTGGCGCCGATGGCGTACGGCACGGCCGGGCCCATGCTGGCCAGGGTGCCCGACAGGGACGCGCGGATGTCGCCGCGGATCTTGAGGTGGCGGGCGTACCAGTTGGTGGAGGAGCCGGAGTCGGCGGTGACGATGGCGTCGAGGGGGATGCGGGCGGACAGCTCGGAGACGATCCGCATCGGGTTGACCGGTTTGGCCTCCAGCGCGGCCTGGCGGTCCATGGTGTCCCACCACGAGGCGACGTTCCCCTCGATCGTGGTCCGCCAGGACCGGTCGGTCTTGGGCACCAGCAACGGGATCAGCGAGTCGAGGGTGTGCGCGCTGTCGCCGACGAGGTTGACCTCGGTCGGGTAGCGCAGGCCGATGTGGCGGCCGTCGACGTCGATCTGGACCGCGCGGGCCTGGCCGAACTCCGGGAGGAACTGCGAGTACGGGAAGTTCGAGCCGACGATGACCAGGGTGTCGCAGTCGCGCATCATCTCGTAGCTCGGGCGGGTGCCGAGCAGGCCGATCGCCCCGGTGACCCAGGGCAGCTCGTCGGACAGGACGTCCTTGCCGAGCAGCGCCTTCGCCACCCCGGCACCGGTGACCTCCGCCAGCTCGCGCACCTGCTCGGCGGCCCCGCGCGCGCCCTGCCCGATCAGGATGGCGACCTTCGACCCCGCGTTGATCAGCTCCGCCGCCCGGGCCACGCCCTCGGCGGGGGCCACCGTGGTCGACCACGCCGCGCTCGGCGGGCTCGACGGCACGTGCTTGAACTCGTGCCGCGGCGCGGTGTACTCCAGTTCCTGCAGGTCGGCCGGGATGATGACCGCGGTGGGCGACCTGGTGGCCTGGGCGGTGCGGATCGCCCGGTCCAGGGCGTTGGGCAGTTGCTCGGCGACGTTGACCTCGACCAGGTAGTCCCCGGCGACGTCCTTGAACAGCGCCTGGAGGTCGACCTCCTGCTGGTAGCTGCCGCCCATGGCGCTGCGGCTGGTCTGCCCGACGATCGCCACGACCGGCACGTGGTCGAGCTTGGCGTCGTAGAGGCCGTTGAGCAGGTGGATCGCCCCGGGGCCGGAGGTGGCCAGGCACACGCCCACCGACCCGCTGAACTTCGCGTGGCCGACGGCCGCGAACGCCGCCATCTCCTCGTGCCGCACCTGCACGAACCGGGGCCGGTCGTCGGCCCGGCCGAACGCCGCGACGATCCCGTTGATGCCGTCACCCGGGTAGGCGAACACCTGGTCCACACCCCACTCGCGCAGGCGGCGCAGCAGGTGGTCGGCGACGGTCTCGGACATGGGCGCTCCTCGGGCTCGGCTGGGTGGGGGCTACCCCGCGCCGCGGCGACCACACCTGCGGTGTGGTCGCGACCCGGGCGCGGGCGCGCCGCAATTGCGTGGGCCGTACGCCCCAGCCGGGTACGCTTCCCGGCGGATGGCGCCGAGGGAGGTCTGCGTGCGTTTCACACGCGATCAGGTGGTGGCGGAGCTGCGGGCGCTGCGCAAGGGGCGCGGGGTGCAGAAGCCGGACGTGGCCGAGCAGCTCGGCCCGGCGCTGCGGTCCCTGTGCGGCATCTCACCCGCCGACGACCCGGCGGTGGTCCAGGTGAAGCTGCTGGGCAGGCTGCGCGCCCTGATCGACGAGCTGCCCGAGGACCTGGGGCTGGTCGTCGCCGTGGCGATGGGGCTGCACCCGGAGACCCGGCAGAAGTTCCTGCAGGAGCGCACCGAGTGGCTCGCCGCCAGGATGGAGCGCGACCCGCGCACGGTGCGCCGCCGCATCGACGAGGGGGTGGGGCTGCTGGTGTCGCAGGCCCTGGCCGGGACGGTGGCGCGGCGCGACGACAACCTGGGCTGGTACGTGCGGCGGTTCGAGGCGGTGCTGCGCCACGACAAGGCGTCCCCGGAGTGCCTGGAGCTGCGGTGCATCGTCGCCGAGCGGCCGGAGCTGGCCGGGATCGAGCTGTCGTTCACCGTGCCCCCCGCCTCAGACGACCCGCCGGAACTGCTGGTGGAGCCGGTGTACGGGGTGACGGTGACCGGGGTCGAGCGGGTCCGGCGCAACCGGTTCACCATCCGGCTGGGGCTGCCCCGGCCGCTGGCGGTCGGCGAGGAGCACGACTTCGCGGTGATCACCCGGCCCGCCGCGCACCAGCCGATGCGCTCGCACTACGTGTACTTCCCCGAGCGCCGGTGCGACGAGTTCGACCTGCGGGTGCGGTTCGACCCGGACGCGGTGCCCGCCCGGGTGTGGGGCCTGGCGGAGGCGTTCCCGCGCGACGTGGACGAGATCCGGCCCAGCGAGGACATCCTGGTGCCGGACGCGGTCGGTGAGGTGCACGTCGCCTTCGACCACCCGCGCACCGGCCTCGGCTACGGCGCCCAGTGGGCCTGACGGCCCGGGTCAGCCCGCGACCAGCCGTTCGAGCCAGTCGGCCTGGGAGGTGTCGACCACCTTGTCGCCCACCGCGAGCGTCGGGGTGCCGAACGCCTTCTGCCCGTTGCCCGCGTCCTGGAGCAGGTACTCGGTACCGCGGGCCTTCTCGTAGGCGGCGGTGACCTGCTGGTCGTACTTGCCCGCGCGGACGCCGTCGGCGAAGGCCTGGCCGGTGAGGCCCACGGCCCTGCCCAGCTCGATCAACTGGTCCTTGCTCCAGCCGCGGGCGCCTTCCTCGGGCTGGCTGTCGTAGAGGCTCTTGTGGAACCGGAGGAACTTGCCCTCGTCGGCGGCCAGCAGCGCGGCGTTGGCCGAGTCGGTGGAGTAGCCCTCCGGGTCGGAGCGGCTGTCGAGCAGGTTCACCAGGTGGAAGCGGACCTTGAGCACGCCCTCGTCCAGCTTCTGCTCGATGGCCGGGCCGAACCGCGCTTCGAACCCGCCGCAGGCCGGGCAGAGGAAGTCCTCGTAGACGTCGAGGGTGACCTTCGCGGAGTCCTTGCCCACCAGCACCGCGGCGTCCTCGCGCGTGGTCGGCAACTCCTGGCGCGCGGCGGCGACCGGGATGGCCGCGTCGGCGGTGGCGTTCTTCCTGTTGTTCGTCCAGATCACCCCGCCGATGACCGCGGCGGCCACGACCACCACGGCGACCACGCCGAGGATGACCTTGGTGCGGTCGTTCTTCCCGGCGCGCGCCGCCGCCAGCGCGGCCTGGGCACTGCCGGGCTTGGGAACGGGCCTGCCGCCCGCCTTGCCGTCGCCCGCCTTGCCGTCGCCCGCCCTGGCACCGCTCGTCGCGCCACCGGGCCGGGCACCGCCGCCCTGGTTCCGCTTGCGCTTGCGCGCGTTGCGCTCCGCTCCGCCCACCGGTTCCTCCTCACCTCGCGTCCACTGTCGCACGGGCGAACCGGCCGTCGACCGACAGCCCGGTCCGGGGTCGCACCGCCAGCCACCCGGCCACCAGCAGGAACCCGACGTCGCGGGCGATCTCCTGCGGGTAGCGGGTGTCACCGGCGGCGACCTGCCCGCCGCCGCCGAAGCAGCCGCAGTCGATGCTCAGCCCGCGCGCCCAGGACTGGGCCACCGCGCCGATGAAGGCCAGCAGCACGACCCCGGACAGCACCGCGGCGGCCCGGGTGCCCAGCCCGAGGAGCAGCAGCGCGGCCAGTGCCAGCTCGACGAACGGCACCGCCGCCGCGACCGGGCTCACCAGCCCGGCGGGCAGCAGGTCGTAGGCCTGCACGGCGACGAAGGTCTGGTTGGGATCGCTCACCTTGAGCCACCCCGACACCGCCCACACCGCGGCCAACCCCAACCGCAGCAGCGTGCCGACCCCGTCGAGCACGACAGCCTTGGTCACAGCAGGTGAGGCTACCCGCGCACGCTGAGCGAAACCTGAGAGCCGCGCGCCCCCCGACCACCGGACCTGACAGGCTGGGCACATGCGGGACCTCCCGGTGCGAGCCGCCCTCGACGAGATCACCGGCGCCCTCGACGCGCACGGCACGGCGGTGCTCGTCGCCCCGCCCGGCACGGGCAAGACGACGCTGGTGCCGCTGGCGCTGCCGGGTTCGGTGGTCGTCGCCGAGCCGCGGCGGCTGGCGGCGCGGGCGGCGGCGACGCGGATGGCGGCGCTGCTGGGCGAACCGGTCGGCCGGACCGTGGGCTACTCGGTGCGCGGCGACCGGCGGGTGTCGCGGGACACCCGGATCGAGGTCGTGACGTCCGGGCTGCTGGTGCGGCGGTTGCAGCACGACCCGGAACTGTCCGGTGTGGACACCGTCATGCTGGACGAGGTGCACGAGCGCCACCTGGACGCGGACCTGCTGCTGGCGCTGCTGCTCGACGCGCGCGAGGGGCTGCGGCCGGACCTACGGCTGCTGGCCACGAGCGCGACGGTCGCCTCGTCGGCGCTGGCGGGGCTGCTGGGCGGGCCGGTGGTGTCGGTGGACGCCGAGGCGTTCCCGGTCGAGGAGACCCACGTCCCGCCGCTGCGCGGTGAGCGGGTGGAGGCGACGGTGGCGCGGGCCACCCGGGCAGCACTGTCCGCTGTGGAGGGTGACGTGCTGGTCTTCCTGCCGGGCGTGGGCGAGATCCGCCGGGTGGCGGCGATGCTGTCGGACCACGAGGTCGTGGAGCTGCACGGGCGGTTGCCGCTGGAGCGGCAGAGCGCGGCGCTGCGGCCCGGGTCGGCGCAGCGGGTGGTGCTGGCGACGGCCGTGGCGGAGTCGAGCCTGACCGTGCCGGGGGTGCGGGCGGTGGTGGACTCCGGGTTGTCGCGGATGTCGCGGGTGGACCACCGGCGGGGGATGTCCGGGCTGGTGACCGTGCGGGTGTCGGCGGCGGTGGCCACCCAGCGCGCCGGTCGCGCGGGCCGGGAGGCGCCCGGCCGGGTGTTCCGCTGCTGGCCCGCGCACGAGCAGGCCACGCTGCCGCGGTTCCCGGAGCCGGAGATCCGCACCGCCGACCTGACCCGGCTGGCGCTGGAGCTGGCGGTGTGGGGGACGCCGGACGGGTCGGCGCTGAGCTGGTGGGACGCCCCGCCCCCGGGTCCGCTGGCGGCCGGGCGCGAGGTGCTGACCGCGCTGGGCGCGCTGGACGCGTCGGGGGTGACCGAGCGCGGGCGGGCGATGGCGCGGCTGGGCCTGCACCCCCGGTTGGCGCGGGCGCTGCTGGACGGGTCGCGGGCGGTCGGGTCGCGCACCGCCGCCGAGGTGGTCGCGGTCCTGGACGACGACGGGCTGGTCCCCGGGGCCGACCTGGACGCCGGGCTGCGCGCCCTGCGCTCCGGCACGCCGTCCTCCGCCCGGTGGCGCCGCGAGGTCGGGCGCCTGGAATCCGCGCTGACCGGGGACGGACCCGGCGGGAGCGGGAGCGAGCACAGGGGCGGGAGCGGGAACGGCGGCGGGAGCCGGGGCGGGAGCGGGCGGCGAGGGGCGGCGGCCCTGGTCACGGCGCTGGCGCACCCGGAGCGGATCGGGCGGCGGCGGGCCGGGGGCGGGGCGGTGTACCTGCTGGCCAACGGCACGGCGGTGGAGGCGCCGGGGCTGGGCGAACCGGAGTGGCTGGCCGTGGCGGTGGCCGACCGGGCACCGGGGGCCGCGCAGGGGAAGGTGCGGCTGGCGGCGGCGGCCGACGAGGACCTGGCGGCAGCGGCGGGCACGGTCACCGAGGAGGACGAGGTCCACTGGGACGGTGACGTCGTGGCCCGGCGGGTGCGGCGGCTGGGCGCGATCGTGCTGCGGGAACGGCCGCTGGCGAAACCGCCCGCCGAGGCCGTGCGCGCGGCGGTCCTGGCGGGCCTGCGGCGCGGCGGCCTGTCCCTGCTGCGCTTCGACCCCCGCGCGACCGCCCTGCGGCAGCGGCTGGACCTGCTGCACCGCGTGCTCGGCGAACCGTGGCCCGCGGTCGACGACGACGCGCTGCTCGCCACCGCCGAGCACTGGCTCGGCGGTGCCCGCTCCCGCGCCGACCTGGCCCGGATCGACGTGACCGCCGCCCTGCGCACCCTGCTCCCGTGGCCCGAGGCGACCCGGCTCGACGAGCTGGTCCCGGAACGGCTCACCGTCCCCTCCGGGTCCGCCGTCCGGCTCGACTACAGCGGCGACGGGGTGGCGCTGCCGGTCAAGGTGCAGGAGGTGTTCGGCTGGACCGACACCCCCACCCTGGTCGACGGCCGGGTGCCGGTGGTGCTGCACCTGCTCTCCCCCGCGGGCCGCCCGGTCGCGGTCACGGCCGACCTGCGGTCGTTCTGGGAGACCGGGTACGCCACAGTGCGCTCCGAGCTGCGCGGCCGCTACCCCAAGCACCGCTGGCCGGAGGACCCGCTGACGGCCCCGCCGACCCGGCACAGCATCCAGCGCAAACCCCGCTGAGCGGACCCGACGCCGTGGAACCGGGACAAACGGGCACCCACCCGGGCATCCTGTAGGCGTGAGTCGACGTGCGCAGCGGTCCGGGTTCCTGTTCCGGCTGGCCGTGGTCGTCAAGGGGGCCGACGGGGTGCTGCAACTGCTGGGCGCGCTCGTCCTGCTGCTCGTCCCGCCCGCGCTGATCACCGGGGTGGCCAACGCGGTGATCACCCGCGACCTGCTCGGCGACCAGCGGGGTGTGCTGGCCCACCACCTGTCGCGGGCCGCGGCGGACCTCGCCGAGGGCGGCACCCGCGGCTTCGCCGTCTGGTACCTGCTGCTGCACGGCGTCGTGAAGATCGGCCTGGTCGTCGCCCTGTCGCGGCGGGTGGTGACGGCGTTCCCGGTGGCCTGCGTGGTGCTGCTTGCCCTGGTGGGCTACGAGGTGCTGCGGGCGGTGCGCACCGACTCGATCGGGCTGGCCGCCTTCGCCGCGGTGGACCTGCTGGTCGTCGTCGCGGTGTGGTGTGAGTTCCGCCGCCTGCGCCGCGAGGTTTCCGAACCACCCGCGGTGGGGTAAGGAACGGGAGTGCAGTCGACGACGACGGAGCCCGGCGGGCTGGCGGGCTGGGCGCTCGGCGTCATGGACGTCCTGGGGGCGCCCGGTGCGGGCCTGCTGATCGCGGCCGAGAACCTGTTCCCGCCGCTGCCCAGCGAGGTGTTCCTCCCGCTCGCGGGCTTCGCCGCTGGTCAGGGGCGGATCTCGCTGGCCAGCGCCCTGTTCTTCACCACGCTCGGCTCGGTCGTCGGCGCGCTGGCGCTGTACTGGCTGGGCGCGCGCCTGGGCACCGACCGGTTGCGCGCGCTCGCCGGGAAGATCCCGCTGTTCCGGGTGTCCGACGTGGACCGGACCGAGGCGTTCTTCCGGCGCCACGGCGGGGTGGCGGTGTTCTTCGGGCGGATGCTGCCGGTGTTCCGCAGCCTGATCTCCATCCCGGCCGGGGTCAGCCGGATGCCGCTGTGGCGGTTCGTCGCGCTGACCACGGCGGGCAGCCTGCTGTGGAACTCGCTGTTCGTGGTCGCCGGGTACCTGCTCGGGGAGAACTGGGACCGGATGGAGGGGTTCGCGAGCGTCTTCGAGTACCTGGTGATCGGGCTGGCCGTGGCGGCGGTGGTGTGGTTCACCGTCAAGCGGTTACGCGCACGCGGGTAGGGCTGGTTCGATGGGGGGCAGGAGAAAGAAGGTGGCCCCGATGCGCCGACTGGTGGTCCTCCGGCACGCGAAGTCCGCGTGGCCCGAGGGCGTCCCCGACTACCGCAGGCCCCTGGCCGACCGGGGCCGCCGGGACGCCGCCGCCGTGGGCCGGTGGCTGGCGGCGAAGGTCGGCCCGGTCGACGTCACCCTGGTCTCCCCCGCCACCCGCACCCGCCAGACCTGGGACATCGTCGCCGCCGAACTCGACGGCGCCCCGACGGTCGTGCACGACGAGCAGCTCTACGGCGAGGGCCCGGACTCGATCCTCGCGGTGCTGGGCACGCTGCCGCAGTCGGCCGAGACGGTCCTGCTGATCGGGCACAACCCGGACCTGGAGGACGTGGTGGCCACGCTCAGCGGCACCCGCCCGGTCCTCAAGACCGCCACCCTGTCCCTGCTGACCTGGGACGGCGACCGCTTCGACCTCACGCCGGGCGCGGCGGAGCTGACCACCACCGAGAAGGTGCGCGGGGACTAGGGCGTTTCCTCGATCCGGCGGTCGGCTGCTGTTCCGGGGTTTTTGGTGGGTGGTGCCCGGCTGGGTGGATGTGCTCGGCTCGGCCGTGCCTCTGTTCAAAGCCCGGTCTTTGGTGGGTGTGCCCGGGTGGGTGGATGTGTTTGGCCGGGGCCCCTATGGCGA